>CAYOLG010000004.1:0-109116 GCA_964404745.1 uncultured Opitutaceae bacterium
CCCTGTATTGCCATGAGAGTATATGCTCTCGAAAGATATTATAATAGCGGTTCACAGTGTTGCGGTTTATCCCCACGGTACATTAGTACCGAGACGTAGTCGACACATTCATTTTTCTTCGCTTATGTTTCGTTAACCCTTTGTTCATCAGTAGATAGCAAAGGAAAACAGTGTACCATGCTAGTCTAGAGCCAATTTTGTTTATTGGTCCTTACTATAGTGGACTTTAACCACATTTACACCGTGCCCAAGCCGGGCACACAATCGGGTAGCCGAAGGCTATAACTTCCCCAGCCCCCACACCACCTTGCATGCGGATCACTCCTTCGCCAAGGCTGCGGCAGGACGCGCGGCTGATCTGTCAGCCTTCTCGATTACCGTGCCTGCTTCGGCGAAGGCTTGCGCCACCTCAGTCCCTAGTGTTTGATCCGACCCATTATGCCGACCCTCCACATTGTTGGCGGCCCGCCCGCCTCTGGAAAAACGCGATTCGGGAGAGAGCTGGCGGCTCGCCTCGGCGCGGCCTTCTTGGATATCGACACGGCCACCGAACCCATCGTCAAAGCCGCCCTATCGCTGGCCCAAAAGAATCCTGACGATCGAGACAGTCCGGAATTCAAATCCGCTTTTAGAGAGCCCATTTACAACGCCGTTTTCGATACTGCTGTCGTCAACCTCAGCCACATCGATGTCGTCATAGCTGGGCCTTTCACCAAAGAGTTTCAAGATGCCAACTGGTTGACCTCCGTGAAGGCGAAAATCGGCTTTCCAACGAAAGCCTATTACGTGACCGCGGATCCCGGAGTTCGCAAAAAACGGCTTTTTAAGCGGAACAATCCGCGCGATAAAGCCAAGCTGGTCGATTGGGAAGACTATCTCCGCTACTACGGAACAGAATCGAGACCGGCATTCGAACATCATTTCGAAGACACGTCCCAGTGGGGATAGCCCGGATACTCCAGCGGGCGCATGAAAAACCTTAGGCCGCTAGCGTCGCCCTTGATCCGAAGAATCCGATCTCATCTACTTATTGGACACGCGCTCGCTTATACCACTTACACCCCATGCCTTAAAGTTTATGAAATATTCGGACAATAATTTCGTAGACACTCAGAATCAGAGCCTTAGGTTGTCGCCTCCGAATAATTCGCCTAGATGTCGCACGAACTACAGCCAAGTATAGATCTGGAGGATTTCGAGGCCCTCGCATCGCGGGGGAACCTCATTCCTGTGTATGCCGATCTTATGGCCGATATCGAAACGCCGGTTACCGCGTACTCTAAGCTCAAATCTGACAGCCCTGCCTTTTTGCTTGAATCGATCGAAGGGGGTGAACGTCTTTCTAGATACACATTCATTGCCTGCCGGCCCCGGAAAATCTTCACCTCATTCTGGGATCGGACCTTGATCGAAGAGCCTGGGAAAGAGACTGTCGAAATAGCGACGCCCGATGACCCCCTATCCCTGATCGAGGAGGAGATTAGCCAGTATCAGCCAATCGATTTTCCGGAATTGCCACCCTTTACAGGCGGAGCCGTAGGGTACCTCTCCTATGAGTACATTTGCCGGATCGAACCGACCGTTCCTCGAGCCAAGAAAAACTCTCACCAGTCCCCACTAAGCTACTACATGCTAGCCGACTCCATGGTGATTTTCGACCGAGCCAAGCAAACTATCCGCCTTCTCGTTAATGCCAGACCCGATGCCCACGAATCCGCCGGCGAGGCTTATCGAGCGGCGATCGACGAGCTTCGGCACCTTCAAGCGACATTAGACAAGCCAAGCCAGGTAGAGCCGGCAGCCCTTAAGTCGCCAGAAGGTATCCAAATTCCGGATGGAAATTTCCTGAAAGAGGATTTCGAAAACCTGGTAGAGCGCTCCAAGGAGTACATTCGGGCAGGCGACATCTTCCAAGTTGTGCTCAGCCAGCGTTTTGAAAAAAAGTTTTCCAAAACGCCTCTGGATCTCTACCGGGCCCTTCGCACGGTGAATCCTTCGCCCTACATGTTTCTCCTAGAGGCAGAAGGATTTTCTATAGTCGGGGCGTCTCCTGAAGTTCATGTCAAACTGACAGACGACAAAGTCGAGATTCGTCCTATCGCTGGAACTCGGCCCCGCGGAAAGACGGAATCCGAGGACCTCGGTCTGGAAAAGGAGTTGCTCGCCGATGAGAAAGAAAAGGCGGAGCATCTAATGCTCATCGACTTGGCCCGGAACGACATTGGCCGGGTCTGCCATTATGGATCGGTAACCGTGCCCGATTACATGATAATTGAACGCTACTCGCACGTAATGCATATCGTTTCGCAAGTAGAGGGAACGATTGCCTCAAATCGCAATGCATTCGACTTGATGAGAGCCACTTTTCCGGCGGGAACCGTAAGCGGCGCTCCAAAAATTCGGGCTATGCAAATTATCGCCGAGGGCGAACCCGATCAACGCGAGTTCTATGCCGGCGCTCTCGGATACTTTAGCTACAACGGAAATCTTGACTCCTGTATCACTCTTCGAACTTCCATGGTTCAAAACGGAAAAGTCATCATTCAAGCAGGAGCGGGCATCGTGGCTGACTCGGATCCAGAGTCCGAGTACCAGGAAACGATATTCAAAGCCTCGGCCCTGTTCAAAGCGGTTTCCGTAGCTGAATCGTTTTAGAGGAAGCTTTGCATCAAAGCAAACAGGTAGAGCCCGATCCCGCGACTGCCATCAATTTGAAGGAACTTGGTACAGGCGAAAAGAGCTTCATTCTCTCTCAGGTACGTCGCTCGCGACGTCCAGCCTAGGTTGAGATTCGCTCCACTTTTTCGGTCGCCGCAAGCGGCCACCCTACATTTTCGGCTTTTAAATACCCCGTAGCTTGCCGTGCAAATCTTTATTGTCATCCAGTATTCAGAAAGGCGCTATACCATCTGTCAAAGGTGGTTGAAGCCCCACATAGGCTCACGGTATTAGCAGCCTATTTATAAATGAGCTATGAATAGATTTGCCTCTCTGGACAAATCGATGATTTGGCTCTACTCGGCCTATCCCCTGATCTACGGGCTTCTGGAAGATGACTGAGTTGAATTCGGTTAGCAGTCCGATCGCCAAGTCTCCAACTATCCGAAATGGGACGGATAGCGCTGTTTTGGAATCGTTCATGACTACCTCGAACAGCGATCGGCAGAGCCGCCACAGTCATCCACCCGCCAACGTAACTAGGTCCCCAAATAGGGTCTCGCTGAGTGAAGGGAGAGCACCCAGCAGCAATGCGGTAGAGCGAATCGATTCTAGAGACCGTAGCGGTATTCAGCTTTACCTTAACGAAATTGGGAAATTCCCGCTCCTTACCCGGGAAGAGGAAGTGGAACTGGCAGAGAAGATCAAGGCTGGCGACCGGAAAGCCCGAGAACGCATGATTTCCTCAAATCTGCGTCTTGTAGTTAAAATCGCATACGACTACCGGGACTACGGATTGCCAGTAATGGACCTGATTAGCGAAGGGAACATTGGTCTCATCAAGGCCGTGGAGCGCTTCGATCCCGAGAAAGGCGGCAAACTCAGCACCTATGCTTCCTGGTGGATAAAACAGTCCATAAAAGGCGCCCTGGCCAATCAAAGCAAGACGATCCGCCTTCCCGTTCATCTTGTTGATCGCATCTCCCAGATACGAAAGATATCCCGACACCTTGCCGAAGAATTGGGGCGGGAGCCGACGAATGAGGAACTTGGAGATATTCTCGAAATCTCAGCAAGTAAAGTAGCCCATTTAAAAACGGTTAGCGCCCGACCTGCCTCTCTCAACGCTCCTCTCGGAGACGACTATCAGGGAGGTGAACTAGGGGATGTGGTTGGCGACGAGAATGCCCACTCCCCCTTTGAAAGACTCAATCAAAAGTCGATGCAAGGCGATCTTTCCGAGCTTATTGAACGCCTAGAGGAGAGAGAGTCCCAAATCATCAAGCTGAGGTTTGGCATCGAACGCGACTCCGCATTAACCCTGGAGGAAGTAGGACATATTTTTGGCATCACCCGGGAACGGGTGCGCCAACTTCAAAACATGGCTCTGCTAAAAATGCGGCGCATCATGTTTAGCAACGAGCGCCAGCTCAGCCGGGCCGAAGTGGAGGAAGCGAACCGCGAGCGGGAACGCCGGCAGGTCTTTCAAGAGTTCTACCAAGAATCGAACCTGGCTCGAGCCCCCGTCCGGTAGCCAATCCTCCGATCGCCACTTCGGCGATCGCAGCATAGATAATTATTGCCCGTTTAAAGACGGCAGATCAACAGTTCACGCTCGAACAGCAGCTCCTTTGGAAGGTGCGAACTTAGTTCGATGAAGAGTTCTTCGTGGAGAATTACCTCCCGCTTCCATTTCTCTCTGTCGACCTCCATGATGGTGTCCCACTTCTCCCTGGGATAATCGAGCCCCTCCCAATGAAAGTCCTCGTATCGAGGTATCCAGCCAATGGGGGTTTCCATCGCTCTGGTACGACCGCGGACGCGATCCACTATCCACTTGAGTACGCGCAAATTTTCGCCGAATCCCGGCCAAATAAAGCGACCTTCTTCGTCTTTACGGAACCAATTAACATGGAAGACTCGAGGCGTTTCGCTGAGGCGGCGCTGCATTTTGAACCAATGACGAAAATAATCGCCCATGTGATAGCCGCAAAACGGTAGCATAGCCATCGGATCTCTCCTTACTTTGCCCAGCTCACCAAAAGCGGCCGCCGTCATTTCGGAACCCATAGTCGCTCCCGTGTAAACGCCATCCGACCAATTGAAAGCCTGATAGACGAGCGGCAAGGTGGACATGCGCCGACCCCCAAAGATGAAAGCCTTGATCTCCACTCCCTCCGGATCTTCCCAAGCGGGGTCAATGGTCGGGCATTGGCTAGCCGGGGCCGTAAAGCGGGCATTCGGATGCGAAGCAGGCGTTTTCGAGTCGGAAGTCCAGTCATTCCCTTTCCAATCAATCAGATGGTCCGGAGTGTCTTTAGTCATCCCTTCCCACCAGACATCGCCATCGTCGGTCAAAGCTACATTAGTGAATATGGTGTTTTCCTTGAGGGAATCCATGGCGTTTGGGTTTGTCTCGTACGACGTGCCCGGCGCGACTCCAAAGAATCCAGACTCCGGGTTGATCGCCCTCAAACGCCTAGCATCGTCCGGCTTAATCCAGGCGATATCGTCGCCAACTGTCCAAATTTTCCAGCCTTCAAAGCCTTCGGGCGGAATCAGCATGGCGAAGTTCGTCTTACCGCAGGCGCTAGGAAACGCAGCGGCAACATAGGTCTTTTCCCCTTCAGGATTCTCGACCCCGAGAATCAGCATATGCTCAGCCATCCAGCCTTCGTCTCGAGCCATGCAGGAGGCGATTCTCAATGCGAAGCACTTCTTGCCAAGCAACGCGTTCCCTCCGTATCCACTTCCATAAGACCAAATGGCCCTCTCCTCAGGAAAGTGAACGATGTACTTATTTTCGGGATCCGGCTCGCAAGGCCAGGGAACGTCCTCTTGACTTGGCTGCAAAGGCATTCCCACCGAATGCATACAGGGCACGACCCGCTTTTTACCCAGATTGTCTAGTACCTTCTTTCCCATGCGAGTCATAATACGCATGTTGACCACGACATAGGGAGAGTCCGTTAGCTGAATACCCACGTGGGCAATCGGGGATCCGATTGGACCCATACTGAAGGGAACCACATACATGGTCCGGCCTTTCATCGAGCCCGTGAAGAGCCGCTTAAGCTCCCGCTTCATCTCGTACGGATTTCGCCAATTGTTCATCGGTCCAGCAGCATCTTTGCTCTGGCTGCAAACGAACGTTCGATCCTCAACTCTCGCGACATCGGATGGATCGGAGCGGCAGAGGTAGCTATTTGGCCGCTTTTCTGGATTCAGTCTAATGAAGGTTCCGCTGTCCACCATCTGCTGGCAAAGCATGTCGTACTCTTCTTGTGATCCATCGCACCAGTGTATACTATCTGGCGAGCAGAGCTCCCGCATCTTCTCTACCCACTTCAGCAGCGGCCCGTTATCCGTTAGAGGCGTTTCGTAACTCTTTGATTGGCCCATAAGTAAATTCGATTGCTAGACGGACAACTGCCTGTCGTCAGATTACTGAAACAAATCAACGCTGCCCCCTGGTATTCATCCTCCCGAATAACAAAATAGGACCCACTCCTAAACTTCGAGCCTCGTCTTGTATAAAAGACGTAAATCAAGAAGCCGCCCGTTTAGCGAGCCCCTCAAATTGACGTGTAAGACCGAGACGAATTATCGCTCCACGCCGGGCGACAATCCTTTAGAAAAGGCAAGTTTTGAACGAAAAAATTCTCATCGTTAAAAGCGAAACAGAGGAAGCAAAAGCCCTATCTTTCCTGCTCTCCGGAACCGGCTATTCCACTACTGCCCTTTCAAGCGGGAAAGAGGCACTCGAAGTAGCGCAAAACGAGCGATTCGATCTGGCCATAACGGATCGATTCTTCGAAGAAAACCAGGCTGAGCTCGGATTGGTAGCCCAACTCAAGGAAGCGCAACCCAAGCTACCGGTGCTCCTACTCTCAGAGGGCCATGAGCTCGAGGATATCATAGGGTGTATCCGAGCCGGCGTTACGGATATTATCGACGAGCCCAAGAATCTTAAGAAGATCTTCGATTCCACCAACAAGTTTTTCAATCGCGACACCACCTCCCATGGCGCTGTCACTTGGGAAGATATGATGGAGGTCGAACAGGCTCTCTCCACCCTGTTCAAGATGAACGATCCCAGCAAAGTTTTAGCCGAGGAGGCAGAGGCCAAATCGCTGCAAAACGAACTCGACGAGACGAAAGCGAAGCTCGAACAACTGGAAAAGTCCAATCAAGAGCTAATCACCAGCAAGGCCAACGCGGAAACGTTGCTCGAAGAGATGACTAGGCAAAACGGCGGTTCTTGGGGAGAGACTACCGAGAAAATCGAACGGATGACCGACCTCGAGGAACGGGAAAAGAAGCTCAAAGAGAGGGAAGCCCGGATCGCCAAGCAAAAAGCGGAAGCGGAAGTCATGCTAGCCGATCTAGAAGCTATGCAAGCGGAGGCAGAAGAAAACGACGGCGAGGCCGCGCACGCCAGCGGGGAATTACAGCGAAAATTCGATGCTGCTCAAATGCAGTGGAATGCCACCCGGCTCGACCTCGAAGCTCAAATCGCTGATCTGAATCGGGACCTAGAACAGGCCAAGGTCGCTTCTTCTGGCTCCTCCGCCCAGGAAAGCGAAATCGAAGCACTCAAGGAATCGCTTCAACAATCCAAGGAATCCATCACCGAGAAGGATTTTCTTATTGAGCAGCGGACCAAAGAAATCGAAGACCTGAAAGCCGAAATCGAAACGCGGGCTTCGAATCTCGATATGGAGGAACTCGAAGAAGCGAACCGCCTGCTGGAGATTGATCGCTTTAAGTTGCAGGAGCAGAAGGATAAACTCGACGAAGCCCAGCGTTCCTTCGACCAGGACTTCCAAATTAAGCAGCGTGAAATCGAAGTGAATCGCAAGGATGCGGAGGTCACCCTTCGCGAGCTGCAGCACAAAGTAAAAGAAGAGCAGCTGAAACTCGCCTCTGATCAGGCCGCCTTCAAGGAAGAGGTCCGCCAGTTCGAACAAGCCAAGCAGAATTTCCAGGAAGATATTGAAGAGCTGCAATCCAAGCAGAGCGAACTGAAACAATTCGAGGATCAGTTGAATCGCATGAAGAGCAGCCTAGACCAGCAAGAAAATACGCTACCCAAGCACAAGCCTTCAGAAGACCGTCGCCCCGACCGCGCTTACGATGAGGAATACGAGAGCGCTTCTTATCGAGAAGAGGAAGCATCAGGCGCCGCAGATTCCGTTCAAAGCCCTGAAGCTGGAGATGACAAATCGGATCCCAGGACCTGGAAGAAACCGCCACAAGCCCGGAGCCGCAAGGGCGCTCGCGGACCGTTACGCATCGGACGCAGCGCCTCAGTGGACGACTAGGCGTCGATCGCCGTTCGAAAACCGGTATTTCCGGTTGAGGTATCCGGCGTATTGGATGTCCGGGCAGCCACGCGATAGCGATTGCAGTAGCTGTCGTGACACAGGTAGGATCCGCCCTTCATCATCTTCCCCTCTCCCGTGTCCGGACCCTTCGGATTGGGCTCGTCATGAGTTAAACGCCACGTTGGCGAAAACCAGTCCTGGCACCACTCCCAGACATTTCCAGCAACGTTATACAGACCAAATCCATTTGCTCGAAAAGATTTCGCCGGAGCGGGACCTACGTGCCCATCCTCCGCGGAATTCTGCAACGGAAAGTTTCCCTGCCAAATATTGCATCGATGCTTACCGTCCGGCAACAGCTCGTCACCCCAAGCGTACATTTTCTGCACTAGCCCTCCGCGAGCGGCTTTCTCCCATTCCGCTTCTGTCGGCAAACGCTGCCCTTTCCAAAGACAATAGGCAGCCGCATCGTTCCAGCTAACATGCACAACCGGGTAATCCATACGCTTCTTGATATTCGATCCCGGACCCTCCGGTTTCTTCCAGCAGGCTCCCTCTACGCCATACCACCAATCTAACCCTTGAACATTGCGGGGTTTGAGCCGTTTCAAAAGCGTTTTTGGCAGGAGAATATGAAATACATAGGACCAGCCAAACTGCTCCGCCTCGGTGACGTAGCTGGTGTCGTCGACAAATGCTGCAAATTCTCGATTCGTAACGCAACAACGAGAAATCCAAAATTCGTCCACATAGACTTCTTTAACCAATTTTTCTCCATCAGCTTCCCAGGCTTCGTCGCTGTCCGTGCCCATCAAAAAGGAGCCCTTTTCGATCAAAACCATGTTTTCCCGGCTACCATAGTCCGGAGCGCAGGTCGAGATCGCGTCTAGCGCCTGGCCGTAACTAGATGAATTCGCGCTTTCCGGTTTCGTGGGCGTGCAGCAGCTCGGCTTTGTTTTGGATACCATAGGGCTGAGATCGGGACGTACTAAGCCATCATCGCCCCCAATCCTTCCTGATGTCAATGCATCGGCGCAAGTCGAAGTGGGTGTCCCGCAATCGCATTTCGAATGCGTTGCATGTGGAAAGGGGCATCCAGCCGTTTTGAGAGCGCTTCATCCTCGCGCCCGATTGGAGACAGTCAGCCCCAATATTCGATGCGCAGCGCCCGCCCTATTAAGAAACCGTTACCGGGCTTTCGTCCCGCTTACCCGCCTTGTTCATGGTGCTGGTAGCATTCCTGAAAAGCTCTCTTTGGGAGTTCCAGATTCCAATTCGGTTGTCCTTTGCGTTTTTCTCAGCCACGAGCATGGCCTCTTGAAAGCCGACCCCCATGGCCGAGTAACGGGCGTACCCTTTGCGGAGCATGAGCTCGTTCACTGATTCGCCACCCAAAGCGTAGAGCCTCACATATCGGCTATTCTGATACTCCTTGAGAATTTCCATGTTGAAGAAAAAACCCTTGGCGACCGTCTCGATCATCCACTTTCCGTCGCTGGTAGACTTCGCGTCTCCCGGCGGATATGCGATGCCTGCCAAGACAACCTCGTTCTCTTTCCCTTCTTCTAGCACCCGAACCCGAGTCCCGTCGATAACGTCTAGAACTTTAACCCGAACGCTGCGCTTTTCGTTGAGGCTTTGCATAACGAAAAACAAGGAGCCTATCCCCAATGCCAATGTCGCTAGAATTCCGAAAACCATCGATCCAATTTGCCGTCCAATCTTCACTAGGATAATTCGGATTTCGAGCCTGCCGGTTTAGCCATTCTCTACATTGCGGGCGATTTTCGCATTTTTTAGAAACTAGAGCCGCCGCTTCAAGGGCTCCATCCCTGTAATAAGATTCCTAGGACAGGAAAAACGCTTCCAATATCTTCAAAGATCGCTCCATTTCGCCCTCCTCTATGTACTCATCGACTTTGTGGGCTTGATCGATGTCACCCGGTCCAAAAACCACTGTCGGAATGCCCGCGCTTGCGTAGGCCACGCCATTCGTCATGAAGGGAGCCTCGCCAAAAGCGGTGGCATCAAACCCAGAATCGCGAGAGCTCTTGGCTAGGGCTTGAGGAAACCAATGCCCATTATCCGTATTTAAGGAGGGTCGTTCAAGCACCGTAGATAGGCTCGCCCCCAATTCCGTTTTGGCGATCATTTCGATCGCCTCCCGCGCCTCCTCCATGTCCTCGGAAACGCCAAGTCGGCGATCCAGATCTATCGAACACCTGTCCGGTACAATGTTGAAACCGATTCCTCCAGAAATCCGTCCGATATTCAGACTGCCTCGGTCCATAGGTTCTCGATTCTCTTCCCGGGAAAGCATCTCTGCCAGTCGTTCCAGCTTTTCCACTAATCGGGCGATTTTGTAAATGGCGTTCTTCCCGAGATGGGGAGTCGAGCCGTGAGCAGCCTTGCCTTTAGCCTCCACCGTATAACGACAAGCTCCCTTGTGCTTGGTTATAATGCAGCTTCGCGTCGGTTCGCCGGTTAAAGCGCCTCGAATATCGTAGCGGCTCTTTAACTCCGCTAGCTGGTAAGCGCCCAGTTGGGCAGCTTCTTCGTCGACAGTCGCCGCAAACACCAAACTATGGTTCAGATCGCTTTCATTCTCTTGGCAAAGCTGCGCTAGCAACAGGAAGGTCGCCAAACTCGCCTTCGTATCGCAGGAGCCACGCCCGTACCACTTTCCCTCCCGGCATTCTAGTTCGTAAGGATCTCCAAGAGCCCATCCATCAACGCCAACTGTATCCATATGAGCTTCTACAAGCACCGAAGGCAAGTCCTTGGGCCCAATACGGGCTACCACGTTGCGTCTTCCGGGAAGAACCTCCTGACAAAGGAATTCGATTCCTTTGTCGGAAAGCCATTCCCTAACAAATGCCTCCACATCCTTTTCGCCCGGGCCTCCGTAAACCGGATTGACGCTGGGTATGGAGACCAGTTTTTCCAGCAGTTCAATGCATTCGCTCATAGCCCTACATTCCCATCCCATACCGCGAAAAGGCAATGGCCGAGCTCGGATTTCTCGCATATTCGTTGCGAGGAATGCGAGCTATACTGAAAAAACGCCTTTGATTCTATTTTAACCAAGTTCTGAAGATATGTCATCTACCAGCGATTGACAGACCTTTTTTCCAGACTAATTTCTGCATCGATGGCTTGGAGAATCGACCAATACGTTGTTAAGGGAGAGATTCACAACCGTGCGCCAGGAGAAGTCACTGGCCTCATCTGGCTAAAGGGTCTCAACCGGCCTCTGGAATTGAAACTCAAGGGAAATTGCTACCGCGATTTGGCGGGGGCAAAACTTGTATTCGAAAACCAAAAACCGACCGAAGGAGACTACTCGGGCCTCGACGTCTTCCAAGATGGTGTAGTTGGAGACATGACGGCTTCCAAGAAAGTCAAGATTCCGGTCGATACCGATGAATTAATCGGCGAACACGGCAAAGACAGGAGGAGCCCCTACATTATTGGAAATTGTCTCTACCTTGAATGGTTTAGTGAACGCAACGGGCGTGTGCTAATCGAGACAACAGATTTCGAATGGCAAGTCTCTTTGCCGAGCTGGACGCTTTCGGAAACCGACGAGGTCGATCAACGGCTGAAAAACCAGCAAGCGATGTTCGAGTTCATGGGCAACTTGTCTCAAGCGATAGAGGACGACAACGAAGATGATATCCCTGCAACGGAAGAAATGAACGAATTTCAGTGGGAAGCCTTCTTGCAAAAGTCGGACGCCCGCAGCGACATGCTGCTCGAGCTCTTCGAGAAATACGGTGACGACCCCAAGTGCGAGGAGCTAGTAGCTGAGGCGATGGGCTGGGAAATCGAGAACGTTGACTACCCGGATGTTGAACCGGATGAATGGGAAGCCCAAACCGAGGACAGCCTATTTCAAGAGGGAGAGGGCGATCCTGAAGAGTATCTTCCAAATCATCCTCTAATTTCCGAGATGATGGATATTACGTCGCGCATCTTCTTCGAAACGGAATCTAGAAAACTGCTGAACGACGAGGATAGCAACCCGTGGAATCAGCTCTTGTGGCATTCTCAAATGACCGTAAGCAAACTGATCGGGGCCTTGGAGGAAGTCGCTAGTGGCGTCGATCCGGAGCCCGGTTTCGTGGTCGCGACCTTGAAGCGCTCTCTACATCTTTTGCACCTGACTATTTCCACCTTGGAAGCGGCTCGATCGCTTCAGACTAAACACGAGAATTGGCAGCTAGAAATTCGACGTTCCCTCTTTAGGGTACGTGAAACGATTCTCGATTTGATGCAAACCTATCGCCGCAACGGGACGTAAACGCAAGGCGCTCCTAGCCAGTCCCCAATATTTTCATTTCTGGTGGCGGGCGATCTCACGTCTACGTACCGCTCCGCGCCTACGCGTCAACTTAACTGGTATATGCTAATAAAACCCGCCCAGAGGTCGGGTTTCACCCTTGAACTCTATGCAAAAAGGTGGAGTTCGAGGAACCTTATCAATAGCCTACCGCCTGGCCATCTTTACGGCTTTCGGATGCTCCAGTGTAGACTCCCGAGGTCGGGTTTCGCCAAATCCCCTGATATCCCCCGAATAAGCCTTTTCCCGAAGCCATATCGATACGATGGCCCATCCCAGCTAATTCGGTTCGAACAGTTTCGCTAAATCCATTTTCTAGATACACGATTCCTCCATTCGTCATTTCAAGGGGGGAGCCGAATGGTTGCGAAGAACCTGCATGGTTAACGCGCGGGGCATCTCCCGCCTCCTGCAGATTCATCCCAAAATCCTTCATATTGACGATTACTTGGACATGGCCCTGGGGCTGCATGCTCCCTCCCATTACGCCAAAGGCCATCAGCGGCTTTCCGCCCTCCGTTATAAACGCCGGAATAATGGTATGAAAAGGGCGCTTGCCAGGCTGGTACTCGTTTGCATGACCCTCTACGAAATTGAAAGACGCCCCCCGATTCTGAAAACCGAACCCGAGTTGCGGCACGCATACGCCCGAACCAATTCCGATGAAGTTACTTTGTATCAAAGAAACCATCATTCCTCTCGAGTCCGCTGCGCAGAGATATACTGTATCGCCTCTTTCCAGTACTCCCGGGCAGTATTGGCGAGACGATCTCTGTAAATCGATCAGCGAGCGCTTCTTAGACGCGTAGTCTTTGGATAATAGCATTTCCACCGGCGCATCAGAAAAGTCGGGATCCGCATAGAATTTAGCCCGATCTTCGTACGCCAGTTTCTTGGCCTCGATAAATGCGTGCAGATGCCGAGTAGTTCCAAATCCGTAGTCGGCCAGCCCATACCCTTCGAGGATATTTAGCATTTGCAGGGCCGCTATTCCCTGGCCATTCGGCGGCAATTCCCATACATCCCAGCCCCGATAATTCGCGCAGACCGGTTCAACCCAAGACCCACGATGATTAGCCAGGTCTTCGTATGACAAAAATGCCCCAATTTCTCTCATGTAAGCATCGATCGCTTTCGCAATCGACCCCTCGTAAAACGCGTCCCGGCCATCTTCGGAAATCAGCGCCAAGGTCTCGCCGAGAGCCGGGTTCTTCCAGATGTCGCCTTTTCTCGGGCAGCTTTCGCCTGGAGCGAATGTATCCAATAAACCGGGAGATTGCCTCGGGTTCTCTTTCCGGGATGCTATCTCTCTCCCCCAGGATCTGGCAATAATCTCCGGGACTGGATGGCCATCAAAAGCGTATGCGATCGTCGGCTTTAGGATTCTCTCCATTGGAAGACTTCCATATTCATCATGGAGCTGATACCAGCCATCCACACAACCAGGAGTGGAAATGGAGAATCTGCCAAACAGGGGAATCTCTTCCGATATCCCCTCGCGAGCAAAAACGTCTTTGGTGAGATTCATCGGAGATCGGCCGCTCCCATTAAACCCCCGCAAGCATTCGAGCTCAGGATCCCAAACGATGGCAAAAAGGTCGCCGCCTATTCCATTGCTAACGGGCTCCATCAATCCAAGAGCGGCATTGGCGCCTATGGCGGCATCCATTGCCGAGCCTCCGTCCTTGAGAATGTCCAAACCGACCTGAGACGCCAAAGGATGGCTTGTCGCCACCATTCCATGACTAGCAAGCACCTCAGAACGGGAGGTTGGCCTCCCTCCTTCTGAAGGATTCCCCGGCGTCAATTCTCTATCCATGCCGAGCAATCGAAAGGAGAATCTTCTTGGAGGCTTGGATACCTCGATTGAGGACCTCAAGATTCATGCTTTCGTTGGGAGCGTGCAAATTGTCTTCGGGGAGAAAGAGGCCGATCATAACGGAATCAAGACCAAGAACGCTTTTAAAATCGGCGATAATGGGGATGCTTCCACCTTCCCTAAGATAGAGGGGCGGACGCCCAAATGCCTCACTGATTGCCTGAGTCGAAGCTTCAAATGCGTTTGTCAATCGGCCTGGCATATCCTCAGGAGAATTTGGCCTGCCCGGAGGCGTGACGAGGTAGGGAGCACCTTGATGACCCATTTCGACCTTCACCGAAACGCCCTTAGGGGCTCGATCCAATACGGCCTGCTTAACCCGCTCTCCAATCGTCTTGGGATCCTGATTCCCCACGAGCCGACAAGAGATCTTAGTCATCGTCTTGGACGGAACAATCGTTTTGCTGCCTTCTCCTTGGTAGCCCCCGCCAATTCCATTGAACTCTAGCGTGGGAAGATAACGCGTCGCTTCAAATGGCGTGTATCCCGTTAACGGATGCAAAGCTTCCACTCCCAGTGTCTCTCTGTAGACCGCCTCATCAGCTCCCAACTTGGCGAGTTCATCCCGCTCCCAATCTTCCACATCCGTCACGCCTTCGTAGAAACCATCGATCGTTACCCGATTGTTTTCATCGTGGAGCGAAGCACAAATCTCGCACAGGGCCTGGACCGGGTTGTAAACGGCTCCCCCATGAAGCCCCGAATGCAAGTCGGATCTCGGTCCCTCCACCTCTAAATCCATAACGACTATGCCTCTCAGTCCTACCGTTACAACGACCTGGTCTTTCGAGGGACTCAAGGTATCGGAAAGCAAGACTAGGTCCACATCTGCAAACGCGTCTTTGCTCGATTCCAAAAACGGTCTTAGGCTTGGGCTTCCGATTTCTTCCTCCCCCTCGATCAGAAAGGTGATTCTCAAAGGCAATTCCGGATTCTCCTCCAAAGCCTGCGCAACAGCCGCAATATGGGCCATTTGAGGGCCCTTGTTGTCCGCAGCCCCTCTAGCGAAAATCCGACCATCTTTGACAATGGGATCAAAGGGGTCGCTATTCCATTTTTCGAGGGGATCGGCTGGTTGCACATCGTAGTGCCCGTAAATGAGCACGTGCGGCCATTCCGGATTGCCCTCCCTACGAGCGAGAACGATCGGGTGCAGTTCCGTATCCACCACTTCAACACTCAGACCAATATCGCTAAAAAGGCTCTCTAAGAATCGTCGCGACCCTTCCATGCCTTCCTTAAACTTAGAGTCCGTGGACACGCTCGGACAACGCAAATGGTCTTTCAATTTCTCGACAGGATCGAACATGCAGCCGATCCAAAATCAAGAAAATCGGATTGGCAATTTTATACCACTGGAGAAATAGGAGGAGATTCCCGCAAATCAGATCCAGAGTGCCTTGACTCTTTCCCTCACCCCAACTTCATTCCCCAACTCGGTTGCAAATCGCCGTACGCATTTATTCCATGAAAAAACTCCTTGCCGCCAATAGAAGCGAAATCGCTGTCCGCATTTTCCGCAGCGCCACTGAACTGGGTTGCCGTACCGTCGCCTTGTACGCCCATGAGGACCGATTCGGCGTTCATCGATTCAAGGCCGACGAAGCCTACCTGCTAGCTCGCGGGAAAGGTCCGGTCGCGGCTTACCTCGACATAGAGACCATCATCGACATCGCTAAGGACAACAACGTCGATCTCATCCATCCCGGCTACGGATTCTTATCGGAAAATGCCGAATTCGCTCAGGCTTGCGAAGACAATGGCATCACTTTCGTTGGACCCAACCCAAAGATTCTCAAGCGAATGGGCGATAAAATCGAAGCCCGTAAGATCGCCGAAAAGGCCAACGTTCCCACCCTTCCCGGCACTCAAGATCCCGTATCGGATCCGAGGGAGGCACGTAAGATCGCTAAGAAGATCGGATTTCCTTTGATTATCAAAGCCGCCTTCGGTGGAGGCGGTCGAGGCATGCGAGTCGTTAACGACCCCAAAGATTTGAATTCCTTCCTCGAAGAAGCTCAAGGCGAAGCCCAGCGGGCCTTCGGCAACCCTTCCGTATTTCTCGAGCGCTACATTAAGAGAGCCAAACACATCGAAGTGCAAATCCTCGGGGACAAGCACGGGAACGTCGTCCATCTGCACGAACGGGATTGCTCCGTTCAACGCCGCCACCAGAAGGTCATCGAAATAGCCCCCTCGGTCGGCCTGCCTGAAAAGGTTCGAAAGGAACTCTGCGAAGCCGCGGTAAACATCGCCCAATCCATCGGCTACTACAACGCAGGCACTGTGGAATTCCTGCTCGACCAAGACAGCCATGACTGGTTCTTCATCGAGATGAATCCACGTATCCAGGTGGAGCATACAGTTACGGAAGTTATTACAGGCATCGATATCGTCAGAGCCCA
The DNA here is from genome assembly GCA_964404745.1 of uncultured Opitutaceae bacterium. Lineage (GTDB taxonomy): Bacteria > Verrucomicrobiota > Verrucomicrobiia > Opitutales > Opitutaceae > Pelagisphaera. The sequence goes on from CAYOLG010000004.1 coordinate 16,612, forward strand.
GATTCTTATAGCTCAGGGCCGTTCCCTTCACGGCAAGGAAATCGGCATTCCCAAGCAAAGTGCTATTACGCGAAACGGCGTAGCCATACAAGCTCGCATTACCACCGAAGACCCCGAGAGGAACTTCGCCCCTGACTACGGCAAAATCGTCAACTACCGAAGCGCCGCAGGATTCGGAATACGCTTGGACGGAGCCATGGGAGACACGGGTTCCGTAATTACGCCTTATTACGACTCGCTTTTGGTCAAGCTTACCGCATCCGCCCAAACCTTCGAGCTCGCCATCCAAAGAATGGTTCGCGCCTTGAACGAGATGCGAATCCGCGGAGTAAAGACGAATATTCCTTTTATCGAGAATGTAATTACGCACCCCATTTTCGAGGCGGGAGAGGCAACCACCACTCTGATCGATACAACACCCGAGCTATTCAAATTCAAGCGGCGACACGACCGGGCCACGAAACTTCTGAAATTGCTGGGCAACACCATAGTGAATGGGAACGATCAGGTAAAAGGCCGACCGGTCCCGGATATGAACCTGCCCGTTATCGTTCCTCCGCATGACCACACCACGAAACTTCCCAAGGGCACAAAAGACTATCTCGATAAGCATGGGCCTGAGAAATTCGCGGAGTGGACGCGCAATCAGAAGCGCCTTCTCATCACCGATACGACGATGCGAGATGCCCATCAATCGCTGCTGGCAGCCCGCATGCGCAGCTATGACCAACTGCAAGTGGCGGATGCTATCGCCTTCAGGGGCAGCGAGCTGTATTCCCTCGAATGCTGGGGAGGAGCTACCTTCGACACCACCATGCGATTCCTCTACGAGAATCCCTTCAAACGGCTTCGCCGCTTGCGGGAACGCATCCCGAACATCTGCTTTCAGATGCTCCTTCGCGGCGCCAATGGCGTCGGGTACTCGAATTATCCCGACAATGTAATTCGCGGTCTCGTCAAGCATTCGGCTGAAGCGGGCATGGATATATTCCGCATTTTCGATTCGCTCAATTATCTGCCGAATCTCAGGGTCGCCATGAAAGCCGTGCGCGAAGACACGAATTCGGTATGCGAAGGCACCATTTGCTATACTGGAGACATCCTAGACCCTGAACGCGATAAGTATACGCTTCAATACTACGTCGACATGGCTAAGGAGCTTGTTAAAATGGGGGCTCATATCATCGCCATCAAAGACATGTCCGGGCTCTGCACTCCCCATGCCGCTTTCAAACTGGTAAAAACGCTACGCTCGGAAATCGGAACGCCCATTCATTTCCATACGCACGATTCTTCAGGGATAGCCGGAGCTTCCGTTATCAAGGCGGCAGAAGCCGGAGCCGACATAGCTGACTTAGCTGTGTCGTCTCTGTCGGGGCTGACCTCGCAGCCGAACTTGAATTCCATTGTCAAAGCCCTCAAAGGTAATCCGCGCAACACCGGTCTAGATTTGGAGTTCTTCAATGAACTGTCTATCTACTGGGAGGCCGTGCGCCAATTCTACGGACCTTTTGACACCAGCCCAAAGTTCGGAAGCGCCGAAGTTTACACTCACGAGATGCCAGGCGGCCAATACACAAATCTCCGCGAACAAGCCCGTCAATTAGGGCTTGGCTCGCGATGGACAGAGGTCGTGCGCTATTATCACGGCGTCAATGAATTGCTCGGGGATATCGTCAAAGTCACCCCTTCAAGCAAAGTTGTGGGCGACCTGGCCATGTTTTTGCTCACGAAAGGGGTGGAGCCCGAGGACCTCGTAAACCTCGAGCCAGGTACCGCTTTCCCCGAATCCGTGGTCGACATGCTGTCCGGTGGACTCGGACAACCGATTGGAGGCTGGCCCAAGAAAGTTCAGAGGGTCGTGCTTGGCGACCGCAAACCCTTCCGAGGACGTCCCGGCAGCCGGGCCAAGAAGATTGACCTGGAGGCGACTCGAAAAGAGGTATCCGAGAAGTTCAAACGGAACATAGATGACGACGATCTCTACTCTCATCTGATGTACCCCACCGTCTTTGCGGATCTGATCAAATATGTTGGGGAATACGGTCATGCTCGCGTGCTGCCCACCCCAGTCTTTTTCTACGGACTCAAACCTGGAGAGGAAATTTCCGTGGAAATCGAGCAAGGAAAAACGCTCATCGTAAAGTTGATTTACATCAGCGAACCCAACGAGGACGGCGAAAGAACTTTGACTTTCGAACTGAACGGACGAGCCCGCGAATGCGTGATTATGGACCGATCGATCAAGTCCAAGTCGAAACGCCGGGAAAAGGCGGACCCCGCTGACAACAAGCAGGTTGGAGCTCCCATCCCCGCCATGGTTAGCAGCGTATCCGTGACTGTAGGACAGCAGGTTAAGAAGAAGGACAAACTGATTGTTTTGGAAGCAATGAAGATGCAAACGACCGTTTACGCTCTCGCCGACGGGGTTGTTGAGCGCATAGAAGCGGCAGCCGGCGACCAAGTGGAAAGCAAGGATTTGCTGATAGCTCTTCGCTAGCCCGAAAGACGCCCTACAATTTAGCCAAGCCTATCCCGGTCGCTACCAAACCGATTCCCAGTTCATTCGATCGCTCAACCAATTTGGCTTCACGATCGGAATCCAGTCCCGGATGAATCACTAGATACGCTCCTTGCCGCTTGGCGGCATCGAGAATATCCGGACCTTCCAGGTCCTCGTCAAATACGAGGATCGCTCCGTCCAAGCGCTTTTGGTTTCCGGCAAAAGCCCTCTCGAAATCGAACTGCGTAGTTAAGTGGCTTGCCAGAAGGACCATTCGTTCGTTTTGGACAGCAAGGCACGCGGAAGACTGAACGTGTCGGACCAGTTTGACGCCGAAAATCATCGTCTCCCAATCGTAAACCAAAGGTTGGACGCCGCTCGGGATCCGCCAGGCCATAGGATTAACCGGAACGCGATTCTTGTCTTGGACCAATAGTCCTCCCGCGATTGAGCGGATTTCTTGCAGAGACTCGTAGCCGAGCCCTTCCTTGCTCGCAATGAGCCGCGGGCCTCGCTCGCTATCGAAATCCCGGAAACTCGGGGCTACTATCGAAGAAAAATTTGTCGGAGAAAATTCTGCCAGAAGACTGGGATCCATTGAACCATTGACCACCAGAAGGGCCGACTCACGCAACCGCTTTGCCTCAGGACTAATCTCCTTCAAAGCCGATACCAATTCGCTCGCGCTAGACCCAGCCATTAGCTGCCCTTTTGAGATCAGCAGGGCCGTCGGTTTTTCGAATTCCCCAATGGCATAGGTAGCCAGTGATAGATCCAACAGGCTAGCGTAGTCTAAGGCCGGGCCGGATATCGTCTCGAAGTGCTCGCCGAATCCCCCGTAAACGGCTGCCATCTGCTGGACGGAGGCGCCCTTCAGGGTAGCATCGCGTTTCCATGAATAATAGAGCGTCTTGGGGTAGCCGCTCAAAGCATTCAAATCCGGGGCCTCGCCAGATTGCGACTCCAAAAACTGGGCGACTGCAGCGTCAAACGCGGCCACTGCGTGCAGCGCGTTGCATGCTTGCTGCACCCGAAAGGATTCCGGCAAAAAGGCCGGGCCAGCTTCGAGTAGATCTAAAGCATCCGAATACTGGCGGGCATCGCCGACGACGCCCATCATGCTTGGTCTAATGGCAGCGGTCCTTACCAATCCTACAATGTCGTGATCCATCTCAGCCATCGCCTTTTTCCAAGCGTACCCTCTATGGACTCCGACAGTAGGGTTCCAAAAATTTGCCACTAGGAGAGGAATGCGCCCCTCGCGAATCGCCCGTTCCGCTTCCTCAAGTTCGATCGCTTGGCAAATCCGCGGAAGCGGTGCTGGACCAATCGATGCCAACCAGAGCAACTGATAGCCAAATTCTTCTGCCAGCCTTCCGGCAAACTTATTCAAACCTGACGGATCTCGCGTGGCAAGCAACGCCGTTTTCTTCATTACCGAAGTACCGTAGGATTGCCTGGCTCAATCAAACAAAATTTGGCATTGGCAAATGGCGTCCGCTTGAGAGCTGTTTTCAAATTGAATTGCTACCCTCAACGAGTCTTATGATAGTCCAGCAAATCAGATGACTTCCAGAATGTCCCAGCCATTAAAGATTGGAGATCGAGAAATCGACTCACGCCTCCTCGTTGGCACGGGGAAATTCAGTAGCAATGAATCCATGAGAGAGGCTTTGCGGGCCTCCGGTTCCGGACTCGTAACCGTGGCCCTAAAACGGGCGAACCTCGATTCTTCAAAGGATCCCTACGCAAATATTCTCGAGTTTCTCGAACCCGACCGCTATCTAATTCTTCCCAACACTGCCGGAGCGATGAATGCGGAGGAAGCAGTCCGAATCGCCAGACTCGCGGTAGCGGCAGGCTTGCCAAATTGGGTTAAGCTAGAGATTCACCCCGACCCGAACTATCTGCTTCCCGACCCTATCGAAACGCTGAAAGCGACCCAGGAACTGGTCGCTGACGGATTCACAGTGCTTCCCTATATGAATGCCGATCCCGTGCTGGCTCAACGCCTGCAAGAGGCCGGAGCCGCAACGGTGATGCCTCTTGGATCTCCCATCGGAAGTAATCGTGGTTTGGATACACGCTCGCAAATTGAGATAATCATTGAGCAAGCCAGCGTTCCCGTTGTCGTGGACGCCGGCATAGGAGCGCCATCGCACGCCGCCGAAGCCATGGAGCTGGGAGCGGACGCAGTCTTGATAAACACGGCTATCGCCATCGCCAAGGATCCTTCCGCCATGGCTAAAGCCTTCGCCAAAGCCGTCGAGGCAGGCCGAGAGGCCTACGAGATCGGTCTCGGTTCGGCCTCAAAAAAAGCGGAGGCCAGCAGCCCGCTGACCGCTTTCCTAGAGGCCTAACCAACGTCTGTAGCTTCAGCATTGGTCACGCCAGTTCCAAAAAACGAATGTTTGCCATCCGATGAACTTCCCCTATTCCAAAACATTCGAGACAATCGATCTCCTAGCGCTCTCGGAAGTTGCCAAAAATGCCCGAACTTCGGAGGTCCTGCGGATATTGAACGCAGGAGGAGCCAAGAATCTCGAGGACTTCGCCTGCCTCATTTCTCCTGCCGCTGAACCGCTCTTAGAAACGATGTGCCGCCTGTCGCAAGCGGCCACCTTGAAGCATTTCGGAAAGACCGTGCGGATGTTCGCCCCACTCTACTTGTCCAATGAGTGCGTAAATGTTTGTCGCTACTGCGGCTTCTCGCGTCACAACGATATCCCTCGAATCACCCTATCTCTCGAGGATGCAGAGCGCGAAGCCAGACTCCTACACAAGCAGGGCTTTCGTTCCATCCTCCTCGTAGCGGGAGAACACCCGAAGTATGTTTCTAACGGATACGTTGAATCCGTCGTGCGTCGCCTGGCTCGCAGTTTTCCGAGCATAGCTCTCGAGCTGGGCCCACTTGAATCCACGGAATACGAGCCCTTGGTAAAGGCGGGATGCGAGGCCCTGATTGTCTACCAGGAAACCTACGACGAAACCACCTACCGCAGCTTGCACACCGCCGGTCCCAAAAAACATTTTCATTGGAGAATGGATACAGCTGAGCGGGCTTATCAAGCGGGATTTCGGCGTCTCGGAATCGGAGCCCTCTTCGGTCTCCACGACTGGCGTCAAGAGGCGATCTCTCTCGCCTGCCACGCCCAGCACTTGACGCGCGTTTGTTGGAAAGCCCAAATTTCACTCAGCCTCCCTCGCATGCGGCCGGCAGCCGGAGAGTTTGAGCAAGTGGAGTTTCTGCCCGACCACCATTTCGTTCAACTTATCGCAGCCCTCAGGCTATTCGTTCCCCGAGCCGGGATTACCCTCTCTACGCGCGAACCAGCTACGCTTCGAGACGGTCTCATACCATTAGGCATCACCTCAATGAGCGCCGGATCATCCACAGAGCCAGGCGGCTACAGCGCTTTCGATGAAACAAGTTTCACACCCAAAGACGAGCAACCGGGCGAGCAGTTTCACATCGCCGACGAGCGCCCGCCCGCAGTAGTCGCCAACGCCATAGCCAAAGCGGGCTACGAACCCGTCTGGAAGGATTTCGATCAATCTTTGCTTGCAGATCGAGCAGCAGCATCGGAACCAATAGGCATTCTAGAAGATCAATTGGTTAGCGACCATCCGGATGAAAGCCTGAATCCCGTAACCTTTAAATGAAAATTATAGCTAACGACTCCGAATTCGAAGTAAGCCATGGGTGCAGCCTTCCTGAATTCCTCGAATCCATCGGCTATCAGTTGGGAATTGTAGTCGTAGAGAGAAATCGCCAGGCGCTCGCGCCATCGGAAGCGACAGAAACGATTCTCGAAGAGGGCGACCGCCTCGAGATCGTCAAAATCGTCGCGGGCGGATGAATGCAGAGCTCGAATCGAAATGAACCAGTCTTCACAACTAGAGGGGCTGAAAGTTAGGCTAGACAATCTCGAGTACCATTATGGCGGGCCTAGCGCTCCTGAAGAAACCCCCCACGTTTTTATCTATTACATCACTATAGACAACCAATCTCAGCGGCACGTAAAGCTCCTCGGCCGCAAATGGATCATCTCATCGCCCAATGGCGAAAAACTGGTCGTCGAGGGCGACAAAATAGTTGGAGCCGAGCCCGATTTGGCTCCTGGCGAGAGCTTTTCCTACAACAGCTTCCACCTCTCGGCCACGGATGCCTCAGCAATAGGCAGTTTTCACGGAATTGATGAGGATGGAAACCTTATCCACACCCGGATTCCTCGATTTGCCATGCGTGTTCCCGATCAGAATTGCTGAGCAGATAGTGTTTTCATGGCTTGACCCGCTGTGAAACTCTCGGGTATCAGGAACTTAGCCTAAATCGTTTTCGGCGTATCCAGGACCGGTCCAGGGACCGATTCTAAAGAACTACTAGACCTATGGGACAACAGCACAGAAAGAAAATCAAACGAATCCGGCGTAAAGCTTACCTTGTCCGCAAAAAGGAGCGTGAGGCGAAGGTAACTAGTAAACGGAGATAGCGAATAGCTTAGAATAGAAGGTTCGCATCAATTGATGAGCCTACTTGGACTCGAAGACCGTCAATGGATCTTTCTCGCGACCGTCGTGTTAGCGGCTACTTCCGTATTGGCGACCTACGCGACCCTCCGACTACGTCGAAAAGCGAGCCGGCCCTACACGCTCGGCCTCGTTAGCTTCGGATGGATACTACAGACCCTTGGCCTCTACGCAAGGGGCCTCCAATACGGCGGCTGCCCACTATCCAATCGCTTCGAACTCGTGCAGTTCATGGTTTGGTCCGCTATCGCCCTCTACATTTTTGTAGGACCGGCATTTCGAGTAAGCCTTCTCGGAATGTTCACCTCAGCTTTCGCCACTATTTTCTCGATCCTTTCATTGTCTTTCAAAAGCTGGGACACGTCGGCTGGAGCTCCTATATTCGGCGATTCTCCTTGGATCGAGGCTCATGCAGCCCTGGCCTTATTCAGCTATGGGAGTTTCGGTATTCTGGCCCTTACTTCAGCCATGTATTTGCTGCAAAGCCGGAGCCTCAAACAGAAAAAGATGGGCGGGCTATTCCCCTTTCTTCCCTCGATCATCGAACTGACATCCATCAACCTGAGACTGCTAGCGATTGGATTCCTTATTCTCTCCAGCTCGCTAGCTATCGGAGCCGTCTACTGGTCGGGTGAAATCAGTTCTGTCGATGTACCCAAACTGTCGGCGACGATAGCCGTTTGGCTCGCCTACGGATTTCTCATCCTCTTGCGATACCGGCAAATCATCTCCTACAAGCAATTCTCATGGGCCTGTATCGCCGTCTTCGCCGCTGCCCTAATTTCACTTGAAGCGGTGGATAGCTCGTCCGGAGACGACGTTGAAGCAACCCCTTATAGTCCGCTTTCGTCCCAGCGATGAGTTTCCATCATGGAGAGCTTCTACTCATTACCGTCAACCATGAGACCGTATCCATGGAAGAGCGGGAGCGCTATTCTCTCGACGATAGCCAGATTCAAACACTCTATCGGCGCTTGCACGAATCTCCCGATATCGAGGAATCGTTCATCCTGAATACATGCAACCGTTTCGAGCTCTATACCAAGACTAGCGATCCTCGAAACGGCATTTCGATTGTATTTCAAACCCTACAAGATTTCTATCAAATCGAAATCAAGGAAATCGAAAAACATGCCGCCACCCGATACGGCCAAGAAGCGATTAAACATTTGATCGAAGTTTCCGCGGGCCTTCGATCCCAAATTACCGGCGAAGCGGAAATTTTCGGCCAAGTCAAAGAGGCCTATGCTATGTGCCAAGACCTCGGATACGCGGGAAAATTGATCAACAGAATGATGCAAAAGGGCTTCCAAGCCGTTAAATTGATACGAAGCGCAACCCCCATTGGCGAGGGGCAAATAAATATTTCAAACGTCGCCGTAGATCTTTCCATGAAGATTTTCGGAGCCCTTCACAAAACTAGCGTTCTCATTATCGGCACCGGAGACATCGGGGAGAAGACAGCGAAAGCCTTGCGAAGCCGAGGCGCTAACGATTTCGGAATAGCCAGCCACTCGTCTGAAAGAGCGGAAATCGCCACTCACCAGTGGGGAGGCACTCCCAGAAATCTGGAGAACTTGAAATCCTACTTAAACCAATACGATATAGTAATTTCGTCGACAGAGACGGAACGACCCCTCCTCGACGCTCAAAAACTGAGCGAGATCGTAGAGGCTAGGAAAAACCGTCCGCTTTTCTTGATCGATCTCGGTATGCCAAGAAACTTCGATCCCTCCTGCGAAGAAATGGAGGACGTCTATCTCTATAACCTCGACGACCTCGCGGAAATCGCGGAAAACAACCTGAAAGAGAGACGGGCAGCCATCAAGCGAAGCGAAAAAATAGCCGACCAAAAATCGGCTTCCATCTGGCGAATGCTCGAGAGTCGCGGCCTAGTTAATTTCCAATAATCCGATTCGACTCGCTCAGGAATATTCCCTTGAGGTTCATCTCCAGGCCTTGTCGGTTTGGAGAATTCTTTAGAGCATCTCCTTTGCTTACCTTGCCCTCTTTTACCAGTCGGAACAATTCCTTATTGAAAGAACGGGATCCGGACTCGGGCGATACATCCAGCAGGGCCTGGATCTTGTCGAATTTACCCTCTTTTATGGTACTGCTGACAACGGAATCCACAACCATGATTTCCTGAGCAGGAACCCGGCTGTCTTCCTCCAGCGAGGGCAGCAGCTTTTGCACGATTATGCCGCGCAAGGACTCCGATAGCTTGCGTCTGACCAATTCGTGTTTTTCTGGCGGAAAGTACTCGAACAATCGCATGATTGCCTGCTGAGTGCTCGCCGCGTGCAAAGTTGTGAAGACCAGATGCCCAGTCTCGGCAGCGGAAATTGATGTTTCAAAGGTATCGGCATCTCGCATCTCCCCAATGAGAATCACATCCGGATTTTGCCGCAGTACCGCCCGTAGCCCCTTTTTGAAATTGGGTGTGTCGATACCGATTTCGCGTTGATTGAAAACGCAGCGGCGGTCGATGAAATTGTATTCGATTGGATCTTCCAAAGTCACTATGTGCTTCTCAGCTCGATCATTCAGATAATTGAGCATGCAGGCCATAGTCGTACTCTTGCCCGATCCCGTTGCACCGCAGACCAGAACGATTCCATCTTTAGCTTCGATGAACTGCTTCAGCCTATCCTTATCGAGATTCAAATCCTCGAAAGTGGGAATCTTGCTCTTGATGTGGCGGAAAACCATGCTCACCGAACCGCGTTGCAGAAAGGCATTCACCCGGAAACGACCTGCTCGCTCTAAGAAGTAGGCAAAGTCGACCTGCCCCTCCATCTCCCAGATTTCCCTGAAATTGTTAGGCAAACTTTCCTCGACGAATTCCAAGGCGTCATCTCCATCGATTGGAAGCATGTCCACTTCCTCTAGACCGCCATTAATGCGGAGCATCCCAGGCTTATCGGACTTGACAACAATATCGCTGGCTCCGTTCTGCACAGCCAACAATAGAAGCTCGTCGAAAATTTCTACAGACATGGGTTCGATTTTACTGAGTTTTGATAATTCTTCTGCCAGATTGGCTTAAAGATTGACCGGCTATTTAAATCGTCTTGGAACTCGAAACCTTCAACTTAGACTGCCCAAGAATATGATTAATACCCGTTTCACAGGATCCATCACCGCCATGGCTACTCCTTTCAACGCGGATGGCTCCCTAGCGGTATCCGACCTCAAGTCCTTTGTTAATCGGCAAATTGGAGGCGGCATCGGCGGTCTGTTGCCAATGGGAACGACGGGCGAGTCGCCTACCCTTAACCACGAAGAGCACGGCGAGGTAGTGGAGATAGTCGTTGGTGAAACGAATGGGCGCGTTCCCGTGATCGCCGGAGCTGGCTCGAACTCGACACGAGAAGCAATCGCCATGACTCGCCATGCCGACCAAGCTGGGGCGGACGGTACCCTGCACGTCACCGGCTATTACAACAAGCCCACCCAAGAGGGCATCTTTCAGCATTTCTCCGCGATCGCCCAAGAGACCGACAAACCCATCATCCTCTACTCCATACCGGGCCGATGCATCGTGGATATCGCTTTGCCCACGGTCGAACGTCTCGTCGCCAAGCACACCAATATCCGCCACATCAAAGAGTCCGGCGGCGAGGTCAGCCGCGTGGATGAACTGAAGCAGGCTCTCGGCGACGATATCACCGTGCTTAGCGGCGACGATGGGCTGACTTTGCCCTTCATCGCGTCAGGCGCCGAAGGGGTCATCTCCGTGGCATCCAATTTGTTTCCCGCAGAAGTTTCGGAACTCGTCAAAACCGCCCTGGCTGGCGATTTGAAAACCGCGTCCAACCTTCATCGAACGCTGTATCCGCTTTTTAGGGATCTTTTCATTGAACCAAGCCCGGTTCCAGTGAAGGCATGCCTGCAAAAGCTTGGATACTTTTCGACGGACAGAGTTCGACTACCTCTGTGCGAAATGAGCGAAGAAAACCTTGCCGTAGTTTTGAATTCCCTACAATTAGTCTCCGAAAACTTGAATTCAATCAACGCCGCTCCGGCCTCCTGAAATGAGTCTGAAAATCTGCATCAACGGCTACAAAGGCCGAATGGGAAACGCTATTGCGGAAACCGCCTTGGAATCGGGGCACGAAATATCTGGAAAGGTCGATATTGGCGACGACCTTGAAACAGCCTTGGCCGATAGCGATCTGATTATCGATTTCTCATTTCACAATGTGACTCGATCTGTTTTCGAAACCGCGGTGAAGCTAGGCAAGCCGATTGTCTGCGGCACGACCGGACACACCCAAGCGGACAGAGCCGAGCTCTTGAAGGTAGCTGAGTCCGTGCCAACGGTCTGGGCCGGCAACTTCTCCATCGGCGTCAATCTGCTTTGCTACTTGACCGAGCTAGCAGCGAAGATCCTTCCCCTATCCTACAACGCCGAGATAATGGAAATGCACCATCGCATGAAAAAGGATGCTCCTAGCGGCACTGCTTTGATGCTGGCAGAGTCCATTCTAGGACCCCGGAATCTAAGCTACGACGACCTTCGACATGGCCGCGAAGGCGTTCCCGGAGAACGGAGCGAGCGGGAAGTGGGAATGCATTCGCTGCGAGGCGGCGATGTTGTCGGAGACCATACCGCAATTTTTGCCGATATAGGCGAGCGTATCGAACTGACTCACAAGGCTTCTAGCCGAACAATTTTCTCGCGAGGAGCCGTTCGAGCTGCCGAATGGGTTGTCGGCAAGGATCCGGGCATCTACTCTATTCGCGATGTGCTTGGCCTGAAATAAGCATGATCGTCCTGATTGAAGGCATTCTGGTAAAAGCTACGCCCCTGACCGCCATTATATCTGCCGGCGGCATAGGCTATGCTGTCAACGTTCCCGTCACTACGGCGGAAAAGTTGCCTCAAAATGGCGAGAGCGTTCGGCTCCATACGCGAGCGGTCTACAGGGAAGACTCTCAAGCGCTTTACGGGTTTTGGGATGAAAGCGAGCGGGATTTCTTCACCCTGGTAATTGAAAAGGTATCTGGGGTAGGCCCTAAAGTGGCGATCAGCCTAATGAGCAAACTGCAGCTCGATAGTCTGATATCCGCGATAGCCGCCGAAGACGCCAACCTTTTGGCCAAAACTCCAGGCATCGGGAAAAAAACCGCTGAACGGATAATCATAGAGCTCAAGGACAAACTGCACGAATTCACGGGCTTCGCTCAAAGTCTAGAGAATGCCCCATCCGCTAGCGCCTCAAGGAAGACGCCAGCCCAGAGCCATTCGAAATCGGAAGACGCCGTCCTAGCCCTACAAGCTCTTGGGTACAAAAAATCAGAGGCCGAGAAGGCTATCGCCCTAGCTATGGAACGAGAGGGAGCCAACCTGAGCACCGAGGCTCTTATCAAAGTGGCTCTCGGCTAGAAATCAATCTCTAGGTAGCGGGCTATTCTGGACCCCTTGAATTTCCAAACGATGGGAAATCGTCTGCAAATCCTGAGATAAGTCCGTACCCACAGCAGGATCGAACATAATCCCCTCATCAATCAGCATCTCTTCGAATCCGGGTTTCGATACGCGGCCCGAGGCATCTCGCAATAGTTTCTCAATCGCGTTGCGAAACTCATCCTGCTGGCCGCTTAGCCGCAATTGCGTATCCATCGAGAGAGCTTGACTGAGATCAATACGCCCACCCTTGGAAAATCCGACTGGCTCGATGATCAGGCGATTTACCCGAGGCCCTCTAACTACAGCAAAGACCTCGGTCGCGGCAAACTCCGACAAGCGCTCCATCGCCTCCTCGCTGGGCTGGTTCACAACCATGTCTTGCCCGCTATCGAGCAAAGGAACGATATTGCGACCCGCCATCGCCAATAGCGCGAATGCTGCAGCAAGGCCCCCTAGTGCGTAAATCGTCTGCCTGACTGAACGCCTAGGAGCAGGCTCGGCATTGAGCTCATTCCGTAGAAGCTTACACGCCTTGTGGATCCGACAGTACTCGAGAAAAATTTTCTGACGTTCCGCATCACGCCTCGTCTCGGAGATAAGATCGGACAAATCTGCCGAGCTTATCTCGTCGTCTAAATACAGGTTTAGCAGTTCCTTGAAGCGTTCGATTTCCATTCAGTTCTACAAGAGCTCGTTTCCTAGCTTCTCGCGCAGGGCCTCTCTGGCTCTGGCGATACGGCTTTTGACGGTGCCAATGCTGATATCTAGCTTATCAGCAATCTCTTCATATGAAAGACTCTTAACGTTTCTCAAGATCAGCGCTTCTCTATGCTTGTCGTTCAGAAGCTCCATGGCTGCCGCAACGCGCTCTTGGAACTCGTTCGTGACTGCCACATCCTGCGGCGTCTCGATGTCAGCTTCGAAGATCTCAGCGAGAGTCGTGTTCGAATCCTCGCCAACATTCATGTCGAAAGAAACGGATTTATCCCGCTTCCTCCTCCACCAATACCAGTACCGGTTGCGAGCCAGGTTCGTGGCAATCTGATAGAGCCACGTCGAGAAACTGGAATCTCCTCGAAACTTGTCTAAACCCCTGTGAGCCCGGATAAAGGCATCCTGGGTAACTTCTTCGGCATCTTGCGAATTCCGGAGCAGTTGCAGGACCATCGCATAAATACGATCCCAGTAGCGGCTCACCATCTCTTCAAAGGCAGCTTCGTCGCCGGCTTTAAACCGGGCTACCGCGGCCTTATCTAGCGCTACCTCTTGAGCTTTCGTTGACATAGAAGAGTGCCTCCTTTGACGTTCCTGTTTTACTAAAGTTCCCAAAATTTTCCCTCCAAGTTCCTCATTCCCAAATCCCACCTGATTTCCCAGAATCCGTTACCAAACTCGGCGAAAATCGCTTGTTTTAACTTTTGGACGCATCAAGACCAGATCTCATTCACTATTACTTCTAAATTAATACGCGCCGAAAGCCAATCTGGTTGCTAAAATCGCCCGCTTTCGCTTTGTTCAAAACCTACTCGAAAACTAGTCCCAACCTTGGCAAATCAGGATCTCAGCGAGTTTTTACGCAAACTCTCGCCGAGAAGTGGCCTAGGCAGCGACCTGAGACGCGGACAGTTTGACAGCCAAAGAATAGTAAAGCACTTTCACTAAAGACCTCCTCGATGGAATGAAGACAGCTGATCGCTCACTCTGCCTCATACTGGCCATCGCTAGCCTTTTAGTGCTTGGCTGCGCCTCCAAACCGCCTTTCGAACAATCAAATCTCGTAGCCTGGTGTATCGTACCCTTCGATGTCGAAGAGCGCTCGCCTGAAGAGCGAGCCCAAATGCTGAACGAACTCGGGATTACCCGATTCGCCTATGACTGGAGAAGCCGGCATATCGACGAGTTCGAGCGGGAGATCATCGCCTGCCAAGCGAACGGTATTGAGTTTTTCGCCTTTTGGAACGAACATCCTAAAGCCTTTCGTCTTTTCAAAAAACATGGAATCCAGCCGCAAATCTGGAAAACGCTGCGCTCACCTGATAGCGGCATCTCCCAGGACGAGCGGGTGGCAGCGGCCGGAAACGCTTTCTTGCCTCTCGTCGAGGCAACGCGGGAAATGGGTTCCCAGCTAGGCCTATACAACCATGGAGGCTGGGGAGGCGAGCCTGCAAATCTCGTTGCTGTAGTCCAATGGCTGAGAAATCAGACAGATGCCGAGCACGTAGGCATCGTCTACAATCTTCACCATGGGCACGATCAACTTGATGATCTCGCTAAAAACATTGAACTCATGAAACCCTACTTGCTCTGCTTCAATCTCAATGGCATGAACCGGGAGCCCGACCCCAAGATCCTGGCCATCGGAAAAGGCGCTCGCGATCAGGAATGGTTTAGAGTCCTGGCCAAAAGCGGATACAAAGGACCTCTCGGCATCCTCGGGCACCAATCCGATCGGGACGCCAGAGAGTGCCTCGAAGAGAATCTAGCGGGTCTGAATGCGCTCCAGTCGAAGTAGGGCTAAATCAAGCTTCTACGCGCTCGAAACGCCATACCCTGCGGCAAAAAGAATTCTATGACCAATTGGGATCAGTTGTACCGGGAAAACGAAACGCCCTGGGATCGAGGCGAGCCGGCTCCCCCTCTGGTGGAATACGTCGAAAGCCACACTTTGACAGGCCACGCTCTCGTTCCGGGATGCGGCATTGGCCACGATGCCCGATTCCTCGCCGAACAAGGATGCTCCGTACATGGAATCGACATTTCGGATACAGCCCTAGGTAAGGCTAAGTCGATTCACGACTCCAGCGGACTCTACCTGAAGTTCGAGAACGTCGATTTTCTATGCGACGCCAATGGACTGCCCAACTCTCATTTCGACCTTCTCTTCGAGCATACCTGTTTTTGCGCGATCAATCCAAGCGATCGGGCCCGTTATGCCAAAGCGGCCAGGAAAGTCCTGAAACCCAACGGTCTACTACTTGGCATTTTCTTTACCGACATGGAGAATGCCAATGGGCCTCCGTATCCAACTTCTCGTTACGATATTCAATCGCTATTTTCGCCCAACTTCGAAATTGTAAACGTCTGGAAACCCGCTCGGTCCTTCCCCGGCCGCGAGGGTGAGGAAAGCATGTACCTAATGAAGCGCCTGTAGATCTTCGCATCAGCAATCCAAATTTCAGGAAATCTGATTTCAGCTTTGCCGTCCAAAAATCCTGCAATTCATTTTGGTAACGTTACCAAAATGAATCGCCAAACAGTTCACCCTTCATTCCGCAATGGAAAATTCTCCAAGGGAATATAGCGACTCCCATCCGGAGCCCGTAAACTTTGGAACAAGGTAAACTCGGATACGCTGAAAACCGGGCCGGTTTCATCGTTCCGTGATCGGTTGATAAAATCTCTGAGCGACCCGCGCATCAAACCCTGGCAACGGCCCAAGGTAACGTGCGGAACGAAGTCCCGCATCTCACAAGCGTGATTCGATGCTAGAATCGCATCGTCAACCCGCTGTCTCAACTGGAAAAGCAAAGGGTGCCCAGTCCCTACCCCCATCCATAAAACCCGCGGATCGCCTTTTTCTGGAAAGGCGCCAGTCGCGCCTAAACTCAAAGTGAAAGGGGCTACCCGAACTTGCCGCAGCCGATCGAGGATACGGCCTTCAGAATCGCTGTCGACATCGCCTAGGAATCTCAGCGTCATATGGAATTTCACGGGAGCCATCCACCGAGCCCCCTCCAACTTCGTATCCTGGAAGGCCGCCAAATATTCCTTGATCGACCGAGAAAAATCCAGTCCAACAAACAATCTCTTTGGCCGCGTCATTGACACTAATGCCTACCAGCGTTTCGCCTACGAAGTAAAGATCGGGGAAATCAATGTGTCGGGACGTCACGTTCCACCCTTAAGATTAGCGCACACTGGTGGAGTTCGACCTTGGTTCGACGTGGCTGACCACCCTGAGCGTGTCGAAGGGCCGGACGAGCTTGGGTTCACGCCAAGTAGCGATAGCGGAACCACGCCCGACACGCAGTCAACCCTACCATCCGTTAATCGTAGGTACAGCCAGCAAGTCACTCTGCCTTACCCGATACCTGACCATTTTTTAATTGCGACAAAACGCTGGGAATCCAAACATTGACAAACGCCTCTCTCGGTTACCCAAACCTATTCCGTCCCATGCCTTACCCAAAGCGCCTCTGTGTATTCTTTCTTTACCTATCGTTCATCTCTGGCGGGGCCCATGCGGCCGCCACGATTCGAATCGACACGCCCATGGGGCCGCCTGCTTGGGCCCTGCTGGAAAGAGCTCTACTCGACGCCCACACGAGCGCTTGCCAGGAGTTTTTTGAAAAATATTTCGATGAACGAGGCTACCTGCTCTGCGTGGAACGATGGGGTGGCAACGATGGTCCTGACGACGCCATCGAAAATGTATCGGATTGGCCGATACTGCATGCTCTCGGCGGAGACGACTCCATCCTAACCATGTACCGAAAGGCCTGGGAGGGGCATTTGCGCCAATACACGGAGGCGAAAACCGTCGAGGTTCCTTTCGCCAGAGATGGCATGTACTACAAAGAGTTTCCTGTGATGATGGACTGGATGCACAATGGCGAAGGCCTGCGCGTGTTCAATCTGCAAGGACTGTCCGACCCGGGCAATCTCGACTACCAAAAGCGAGTTCGCCGCTTTGCGGGGTTCTATATGAACGAGGATCCTGGAGCCCTGAACTACGATTTCGAACATAAGATCATTCGTAGCATGTTCAATGGCAGTCGCGGACCACTCATGCGCAAGACAACGGGTCTCGATTGGGCGGGCGATCCCATAGAGGTGGAAAATCGATTCGTCCTAGGCCATGGCGAACGCAACTACGCGGAAAAGGTAGCCCACTTCAAGGACTACAACGACACCTTGGGCGACCACCCGCAAAACCTGTCCGCCACCACACTGGCGCTAAACGCCTACATTCTGACGGGAGAAGAGAAGTACAAGAACTGGCTGCTCGAATACGTCGGAGCCTGGCTGGACCGCATGGAGGCCAACAACGGCATCATTCCTTCCAGCATCGGATTGGATGGGAGCATTGGTGGCGAGACCGACGGGAAATGGTGGGGCAGCGTTTATGGATGGGGGTTTTCTGTCGAAGTGCCGCAAACGGGCGAACTTGCCCACCGAACCCGCGTCTATCGGGCCATCATCGGATTTGGCAATGCGTATTTGCTTACTGGCGACCGTAGATTTATCGATCCATGGACACGCATGATCGATATCGTCAATTCCAACGCCCAGATTATAGACGGGGAAAAACGGTATCCCTATATGTACGGCGACAATGGCTGGTACGATTTCAAACCTGAGCCAGTACCCTGGGGAACGCTGGAATCGTGGTTCTGGACCATGGACGAGAAAGATAAAGCCCGAGTATCAGAACACCCTTGGATAGCCTACCTGGACGGCAACAATCCAGACTACCCAATAGAGTCGCTCACCAAGGATTTCGAAACAATCCGATCCAAAGTCGCAGGCATGCGGGCTGATACGACCACCCCTGACACTCGCTTGTCAGACGACCCTATGAAATTCAATCCGGCCACAGTGAATACGCTCAACCAGCTGATGATGGGCGGACTGGATCCTGGACGAGGTGGAGCCGCCCTTCACTGCCGCCTTCGCTATTTCGATCCCGAGAAACAACGGGCTGGAATACCAGACGATGTTGCCGCTTTGATCGACAGCTTCTCGGACAGTGAGGTTTCCGTTACGCTGGTCAACACCAGCCCCAGCGCGGCTCGCGAACTTCTCGTTCAAGCGGGGGCCTACGGAGAACACCGTGTATCCAAAGTGTTGGTCGGGAAAGAATCTACGTCCATCGACGCATCCGTTTTCCGAGTGAAGCTTGGGCCTGGCTGCGGGGCTAAGCTAGTTATCTCTAATGATCGCTATGCAGAGCGGCCGACCATGAACTTCCCTTGGGACCGAGACTAGCTCCGCTCTCCAGAGAAATAGTAACTCGCCCTAAGCGTCCCCTGACGCCGTTACATCTAACTTGATCACCACTTCATCGCGGATGAGATCATCCGCTTTGCCTTTGTAAACGATACCCCAATCGAATCGCTTGATGTCAAACTCCGCCTTGAGAGAAACCAAGGAACCGGCAATTTCGACATCCGACGGAAACGTGATGCTTTTGGTCACGCCATGCATGGTCAGATTTCCAGTCAACTCGCCACTGCCATTCATTGACGTGACGACGAACTCTGCCGTCGGAAAGGTGGGTACGTCAAAAAAATCAGCGTTTTTCAGGTGGCCCGTGAGCCGATCATTGTCCGACCAGAGTGAATCCATTTGAATCGTTATCTTGCTGGCTGGGGCAATCTTGCCATCTGCCACCTCTATCGTTCCCGAGAATTCTTTGAATCCCCCTTCATGGCTCCCAGTCACCTTGGAACCCACAAACGATATCGTCGAATCTCCTGAGATCGAATACGTTCGCGCTGAAGCTATCGACTCAACCGCGTCGACCGCCTCCGACACCCTAGCGTCTTCGGTCTTATCCGCTGGATTCGCGCAGCCGGAGACGAAGAGCGATAATGTAGCAAGAAAAATTGTCGAGAGTGAGGTAGATAACTTCATGCCGGATACGAACTACACCCCCGAAAAGCGTGTCAATGGCAATCGGCCTACGAAATGGACGAAATACCTATCCAATTTCTATCTCGGCGACCGAACTAGAAAAAGATTTGAAGACCGATTGGTCGCTACTCGCAATCCGCTTCTTGGCCTCCCTGCCAAAATGCAGACGTCGCTCCTTAAGGAGCGGCAAAAATCCCCACCGGCAAATCGACGCGATCCATGTGTATTGTCGCTCCCAACTCCCTCGCCTTGGCCACCGAAACATCGACATCTTCAACATTCTTTGTCGTTAGTAACGATTTCTTTCCAGTGTATAATATCGGCTGTATGGCTTCCTGCACTCGATTAGCTCGCTTGTATGATTTCCTTCACCACAGCTCAGGGGCGATTATTTGTAGCGGCAAGACATTTGAACTCAGCTAATCTTGTGGCTAATCCGAACTGATCAGGTTTGTACCGAAACAATCATGACAACTTCAAAGGTAGTGGCCGATCTCCGAGTGGCCACCACGGAAAAGCGACAGCTATGAAGGCCGATACCGAAAACATCCACGAGATCACTAGTCCCTTATGACTGGGGCTAGATAAATGTCCCGGTACTTCACCGAAGTATGATCCCCTTGCAAATGGATGGGGCCTGGCATTGTCGGGTCCGTGTTGATGGCGCCGCCAGTAGGCCCTTCCAGTGGCTGATTATCGATGACTTTAACGCCGTTGAGCACGACGGTCACGTGACGATCGACTAGCGTCAGGTCGTAGGTTTGCCATTCGCCGGGCTTTCTTCCCGCATTAACCGACGGCGCAATACGGCTGAAAATGGCCCCTACCCCTTGCAATCCTTGCATGCGGCTGTCGCGATCTACCACCTGGGCTTCGTACATCCCGCGAAGGTAGACGCCACTGTTGCGATCAGCTTCAATGAGAAACTCGATGTGCAACCAGAAATCCTCGAAGCACTCGACAGTCTGTATATTCCCATAGGATCCCGTCGAACCAAAGTCGGTCTTTGGCGTATCATTGACGAGCATCCCATCCTCTACTTTCCACCCATTTTTCTTTTCCGGATTGTCCAAAACCCAACCGGACAGATCCTTTCCGTTGAATAGAGCTTTCGGATGGCCAAATCGAACTTTGGAAAGATCGGGCCTCGGAAGCATGGGAGGATACTTTTTGCCTGTAAACGTAATGCGATTGTAGTTCTTTTCGTCCCAATCGCCGGTGATGACTCCGTCCAGTTTACCCTTTTTTAGGCCAACGGAGACAGTGTTGATCTTAGTCTGCGGCCCTCTCTGCCCTATTTCCCGTTTGATCTTCATGTCAAAAGTTAGCCGGCCATTCTTGAATTCCTTAATCTTATGAGGGCCCGGGGATTGCACATGCACCCGCATACGCACGACGGGCTCCCCATCGATTTCCTCTACTTTCAGCCAAGCTGGCTCACCTGTCGTCAAATAAAGCGTCCAGTCGCCTATCAGATCCTGGGGAATAGACTCCGCCGCTTGGGCAGGCTCGATGGAAAGAAAAACAAGGGCAGACAGAAGAGAGATATAGCAGGTTTTCATGTTTCGGTTTGTCTTTCGGAATATAACCTTGGATACTGGAACCAGTCCTTTGAGATGTCACTGATAAAAACCGGTATACCCCAGCTTCTCATGGCGTATTCGCATTGCAGCTACCCAACATACGGATATGTACTATCAAGAATTCTGTAAATATGACCAAAGCCCTAGCCATCCTCTCTTTTACAGCGCTCATTGCCCCCCTTTCGGCCGATGTTCCCGTATCCAGGATATCATCTATCACAAAATCGAAGGAGTCGCTCTGACCATGGATGTCGTCATCCCCGACAACCCCAATGGAGCGTCGGCAATCAAGATCGTCAGCGGTGGCTGGAAGTCGTCTCACGATCGCGTGAATGAAAACTACTCCAAACCGTATACGGATCATGGCTACACGGTATTCGCCGTCGTCCACGGATCCCAGCCAAGATACAAAGTTCGGGACATTATGGGCTTTATGCATCGAGCCGTGCGATTCATACGCTACAACGCAAAGCAATGGAATATCGATCCCAATCGCATCGGAGTAACTGGAGCCAGCGCTGGCGGGCATCTAAGCCTAACCCTCGCCACTAAGGCAGGTCCCGGTGACCCTGCTGCCGAGGATCTCATCGATCGAGCTAGTAGCACAGTACAGGCAGCCGCCGTATTTTATCCACCCACCGACTACCGCAATTGGGCCGAGCCAGGCGACATGGCCGTGGGCGTAGGCAAACAAGCGCGCTGGCAACCTGCCTTCGGACCGGAGTCCGAGACAGCCGAGGGAAGAGACACACTCGGTCGCCATATGTCTTCGATTTACCATATAAGCGAATCTACCGCCCCCGTGTTCATCATTCACTGCGATTCCGATCCGATAGTTCCTCTTTTCCAAGCCGAGAGCTTCGGGAAAATCGCTAAAGAGCGTGGAGTTCCCTTCGAACTGGTCATCAAGATAGGAGCCAAACATGGTTGGCCCGAGCGAGCGGATGATGAATATCAGTTCCTCCCCTGGTTTGAGGAACACCTTCTAGATTGAGAGAGTGCCCAACAACCGCAGATGGTCCGCTTTAAGAATGGTATGGCTGACTGTCCCCAGTCAGCCGAATTGGAAGCAGTTCAACGACGCGGCTGACTTGGCACAGTCAGCCCTATCAACTAGAAAGCGGATTGCGATCTGCTGGACACTCTCTGTGAAGTTGTAGACATTGTTCGTATTTTATAGCAGAATACACGTTTATTGATATGAAAACGCTAACCAGTATTTCAATTTTAATCGCCTCCGCATCGATCATAGTAGGTCAAGAAAACAGTACCCTCCTTCAATCCGATTTACCCGGGAGCCTGAAGATCGAGGCCAACGTGGCTTTCACTGAGGGCCCAGCCTGGCACCCACCTTCGAACAGCGTTTTCTTTTCAGACATCCCCAACAACCGCATCATGCGGCGGGACGCCAGCGGGGCTTTGCAAATTTATCGCTATCCTTCCCTGCGGGCCAATGGTTTGGCCTTCGACCAGCACAATCGCCTAGTTGCTTGCCAAGGCGGACCCGCCGACAACGTTCGGGGCGTAACCCGAACCGAACCGGACGGAACCATCATTTATCTGACAGACAATTACAAAGGGAAACGCTACAATGCCCCAAACGATCTAGTAATTGATTCCCAGGGGAGAATCTACTTCACCGATCCGCGGTACGGACCTAGGGACGACATGGAGATTCTCGACGACGAGGGTAAACCCATTGAAGGTGTCTATCGAATCGACGCCAATCGTTCGGTTACCCGCATTTTGTCGCACGAGATTCATCGTCCAAACGGGATAGCGATTTCCGCTGATGAACGATTCTTGTTCGTCGCCGACAACGCAAGCGGCCAGCCCAACGGCAATAGGAAATTATGGCGTTTCGATCTGGATGACGACGGCAACGCCAATCCCGACAGTCGTCTCGAACTTTTCGATTGGCGTTCAAGTCTCGGAATCGACCGAGGTCCCGATGGCATGGCTCTGGGCAAAGATGGCAATCTCTACGTAACAGCCGGTTGGAATTTTCACGACGCTCCCGTATCAGAACCGCGCATCTACAAAGCGGGCATCTATGTCATCGATCCCAACGGTCAGGGACTGCAGCGCTTCATTCCCATCCCTCAAGACGATATCACCAATTGCGCTTTCGGTGGTGAGGACGGAAATACTTTATACATTACCGCAGGCCAACGGTTGTTCAGCGTTGAGATCGAGTAGCGATGACTATAAATCGTATCTGTATTAATAATACAGTTCAACTCATGCGCCGTTCTGACTTTCGCCTTTCTCATGATTAAATTATGGTAGGGCTGACTGTCCTCAGTCTGCCGGATTCATTAAACCATCTCCAAGTCGGCTGACTGAGGACAGTCAGCCCTACCCTTTAACCTGTTGGCACCCCCAAGCAAACAAACATCAACACATACAATGCCTAGCCTACCCTGCTTCAATCTTGACAACAAAGTCGTCGTAGTGACGGGAGCTGGACGCGGAATCGGCCGGCAAATCGCTTTGGACGCGGCTCAATCCGGAGCCTCTTTGGCTGTTGGCAGTCGCACGGTCGAAGACTTGGTCTCCTTGAAATCGGAAATCGAATCTATGGGCGGAGAGTGCTGGTATGGAAAGCTCGACGCAACCAATATCGATTCCATCAAGGGGTTCATTGCGTCCGCCGTTGAGCGCTATGGACGGATCGACGCCCTTATCAACAACGCTGGATTCAATAGGCAAAAGGATATCATCGATTATACCGAAGAGGAATTCGACCGTATCATTGATGCCAATCTGAAAAGCGTCTTCTTTTGCAGTCAACTAGTCGCCCGCCAAATGATGAAGCAAGGCAACGGAGGCTCCATCGTCAATATCACTTCGCAAGCGGGAGTAGTCGGCGCTCCCAAGCGGGGCCCCTACAGCGGAGCCAAAGCCGGGGTCAACAACATGACTAAGACAATGGCCGCTGAATGGGGAAAATTCGATATCCGGGTCAACGCCGTCGCCCCCACCGTCACCCGAACGGAAATGACCAAGCGGGCTATGAGCGAGAATGCGGCTTGGGCCCAAACGGCCCGCGAGAAGATCCTCCTACCCGTTGACGCCGCAGAACCTGAGGAAATTTCTGCTCCTGTTATTTTTCTTACCTCCGCAGCCGCTTCGATGATCACCGGGCACACCTTGGTTGTGGACGGCGGGTGGACGATCGTGTAGATTACCGAATCCCGCTTCCTGGCAGCGACTGCCCGAAAAAGGCTTTCCCGGATTCATGTAATACGGCGTCTACAATCCCCGCTTCGCCGAGCCCGAAACAAATTAATCAGTGTCTGCCTCGGAACGTTCAACGTAAATGGGACTGCTCCAAGCTCGATGGCGATCGGTCTGTATTACGCGAATCCAGTAGGCATGCCTTCCTGCCAACGGGCTGGTATCAATGAAGGTCTCCCTCGCTGAAGGCGACGTCGATTCCGAAGGCGCCCGGGTAATCTCCAAGCGTCGATCTAAGCCGCCGGCATCGAATGTCCGGGCCGTTGTCCCTAAATCTTGCAAGCGGACGCTTCCAGCGATCAGCTGCGTGCGAAACTCGACCGTATCAGCATCGCATTCGAATACGAAGCCCATGTCGTTTCCAGCCGTGGCGCTCGTCCAGGAAACTTGGTCACCCTTGATCGACAACGCATCCAAGGGACACTGGAAGCCAACCGGATCTACATCGTTAAAAATTCCGCCCAAAGCTTTGATTTCTCCATCCCAGATTTGCCGCTGGTCCCCCGCCGTGCCCCGCTTGGCAGCTCCACCCCAAAGGATGCGATAGCGATCCTCATCAAAGTGCGCCAGCTGCCTGCTTTCAAAGAGTTCCGAATCCCGAAACAAATCGATGCGCTCAACGCCCGCGGAGCCCTCGCAAACTACCTGTATGCTCACGGATCCCTTTCCATCGACTATACTCCCCATGGGTTGGCCGTCGATGCAGACATCCAGTAAGATTCGCGCTCCCGTCGTGCCGTAACAACTACGATTTCGAAAAGCTTCGGCCACGCTTTGCTGGGTCAACTCCCGAGCCCTCACCGCAGTCAGACCATTAGCCACGTTTCGTGTGACGCGTCTTCCAGGCCCGCAAGCTCCCGGCCGACCCATCACGCCGTCAGTCCCGGCCGTAACCCCAATGAGATATCCGCGTTCGATGGCGTCTTGCAGAAACCACTCCGAGGTTGCGTGGGTTGAGTGGATTTCGAACAGCGGTTCGATCTCTGGACAATGCCAGTCGAGATTCGTGGGACGACCGCCGACATGCAAATTCAGGATGACATCTTGAGATCGGAAGGCATCGAGAAACTCCGGAGCCCGAGGCAAGTCCGGCTCGGGATCAGGTTCTCGCTCTTGAAAGAACCGATCCGAGCGTCGCATCCTCGGCTCGTCATCCATGTAGATCACATTGCGATCCCCTCCGTCCGGCGTGTACGGGCTCCACTCGCAGCCCAAGTAGGCCAGAAAATGCCCTTCATCATTGTGGTGGCGCGTCACCTCCCTCACATGTTCCCAGATCGCCCGAGTTACGTAGTGGTCGTTAGCCTGTTGCGAGGCGAACTCCAGACCGGCCACATCCCGGGCATAAGCGAAGTGATGGTCTAAAGTTCCCGCCCCACAGCCGATCTCGCTTTGGCCTGCGTGCAAATCGCCCCAATGAAGGCGACTGAGGTCCTTGTCAGCCGTCACCTGAACAGGGTTGGAAAGGCAGGAAAATCCGTCGGCGGAAACATCGATTCGGTGAACGCCTTCCTTCCCCCACAAGATCGGGACTTCCCATACTGGAAATCGCGAATTCAATTGCGGTTCGCCAGCCGCGACTCAAAACCCTTGGATCGACGGTCTGTCAATCGGCGTAGCATTCGCCCATGAATCGATCGCTCGTACTCGGACAACCGCCTCTTCGCCCACATACCCGCCGCTCGGGGCAATGGCAATGATCTGGGAGGGCTCTCCCGGTTCGATGCGGAACCGCGGCGGATCGACTAGGCGGATCCAGGCATCATCGCCCTCGGGATTCAAGAGCATCAAAAAGTAACCATCATCGGTCGCGAATGTCGGCCCTTCCCAGCTACGGCACCGGACTTCCAGGATGTCGCCCTTTTCCAGGCGCCCATCATCGACCGTAATCAAAATGTCATGATGCCATGGATTAAGGTCTCCGCGACGTTCATAAAGAGTGGAAACCTCAACGTCCGCCGGGCTTCGCGTATCAAGAAAGTTTGGACGACTTGGATCGGATTGCTGAAGGTCAGCCCAATCGAACGGCCACCGCCAAGCCACGCGCAGACGGGCTCCGCGAGCCAATTCCGTTTCACCGATCTCGAATCTAAAAACGATGTCCACGCCCTCGCCAGCAACGAAAGAACCAGGCATGTCAATCGCGCCCCTGCCGTGACGCTTCAGTCGCTCCTCAATCCCGAGGTCGCTGTTGTGATAAACGCGGCCTTCATTTCCCGTCCAACGAGAACGGGCGATCAATTCTGTATCCGTTACAGGCACGTCAACGAAGGGCGACTTCAGAGAATGCCAGACAGTTTAAAACTCCTTGATTCGGATACGGCGATATTCCATTTGCCCCCGATCGCCCTCCAGCCCGATCGGGCCATTGTCTGGAATCTCGAATGCCGCTTCAAGAAGCTCTCCATTACATTCACAACGGGCCGTGTTTCCTTTGACCGTGATGACCAGCTCGTTCCAATCTTGAGGCTTGTAGCGCGTCAGTTCCGTGTACGGTCCAGCCAGCGGATAATCGCGGCATTGCAATTGCCGGCCGCGCAGAAATACACCGCTGTCCGCGTTAGGCGTCGCTCTAAACTCCAGTTTGAGAATGAAATCATTGGCAAACTCGCGGGTCGTCCAAAGCTGCTGTATGCGACGGCCTTCGGTCGGCGTCGTTACTACAAGTCGACCGTTTATAGCCGCGTACCGTCCGTCGCTGCTGGCTCGTTGACCATAGAAATTCTCCGGCTCCGTGATCACCGTTCGAGGCGGGGCATTGGGGTTGGGCTTCCGATTGGGGTTCGGCGGAGGTGTTATCCGGAACCCCCAGCCGTTCAGGGTGCGGCCGTTGAACAGCGAAACGTATCCCTCTTCCTGTTGGAAGTCCTCGGTATCGGTTTCCAGAAGCCCTAGTGTAGCCAGTATGGGCCGCAGGGCGGCCGCCCATTTACCATAACCATTATTATTAAGGTGCAGCAAATCCGGAAACTCCTCGATCCTAGCATTGCCATCCTCGTTGGCAAACAGCGTGTAGGTATCCAGAACTGTGATGCGAGGGTCTCCTTTGGCAACCGCCGCTATACGCTCGTTGATCTCCTTGATATCCTCCGGCGCTCGGTTCTTCTCAGGCGAACTCGGAAGCAATTGGCAGAGGACTATGGGCAGCTCTGAATTATGGGCCTCAAGAGCGTCTAGGATCCTCTTTATGTTCCCCGCGATCATCTCGGCCGATGCCTTGTCTGCGAGATCGTTAGTGCCCGCGAGAATCACTACCGCTGATGGGTTCAAATCGATGACATCCTCCTGCAGGCGGATCAGCATGCCTCGTGTTGTGTCGGACCCGATTCCTCGATTTGCGCTTTTCATCCCTGGAAAATAATTGGAGAGATTCGGCCAGCCTTGCGTTATCGAATCGCCGAAAAATACCACCGCGCCCTGATCTTCCTCAGCTCGGTTGATCCATGATGAACGGCGCTGCACCCATCGCTTCAAAAAATTCTCGTTGTGGATGCGAAACGGTCCCTCGCCAGGCAAGCCTTCCAAAGTTGTCGGCGGAGCTACGAGCACCCTATCGAAGTCGCTTGCGACGTGGTGGTCTGCTTGAAGCAATGAGCACATCCCTGCCCCTAGCGCTGCGATCCGGAGTCTTTTCAATGAGGTCAACATACCGCCAACCTAGTTAGGCCTAGCGCTCAACAAAAGCTCATATTGCAACTATTTGTCCCGTATACGCCCGACCTAGGCAACTCGGCTTGATTTCATCCAAGCTTCGCCTCCCAGTCGACGTCATGGCGAACTCGAGCTCCAGTCACAAGAGCTGCTAAGCCCGCTCCATAATCACAACCTGTCAACCGAATCGGCTTATTCCTTGAAACAAAAATCCGCTCGCAGAGGAATTCTACTCCACGACTTTTCAGGGATCCCCGTGAATCTGCATCGTACATTCATTCTCGCCAAGCCGCAGCCAAATACCCTCAATATCCGTCATCTTGATCATGTATCATATGAGATTCGCTACTCTGACCACAATCACTCTGACGCTAGTTTCCAGCGCCTTTGCTGCCGACTGGCCCCGCTGGCTGGGAGAGCAAGGCGACTCCACCTGGAGAGAGAATCGGGTGATCTCGGATATTCCCGTAGGTGGGTTGAAGACCAAATGGGAAGCGAAGCTAGGGCTCGGCTATAGCGGGCCTGCCGTCGCCAACGGAAAAGTTTACGTGATGGACTACCTCCGGGAGAGCGGGGATATTGCCAATAACGCCGGGGCGCCCGACCAACTATCGGGAACAGAACGCGTTTTGTGTCTCGACGAGAAGACGGGGGAGCTAATCTGGGAGCATGCCTACCAACGCGACTACATGGTTTCTTACGGATCCGGCCCTAGGAGCACACCTAACGTCTCTGAAGGGAAAACGTACGCCCTGGGAGCCGAGGGAGACCTTCTTTGCCTGGACGCCAATTCTGGGAAAGTTATTTGGAGCAAACGATTCTCTGAGGACTACGGAGCCCAAACTCCCATGTGGGGACATGCCGCCCACCCTCTCGTATACAACGATATGCTAATCTCTATAGTCGGAGGAGAAGGGAGTGTCGTGGTCGCTTTCGACAAGGATACGGGGGAGGAAAAGTGGAAAGCTTTGTCAGCAAGCAGCCAAGGATACTGCCCACCATCGATCATAACCCACAACGAGGTCGAACAACTCATCATTTGGCACGCGGAAGCGGTTAACGGATTGAATCCAAATACGGGCGAACTCTATTGGTCTCAGCCGCTGCGACCAAACTGGGGAGGATCGATTCAGGTTCCCCGCAAGCGAGGCGCTCGTCTATTTGTCGGCGGCCCTAGTGTCGCTTCCTTGTTTCAGCTCGAGAATCAATCAGGCTCTCCATCCGCCAGGCAATTGTGGAAAGGCAATTCCCGAAGCGCCGTCTATCCGGTCAATAGCTCCGTTATCTTTACCCAAGAAGCGATCTACAGCGTCGATAGCGGAACTAGCGCTCTGACTGCCGTAAGCATCGAAAATGGAGAACGTCTTTGGGAAACTACAGAGCCCGTGCTGGCAGACCCTAACCAGCGAGGTCGCCATGGCACCGCATTTCCCGTCCGCTACAAAAATACGGATACCTACTATATTCTCAACGAGAATGGTGAGCTGATTATCGCGGAACTGACCCCAAAAGAATACAGCGAAAAAGGAAGGACGCAAGTCATCGAGCCATCCAATACCACCAACGCGGGAGGTACCCGCTCAGTCGTCTGGAGCCATCCAGCCTTCGCCAATCGAACCCTCTATGTCCGCAACGACAACAAGCTCGTCGCAGTGGATTTGGACGCTAGTAGCTATTAGTCAGGACCCTCTTTGTTTGATGGCTACCGTCAGAACTTTCTAGCGAGAAAACTGAATTGCCCCGTTGACACAGAGCTCTCCCCCTTTTGGGCTCTTCAGTTCAAAAACTGACAATCCTAAAACGCAAACTCCTGAATCAAGATGGCTTCCACACCGAGCAAAGACTACAAACGTCTCGAGCGAGAACAAAAAAAGCGGGAAAAACGAGCCGCCCGCGAAGCGGCCCGAGAAGAAAAGCTACGCGCTAAACAAACTCGCGAGGACGGATCAGAGGACGAAGACGATTAGAGATACCGTCATCGTAGCGCGGAAAACTCGTCGCAGATGGGGCGAAACCTAACGGCTCTACCCTCTCTCACCTTTAGCCAAACGGAAGAGCCCCCGTCTTCTGCTGCTTGATTCTGGACCCGCGCCATAGGCTCATTCCTTTTCGTGAGTGGTATTACAAGCCCACTCCTTGATCGGCTCGATCTAGCAAGCGGCGTTTCTCGTCAGGCGTCAGATAGTCACTGAAATCGGCAATATCATCCCTACCCGCTCTTTGGCGTATACGACGCTTCTCGTCTTCCGTCATCAAAGCCCCGTAGTCAACTCGAGTAGCATCATAGACAGGAGCGCTTGATGGGCCATCATAAGGGGGCCTGGAACCATAATCCGTCTGATCGCGCTTGCGGCCCAACTCGCGGCCAATCAATGCTCCAGCGATGGCTCCAACCGCCGCGCCTTCCCCGGGCTCGCCCGACTGATTGCCAATAATCGTCCCCAACACAGCTCCCGTAGCCGCCCCAGCCAATGTCCCGCGATCCTCGTGATGCCCAGTTGATGCGCATCCGGATATCAAGAGACTCGCCCCCAGTAGCATGGAGCCGATCGCTATCTTGTTGAAGAGAACAAACCGTAGACAGGAAATCGTTTTCATAATTTCTAACACCTCACAACTATTCTGACTCAAACCCACCGAAGAATCGGTTTTTTCCAACCCACCTGTAGATCATACGGAAATTATGACGTTCCGGATCCGGATTTATTCTAAATTTATCGGTTTTGGCCATTTTCCACATGCGTAAAGCTGTCGCGCCTATGAGGGCGTTCAAAACTGCGAATCGTGTAGGGTCGTTGCTTGCGGCGACCGCGTAAGTAGAAATCCGCCTCTCCCGCGGTCGCCGCAAGTGGCGACCCCTACTTCGAAAATTTCAATATCATCTACCTACTAGACACTCTCCAGCAAGTGTCATACGGCGTGACCGCATCCTAAGACATAAGCTGATTCCAATCACTGCACGATATTGTCCTTAACAATGCTCGACGCGTAGGCCTTTCCCAAATTGAAGGCCGGTTTTTTGGCCACGCTTCGCCGGTGAATATCCGTGACTAGATTCGAGGAAATTATGAGCCGTCCACATTCCCCCACCGCTTCCACCGCATTCTCAGAAAGGCCCGAGAACGAATTTCCGGTAATATTGATATCGGATGTATCCGATATCTAAATACCGATCCCCGTATCCCGTCGCATCGGATTCTCATGTTCGACCACCCGTTTCAATTTTCCGCCTCCCATGTAGCTATTGCTGAAATTGTTTCCCGAGATAGTGATTCGCCCACCGTTTGGCCCCACTCGGATTCCAAACTCGTGAACTATGACAAATGTATTCGCGGAAATCGCTCAGACGTGAGCATCCCGTAAATCCACACCGCCCTCGAGCTCGTGGGCAATCACGTTGGCGCTAATGGCAATGCCATAGCAGTCCCGATCGAGAATGATCGCGGTCCCATTGCATTCTTCGATCATGTTTCCGGAGAGCACCGAGCCATA
This sequence comes from uncultured Opitutaceae bacterium, assembly GCA_964404745.1. Classification (GTDB taxonomy): domain Bacteria; phylum Verrucomicrobiota; class Verrucomicrobiia; order Opitutales; family Opitutaceae; genus Pelagisphaera. The sequence goes on from CAYOLG010000004.1 coordinate 47,663, forward strand.
AGTGTTTTCGATCACAACCCCGTGCCGCAAGTGATCATCCAAATTGTTTCCATTCATACAGAGGTTAAAGCTGTCGACGCAGCGAACCGCATCCCGGTTTTCTTCAAAGTGGTTACCGTTGACCACGATATCGTGGCAATCCGTCAGACGTAGTCCTGAATGCCCATTGTAGGTTAAGATCGAATCCGATACCCGCGGGTCCTCGTAACAGTTTTCAAGATACACGCCATCTTTACCGTTGCGGTCAACGGAAAGCCCGTGAATAAAGATTTCCTGGATTCCCTGAGCGTGAACGCCATGCCCACTTTTGGGATTTCCGCTGATCCGGAAATTCCCTAGCTGCACTCGCCACATGCGGGTCTTGGGATCGGTCACGTACCCGTCGGGACGGACGATCAAGGCCGCCTGGCCATCTTCATTCAAATTGATCAGGTGGCTGGCCGCTCCCGATCCCTCGAGACGCGTATTCTCCGTCCTGAAAATCAAAGGCTCCCGCAATTCGAATTCTCCCGGCGGAATTTGCACAACCCCAACCGATTCAGGAACGGCATCCAATGCCGCCTGCAGAGAATCGAAATCGGAAGCTCGAATGATCCCCTGAGCCAGAGCAGAAATCCAGGGGAAGCAAAAAAGGGAAACGAGAAGAAGAGGCATTTTCATACCCCTATTCATAAGGATTACCTAGGCAACCTAGCAATGGAGAGATGCCGTCCGTTCATTCTTTTTCAAAATTGGTACCAAATCGCTAAACCTCTTTTTCTTTCCATTTGCCTCGGAGAAAAAGGATTCCTCCGACGACCGTCATGGCTATGTCGGCAGCCAAAATCGCCCAGACGATTCCGTTCGGACTCATGAGATATTTCGAGAGCATCCAGGCGAGAGGAATCTGAAACAGCCAAAAGCAGAATACATTGATCCAGGTAGGCGTCATCGTATCGCCCGCTCCATTGAACGCCTGCACGAGAATCATTCCCCAGGCGTAAAACGGATAGGCAAAACTGATGAGCCGAAGCGTCAGTACTCCCATTTCAACGACATCGGGATCATCGATGAAGATCTCCACAATGGGTTGGGCAAACAAAAGAAAACCGACCATGACCAAAGTGAGGAATACCATATTGAATATTCCTGCCTCTCGCACAGAGGCCACTGCCCGATCAGAGGATCCCGCGCCTAGATTTTGTCCTACTAAAGTGGCTACAGCATTCGACAAGCCCCAGCTTGGTAGAATGGTGAAAAGAATCACTCGGAGAGCTATGGTATAGCCCGCTAAAGCAGCGCTGCCATAGGGAGCCATAATTCGCATGAGGGCGATCCAGCTAGTAGTTGCGATAAGCATTTGCAGAATGCCGCCCAGAGAAATTCGGATCATTCTGACGATCACCTGGATGTCCAATGCCCAAACTTCCCTATCCAGCTGAATAAGGCTCTTTTGCCGGTAGAAAGCCCAGAACTGGTAGAGCACTGCCGTCCCTCGACCAATGACCGTGGCTAGCGCCGCCCCAGTCAGTCCCATCTCAGGGAAAGGTCCCCAGCCATATATCAGGCAGGGATCGAGGGCGATGTTGATGCCATTCCCCAGCCACAGCGCTCGCATGGCCAAAGCGGCATCGCCTGCCCCGCGGAAGATGGCGTTGTTGAGGAACAGATAGATGATGACAATGTTCGTTCCCAGCAGAATGGACGTGTATCCCGCCCCCATTTCCGCAACGGCCGGCTCGGCTCCCATTAATAGTAGGATTTCTTGACCAAAGACGAAGGCAGGGAGACCCGTCACCACCGCCACGGCCGCCCCAATGTAGAGGCCTTGAGCAGCGGCCTTCGAAGCTCCCTGCGCGTTCTTTTCCCCTATCCGGCGAGCAACCGTTGCCGTCAATCCCATGGAAAGCCCTATCGCCACCGCGTAAATCAGCGTGGATACGGATTCGGTGAGACCCACTGCCGCAGTCGCTTCCTTGCCAATAGATGAAACCCAATAGATGTCGGTGATGGCGAAGAGCGCTTCCATCGCCATCTCCAACATCATGGGAATGGCCAATAAAACCACGGCTTTGCGAACGTTCCCAGACGTGTAGTCACGCTGCTTGCCCGACAGGGAATCGCGGACGACTGAAAACCACGAATCGGTATCATTCGCGTTGCTCATGCAGGAAATAGTGGAAAGTCGATGAAGTAGGAAAGTTGACTGCAGCCTAAGGGGTCCACCCGGGAACGCTCCGGCAGATAGAGAAGGCGCGACTAGAGAGCGAAAATCGAAAAGCGTCCAGCCAGAAGGCGGCGAAATGATCGCGCGAAACCTGATCGCCTTTTCCTTGATCAAGATGGCGTGTGCGAGCCTAGGAGCGTGCTCAATGAGTAGATGAAATCGAATCTACAAATTTCGGATCTATTCAACACGCTCTCTAACGCTTGCCAGCAGTCTTTTTATGGCGACATTAATGCGTGATGGCAACGAAAGCAATTTTGATCACCGGTGTTTACGGATTGGTGGGAAGCTGCGCCTATCGCCATTTGACTGGAAAGCCGGACCTATTCGACGTCTACGGAATGGACCGCCATGAAGAACCCTCCCCAAGAGTCCACCCCGACGAACTGGCTAGCGTTCCTGATGATCGCTTCTTCCAATCCGATCTATCCAATATTGATCAGCTCGAACAAGCGTTCCAAGGAATGGATACCATTATCCATTTGGCAGGCGACCCGAACGCTGACGCATCTTGGGAAAGCCTTCGCAAAAATAACGTCGAAGGTACCTACAATGTTTTCGAAGCAGCCAAACGGGCTCAAGTCCGACGCGTGATATTCGCCAGTTCGATACACGTTAGCTTCGGATACTTTTTCAACGTGGAACCCTATAGAAGTATCCGGGAAGGAAAGTATGATCAGGTTCCAAATGCCTTTGAGCGCATCACCACAGCCGACCCCACTTGGCCGGTCGTTCCCTATGGATCAAGCAAAGTGTTTGGAGAATCCCTCGCCCGTATGCACAGCAGCGAATCTGGCATGTCTTGCATCTGCTTGCGTTTGGGTGGCGTTCAGTCTGTGGACAAATTCCCTCAGGCGATCATTCCCAACGCCTGCTCGCGCGGCGACGTTTCCCGACTCATCGAGCTTTGTATACAAGCGCCCGATACTGTCAGATTCGAAATTTTCTATGGCCTTTCCAATAGCGAGTACCGATGGGTGGATATCGAAAACGCTGCTAAGATTCTCGGTTACGTTCCCCAGGACAGGATCCGGCTGAAAGACTAGCAGCCGCATTACCACCCATGCAGTTGGTCCTGCAATCGCGCATTCGCGCCAACTTTAAGCTCTAGTCGAGCGTAGGAGCGGGTTTATCCCGCGATAATCCGACAACCACGCTATCAAAATCGCGGGATAAACCCGCTCCTGCAAACCACCAACCAATGACACAGAGCCCTCTGCTTATTGAAATATTTTGAATCCCTTGGGCAATTACGGGACCAGCCATACCTCTACCCTTATATCCAAGTCCCTTCTACTTTTTTCTTTGATTCGGAGCGACCAATGGGATGACCTAGTCGCTCAGAATACTTCCAATCCCATTCACTGCAATTCCATGCCCCATGAGTAACCCAATAGAACGACGCGCATTCATCAAAAACGGATTGGCTGCAGGGATCGCCCTCTCAGCCGCCCCTGCCATCCTCCATGCTAGTGACGACCGCCCTGTAAAACTCGGATTCATCGGCATTGGTGGTCGCGGGACGGGCCTGCTCAAAACAGCCATGCGCCTGCCTCACGTAGCCGTCACTGCCGTCTGCGACACTCATCTTCCCAATCTCAAAGCTGCCCAGGACCTCGTTGAGAAGACTCAAAACGCCCGACCGTCAGGGTACGGCGATCACGAGTTTTCCTACTTGGATCTGCTGCAAAGAGACGATCTCGATGGCGTGGTAATCGCCACTCCTTGGGAACTCCACATTCCCATGACCATTGCCGCTATGAAAGCCGGCAAGTACGCGGCCACCGAAGTCGGTCCCGCCTCGTCCGTCGACGAATGCTGGGAGTTGGTCAATACCTATGAAGAGACCCGCGTGCCTTGCATGCTACTGGAAAACTACTGCTATTTTCGCTACAACATGGCCGTTCTCAACATGGTCAGACAGGGACTATTTGGCGAGGTCATCCACTGTACTTGCGGATACGGACATGATCTCAGGGAACGCATCGTATTAGGGAAAGGAACCGGTCCAAACCCGAAAGGCGAAGGCGATTACCGATCCACCCATAATCAGTTCCGCAACGGCGATCTCTATCCCACCCACGGAATGGGACCCATTGCTCAGTGCTTGAATATTCAGCGGGGCAATCGCTTTCAACACCTCACCTCCACCGCTTCTAAATCGCGCGGCTTAAGCCAATGGTCTAAGGAAAACCTCGAACCGGGCCACAAGCGCCGAGACATCAGCTGGACCCAAGGAGATATTGTCACCACCACGCTCAAATGCTACAATGGGGAAACGGTCGTCCTCACCTTCGACACCCGTCTCCCCCGACCCATGAGTTTCATGTATCAAGTGCAAGGTACTGCTGGCATGTGGATGCAGGACGGGGACTCGTCCTCTCGAAACAAATCCGTCATCTATCTAGACGGCAAGAGCCCGCATCACCAATGGGAGTCCTTCGACTCCTACCAGGAGAAGTACGAGCATCCCCTTTGGAAAGACTACCTGCACGAAGCGGAAACATCCGGGCATGGCGGAACCGATTACCTTGAACTGAAAGAGTTCGTGGCTTGTATCCGCAATAAAACGACAACGCCTATCGATGCTTACGACGCAGCTGCCTGGATGGCCATCGCTCCCCTATCGGAAGCGTCTATCTCTACCGGCAGCTCTCCCATCGCCTTCCCCGATTTTACCGACGGCGCCTGGATGACCAACAAGCCTATCTTCGGCTTGGTCTAGGGAAATCAAGATTCTGAAACAGGATCGCCTATCGGCGAGCGGGATCACGCTTACGCGTGAACAGGATCGATTCATAGTAGGAGCGGCTTTACGCCGCGATTTCTATAGGAGCATTTGGGTATATCGCGGGATCAACCCGCTCCTACAATTGAACTGAACGAGATCCGCTTCCGAGATCCTGCCACGGAACGAAGTGGAGTGTTCATTGCCCTACTTTAGCAGAGATTCAGTCCCAACAAATCGAGCCGACCTGTCTCGGCGCAGCCCTTTGGGCGAAGACGGATCTTAATCAATTAATTCCTCTAGCAGTTTAATCTTCTCTACTTCGTCCCAAAGCGGGCAAGAAACGCTTCGGTGGAAAAGCCTACAAACATGGCTTGGTCTTTCTCTGGATCGACGACAACGGGCGATGTCCCCGGAGGACGGATACCTTTCATACGGGCATCGCACGCTTGAACCGCCGGCAAAGCGTCGATCGCCTTTTCGCCAAGCAGCTCAATAGCCCGAACCGCGTGTTGAACGGCGATCAAATCCTCATCGCTCAGGGCTTCCGCTAAGGCTGGAATCGACTGCTCCAATTCTCCATGACGGGCGAGCGCATTGGCTGCCTCGATGCGAGCATTGGGAAATGCGTCATCGAGGGAATCCGTCAATGCGTCGATGGCCTTTTCGGAAAGCGATGGCGCCGCGCTCAATCCGACCGCGCCCCAATAGCGAACACCGGGGTCGCTGTGGGCCAGATTCGCCAAGAGTTCCGCTTCCGTAGAGCTCCCCACCTGTGAGGCGGCCTCGATGATAATCGATTGATCATAATCACCCGAAGATCGAGCGAGCTCATAAGACGTGGTGCCTTCACTCAGCTGCCAAGCCAGCGATTCCGGCAAGAAACCGAGATCGCGGCTGTCCACCAGATTCTTCGCTAGCTGGCCCCTCATCCGTTCGAGGATGCCGCTATGCTCTGAAGAGCTGGCGAGGTTTTCCAGATTCTGAGGATCCAATTGGCAATCGTAGAGTTCCTCGAGCGGTCTCCTGGGACCTGCAAAATGCTCTTGCGGAGGCGTCATGCGACCGTCTTGGGCCAATTTGTAGAATTCGTGGCGGATCTCCCCAAGATCTGGCCATGCCGTCGGCTGATTGTAGCCGAGATGCGGCATGTAATTGCGTATGTAGAGATAGCGCTTGTCGCGAACGGATCGAGCCAAGTCATGAACCTCATCAACTCGATCGCGATGGCCATAAGTGTAACGGCGGGCGGGTACCGCTTCAGGACCGAGGAACGGTTTTCCTTCCATGTATTCGGGAATCTCAGCCCCCGCTAAACTCAGCGCGGTCGGTCCAAAATCATCGAAGCTCACCAAACGGTCCGTACGCGTGCCCGGACCCGACGGGGCGAAATGGCGAAATTTCTCCGGAAAGCGAACAATCAAGGCCACATTCATTCCGGAATCAAGCAAGGCCCGCTTATGTCGTGGCATACCGGACCCATGGTCCGAATAGAGAAACACGATGGTGTCTTCAGCTAGCCCATCATCTTCCAGTTGCTGGAGGATGTCCCCAACTTCTTTATCCATCGCCGTAACGCAATCGTAGAAGCGAGCCACGGTTCTACGGACGATCGGCGTATCCGGATAGTAAGGAGGTAAAGGAGCTTCATCTGGATCATGAATTTCATCCGCATCTAGCCTGCTTTGCACTTCGGAAACAAACTGTTCATAAGGCCACACCATTGAACGGCTCTGATGGGAAGTCATTAGGTTGAACACCGAAAAGAAAGACTGATTCGCATCTTTGTTTCTCCAATGAGCGGTATCACTGCTTTCATTCCACGAGGCCGCGATGATCTCCTTCCAGTTTCCGTTGTTGTAGTCGGTCTTGACGTTGTTCGAGGTATAGAAACCGTCCTTTCTCAAAATACTGGGAAACCCTTTCATGTATTCAGGGATTGGAAACGCCGACCGCATTTGCTGCGTTCCTTGGGAAGTCGCGGGCAATCCATTTATGATGCAGGAACGCGAAGGCGAACATACAGGGGAGGTGGCAAAGGCATTGGTATAAACCACGCCATCGGCCGCCAGCTTATCGATATTGGGAGTGATCGCAAAGTCGTCGCCGTAGCAGCCGAGAGTTGGGCTCATGTCCTCGGCCGTGATCCAAAGGATGTTAGGCGTTTCAGCGATCGAGTTGATAGCGGAAGCTGTCATAAGCGAGAGAGTGGCTAGTAATCGAAGCATCGAAAGAATAGTGAATAGCGAGTGGAGAAATCTAAGAGAGAGTCTAAGAAGGATAGAAAACATATTCTTTTCAACAATGATCACCTCCCCCAGCCATTTCTAAAAGGTAGCGGCCGATCTCCGAGCGGCCATTTTATAGACATACGATTAAGTGGCCGCTCGGAGATCGGCTGCTACCATCCGCTACTGACCATCCACCATCTTAATCCGAATATTGCGAAAAGCGACCGTGCAGCCTTTGCCATGATCCTGAAAAGCGATGAAGCCCTTTCGACGGCTCATCTTCTCGTCATTGTCGATGAGTGTCGCGAAGTGCACGCCGTTGATCATCTGAATGATCTGATCTCCGCTAGCGATAATTTCCATGGTGTTCCAGGCATGCTCATCATAGTGGGCTTGTACCTTGGCGGCATCTTCCAGCTTGGTATTCACACGCGTTCCATCTTTAGCGATGACGGCTCGCTCCCCAGCGGTCGTCATCAGAAATCGCGCTTCACGCTTGGGATGGTCTTTAGCGATGAGCGAATGGTGCCAGAGCCCCATCACTTCTCTTCTCGCGATCTCCACTTGGTATCCAAACATCTGCCACTCACCAAGGTCATCGCTTCGAACCTGAACACCCGAGTTTCCTTTATCCCATCGAAACTCCAGCCTGAGAACGAAATCCGACGGTTCGCCTCCACGCCATATTAACCAGTTCCGCTCGACCGATTCTCCCGTACACCAAATCTCCCCATCGCGGACTTCCCAAGCCCCTGGCTTGCTGTCCCAACCATCGAGATTCTTGCCATTAAACAAAGGTCTAAAGCCGGGTTCATCAGCGCAAAGCGAAAAGGAAAAAACGAAAACGAGGGCAGAAAATAGAGGCTTTATCATGATTACTCATCAGTTAAAAAGGCAGGAAACCCTCCATGCGACTCGAAAAACCACCCAAGCGCCCCTTTCTGGGACATTCGAGCTCGTCATCCCGAGTACGCTCTTCTATAGGTTTATGACTTCTCTGACAGCGTTCAATTTTCCCCACCCTACTGCCCCATCCAAAACAGCCATGCCGTCGTTCAATCTTAGAATCCTTTCCGCCCTAACTATCGCTGTGGAACCGCTAACGGAGGGAATGCCACTGGTCGGCAGGAAGCAAACGGGGCGCTATCCGCCATTCCTCCAGGATCTCGTCGACGGCTACCAGGAAAATCAATTGAACCACCAATCCGCAGAGGAAACCCTGGAGGCCTTCACGAAGCATCTGAAGGACACCGAACAATGATCCGCCGCATTTCAGACGGACTGGCTATCGGCGCCCTTTTCGCGCTTCTAGCGAATTTTCCCGCCCAAGGCGAAAGTCCATGGGTTATGCACGTCATCGACAACACCTCCGCTGGCGCGGATGGGACTAAACTGGTCGATCTCGATGGCGACGGCGACGAGGACATTGTTGCGGGCTGGGAACAGGGCAACATCGCTCGGCTCTACTTCGATCCTGGAAACACCAACGAACGCTGGCCATTCCTAAGCCTTCCAGCCCCCGACGTGGAAGACGCCCTGCCTATCGACCTGGACGGTGACGGGTATCATGATATCGTCACCTGCTCCGAGGGCGACTATCAACGCGTCACCTTCCATTGGGCGCCATCGAGCCGATCGAAGTACAAGGACGTCGCGTATTGGAAAACGCGAGACGTTCCCGCAACGGTAGGCAAAACCCGCTGGATGTTCGCTGAACCCATGGACATCGACGGCCGTCACGGCATCGACTTGGTGGTAGGTTCCAAGGACCCCAACGGAACGCTCGGGTGGCTCCAAGCCCCAGAGAACCCCCGAGACATGGACGGCTGGCAGTACCATGAGATCTCGAAAACGGCATGGATCATGTCCATCGAGATTCGCGACATGGACCACGACGGGCTGGCCGACGTCCTTGTATCCGATCAGCACGGCGATCGGGGCGTTCGGTGGCTTAAGAACCCGGGCCGGGATTCAAAGAAACTCTACCAGCGATGGAAAAACAACGACATCGGCATGCAGGGCCGGAAAGTTCTTTTCCTTGGCGTCGCCGACACCGACGACAATGGTCTGCCTGAGATCTACGCCCCCAGTTTGGATGGGCCCTATTTTATGCGGTTCATCCAGCTTGATAAGACCGGGCTTAACTGGAGCCGCGAACGTTTCCAGAATCCCCCGCGAGGCGGGCCGCACTGCAAGTCCATGGCCATCGCCGATATCAACGAAGACGGCGAGCCCGATCTCGTGACCACCTATGGAGGCGCTCGCGGCAAGCTATGCGTGATGTGGTCGGAATGGGATTCTGTCAAAAAAGACTGGATACATCATAACGTCAGCGGTCTTGCGGGCATTAAAACCGACTTCGCCATCGTCCGCGACATGGACAGGGACGGCGATCTCGACATCCTAACCTGCGAAGAGGCCAACAACGCCCAGGAGGGTTCAGGTCTAGGGATAATCTGGTACGAAAACCCGCTAAAGTGATCGCATATGCGCAGTCGCGGGATCGCGTTCCACCCTTATACCATTCGCCAAAAAGAGTGAGTAATACCACGTACAAAAATGATTTTATAAAATGGTGGGAGTCGAGAGGGCTTGGACAATCTGAGTCGCCAGAGCCGATTTTGAATCGGCCCGATTCTAGGGTAACCGCGGAAGCGGGCCTGGCATCAACGCAACTCAGCCGTCAGAAATTCGACCATCTCCGACTTCAATCCTGATTTCAGCCAGGCTTCCAGGCGTCCATCGCCTTTCGATAGAGCCAAAGATTCGAATACGCATGTCGATTCCCCAGCCGGAACTGTCTGAGATGCCTGGGCTGTCCCGAAACGCACATAGGCCGTACGGTCATGATCGGCGGGAGCGAACTCCAGAGTGAAACGGTACGAGCCCGAGTGAACCACGCGAGCGCTCCAAAAAGGCAGGCGCGTCATATTCTGCGAGTCGATCTGGCTCAGTTGGGCAGGGTTCTCATCTGGGGCTCCAATATAGATGCGCTGGGGATCCCAGTAGTCCAGTTCCGCTGTGACGTCACGGTACCAATTTTCGTATGACGCGAGCATCGACGAAACGACGTCAGGACGAGACCGAGCCAGGTTTTCGATCTCGCTGGGGTCGGCTTCGATATCGTAAAGCTCCAGTTTTCCCAATTGGTCGGAAATATCGAATTCACCGATATCAAGTGAGGTGTCGCGGGGATTGGGAAACGGCTGCACCAGCTTGTAGCGCTGCGTTCTCGCGGCAAAGTGGCTGTACATGAGGGGCTCATGATTGGCGTTATGCTGGAAAAAGAGCATGCGATCCTGCCAATCCGACCGGCCTTCGCCAACGAGCAGAGGAAGGAGGCTCCGTCCATCGATGACACGGTCGGGGTCGACGTTCTCCGCCCCGCAGGCATCAAGAAGGGTGGGCAGCAAGTCGATGTGGGCGGCGATATGCGGGAGTTTTATGCCCGCCTCGATCCGCTCGGGCCAGCGAATGAGAAAGGGCACGCGAATGCCTCCTTCATAGATGCTCGATTTGGTCCCTCGAAGGCCAGCATTGTAGCGATCCGGGTAGAGGTCGTTCTTCTGTCTCGAAGTCCTCGGACCATTGTCTGAAAGAAAGATAACGATCGTGTTCTCTTCCAGGCCGAGCGACTCCAAACGATCCATGAGATAGCCAACGTTCTCATCTATATTGGCGATCATGCCATAGGTTTTGGCATTGATTTCGTTGACGCCGTATTTGCGATAGGGGGCCACGTACTTTTCCTCGATTTGCAGCGGCAGGTGAGGAAGATTGGTGGCTAGGTAGATGAAGAATGGCTGTTCCCTATGGGCCTCGGCAAAGTCCATCGCCTTTTCAAAAAAGATGTCGTTGCAATAGCCTGTGAACTTTTTCGAGACGTTGTTGTGACGAAGAATGGGATCAAAGAAGCGGTTGCCGGGCGGATTGCCTGCTTGGCCGATCCCACCCCCCATATGGTGGAGGCATTCCTCGAATCCCATGTCCGAAGGCCGTATGGGAAAGTTGTTTCCCAAATGCCACTTGCCGAAAATGCCCGTGCGGTATCCAGCGGCCTTGAGAATTTCAGCTATGGTGATTTCCGATTCGCGGACAATGTTGCGGCCGAAATTGACCTCCACCGTTCCCGTCCGCTCCGGGTAGCGTCCGGTGAGCAAAGCGGCTCGCGTAGGCGAGCAAAGCGGCTGCACGTAAAAGTGGGTAAACTCCGCGCTCTCGCTCGCCAATCGATCCAGATGCGGCGTCATGAGTTCGGCATTTCCATGAAAGCCCACATCGCCAAACCCCTGGTCATCCGTGAGGATGAGAATCACGTTGGGCCGTTCCGAAGCCGCGCAAGCCAGCGCGATAGCAAAGAGGAAAACGAGGAGAGACACCCTTTTCATAACGGCGAGTATCAGTAGATTGGGATGAACAACGCTCTTCACGGTAGCGGTGAACTCTTTGATAGATATCGCCACTAGCCAGAACAAGCACTGAATCGGAGAAACGCAAGCGGATGCTGTACGCGCCTATGGCTCGAAGAAAAGCGGGCAAATCTGATTCTAGACTTTTCCACACCCTCGATTTGCGACAACCTGAAATCATGAAACGCAATCTCCTGACAACCCTCATAGCCTCGCTGCTTACTCCTCTATTCTTGAATCTCGCCGCCCTTGCCGCCGATCCGAGCATCGGAGCCAGCAAACACGGCAATCCTGCATTCTTTGAAAAGCACGCCGCCTTTTTAAAACGAGCCAACGAAGGCCCTGTCGGTGTCGTATTCATCGGAGACAGCATTACCCAAGGCTGGGGGAAGTTCCCCGATATTTGGGAAAAGGCCTGGGGCAAATACGATCCCGCCAATTTCGGCATCGGTGGCGACCGGACTCAGCACGTGATTTGGCGTATCGAAGAGGGCGAACTCGATAAGATTACCCCGAAAGTCGCGGTTCTCATGATTGGCACCAACAACACCATGGATGATTCGGCCAAGGATATCGCCAAAGCCAATCGCAAAATCGTCAGCATGATTCAGGACAAGTTGCCCAACACCAAAATTCTTTTGCTAGCAGTCTTTCCACGCGGCCCGCGTTCCATGCGAGGCGACATCTCCGATCCATGGGAAATGCGCATGGAAAAGATTCGGGCTATCAACGCCGACATGGCTAAGCTAGATAACGGCAAGAGTATTCGGTTTTTGGATCTCGGCCCGAAGTTCACATCGGCAGATGGCACTATCGCCCACGCCATCATGCCGGACCAGCTTCACTTGAGTGCCGCTGGTTACGAGATCTGGGTGGAGGGCATGGCTCCGCTTCTTGAAGAAATGATGAAGTAGATGATATCATTGACACGAGGAGACGATTATCAAAGCACGGCTTTTCACTAAAGCAGGCATCGAAGTTACCGAGTTGGCCCTCGGGGCCTGGGCCATTGGAGGCGTCCGCTATGGAGCGGTAGAGGAGCGGGAAGCCGCATCGGTCATCGAAACCTATTTGAATGCGGGCGGGAATTTCATCGATACCGCTCGCATGTATTTCGACTCCGAGGAGCGCATCGGCAATGCTCTTGATTGCATGGGAACTCGGGCTGACGTCGTCATCGCCACCAAGACTGCCCAGGGCAACTCGCTGGAGAACATCTCTCTCATGCGGGCCGATCTGGAGGAGTCATTGAGAAAGCTTAAGACCGATTACATAGACATCTATCAAATCCATCATCCCTCCGATGATCCCGACGTCATGGAGGCATCCCTAGCGGAGATGTCGCGATTCAAAACCGAGGGGAAAATCAGGGCGATCGGAGCATCGATCAAAGGGCCGAATGTCACCCAGGCAACCGCAGATCTTTGTCGTCAATATATCGATACCGGACTCGTCGATGCCCTGCAACTGGTCTATAGCATTTTTCGCCAAAGCAATGACCATATTTTCGAGCAGGCCCACCAAGCCGGCGTCGGCATTATCGCCCGCACCGTACTAGAGAGCGGTTTTCTAACTGGGAAATACGATGGCGGAGCCAGGTTTCCCGAAGGCGATCACCGAAGACGCTGGTCGCCTCAGCAATTGCAACATCTCAAAGCGGCTTCCGATCGCCTGGCCTCCCGGTTTCTCCATCCCCCCTTCGAAACGGTCACCCAGTTGGCCATTCGGTTCGCTCTGGCCCCGCCGGAGGTGACAACGCTGATCCTGGGAGCCCGAACTCCTAGTCAAGTGGAACGCAACTTGGCAACAGCCCAGCTACCCGAGCTCGACGCTGATCTGCTCGCCCGATTGAAGGAGGAATTCACTGGATTCGAGAAGGTCGTAAACGTAGAGGAAAACGGCTCAACACGACCCGTCATTGACTGACTTCAGACAACAGGCTTCATCAATCTCGAGCCTGCTTTACAATCGACGTTTATCGAACGGTACATCATACTCCACTCACGATGAGAAAATTGAAAGACGCCTTCCTATTGCTTGTGGCGTTTGCCTCCGCCGCGCTATTCGCCAATGGCGAGAATCAACAATTAATTGAAGAAGCTCGCTCTCTAAAGAAGTCCTTTGTCTCGACGCTGAAACCGGAGCTGCTCGGGGCCATCGAAAACGGCGGCCTAGTTTCCGCCATCTCCGTATGCTCGGAAAAGGCTCCGCAAATCGCCGCTCGCCTAACCGAAGACAGCGGATGGCAGGTTAGCCGCGTTAGCGCCAAACCGCGCAATGCCAATACTGCTAAGTCCGACGCTAGGGGACTCATCGAGGCCGACGCTCTGGAAGTATACGAATTGACAGAGCGTTCGTTTCGATACCTGAAAGGGCAAACTGTCGCAGGAGCCTATATCAACTGTCATGGAGAATACATTACGCCTCAGGTTAAAGCTGCCATCGACCGAACTTATCCGCAAGATCTGGCAACTGGCTATCGGCTTGGGACATAAGAGGGGCCATTAGCCTTGCTAAACCGCTAGCTTCAGACTAATGCCCCATACCGAAATGCTTGTGAGATCCTATGTCATGAGAATCGATCTTAACGCCCATATAAAAAGCCCTACCCTTGCTCGCCTACTCATCTGCCTCTTTGCCTGCCTACTATCTGGAGGTTCACTCGCAGCTAGCGACTGGTCTAAACGCTATCCCAGAGAAGAGATTGCTCCGGTCTTTTCGCAAACGCCGGACGGCCATCTCGTCCTCGCTTCCCAGAGGCCTGGGGTTAATGGGCACTGGTTGAAAACCTTTCCCGTCAAAGGCGGGAAGAGCTATCGGTTTTCCGCTTATAGGCTTGCCGAGAATATCGAGAGCGAACGCCGCTCTTGTCTCGTTCGCATAGAATGGAGCGGACCCAATGGAGAATTAGTGGAAAGCCCCCATCCGGTAAATCCAGCTTACCTGGGAGGCGATCGTGATATGGCTCGTCCGGACTACCCTCGCGACCAAAAGCGGCTGGCCGATGGATCGGTGCTCGTACAGGACACCTACATTGCTCCAGCAGATGCTACCCGAGCTCGCGTTCAATTGCATCTCCGTTGGACGGAAACCGGCAAAGTGACCTGGAAGGATGTCGCTTTCACGGAATCCCAACCGCTCCTGCCGCGAATCGTAAAATTAGCCGCGGTACACCACAATCTGAGTGGAGACGGGAAGAATACCATCGAATCGAACCGGTCCAAAGTCGTCCCCTTAATCCAAAAGGCTGCCCGAAAAGGCGCCGATCTCGTCGTTCTCGGCGAGATGGTTTCCTGCAAGGGAGTAACCAATATCTTTTCCGAAGTTGCCGAGCCCATACCGGGTCCCACCACGCGATTCTATGGGAAAGTCGCTCAGGAAAATGATTGCTACATCGTCGTTGGTCTACCCGAGCGGGATGAAAACGAAGTCTACAATGTATCTGTCATGATGGGGCCCGACGGGAAAGTGGCCGGCAAGTATCGAAAAGTCGCCTTGCCCAGAGAAGAGATTCAGCAAGGAATTTCTCCCGGATATGAGTATCCAGTTTTTGATACACGATTTGGAAAATTAGGTATGATGATTTGCTACGATGTCTTCTTTCCGGAAGTGGCAAGAGAGTTGGCCATGAATGGGGCCGAAGTGATCGCAATGCCCATTTGGGGCGGCAACCCCCTACTCGCCGCCGCTCGTTGCGCTGAGAATGGCGTATACCTGGTAAGCTCGACCTACACCGACCACAGCGCCAATTGGATGAAGACCGCAATCTGGGACCGGGAAGGCAATCGATTGGCTGAAGCCGACGAATGGGGAACGGTAGTCATGGCTGAAGTCGATTTGAATCAGCCCACCCATTGGCAATTCCTAGGCGACTTTCAGTCCCGCATCCAGCGCGAGGCGCCGATCCGGCAGGCTGAATAAATCAGACGGCAAAGATTTAAGTAACGACTCCGAACTCGACTAAGAGTTATCTCAATTAACATCGCTGCGCTAGATCCCTCCACCCGCGTTGCGGGATGCGGGACTGGATCTATCCACTGCGCACTGGGGCAGGTTGTTTTAGGTTCTGCAAACAGTAAAGATTCCCGTGGCGAGTCCTAGGATCTATGGGAATGTCCCAATTACTAGAACTAGATGATATTGGGTTTTCATTGTAGGGGCGTCGCACGCCCGTTCGACGGGTACAGGGCCATGAGTTCAGCCGAATGGCGGCAACCGCAGAAATTCCCTCTGCCCTACTTACGTGGTCGCCGCAGGCGACGACCCTAAAAATTTTGGAGAGATTATACCATCCGCCAATACGAATGAGCGAAGACGGTCATTAGCACCTCTATTTTGACACGCCGATCTGCTTGCCAATGAAAGCCGTCACATCTTCCATAATGCGTTCCACTGTCTCTAACGTCGCTCCCGTCCTGACTGTTCCCCAATAGAAGCCATGCCTCACATCCGCATAGTGGATACTAGAAATATCTTTCCCTAGGGAACGCAGTTCCGGGATGAGAATTTCAAAGTTGGTTTTGTAAAGGCCCTCGTGCTTGCCCTGAAGCAAAAGAATCGGGCAATCGATGTTTTTCATCCAAGCATGCAAGGCCTGGCGTTTCTCTTGAGTGAAAATCTTCGCTGGATCAGCCATTACATCCCGATACTCGGCCGGACTGGATTTTCGGTCCTCTCTAGGATCAAGAGGTACAATGGTCGCCGGCTCCCCCGCTACAACGCAAGCCACGTCAATTTTCGACGCCGTTGCGATGGCCAGAATAGCTCCGCCGCTGCCGCCATAGAGAATCACTTGATCCGGATTCACATCGAGATGGGACTTTGCCTTCTCCACTACCTTGGCCGCGTCCTCCACCGCGTCATAAAACCCATTGGGCTTGCCGTCATCGGTTTTCCAGTACTGGCGACGCGTCGAGGCAATCGTGATAAATCCGCGATCCAGAAATCGCGTTTGTATGGGCTGTGTGAGGAGATTGCGTTTCAGGCTCTGCAAATTGGAATGCCCACCCCCTCCATGGAAAAATAGGATAGCCGGAAAGGGTCCGTCACCTTTCGGAACTCGATAGGCGAAACTCAAATCGACCCCATCTTGCGATTTCAAAGAGAGGACTTTAACCGGCAAAACCGACTCCGGTATATCGATTCCTGGAATATGCGACTGAGAATTGAGATTGTCACCCTGAGAAGGGTCGCTGCGAGCTCCCTGGCGGTGAGCCCGGGCCTCTTCTCGAGTTAGCGTTCCATCGCTATTGGCATCCGCCTCAGGAAAGCGCTCGAAATAGTCACGAATTTGCTCTTCCGATTGGGCATGGGAGCTTGTGGCCAGCGCCAGCGTCACGGTTATTAAAAACACCCCTAACTGGCCCGGGCATATCACAAATGGCATGGAGGACCGTCCCGGTCCTCTATGTTCGAATCTCGGAGGACCAGGACGGTCCTCCCTACCCTGAAGATGAAGCAAGCTATGGAGCGTTGGGGTCAAGTCAGATAAACGTCGTATTCTCATCTCCCAAGTTAAACCAATTTAAATCGCGATAGCAAGCGCCTGGAAATCACCCACTCAATCGCAGGAATCTATTTGAAGATCATAGGTACTTCCCCAATTCTCCGATACTCTTTGCCAAACCCTATGAAATTATCCCATTTGCGAGCTCTCTTCCTCTATTCCCTACTTGGACTTGCAGCCAGCTCGCCCGCTCATTCTGCAAAACCCAACGTCCTTCTCTTCCTATCTGACGATCTCACCTACCACGATATCGGTTGCTACGGAAACGAGGACGTGCACACGCCCACCATCGACCAAATGGCTAGGGATGGTTTGCGTTTCGAATACTGTTTCAACTCCGCCCCCATGTGCGCGCCGACGCGCATGAGTCTATACACGGGCATCCATCCGGTTCGCAATGGGGCCCATCCGAATCACAGCCGAGTTTATGATCACATCCAGAGCATACCTCACTATTTGGAGCCTTTAGGATACCGCGTCGGGCTAATGGGCAAGCGTCATGAAGCCCCCATCGAGAATTTCCCTTTCGAGTATCAGGGCGGCCAGCATGGCGACCGCGGTAGCGGTATCGACCTGGACATGACGCTTTTGGACACCTTTATTCGGGAAACTGGCGATCAACCCTGGTGCATGGTGGTGGCCTCCAACCAGGCCCACACGCCGTGGACTCGAGGGGATCCGACCGTCTACGATGCCGATTCATTGACGCTCCCGCCTTACTTGATCGATACGCCCGTTACCCGAGAGAATCTGACTCGCTACTACGCGGAAATCACCTATATGGACAACCAGGTTAAACAATGTCTAGACTACCTGGATACGCATGGAAAGTCAGACAACACCCTGGTCATCTACTTGAGCGAGCAAGGATCGAATTTCCCTCATTGCAAATGGACTTGCTACGATACGGGATTGCGTTCCGCAGCGGTCGTTCGCTGGCCGGGCATCGTCAAGCCTGGCAGAGAGACGGAAGCCATGATCCAATATATAGATGTGTTGCCCACCTTTATTGAGGCAGCGGGCGGAGACCCAACAGCCTTCGATTTCGATGGCAAGAGTTTCCTCCAAGTACTCGAAGGCGAGACCGATATGCATAACGAATACTCCTTTGGCGCGCAAACTTCGAAAGGCATCTATTCAGGACCTGAATCTGACGGCTACGGGATTCGGACCGTCCGAGACAAGCGCTACCGTTTCGTTTGGAATCTCAACTGGGAGCAAACGTTCCGCAACACCGTTGTAGCCCGGATGGACGCTTACCACAGCTGGAAAGCCAAGGGCGAACAAGGCGACGCATTCGCCATGGAAAGGTTCAATCACTATCAATCACGCCCCGAGTATGAACTCTACGATTTACAATCCGATCCCTACGAGCTAGAAAACCTAGCCGAAAATCCGGAGTACCGAGAAATCAAAGACAAACTAAAGACCCAAGTCGTTGCCTGGATGAAACAGCAAGGCGATCAGGGAAAGCTTACAGAATTCGATGCCCCCAGCCGCAAAGGCGTACACGATACAAGACCATCAAACCAGAGCCCATGAACCCCCAACAAGCTTGAATCCCCAACCCTCTAGCTACAAATTAAATCGCCTATCGGGATCATTGGGCGCCGAGATCGTCGGTATCGACCTCAACGAGGCGGGCGACGAAAAGATCGCCCAGTTGCAAAGCGATCTTGACCAGCATCATGTTCTCGCCATCCGGGACCAGCGACTCGATCCGCAGGGATTACACGGACTGGCCCGCAAGTTCGGGCCCTACAGCGGGAATCCCGTGCACACCCATCTCGATGGATTCGACGACATCGTGCGATTCGTTCGCGAGGCCGAGGACCAAGGTCCTGTCATCGGCGAATTCCTACACATGGATATGCCTTGGATGGAAACCCCTCCAGGGATCACCATGCTCTATGGGGAAGAGATCCCTCCTTACGGCGGAGACACGTTTTTCGCTAGTCTATCGGCGGCCTACGAAGGGCTAACAGAGACGATGAAGTCCTTGATCCACGATCTTGTAGGCGTTCATACGGGCAAAGGCGTTTTTGCCCTCAACGCCGCTCACAAGAGCCTAGGTGTCGCAGACAAGGTCAAGGATTCCCTGGAAGCAATCGAGGTTGAGCATCCGCTGGTTTGCCGCCATCCGGCCACCAATCGTCGCCACCTTTTTCTCAGCGCCGTGCTCTGTCGGTTCGTCGGAATGACCGAAGCTGAGAGCCAACCGATTATAAATTTCCTAAAAGAGCACGCTCAGCGAATTGAATACACCTGCCGTCTTAGATGGGCTCCGGGCACTCTAGCCCTGTGGTCTAACCAATGTCTGCTGCACGCGGCCATCAACGACTACCCAGGACATCGCCGCGTCGTATTGAGAACGACCGTGGCCGGACCCCGACCGGTGGCCGCGGGAATGGATTGAGGTCAAGCGCTTAAAAATCCAACGGGTTCTTCGGCTCTTTCATTGTATTGCTCTGCACGGTGCGCATGTAGTTAATCGTCGTCTTTACATCTGTGTGCCCGAGCAGCTGTTGAATGGTCCAGATATCATAATTAGCTTGCAGCATGTGGCTGGCAAAACCGTGCCAAAAAATATGAGCCGTTACACGCCTGGCGATACGGGCTTCTGAAGCCGTTTCCTAATTGCGGCATTCAGTTTAGTCTCGTGGGCATGGTATCGCCTCCGTTCTCAAGCCTTGGGCGCAAAGGTCAATTTGGGAGCGGGAAAAAGCCACTGCCAATAAAGCTCTCTTCCCGCGCTCTTGAATTTGCGCGTCATGCCGGAGGGCATGAAGACTCCGTCGAACCAGGGACGGCCGTTACCAAATACAGCAACGAGGCAAGCTTCCAGGTATTTTCCCGGAGTGAATAAATAAAATTCAAACGATTGTTTGAATCCGATTTATCAGCTCGTTCGTCTTGGTCTATCAAACAAGAGATTTTCCGAGGCGACTCTGGAAAAGTAATGGGGAAAGAATGAAATACCGTATCAATGACAGGCCAGGCCGAAGCATTCGCCGGTTCCGCGACCTATCGCAATGCGGATAGGGATAAAATCAAACTTGGCGTCTTCAGAGGCTACCGCAGTGGAATCGACGTCCTCATGAGGAGGGATATTGGGGATCACTTAGCTGATTCCGCAGAGGACGCATTCTACGATGCCTTGAAGGGCCTTAAAAAAAAGCTGTCCTAGGCAGTCCACTACGATTGACCGAATAGAAAACCGAAAGGCAGCTGAGGGCCCCGGGTGAAAGCCAGGGGCCATTTTATAGCTATTCAACGTATGGAGGATCGTATGATCGGCCGACTGGGGACAGTCGCCCCTACCATCTTCAGGCTTGAAGACTCACCCGACTCGGCCCTCACACGAAGACGATTGCCGTCCAAAGAACCGTCCTTAGCCAATTCCAGGCGATCAAACTGGAAATCGTTCTCGGGTCCTTTTCGAGATCTTGCAAATTCCTATGTAGAGGCACTGCCACCAATCCTGTTAGTATCCACGTTGCCCCGACTAGGGCCGCGTAAATAATGCTTGGCCCCGAGGCATCCTTCATAAGCAAGCCAACTCCCACTGCCAACTGGCTAATCATCAGCGGCCCTACGATCCAGGCGATCCTGTTCATGTACCGCTGATGCCAATCCACAAACACTCTTGCCTCCACTTTGCGAAAGCTTGGGTATACATAGAGCTGGACTACCCAAATGAGGATCGCCATCCCGCAGTCGGAGATCGCCCGAACCCAGTACAGCAATGAAACAATATCTGTATTCAACCGACCGACGTAACCTTCGCCAAACCTCCATCGACCCCAATAACTTGTCCCGTGATCCAACTCTGCTGGTCGTCTAGCAGCCAAGCAACAGCCCGAGCGACATCTTCGGGATCTCCAATTCTCCCGAGGGCATGCATCTTCTCCGACAGCTTCAATGAACTCGGGTTGGACGTAATTCTCTCCGACAAATTGGTCCGCACCAGCCCTGGGGCCACGCAATTGATCCGCACGCCCTTGCTAGCGTAGGTCGCCGCAGCCGAGCGGACGAGCCCTTCCACACCCGCTTTGGCAGCTGAAATGGCCTCGTGATTGGCTAGCCCTTGTTGGGCAGCAGCAGAGGAAACCAGGACAATCGAACCCCCTGTTTTGGAAAAGCGCTTGGCCGCAGAACGAACTAGCCCGAAGGCCGAGTAGAGGTTCTTGGAAAGGATGCTATCGAATTCCTCAATACGGGTCAAGTGGGCGGGTTTAAGTAAAATGGATCCTACGCAAAGAGCCGCCCCAAACAGTTCCATACCATTGCTACCGATGCCGGCAAACAGTTCATCTATACTTTCCCAGTCCTCCGCGTCTACTGTTCGGTAATCAACGCCCTCCACTCGATCGCTGTCCTCAATAATGAGGGGATTTCGAACACCTGCGATCACTCTTTTTCCCTCTGAAATCAGGTGCCGACAAGCAGCCTTGCCGATATCTCCCGCGCCTCCAACTATCAAGTACGTCTTTTTCATCGTTACTTCCTCTTTTAATTGTTCGTATGCTCCAAAATCCGTTGCCGCGTCTTCCTCGCTTGAGCCAAAATTTCGCTTCGCTCTTCGGCCCCCATCCGCTTCAGGTTTCTCAACTGTAATCCCATTCGCTGGTTCCCCGCCAAACGTTTCTCATGCTTGGCCAGATACTCCCAGTACAACACCGTAAAAGGACAGGCCTGTTCGCCCGTTTTAACATCCGGCTTGTATCGGCAATCCTGGCAATAGTTGCTCATCCGGTTGATGTATTTACCGGTAGATACATATGGCTTAGACGCCATGACGCCTCCATCTGCATACTGGGACATCCCCAGAGTGTTCGGCAGTTCCACCCATTCGACTGCGTCTACGTAGATCGACAAATACCAGCGATGCGTTTCTTTGGGCTCCACCCCCCACAGCAGACTAAAAAGACCCGTAACCATCAGTCGCTGTATGTGATGAGCGTATCCGTATTCCAAGGTCTGGCCCAAGGCTTGCTTGAGGCAGTTCATCGATGTCTCTCCCGTCCAGTAAAAATCGGGCAAAGCTTCCGATGCCTCCATCTCGTTTCGCTCAATATAATCCGGCATGTAGAGCCAATACACGCCTCTAACGTATTCGCGCCAGCCGATTACTTGGCGAATGAAACCCTCTGCCGATTCTATGGGAACCCGTCCCTCCGCAAATTCGTTTTCCACCGCATCCACCACCTTCCTGGGTGGCAGCAACTTCAAATTCATGGACGGGGAAAGAAGCGAATGGTGAAGAAAGGGCTCACCGCTCCACATGGCATCCTGGTACCTTCCAAACTCAGGCAAGCCTTTCTTCAGAAAATCGCTCAGAGCGATTTCGGCGTCTTTCACTGTTACCGGCCAAGCAAAAGTGTCCAAATTCCCTGGATGCTCCGGGAATCGAGCTTCAACTAACTTCATCACCTCCCGCGTAATCGAGTCGGGCTCGAATCTTACCGGCGATGGCACTGCCTCCGGCCCGTTTTTACTGAAGGAACCCCGGTTGCTAGCATCGAAGTTCCACTTCCCACCAGCCGGGGATTTACCATCCATCAGTATTGCCGCGCGCTTGCGCATTTCTCTGTAGAAATACTCCATGCGCAGCTGCTTTCTTCCTTCGGCCCAGCGCCGGAACTCCTCCTGCGAACACAGAAAGCTGCGATCCTCCCGCATTTCGAAAGAAATTGCCGAACGTTCTCCAAGCTCCTCGAAGGCTTGCTTCAGCCGCCATTCCCCTGGTTCCGTCACAATCGCCGAACCGTTCACCTCAACCGAGCTCAGATACACCTCTAGGAGCTCAACGATGGACTTCGGTTTTTCTTGATCATCCAATTGAGAGTAGGCAACTCGGATGCCCTCTTTCTCCAATTCAGCCCGGAAATGACGCATGGCGGACAAAAACAACACAATGCGCTGCTTGTGCGACCAAACATGCTCGGCTTCGATCGCTGATTCAGCCATCCAAACAACGTCCCGCTCGGCATCGAAGCCATCGAAAGATTCCATATCGCGACTCAACTGGTCGCCCAAAACGACAACTACGTTTCGAAATACGGACCTTGCCGCTTTCTCATTCTCTGGTCGCCTTCCACTCATTCCTGCTCCAACCCCAGTTCGACCACGATTTCCTCAGCCACTCTCAAACCCGAGAGGTAGGCACCCTCGATTTTAGGCGAAACGTATCCATCTCCCGCATGCCAAACTTTTCTTCTCAAATCCCTACTGAAGGAATCCGAAATCCCATGTTGGCGGCGCTTAGCGAATCGCCACTTTTGCAGTGAAGTGGATACAACTTTAAATTCCTTTGAGCGAGGGTAAGCATCCAACAAAGCTTGCGCAATCTTCTCAGGATCCGAATCGAAATGCCTTTCCGCAAACTCCGGACCAGACTGGATAACGATCCCAGGGCTCTCTGAGCCACGCTTTTTCAACGTATCAGCTACAGTTGCGATAGGCTCCGGATCATCGAATTGCAAAAATCCCGATTCGGAAACCGCGAAAGGCTCCTGCAAAAGAGCCATCAGAGCGATCCCTTTGTCGTATCCGATCGTTCGCAAGGTCCTCAGAAATTCCGGACACCCGCGGTTAGCCTCAAACTTAAGAATTTCCAAAGCTTGCGGAGCCGGACAAGTCAGCAATAAGCTTTTCGCCCTTACCGACTCAAAGCCCCAAGACACCCTCCATGATTTCTCCTCCAATCTAGCTTCATCAACCCGCGTACCGCGTTCGACGTCGATTCCCTTCGCCAAGTTTTTGGCGATCTGATTCATGCTGGGGAGACCCGCAAATCGCTCCTTCCCCTTATCGCCAAACCAAGGGAAAGCAACTTGGTCGCCTACAAGTTCGTCAACAAACTCCGAGAACTCCTCGCTTCGGCGGGTTAGAAACTGGCCTCCATGATCGAACGGCGCCCCTTCAATACGACGCGAGGCAACGCGGCCGCCGATCCCACGACTTTTCTCGAAGACTCGGGTGGCTAAGCCCGCTTCCGAAAGCCGACGGGCAGCAACCAATCCGGAGACACCCGCTCCAATAATGGCACAATCTAGCACTGTACTCGTAACAACCACCCCCCGAGCATCACTCTCTGCCCACCAGCCTCAAGAGTCGATTCCGCTAACCAGCCTATACAACCGATTCATAACCTACGCGCGGGAAAAACAAACCGAAATGTAAACTTTCGGATTCAACTGAGCGACTGACCGATTGTAGGGCTGACTGTATTTAAGGGTTCGCTCTTGCCTGGGCTTTGTCCATTTGCGTTCGTAACGAATTCAAAGTCGATGCATACTCGGGATTGCTGGCTTGGTTCGTGAATTCACTCGGATCCTTAGCATGATCGTACAGCTCTTCCTCGCCTGTTGTGTAGCGGCTATATCGATACCGCTCGGTCCGAATCGAACGCTGAACCGAATTCCTGCTACCCATAACTGAATAGGCTGGCTTCGATGCCCATCCACGACCACTGGGATCATTCAATAATGGCACTAAGGATCGTCCCTGGGTGGCCTCGGGAACCTCATCACCGATTCCCGCGAGCTCGGCAAAGGTCGGATAGAGATCAACGAACTCGGTCAGGGCCGTCACTTTCTTATCAGCGCTCTTTTCAAATCCTGGAGCTCGAATGATTAGCGGCACCCGGCACGCGGGCTCGAACAAGCTCGGCTTTTGCCAACTACCATGCTCGCCCAACAGCCAGCCATGATCGGAAATGAAGACCACAACCGTATTGTCAGCAATTCCTAGGCGATCTACCGCATCGAGGATGCGCCCCACCTGAGCATCCATGTATGTGACGCAAGCATAGTAGGCGGCCAGGGATTCCCTGGCGTGAGGCTCACTCATCTTATACTGGGTAGCGTTGGCCTTGTTTTGATTAAGCTTTGGCACATCGTCGAAGTCATTTTGTGGATACCAGGGCAGCTTGGTTTCATCCGGGTCGTACATATCCATATACTTCTGTGGGGCAACCAGCGGAACATGAGGCCGCACCAATCCGATTCCTAGAAACAGCGGAGCGCCCGGCTTCATCCGATTGGTCTCGTTGCGGTGTAGCGTTCGCGTTTCCAATATGCTAATCGCCTGGGTGGCCGTCATCTCGTCTGCTTGCGTAGATGACAGATCATTGGGGACCGACACTTTAACAAAGGCGCTTCCCCAGTGGGACTGGGCCGGGGACAGGTTTCTGAATTCCCCCACACTCCCGGTCTCGGGAGCCCAAACATTGAAAGCCAAGTCCCATGAATCAGGATCATCGCCGCCTGGCTCGCCCGCTTCAATGCCTCCTGGCACTCCCATATGGTAGATTTTGGATACACGCCCGGAAACATAGCCATTGCGCCTCAAGAGCCCACCAATGCTCGGGTGATCCGAATGTTTCGGACTGAGAGCCCGATAACTGCCCAGCGTGTAGTTATTCCCCAAAAATCCCGTCGTCTCCGGATAGAGTCCGCTCATGAAGGACGCTCGCGAGGCGCCGCACACTGGATACTGGCAGTAGGCCCGTTCGAACATAACCCCTTCCCTGGCCAAACGGTCAATATTGGGAGTTTCAACAACCGAATTGCCATATACTGCTAAGGCTTCTGCCGATAAATCGTCGGCGACGATAAAGAGGATATTCGGCTTTTCAGCGAACAGAGCAGATGTAGCAGAAAGAAATGACGTTATTAGGGCAATTAAGGGAGGTCTCATGGACAGTTATCATTAAGCTGCTCAATTTCAGCTCAACCCTTAACTTTGCGCGTGTTAGCTACGATCGAAACGAACTCGTCTTCGTTTCTCCTGTCCGACAAACCATGTCTACGCTTCACCGAATTGTTTTGTCAGCATTTATTGCTTTCGCCACTCTATCGCTCAGCATGTCTGCAGCCGAAAAAGCTTTCCCGCCAACCGAGCCGGGAGAAATCGAAATCAAAACACTTCCGTCTGGCAGAGTGCTAGAGAGCTCAGGAAACGGCGACTACTTCAGCGAATCGGGTCGGCTCTTCAGCCCGCTGTTTCGCTACATCCAGCAAAATGGCATTGCTATGACCACTCCCGTCGAAGCTCAAATCAGTCCCGGGAAAATGTATTTCTGGGTGGCTGAGAACCAAGTCGACAAAGCCCAAAAAGACTCCGCCAACGTGAAAGTCATCGACGTCCCTTCACGCCGCGTCGCCTCTATCGGAGCCCACGGGGCCTACACCCAAGCCAATTTTGAAGAAGCCAAAAAAGCCCTCCTAAAATGGATTGAAAAAGAAGGGGTCGAAACCGAAGGCGAGCCCTATGGCGTCTACTGGAATGGCCCTTTCACCCCTTGGTTTCTCAAGACCTTTGAGGTACACGTTAGACTTCAGTAGCGTCCGCCGTCCACGCTGCATGTCTCTCCAACAAAGGGTAGGGTCTACTTGGGTGGCCGATGGATTGGAGGGGGAAACTCCCTAATTCGATCAGCAACTTGAAGCGTTGTTTCGGATGAAAATCCAACTGGATCGCCCACTGGTCCCGCAGCTCCCAATTTTGCCACCACCGCCTCTGGCCCAACGTTCGGCTTTGTCATATTGGCTATCGACAGCCTCTCCCACTCGAGCAGTAACGACGATGTATTTTTCGCTACGACAAATGGCTTATTCAAGTTCGGGAGAGATCCTCCAGAAGGAGGAGCTTCCGACTTTGTACAGCCTCTTAATGAGGGATTCGGCGAGTTTAAGATCCAAGCTAACTGAAACTACCTCGAAAAAGTGGACACGAGTGGCAATCGAAGACTGGCGATGGAAGTACAACAACATAAGCCCCCATCGCTCGCTGGGCTATATTGCTCCACTGGAGTTCGCTCAGGAACTGCCGGAGGAAACCGAACCGAACCCATGTTGGGCATCCAGTCAGCCTACGGCCTCCTCGCGTCCCAACATTGACAAACTATACAACCTTAACCACATCATCAATGCGTCCAGGCTAACGAAAGCGATGTCTCAATTCGGGTAACTCGACCACTCCGATTAATCGAAACGTTGCATTCAGAAATAACAAAGGCTACGACAACAGTGCCCACTCCAAGCACTCTCTATATTGGAAACACGGCTGGTCCTTGGGACCACCCAATCAAAGTGAAATTCTTCACGGAAGAAACTCTATGTCTTTCTGACTAACCAGTCTATAAGCATTCCCACTTTCATCAATGGGGCAGGAGAACGAACAGCCCGGCATGGGCTAACCGAAACGAAGCGGCTCGGTTTCCTTCAATACTGTTCGTCCCCGCACCTACTGATGCCGATATTTGGCGTTTCGAGGAAAGTCCTCCGCCTCACTTGGGGAAATCGAATATCAGAATTCGCTCGATGGCTCCCCCGTTGGTAACCCACAAAACCCAGCAACTCCAATCGATTCTATTTTGAAGTAGGTCGCTTCTGCACTAGTGATTAATTAATGAATATTATTTCCAATAAAAACATACTTTGTTTACCCCTCGCTCGAATTCGTTACTTTTGCTTACCGAATAATGCCAACAAAGCGTGAAGATGAATAATCTCAAACCTGATCGTATTCGTTCTTTGGATCAAACCATGCGTTCGACAAATAGGGCATCGAGTTTTGTGAAGTGGCATTAAAATGATAACTATCGCCTTCCCCTAGTCAGACGGCATCTTGGATTTCAGGAAGCAGTTGCAAGTTAACTCTAATTTTATAGGCTGTGACTAGCTTGAAACGTCACTAGGCAGCCGAGGATCGAGAGCTTAATAGCCTGAACACGCTAACGATTGAACAAAAGGTTGCACCCGAAGGCGCTTTGTACGTTCGTCTCCGAGTCGTTGGGCTTAGAAGGAGGACCGAGACAGTCCTCCCTACCTTGGAAATGCTTTGAGGTTATTCCGCCTCCGCAACTGCCACTTGCCGCTGTTCCCCCAACCCATCAATGCCGAGCTCGATGACATCGCCGGGCTTGAGGTATTGAGGTGGCTTGAAGCCGAGCCCGACTCCTGCAGGGGTACCTGTCGAAATCAAATCGCCTGGGAGCAAAGTCATGAACTGGCTAATGTAGGATACTGCAGTCGGGACATCGAAGAGGAAATTGCTGGTGTGGCCGTCTTGCTTCATTTCGCCGTTAACCGAGAGCCAGAGTCGCAGCTTGTGCGGATTGCGTATGGCGTGCTTCGTCGCTAACCACGGACCGCAAGGAGCGTAGGTATCGGCTGACTTGCCTTTCACCCATTGGCCCTGATGCTCCAGCTGCCAAGCTCGTTCGGAATAGTCATTGTGAAGAACGTATCCAGCAACATGATTCAAAGCCACCTCTTTCGTTACCCGTTTGGCCCGTTTGCCTATCACCACGCCCAGCTCCACTTCCCAATCAGTCTTTTCCGAACCCATTGGAATTACGAGATCGTCATTAGGCCCTTGTAAAGCTGTGGTAGACTTGAAGAACAATACCGGTTCACTGGGTGGCTCCATACCAGACTCTTTGGCGTGATCCGAGTAGTTGAGACCCACGCAAATGATCTTGCTGGGGCGGGCCATCGGCGGACCCAAGCGGGCTTCCGGATCGATCTCCGGGGCGCTGATTGCGCTGTGGTTCGCCCATTCTTTCAATTCGTCCAAACCGCTTCCACCAAAGAAGGCTTCGTCGTAATCGCCGAACCCCGGCGGAATCTCCACCCGAGTTCCATTCTCCAACTGAATTCCAGGCTTTTCTTTCCCAGACTCTCCAAAACGTATCAATTTCATAATGACTTAATTTTTCTTTATAAACTTCTGTTAGTTGCTGCGTCGCGCAAACCCGAGCCCCACATATTCAACTCCCGTAGGGCTTGCTCTTGCGCAATGCCGAGATTCCGTGGGCGCTCGGCCCGCAGCGCCAAAGCATTGCGAAGGCGTCAGGTTGCCCGCTACCCTGCTTGTCAAATCCACGGTAGGTCGATGTCAATAATCCCCATTTCATCAGTAGCAGATACTTCGTTTTTTCGTAGCGTAAAACAAAACCAACTACCTCAGATTCGTCACTCCCCCATCAATGTGATAGGCGGATCCCGTTACGAAGGCAGCTTCTTCGCTACACAGAAATGCTGCTAGACCTGCGATCTCCTCGGGCTTGCCCATGCGCCCAATCGGCTGATAGGATTCCAGCTCCTTGAACATTTCCTCTTTACGATCGGCATAGTGCTTTTCCAAATACGAATCGATAAACGGCGTATGTACGCGGGCCGGGCATATGCAATTGCAGCGTATGCCATATTCGATATAGTCTTTGGCCACTGACAACGTCATCGCATAGACCGCCCCTTTGGTCATGGAGTATGCAAAACGATCGCTTATTCCCAAGTAGCTGGCGATGGAAGCCATATTCAAAATAGCCCCATTTCCGGACGCTTTCAATTTTGGAATGGCAGACTTAGTGCAGTGAAATACGCCTTTAACATTCACCGCGTAAACCCGATCCATTTCCTCGCCGGTGGTCGTCTCCACATTTCCGACGGAAGCGATGCCCGCATTATTGATTAGCACATCCACCCTGTCCAGGGAATCGAAGGCCGACTGCGCAGAGGATTCCGAGGACACGTCGACCTCAACGCAGGTCGCTTGACCGGCTGCGGCCTTTATTTCGTCGATAACCGCTTTGGCCGCGTCGAGATTTCTCTCGAAAATCACTACGCTCGCTCCTTCCGCGGCTAGACGCTTGCTTATCGCGCGCCCAATACCAGCGCCACCGCCAGTGACGACTACCTGTTTTCCTACGAATCGCTTGTCAGACATGATCTTAGACGTTTGAAAAGCATCAGCGTACGTTTAGCAAGCTCGCATGCGGATCAATAATATCCGCGAAGAAAATTCGGATCGAATAAAGGATCCCTTGGCGAGCCCCAAGGCATTTCAAAAGGTAGAGAGGATTGTCTCGATCCTCCGATATACGAATGCGGAGGACCCGGCTGGTCCTCCCTACCTGAGCCGGCAACGATGCGATCTTCGAGGTATTTACGCAGAGGGAATAAATCAATGGCTCTTTACTTATGCCACATATGTTTAGTTTATATACCAATCTTCCATATGAAACGCTTTTGTGTAATCGGTAGCCTGAATGTAGATCTCGTGGTCACGGCTGATCGGTTACCCCGCCCCGGTGAAACGGTCATCGCCAATGACTTTCAGATCAATCCGGCTGGCGGAAAGGGCGCCAATCAGGCCGTGGCGCTGGCCAGACTGGGCGCTGATGTCTCCTTGGTGGGAAAGCTTGGCGATCAATTCCACGGACCCGAGTACCTCGAACAGCTCAAGGAGGCGAATGTCGATTGCCAACTCATCGGGATCGAACCCGGATATCCTGGTATTGCGACCATTGGAGTCAGTGAATCTGGGGAAAATAGCATTCTGGTCTATCCAGGGGCCAACCAAAAGCTGGATACTGGCTACATCGATCAGCATTGGGAGCAGATCGTGGCTCGCGACATCTTTCTCCTGCAACTGGAAACCCCTATCGAAACGGTGATCTATACCGTTACCCGTCTTCGCGATGCCGGAAAAACGATCATCCTCGATCCCGCCCCAGCTCAACTTATTCCAGACAACCTCGTCCGGGCAACCGATTACCTAACGCCCAATCTCCTGGAGCTGGCATCGCTTACAGGACTTCCCGTAGACGACGCTGACAAGATCGAGCAGGCAGCCCTACAGCTAATCAATCGCGGCGCTCGAACGGTAATCACCAAAGCGGGTTCATCCGGAGCTTACACTACTGATTCCGAATACACTCGCAACCACAAGGCATTTCATGTCGACGTCTTGGATACGACGGCAGCAGGCGATGCTTTCAATGGCGGCCTAGCAGTAGCCCTGGGTCGCGGAGAGGCCATCGACGACGCCGTCCGCTTCGCTAATGCCGCAGCCGCTTTGTCAACCACTGGAGCGGGAGCCCAATCCGCTATGCCGACCCTCATTGAAGCGGAAACGCTTTTGGCAACCCGACTGCCTGAATTCCGAAAATGAAGATTCCAGAGGCATTTCAGGTAGCGGGCGCTCGGAGATCGCCCATTCTCGGATCAATCATTTTATGGGTACTAGGCTTGCGCCGCCGTAGCTTCAGCGTAGGCGTGAGATCGGCCGCTACCCGAATCAGCGACGAAGCGCCCATCTTCTGCATTGAGCGCACAACCAGTAATGAGCTTCCAAGTTTTAACACGTGACGCATAAAATGAAACCGATCAATCGCTACATCGACCACGCGGTCCTCAAACCGGAAATGCCCCGTGATGAAGCCGCGGCTGCCATCAAGCTCGGGATAGAATTTCAGACCCGGACCGTTTGCGTACGTCCCTGCGATATTGAGCCCGCTAATGAGCTCTGCCAAGGAAGCTCTACCAAAGTCTCTACCGTCTTGGCCTTTCCCCACGGCGTTTCGCGCACGGAAACTAAAATAGCCGAAGCCGAAACCTTCGCCCGCTTCGGCGTCGCTGAAGTCGACATGGTAGCCAACTACGGACTGATCAAATCCAAAGATTGGCCCGCTTTTGAATCGGACATTCAAGGCGTTCTCGATACGCTATCGCCCAAGGCCATCCTCCTCAAAGTGATCCTGGAGACCGCCGCCCTCAAACTCGATGAAATCGCCGAGGCCGCTCGCCGCTGCTCGGCTATCGGAGTCGATTTTGTGAAAACATCTACCGGCTTCGGTCCTGGCGGAGCTTCCGTCGAGGCCGTGCGAACCATGCTCGAAGCGACCTCTGGCAAAACCCAAGTAAAGGCTTCCGGCGGCATTCGAACTCGCGAAGAAGCCAAGCTTTTAATCGCCATGGGATGCGCCCGTCTTGGAGTGGGCTTCTCCACAACTCCCGTTCTCTGCGGAGATAGCGCGACTCAACCAGTAGATACCGCCTATTAGAGTGCCGCTACCAGAGCGGCAAAATAAACGAACCCACCGACCAAGGCCACCACTCCCCATCGTCGCGTTCGCGGAATTTTCCACCAAAGATATAGCCCCGTCCCCACCCATACAATCAAAGCGACGCAAACGACATCGACAAACAGACCCCAGATGAATTGCTGCGGATCTCCTTGTCCATACCCTGTTCGAAAGTGCATCCGCAACAGCGCCTCCACCCAGGAGCCTTCACGCTGCTCCGCGATCAAGCGATTATCCGCGAAACGGTAGGTAACGCGAACAGGCTTCAGAAAACGCTGGGAAGTTATCAATGCCCGCTCGGCATTCCGGTTTACCCCAAAACGAGCTGCGGAAATGCCCTCTTCTTCCAATAGCTCTTCCGCCCACTTTCTCAAATCTGCCTGTCCCTGTGGCAATTCGCCCACATACTCTGTTTCCCACAGCGGATTCCAAGCGTCAGGAGCGGGTCTCATTTTCCTGAATACCGAACCATGATTTACTATGAAAGTCGAAAAGGCGTACACAAAAAGCCAGGGGACTAGGAACATTCCTAGGTACAAGTGAATCCGCCGGAAAATGAGATTAACGGATTTCATAGTACCCACCTCTACAAAGTGAAAAGCAACACGCTAAACAGCCCCATCCCCCCAAGAGCGAATAGTCCGCCCAAGAATCGAGTCGGCTTAATCGTCCACCAGAGCCATACTCCCGACAGTATCCAGAAAAGCATGGAAAGAGCCGTCACCTCAACACCTAGTCCCCACAATTTTGCGGACCAATAGTCCTGCTGAAATCCGTGCCGAATATGCATACGCGTCATGACATTAGCGGCATTCGCAGCTTGTTCCTCCATCACTACCTTTCCTTCGCCGGCAGAATATGTAAGTCGCGTAACCCCAAATCCCTTCTGCCTCATCACAGTTATCTGACCAGCATCCAAGCTTCCCCGCACGAAGTGGGGCCCATCCATGTCGAGATCGATGAGGATCTGTCGAGCGGCATCCTGGGAGGTCACACTCTCGCCGAAAGCGTCGGTATAATCGAACTCCTCGACTTTTTGGAACTCGTTCATGTTGCCGCCGTACCAGGCCCGAACAGTAGCGAAGTGATTAAACACGAGCGAACTCAGCGCATACATCAGCACCCAGGGAACGAGAAACAGCCCGAGATGCATGTGAATGCGACGGGCGTAGAGCGTGACAGAGGACATTTTAAATTCCTAGGAGGAAACCCCGACCGGGTCAACTCCCACTGTAGAGAACAATCATCCCTATTTACTTAGCTTGCAAACCGCCAGAAGCCCTGGTTTTACCTTCTAACATTATGATGGACCAATTCGACAATGCCTATGATCTTAGCGGAAAGACCGCCCTCATCACGGGCTCTCGCAAAGGAATCGGTTTCGCCATCGCTCGAACCTTGGCCCAGGCTGGGGCCAACGTTATTGTCAACGGGACAGCGAGTCCGGAAGCCGCTCAAAGCGCTGTGGCCGGACTGCAAGAGTCAGCCGATGGAGGAGATGCCTGGTACTGCCAATCGGATCTCACGAAGCCGGGAGCCGCAAAGGCCCTATTCGAGCAGGCGATCGGTTTAACCGGACAGATAGACATCCTCGTATCCAATGCTTCCGTACAACGCTTTATGCCATTTACTGAAGTGACTGAAGAGGACATCGATTACCAATACGCGGCCAACTTCAAAGCTGCGTTTGTTCTCATTCAACTAGTCCTCAAGGGGATGCGTGAACGACGCTGGGGACGCGTAGTCACCATCGGCAGCGTACAAGAGGAGACCTACAACGACAAATTCGCTGCCTATGGCGCTTTGAAAGCCGCTCAAGCTCATCTCGTAAAAAGCCTTGCCAAAGCATACAGCGGCGAAGGGATCACATTCAACAATATCGCCCCCGGAGTAATCAATACCGTTCGCAACGAGGACTTCCTCGCTGATTCTGAAGCCAAGGAGGAGATGCTCTCCCGTATTCCTATAGGCCGCATCGGCCGACCAGAAGACTGCAGCGGTGCAGCTCTCCTGCTTTGCTCGCAAGCAGGCGAATATATAACCGGCGCCAATATTTTTGTCGAAGGCGGGCTGCGGCTTTAGCCGCGTCTGGATTTCGATACGAGCAACCGCAATGCTACCGCAATTATCGCTGAATAAACCCGCTCCTGCGCTCAACTACAACAAAAGTTGATACACAGGCGCCTTTTTCTCACTGAATCAAAGGTGGAACGCAACAGCCCACCTCGGCGAAGCTCGAAGTGGAGACGGGTCCCCCCACGTTCATCTTCCCGATAGCTGGACAGGTTGGCGCTATTACGCGATGACGGAGATACGACCCTCCCTTAATCAACTTTACCCAAAACCCGATTGGCAGAGATTGCTTGTCACCAAGCAGCCGCGGATGCACCCCAAGCCAAACCCAAGGTCGCATGAGCGGCCCGCAAACGTAAATCCGCTAATTCACCGTGTTGATGGCCTCCCCTTCAACAAACGCCTGTAAATTGCCGGCGGACATTTTCATTAAGCGTTCCCTAGCCGCTTTCGTTGCCCAAGCAATATGCGGCGTTATCAAGCAATTCTGGGCACTTAGCAAAGGGTTGTTCGGGTTGGGCGGTTCCGATGAAAGCACATCCAGGCCCGCGCCAGCTATTTCGCCCTCATTCAAAGCATTCGCTAGAGCCCGTTCATCCACTAATTGACCTCTACCTGTATTCAGAAGATAGGCGCTGGATTTCATTAACCTGAGGCGGCGCTCGTCTACCATGCCTTCAGTTTCCGAAGTCAGGGGGCAATGAAGCGTAACGAAATCGCTACCCGCGAAAAGCTCGTCTAAATCTACCCATTCAACGTGCTCCGGAGCTTCACGGCCACGATCCCGCGTGTAGCCGATAACTTTCATTCGAAACCCGTGAGCGATTCGAGCCACGGCACCCCCAATCTCGCCTAGACCTACAATGCCGATCGTTAGGCTTCTCAACTCCGTCAAGGGATGCAGCCAATAGCAGAAATCCTCGCTTCGCGACCAACCGCCGTCGCGAACATCATCCACCTGCTCGGCGAGCCGATTGGTGAAATTCAATATGTGGGCAAACACCATCTGGGCCACTGAGTCCGGTCCATAGCCAGAAACGTTGGTTACTGGAATGCCTCGCTCCGACGCCGCCTTGACATCGACGATATTCACCCCTGTCGCTGTAACGCCAATATATTTGAGCGAATCTGTTTTTCGTATCGTCTCTGCTGATACTATCGCTTTATTGGTAATCAGAACGTCGCATCCCCTCGCCCGTTCCTCGACTTCTTCCGGAGTCGAACGCTCGTAAACCACGACTTCGCCGAGGGCTTCAAACGCCTCCCAACTGAGGTCGCCCGGATTCAAAGTGTGCCCATCTAGAATGACGATTTTCATATAATTAAGAATTCTAAAAAATGAATCAAAAGGCAGGGCTGGCGCTCCCGCCATGCCTAATTGACGTTTCAACGATCATCCGAGGCGACTCTTCGCAAGCGAAGACCCTAAACGACGACGCGTTCGATCCAGAAGAAACAGTCATAGTTCTATCAACCCCAGGCAAAACCTCGACGCCCCAATCACTGAGCGGTCCAGCCGCCATCTACAGTGAAGGCCCCACCGGTACAATAGGAAGACGCATCGGATGCCAAGAACAGGGCAAGCCCGCCAATCTCCGTCAATTCGCCCCAACGGCCCAAAGGAATTTTGGATACGAAATTCTGGTACTTTTCAGGGTCATCCAATAGAGGCAGGTTCATTTCCGTGGCAAAGGGCCCGGGCAAAATGGCGTTGGCTGTAATCTTGTGGGGGGCCCACTCGACCGCTAGGGCTCGCGTCATATTCATGACGGCTCCCTTGCTTGCCGTATACGGCGTACGATCCGGGATGGCGATCACCGATAGCATGGAGGCGATATTGATCACCCTACCATATTCTTGCTTTTTCATGATCGGCGAGACCGCTCGGCAAGCGAGCCAGGAGCCGGTTACATTGACATCCATGACGCTGCGAAAATCTGCTACCGAAACCTCTTCAATCGAGCCTCGTATATTGATTCCCGCCGAATTGATTAGAATCTCTATCGAGCCAAATTCCTCGTGAACCTCGTTCACCATCGTTGCCACTTGCGACTCGTCGGTCACGTCGCAAGTTCGCGATATTTTCTTAGCCTCCCCGACCGTCTCGATCAAGCTAAGGGCCTCCTCGTTTTTCGAAGCGTCTCGAGCGGCGATTGCCACCGACGCCCCAGCTTCTGCCAGCGCTTTGGCCATTTCGATTCCCAAGCCTCGATTGCCGCCCACAACCAGAGCGGATCGGCCTGCCAAATTGAATTGTTCTAGTATCATAATATTGTATTCGAATTATAAAGTAAGGTCTCCCACTTTTTGAAAAGCTTGTAGGCCGCTTTGAGATCGTTTAGCCAATCTCCTTTCGGCTCCGGCCAAGCTTGTTCAACAACGAGATAACCTCGATAGCACTTTCGTGTCAAACGCGAGAGAAAGGCTTCGAAGTCGTTAACTCCCGTGCCGAAAGGGACCGTATCGTAAACTTTACCTCGCTCACGGCAATCCTTGAGATCCACAGGCAGGATACGTTCGTGAACGGTATCGACCACCTCGCCCAAATCTATGGCTACCCCTTCGAAATGACCCGTAACCAGACACATGCCGACGTTGGGCGAATCGATTACGCAAAAGATCTCTTGGTAATCCTCGATACGCTCCAGCACATTGTTGGCATGGTTTTCCAAAACCACGATCACGCCTTTATCTTCCGCAGCCGGAGCTAGATGTTTCAGAACTTCGATCACCGACTCCAAGCCTCCATTGCTCCCGCGCCTGGCGCCCGTGCACTTCAAAATTGTCGCACCCAATTCCTTGCAGGCATCGAGCAGAACCAATTCGTGAGCCAGAACCTTGGCAATGCCTGCATTTCCCCGCCCCCCCGAAACTCGAGGCTTGAATTCTGACTGGCGTCAAACCGCTTCGGTTGCGGCGGGACTGGATACTCTCGATGTAGCGGGACGCAATCAGTTCAGGATACCGAAGATTGAATTCTACATTGGTGAAACCCAGCTCTGTAATCACCCGGAAGGACGGCTCATGGCGATGCATCCCAAACCCGTCTACGCAAGTCGTGGCGATGGCCAGGTGCACGCCATTCAATTTGCCAATATTTTTAGGCGGGGCGAAAGCTAAGGTTTCCGCTCGCGACAAGGTCCCCGCTGCCCCAGCAGCAGCAACAGTGCGAACAAAGCTTCTTCGCGATCGTTTTGAGGTCATAGCAACAAGAAAACGGGTGAAAGTAAGACCTGTCAAACGAAGGGCCTTTACCTGCCAATGTCGAGGAAATGACGGTTTCCTTTTTCGTCCGCTACGGTTTCCTCACGATTTCCGAATTGCCAATCCAAGGCTAATCGTTTTCTGATTTCGCTTCTAGGAATGCGAATCGAATTTACAAAAATGCACGGGGCCGGAAACGATTTCGTCATGATCGAAAATCTGGACGGAGCCATCGAGATGGGACCCGAGCAGGTTGCCGCCCTTTGCGATCGTCGCTTTGGCATCGGAGCCGATGGCCTCATCCTCCTCAATCCTCCAGCAAACGATTATTCCGACGCGTCGATGATCTACTACAATGCCGATGGGGGGCGCGTAGACATGTGCGGCAATGGCGCTCGTTGCTTCACTTCCTTCGCTCTCCTTAACGGAGTTGGGGACGGCAATCAGGTCAATTTCACCACCGATGCCGGTCCGATGCGGGCTGAAGCCGAGGATGGGCAATACACCATTCGCATGACGCCGGTTCATTCCATCGAACTCGATAAAACGCTATCCACTGATCACGGCTTCTATCAATTCGCCTTCATGAATACTGGAGTGGAGCATGTGGTCGTATTCACCGAAGATGTCGAATCCATCGACATAATTCCCGAAGGAAGCGCGATCCGTTACCACGATAGGTTCCCAGCCGGGACCAACGCCAATTTCGCTCAAATCGGTGAGGATGGTCTCATCAAAGTCCGCACCTATGAGCGTGGTGTGGAAAACGAGACACTCGCTTGCGGCACCGGCGTAGTCGCGGTCGCCATCACGGCGAATTTGACAAAAAATCTGCCAACTCCCATCTCCGTACGCGTTCGCGGCGGCGATATTCTAACGGTCGAATTTTCGCGTGACGGCGACGCCATCAGCGACATCACCCTAACCGGTCCCGCCAAAGTCGTTTTCACCGGCAGCATAGAGGTTTAAAGCTCCCATTGCCCCAACTGATCCCAGTCCACGCTTAGCGGGACCGCTCCGAAGCCTGATCGGATGTATTTAAAGGTATGGAGGATCGGCCCTATACTCCGTTGTCTATTCCGCCAGCGCTCGAGCTATACGCTTGGCCAGAAAAGGTCCTTCGTAGACCATACCCGTGTAAATCTGGACTAGCGTCGCTCCGGCATCGATCTTCCTCTTCGCTGTATCAGGACTCGAAATACCACCCACTCCAATAATGGGCAGGAGCCCTTCCGTGCGAGTATAAATCCGAGCAATGATCTCAGTTGACATCGCTTCCACGGGTTGGCCGCTGATACCACCCGGTTCGCCAACACTGGCAAAGAGGCCTTCGCGAGCCATGGTGGTATTCGTGGCGATTATTCCGGCCAGATTCAGATCGATTAGAATTCCTAAGATCGCATCCAATTGCGGATCGCTTAAGTCTGGGGCAATTTTAAGCAATATCGGGATCGAACGCTTACCTGCTTTTTCGGCTCTGTCCCTATTCAGGCGCTGCAATTCGCCCAGCAAATCCAGCAGACGGGACTCTTCCTGAAGCTTTCTCAAATCAGGAGTGTTCGGGCTGCTTACGTTGACGACTAGATAATCTGCGTAATCCGCTAGGGCGAGAAAGGAATACCGATAGTCTGCAACCGCCTGATCCAAAAGCGCCACCTTCGATTTGCCGATATTGATGCCCAACGGAATTCCACGCTGTCCTGGCCCTGGAAGCTCGCTCAATCGTTCCGCGACCGCATCGGCTCCCTCATTATTGAAACCCATTCGATTGAGCAGGGCACCCTGCTCCGGGAAGCGGAACATCCGCGGCTTGGGGTTACCCGGCTGCGGGAGCGCGGTCACCGTGCCAATCTCCACGTGCCCAAATCCCAATGCTTCAAAAGCCGGCCAGCAAACCGCATTCTTGTCGAACCCGGCCGCCAACCCCACGCGGTTGGGAAAGGACAATCCGAACGCTTCGACCGGCCGATTCGATGCCTTCGGCAACTGGTTCCAGCGCCGCATCCAGCCACGCAATCCAGGCGTTCGAGCCAGAATCGCCATCCCGTCAATCGCCAGTTCGTGAGCCCGCTCAGGCTCTAGGCGAAACAACAGCGGCTTGATCAGGCACTTGTAAACGGCGCTCATAAACTAACGGGAGGCCAACAGAGTGCCTTCGGCTTGAAAAGAAAATTATGCTTCACGGGAAGGCAAGATACATTCAGGACGCGCTGATTCTATTTGACGCCTAAGAATTTAAACTCGACCCATTCTTCGCCGATACCGAGGGATTGATATCCAGATAGTGAACACGAAAAACCAACCGATATCGCCGTTTTTCGAACAATTTCAGAAGAAGTAGGATTTTCTCATTTTTTTTGCCTTTTCATTTGTTGACTTAGTAACCACACCCGTTTTTTGAAGGACGTACGCGGAGAACATGCCAAACACTACAAATCTGATTGAATGGTGCACAGTTAGGATCGGCGAAGATCTCAACTGGTGGGTAACTGAAGTTAGCGACGACGTCCATTGGGACGTCGATGGGCTGAGCATTGTCGACCCAAGGCAGATGTCCCATCTGATCGATCTCTTAGAACCACTTCGCGAATACAATTTCGACCAAGACATGATGGACCGGGCCTTTATCCCCTTTAAGATCCAGAAAGATCTTGGGGAGGGCCTGGTTCGGTTGCAGCGCACCAACGAGAGCTTGCTCGACACAGACGAGCCACTCTTCGGCCTGCCGGACGTCGTTGACGAGGAAAATGGCCCATACGCGGATTTCCTCAATCATATCTCCAAACTTCGCGTCCGCATACTCAACGACATCATCGATTTCGAACAGCCATTCACGGTTGACGAATTGGAAGACGAGTTGCGGGAGGAGGAAAACAACAGCTTTATCGAGGGCAAATCTGTGCATATGTTCGATGAGCTTGCCCGGATCCTTGACTACGTGCCTACCGGCTGGGAGCTCGACGGCGACGAGGCCGATGAGGTAGAAGATGATGAAGACATCGACGACTATCCCGACATCGACGACGAGGAAGCCAAGAAGATCAGCGAAAGCGAAAATCTAAAGTGGGACGAAGATGACGAGGAAGAGACCGAAGACGAATCTTACCGAGGCGGTCCACCCGATGAGGATGAGGAAGACGAAGACGAGGAAAAAGAGTGACGCTACCTTTCTAGGCCACTCTTGGCAGAACCTCTACCCCGAGTAATCCTCTTGCCCCCTCTTCCAACGAGCTACAATAGCTCTGCCACCTCTCTGGCGAAATAGGTCAAAATCAAATCCGCCCCTGCTCGCTTGATCGACATGAGCGATTCTTCGCGACTCTTCTCGTAATCGAGCCATCCCATTTGGGCAGCCGCGTGAATCTGAGCATACTCGCCCGATACTTGATAGGCAGCCACAGGAAGGGCCGTGGCATCGCGTGTTTCTCGAATGATGTCCAGGTAGGGACCCGCTGGCTTGACCATCAAGTAGTCAGCCCCTTCCTCTTCGTCTATGAGCGCATCAGCCAAAGCTTCGCGGCGATTGGCTGGATTGAGTTGATAGGTCTTCTTGTCTAGGAGTTTCGTTCCCGCGGCACTCGCGCTCCCAACGGCTTCTCGAAAAGGCCCATAATACGCCGAAGCGAACTTTGCCGAGTAGGCCATAATCGACGTGTCAATATAGCCGGATCCGTCGAGCGCTCGCCGAATGGCCCCCACGCGTCCATCCATCATATCCGAAGGGGCCACGATATCTACCCCGGCTTCCGCTTGCAGAACTGCCATTCGGCAAAGCCGTCCAACCGTCTCATCATTGAGAACATAGTCTCCAGCATCATTGAGCACGCCATCATGGCCGTGGGAAGTGAAGGGATCTAAGGCTACGTCCGCCACCACCATAAGCTCGGGAACGCTTTCTTTGATAGCTCGAACTGCTCGCAACGCCAAGTTGTCCGGATTCCCAGCTTCAGAGCCGACAGCGTCTTTCAAGGCCTGATCGATACTGGGGAATAAGGCTATGGCTCGAACGCCCAGCGAGTCTAGCTCCCGGCACTCTTGAACCAGATCCGAGATATTGCGTCGAAACACCCCGGGCATGCTGGTCACTGGCTCCTTGGCAGCATCCCCATCGATGACGAATAAGGGAGCAATAAGGTCTTCTTTCCGAAGCCAGGTTTCCTGAGTCATGGCCAACGTGGCCGCATGGCGACGAAGCCGGCGTGGACGGCGAGCTAAATCGAGCTTGAAATCTTCCGGGCTATAAGGATCGTTCATTGTGAAAATCGTGGAAATATGGGGTTATTAGCAAAAACACGCAAAGCGGAAGCGCTTTCAATGGCAAGCGTTAGGCGCGCCTGTCTTACCACCCCAACCTGTTAATCGAGCAGGCCAACGAAACCTCTTTGCGGAGACGCTCCGACCGCCCGCCATTTTTCGAAATCCTTTCGCCCCATCGGGCTACCCACCTTTCCATGTCTGAAGTCATTCTACACAACACGCTTTCCCGAAAGCCTGAACCTATCGCCCCATCGAAAGGCAAGCGCATCGGCATGTACTGCTGCGGCCCTACCGTATATGCCCAGGCCCATATCGGGAACTTCCGGACATTTCTTTCTCAGGATGTGATGAGGCGAACATTGCAAATCGCCGGTTACGACGTGCTCCACGTACGCAATCTCACCGATGTGGATGACAAGACAATCAAACGGTCGAGAGAGGAAGGCAAACCGCTTCAGGAGGTAACCGAACATTGGACAGAGGTTTTTCATCGCGATTGCCAGCGATTCAACATGCTGCCGCCCCAGGTAGAGCCCAAGGCGACAGAACACATAGAAGAGCAAATCGATATGATTTCCGCTCTCCTGGAAAACGGGCATGCCTACCAGACCGATGATGGCAGCGTCTATTTCAAGGTGTCGTCATTCAACGAATACGGCAAACTGTCTCGCTTGAAGGAGCGCGAAGTGACGACCACAGCTGCCGACGAATCCCCCAACGACGCCGACGAGTACGATCGCGAGTCCTTAGCCGACTTCGCCAT
This sequence comes from uncultured Opitutaceae bacterium, assembly GCA_964404745.1. Classification (GTDB taxonomy): domain Bacteria; phylum Verrucomicrobiota; class Verrucomicrobiia; order Opitutales; family Opitutaceae; genus Pelagisphaera. The sequence continues at coordinate 89,918 of CAYOLG010000004.1, forward strand.
GTGGAAAAGCCGAAAGCCGGACGACGGCGACGTCTTCTGGAACAGTCCTTGGGGAGATGGACGCCCGGGCTGGCACCTGGAATGCTCAGCCATGGCCATGAAGTACCTCGGGAATCATCTCGATATTCATTCCGGCGGCGAGGATCTCATATTCCCTCACCATGAAAACGAGATCGCTCAAAGCGAATGCAGCTGCGACACCCATTTTTTCCGCTACTGGATACACTGCGCCCACTTGCTAGTCGAAGGAGGGAAGATGTCGAAAAGCCTGAAAAACTTCTACACGATCGACGACATTGTGGACAAAGGATTCGCCCCTGCCGTCTTGCGATACGCCCTCACGTCCGGAGCCTACCGGCAGACTATCAACTTTACAATGGATTCGCTGCGAGCCGCTCAAAGCGCCCTCGTTCGCCTGAAGCGCTTCTCAGACCAAGTCCTGGTAGCAGCGGGGCTGGAATGGAGGCCTCTCATGAAAGCGATACAAAAGGGCAATCACGCGGACGATCCTTGGGGACCTTTCCAGAAAGCTTGGGACGCCCTACGAACCGACCTAAACACCGCGGGAGCCCTCGGAAGCATTTTCACCGTAATTAAAGAGCAAGGGAGCAAGGCTGTTCCAAACTCTCAAGCTGCTTCCGAAGTCGCAGTCGCTTTCCATCAACTGATCTTCGCCCTGGGCTACGACCTCGCAGAGGTAGCCGTTGAGAAACCCAAAGTAGAAGCGCCTGAAGAAATAAGAGAACTTGCTCAAGCCCGATGGCAGGCCAAGCAATCGAAAGACTGGGCAGCCGCTGACGACTTGCGCGACCAAGTGCAAAGCAAAGGCTGGAAGATCCTGGATCGCAAAGACGGTTTCGAATTGGAAGAGCTGTAAGAGAGCCTGTAAATTCTTACGACCTAATTTTATAGGTTCACATTTCCAGGAATCCATGAAAAGACCTGCCACTAAGAGGCAACGATAAACGCTATGAAAGAGAACATGACTCCGCTCGAGGAACTCAGGCACTCGTCAGCCCACGTGCTAGCGACTGCTGTACTACGCCTATTTCCTGATGCTCAACTCGATATCGGCCCGCCCACCGATAGCGGCTTCTACTACGATTTCGACCTCGACCACAAATTCACCGCCGAAGACTTGGAGAACATCGAGGCGGAGATGAAGAAGGTGATCAAAGAGAACCAGCGATTCGAGCGGGTCGAGGTGCCTCGTGAAAAAGCCGTCGAAATGATCAAAGAGTTTGGCCAGGAAACCTACAAGCTGGGCCGACTCGACGATATCCCGGAAGGAGAGACGATTTCCTTCTACAGGAATGGCGAATTCCTCGATCTATGCGCCGGGACACACGTCAACTACACCAAGAAGATCAAGGCGGTCAAATTGCTGAGCATTGCCGGTGCCTACCATCGCGGGGATTCCAATAACAAGCAGCTCCAGCGGATTTACGGTACGGCTTTTTCAAGCAAAGAAGAACTGGCCGAGTATCTGGAGATGCTCGAAGAGGCGAAGAAACGGGATCACCGGCGTATCGGAAAAGACATGCAGTTGTTCACCTTCGACGCCGAGCAAGTCGGGCCCGGCCTACCACTCTGGCTGCCGAAAGGCACCGTTCTAGTCGAAGAACTGGAAAAACTGGCCAAGGAGACGGAATTCGATGCGGGATACGAGCGCGTACGCACACCTCATTTAGCCAAGGAATCATTGTATTTAACAAGTGGGCACTTGCCCTACTACGAGGAATCCATGTTCCCGGCCATGGAGTTCGAGGAGGAGACGGGCGGCGAAAAAGTTCGCTATTTCCTCAAGGCCATGAACTGCCCGCACCATCACAAGATTTTCGCCGCTTCGCCTCGCAGCTACCGGGATCTTCCTATTCGGCTGGCGGAGTACGGGACTTGCTACCGCTACGAGCAATCGGGCGAGCTGATGGGCTTGATGCGGGTGCGCTCCATGCAAATGAACGATGCCCATATCTATTGCACAGCCGAGCAATTCGAGGCGGAGTTCAATGCGGTCAATGAGATGTATCTGAAGTATTTCAAGCTCTTCGGGCTCGGTAAATACCTCATGCGATTCTCCACTCACGATCCAGATAAGCTGGGCAAGAAATACGTGGACAATTCCGAGCTCTGGAAAAAGACCGAAACCATGGTGCGAGATGTGCTCAAGTCATCGGGAATCAACTACGTCGAAGTCCCCGACGAGGCCGCCTTCTACGGACCGAAAATCGATGTCCAAGTTTGGAGCGCTATCGGTCGGGAATTCACTATCGCCACCAACCAAGTCGATTTCGCCGTGCCGCCGCGTTTCAACCTCGAATACACCAATAGCGAGAATAGCAAGGAGACCCCTCTATGTATCCACCGGGCTCCGCTAGGCACACACGAACGCTTTATCGGATTCCTCATCGAGCACTTCGGTGGCGACTTCCCCACTTGGCTGGCTCCCGAACAAGTTCGCATCCTTCCGATTAGCGAAAAAGTTGCCGATTATGCAACCGATCTGCTCAAGGATCTAAAAGCCAGCGGCGTTCGAGTGACCGCGGATCTACACAATGAGAAACTGGGGGCCAAGATTCGCAAGGCGGAATTAGACAAAGTCCCCAATGTTCTCATAGTCGGGCCAAAAGAGGCCGAGGAAGGAAACGTTTCCGCACGCTCCCGCTTCGACGGAGATCGCGGCGCCATGTCGCGAGAAGCCTTCAAGTCGGACCTCCTGGAAATGATCCAATCGCGAAAATTGCAGATCAAAGAGTAATAACATCCGATTCTTCTCTCTGGTTCAAATACCCCGAAGCTCTTGGCGGTCGTAGCCTCGCGATTGCGGGGGGCGTCAACTTAACTAAAGTTGGCGTTGAAAACCCGCCGGGAGGTCGGGTTCCACCCTTGAGCTCGTCGCGAAAAGGTGGAGCTCGACCTCCGTGCGAGCTTTACTCTTTTTTCGCCAGGCGTACTCACTCCAGCGAACCGCAGTTTAAGCGTGGACGTTCGTATCTTCATTAATATTACATAACTGTGATACCGATTCGCGTTTTACTGATTGGCGCTTTACCTATATCCGACGACATTCAATCACCATGGTATTCAAAAGCGCCCAAAAGCTTATCGACTTTCTTGAAAAGCGTCACAGCGGGATTTCCCCTTTGCTTATTCTCACGCATGACTATCCGGATCCCGACGCTCTGGCTAGCGCCTACGGCCTTAAATACCTGGTCGAAAAAGCGTTTCATATGTCCGCCCGAATTGTTTATCAGGGTGTCATCGGCCGCATGGAGAACCGAACCATGACCCGAATTCTAAAACTTCCGGTCTACAAATTGAAGCCCGAAGACTTAGACAAATACAAGCACGTAGCCCTGGTTGACACCCAACCAGCCTTCGAGAATAACGCCTTTCCTCAAGGATTGAACGCCACGCTCGTCCTCGATCAACACCACCCTGAAGAAGAGCCAAAAGCCGAGTGCGCGATCATCGATACCGAGTGCGGAGCCACTGCGGTTATCGTTGCTCAAGCCCTGCTTCTCAAAGAATTAGAGATCCCCGCCCGGCTCGCCACCGCCCTAGCCTATGGCATCGTTTCCGATACTATGAATTTATACCGGGCCAATCGGCCGGATGTAATTCAGACCTACCTGCAAGTGATACCCAATTGCGACATGAAAGCGTTTGCCCAGATACAAAATCCAGTACGTTCGCGGCGCTTCTTCGCCACCCTAGGGAAGGGAATCCAGAATGCGGTCGCTCGTCGCGGACTCCTGACCGCCCATCTCGGCGCGGTAGAAAACCCGGACCTCGTATCCATGGTGGCTGATTTCTTATTGACCTACCGAAATGCGAAAAAGTCCTTTTGCACCGGTCGCTACAAAGGCCGCCTGTACGTATCACTGAGGCTGGATAAGCCGACTATGAACGCAGGCAATCTGTTGCGTGACGTTTTCCACAATCCCGGCCAGGCCGGCGGTCACGGCGTTATCGCCGGAGGTAGCTTCGAAGTGGGCGAGGACGCATCGCCCGACGAGTGGGCAGAAGCGGAAGATGTCTTGATCACCCGTTTGCTCAAACGCCTGCGGATCCGCGAATCAGGCGGACTCTACTACCCTTTCAAATAGCTCTTACTACAACTCACCTTTGATCCCCAACGCGATGACCCGCCTATTCAACTTTTTTCAGGAAATCGGCCTTTCCGGCCTGCTCGATATCATATTGATGTCCCTCCTTATCTACACCCTGATTCTTTGGTCGAAACGAACCAGAGCCGCCTCGATATTGACCGGCATACTCATTGTAGCAGGCATTTACCTTCTAGCTCGGCAATTCAATTTGAATTTAACCGCCGCCATTTTCGAGCAGTTCTTCGCCGTTATTCTAATCGCCATGGTCGTTATCTTCCAACAGGAACTCCGCTACTTTTTCGAACGGATCGCCACCTGGAGCTTTGACGGCAAACTTCTCGGCAAACAAGCCACTCGCCTGAATCGCGAGGAAGTCGAAGTGCTGGCTCGCACTTTGGCGGATCTCGCCAGGGAAAAAATCGGAGCCCTCATCGTCGTGCGAGGGCGCGATTTAATCATGCGCCACTTGCATGGAGGTCAAGAATGCAATGGAAAACTGAGCGAGAGCCTACTGAAAAGCATATTCGACACGCATTCTATCGGCCATGACGGAGCCGTCGTCATCGAAGGAAACACCATCACCCAATTCTCAACCCAGCTCCCGCTTTCCAAGAACCTGAAAAAGGTGGGGCAAGGGGGCACACGGCACGCAGCGGCATTGGGGCTATCTGAAAATTGCGACTCCCTATGCCTCGTCGTTTCTGAAGAGCGCGGAACCATATCAGTCGCCAGCAACGGAGAACTGCGGCTCGTGCGCGACACCGAACACCTGATCCGACTGTTAAACAGCTTTTACCACACCGTGAACCCCAAGCGGGAAACCAATGTTTGGGACAATTACTTCAAAAAGAACTGGAAAGACAAACTGGTCGCGCTAGCCCTATCGATCGCTCTTTGGTTCGTGTTGGTGAATGGATCGAAAACTGCCTACCACACCTTCTCCATTCCAATCACCTATGGCGATGTTCCAGCTCAATGGGTAGTGGAAAAGATCACACCCGAAGAAGCAGCCGTCACCTTTCGGGGAGTCCGCCGCTCCTTCTATTTCGTCCGCCAAAGCGATATCGAAATAAGCGTTCCCCTGCGAATGGAGCCTGGCATACAACGCTTTCGACTCGGCCCCGGGCAAATGAGCTTTCCGAAAAACCTGCTACTGGAATCCATTGAACCCACCGTGGTGGAGATCCGGGTTTCCCAATCGGCAAGCGACCAAACGCCACTCGACAATCCCGGAAACTAGTACCTACCTATCTTCCCCCACCAATTTGCCAAATACCATTCGGCCAACACTGGTAGGAATGATACTCTCCACTTCGGCTAAAACAGTGGATCCCAGCATGTCGGCGAAACGATTGACCACAACCATGGAGCCGTCTTCCAAGTAGTCAACAAACACCTTGGCCGTCTTCTTTACCTTCTTTAACAATGGCCACGGATACCGCTTCGCCAACGACAACCTCGCGTGTAAGGGCTTTGTTCAGACTAATGATATCGACAAAAGAAACCCCATCGCGCTTGGCCTTTTGCTGCAGTCCCTAGCTGGTTGTAAGAAGACGTCACCTTGTACTGGATACGATAAAAAGCATCTTCTCATCGCTGCTGACATTGCGATCGAGCTGACTATCGATCACCAGAAAATCGATGTGATCGATCTTCTTCAATTCGCTAATCGTGTTCAATCCTCTGACGCCCCGGTTCTTTTCGTCGTCGATCGACGAGATAACTAAGTCGTGCAGCTCATCAATGATGAACTTGGGAACGGCAACCGCGCGACTCAGCAGTCTAGCTTCGGCCAGCTTGACCACTCACCCATCTACAAGAGCGCTGGAATCCAGAACGAATCAGGGCGCTTCCACGTTCTGAGGCTCAAACTTGACGTTGGGGATGACTAGATTGAATTCATCCCTGCCTCTGAGAGCGATGACAGTCGAAAGGTAGGTGACTCCAATAAAAACGCACAATCGCGATGTGTAGACGACTTGCGGATCGCCTCCTTCGAAAAGCGGAGACACCGCGATCAAATGGGAAGCCAGCACCCCCATGAGCAACCCGAAGGTCAAACCCGAGAGAGCCAGCAAAGAAAACCCCTCGAGCAAAATGTCGATCAGAACAAGCAGCGCTCCAAGCAAAGCCCCTGTCAGCGCGTCAAGTTTTCCCGACGCCCCCATGTCCTGAAAAACGTGGGATATCATGTAGCCCCCTACATTGCAAAAGAGAACAATGGGGACGCGAATTACTAGGATTTATTGATTCATCGGTTCGCCAAGCGGACAGACAGCTCCGTTATTCCACGGACTGCCAAACGTATATTACTATTGGCACGATGATGAAAATTGCCATCGAGATGTAGATCAAGCGCTTGGCTTTACGGGCTTTTTCAAACTCTTCCGGAGAATATTCCATTCGGGTATACGATGCTTTAAGGGTCTTTTGCAGAGCATTCCTTCCCTAAAGGCAAGAGCTCAAAAACAAAAACGCTTGCTGGACCTTGCTCAAACATGCGTTTCAATTCTCTTCGCGTGCTTGAAAAATTGACAATCATAGCTCCCGGTCTTCTCGGGGCATCCATCGGACTAGCGGCTAGGGAGCGTTCCCTAGCTCGCGCTATCAGCGTGTGGGCCCGGAGAGCGGAAACCCGAGAATCACTCGCTGACGCTGACTGGTGCGATGAAGCGCCAGAAGCGATTGCCGACGCCTGTTCGGGAAGCTCGCTTATCGCCCTATGCGCCCCGGTTGAGCGCATTATCGAACTAGCCGAGCGCATCGCTCCTGGTTTGGACTCCAACCCTATTGTCACCGATGTTGGAAGCGTTAAAAGCAAATTGAGCCGCCATTGCTCGGCAGCCCTAGAAGGCCGGGCTCGATTCATAGGTTCGCATCCCATGGCTGGATCTGAAAAGACAGGCATGGAAAACGCCGTGGCGGATCTTTTTGAAGATCAAGGCTGCTTTATTACCCCTTTGGAAAATTCCGATCCGACCGCCAAAGAAATAGTGCGTTCCTTCTGGCAGGATCTCGGATGCCATGTCCTCGAGGAAAGCCCGGAGAAGCACGACGCCATTGTGGCCAATGTTAGCCACCTTCCCCACTTGCTGGCCTCAGCTCTAGCAGGCTACCTTTCTGCCGCTATGCCCGACTCTCGTCAATTTTGTGGTAATGGCTTGAAGGATACAACGCGAATTGCCTCAGGGGACCCGCAAATGTGGCGGGATATCATCATTCAGAACCGTCCGGAAATCGTCAGGGCAATCGACGCGTTTCAAGACGAGCTTCAACGCTTTCGGGCCCAAATTGCCAACGAGGAAGACTTTGCCGTTCTGAAAACGCTAGCCGATGGAAAGACCTTTAGAGACCAGCTAGATGCTTAGCCGCCGAGTCCATAGCACCATGCAAGACCCCTATCCAGTTCCGGTATTCACGGTTCCCGCCCAGGCTACGATTTCCGTTCCCGGATCGAAAAGCATCACCAATCGAGCCCTCCTACTGGCTGCTCTCGCCGAAGGATCCACCAAATTGGGGAACTGCCTCTTTAGTCGGGATACGGAAATTATGATCGCCGCGTTGAATCAACTAGGCGTTAAGTACGATAGCGACCCTGATTCCAAGCGCATTGAAATCCAAGGAGTTGGTGGAAATTTCCCTAATCGCGAGGCCACTATCAATATCGGCAATTCCGGAACGTCGGCTCGATTCTTGACCGCCATGCTAGCAGCTTGCCCGGATGGCGACTTCACGCTAGACGGGGATGAGGCCATGAAACGGCGTCCCATCCAAAAACTCGCCGACACCTTGGCTTCACTAGGCTGCCAAATAGAAACGTCCAAGGGCTACTTCCCCATCCGCATTCGACCCAACGGGCTCCAAGGAGGGGTCGCTAAAATCGATGCGACGGAAAGCAGCCAATTCGTATCCGCTCTCCTAATGGCAGCTCCTCTTGCTAAGTCGCCGATCGAGGTGCAGCTGAGCAACCCTAACATTCGAAGGGGATACATCGACATGTCCTTAGCCATGATGGAGCAATTTGGCGTACCCAGTAGCAATCTGGAAATCCATGCAGACAAATACCGCATCTCGCCTCAGGCCTACAAAGCTCCGGCAAACGGGTACTTGGTGGAAGGAGACGCTTCGGCTGCCAGCTATTTCATCGCTCTCCCCTTCGCCGTTGGAGGATCCGTCACCATCTTAGGCCTATCCAAGAATTCGCTCCAAGGCGATATCGCTTTTGCCACCCTGGCCGCTAAATCGGGAGGGCAACTGGACTGGAAGTCCAACTCTCTCACAGTATCCCTTCCTCGGGGTATCGGACCATCGCGATTTCCTCCTCTAAGCTCCGACTATTATGCCTTCAGCGATACCTTTTTGACGGGGGCCGCTTTGGCGCCGCTTGCCGATGGCCAGACAAGACTGGAAGGCATCGGCCATACCCGTTATCAAGAATGCGACCGGATTGCTGCCATGGTAGATGGATTGAGGCAAACCGGGCAAGACGCGCAGGACACGAAATCCACCCTGACCGTGAGTCCGCAGCCACTTAAGACCGCAACGATCGAGACCTACGAGGACCATCGTATCGCCATGAGCTTCGCCATTCTGGGCTCCTGTGACGCTCTGAAGTCTGGAAAACCCTGGATGAAAATCAAGGATCCCCTCTGTTGCCGAAAGACCTTTCCAGACTTTTTCGATACTCTTGAATCAGCCCGCCAGCAAAGTTTAGAATCCTAGAATTGACACCTTCTCGCTTGCGCCAAACGGTCGCTGGCTCCCCTCCTCAATTGTGACCCACGACAGTTTCATCATCATCGCCATCGATGGCGGCGCCGCAGCCGGAAAATCCTCTACCTCCAGAGGCCTCAGCAAGCGCTTTGGTCTTATGCATGTGGATACCGGCTCTTTCTACCGAGCCATCACGCTCAAATTGATTGAAGCAGGCGTTTCGCCGGAAAGCGGCCCCAATCTGGAAGCAGGCCTTGCGGCTCTCAAGCTCGGTACCGAAATCCATGGCAATCAAGCGAGCATCGCTATCAATGACTGGCTGCCCGACGATTCGATCCGCAGTCAGCTCGTCAATGATCAAGTTTCCCATTTCGCCGCCCTCCCGGAAGTGCGTTCACACCTGCTCGACTATCAGCGTGCGCAGGCCGACGTCGCCAGGGAAAACGGATTCAACGGCCTGGTCATGGAGGGGCGCGACATCGGATCAGTCATTTTTCCGGACGCGGACCTTCGCCTCTTTCTGCATGCCGATCCAGAAAAGCGGGCCGAACGTCGGGCTAAAGAAGGGATTCAGGATAGTATCCAAAAAAGGGATAAAATTGACTCGACCCGAAAAACGGCTCCATTGCAATGCCCCATCGGGGCCACGTTTCTCGATACTTCCGAGATGGATCTGCAAGAGGTCATCGACAAAGCCTCGGATTTCGTCAGAGAAGCTCTTTCTGAATGAAATTCGATCCCCGAGTCTATTGGCTTTTTTACTGGCTGATTCGCTGCGCCTATCGCGTCCTGCTGCTGGGCGACATAAAAGGATTGGAGAATGTACCCAAATCGGGAACCGTGATCATGGCATCCAATCACGCCAGCCATTTCGATCCCCCCATTCTCGGCTGCAATCTCCCCAGATTGGTAGTCTACTTCGCTCGTAAAACACTCTGGAAGCCAGGATTCGCCTCCTGGTGGCTCGACGCGGTGGGAGCCATTCCCATAGACCGAGATGGCGAGTCCGATATTCGCGCCATGAAAAGCACGCTAAACGCGCTGAAGGATGGCGCGGCTCTCTCTCTATTTCCTGAAGGCACGCGCAGTCCGGACGGAAAACTCCAGCCAGCCAAACCAGGAATTGGCCTCATTGCCGCCAAATCCCAAGCCATGGTGGTTCCTTGCCGCATCTTCAATGCCAACAAAGCATTGTCCAAAAACGCCAAGTTTCCCGATTTTTCCGTTTCCATACATGTCGTATACGGAAAGCCTTTGCAGCCCAAAGACTATGATCCTGGAAAATCAGCGGGTAAAGAACGCTATCAAATCATAGCCGACAACATCATGGCGACAATCAGCCAAATTCACCGGCCACGGGTGACAGTTATCTGAAACAGAGCTGCCTATTCGTAAATTGGCAGTCCGCTCGGAACAGCGTTCGATACGTCCCTTCGCAAATCGATTGAATTCGTATCTGTTAACACGTGGAGGAATGCGATTAAGTCGCGAATGTTGTCCTCATTGAGGCGCTGGTTAGGCCTCAGTTCATTAGCTTTGGCTATTTCTTGAACTAGCTCAGGGCTATCCTTCACGAAGAAATCGACGGATTCAAGATCGCTTCGATAGGGAGCGATAAAATTCGCCCGATCGTAATTCTTTAAAGATCGTACTGGATCGAGGTGGTAACGAACGACGCCTTCCAAAGTGTCATCGGCTCCAGAATGACCGTATGGGGCGGTACGAGCGACGTTCCTCAAAGTCGGCGTTCTGAACTTGTAACGGTCCGTCGGATCGCCCGTCACCAGCTCACGGCCGAAATCCTCTCTACCTGCCACACCTACGCCCTTTCCAGGTCCCAATTGAGGTATGGCGATTGCATGAAAATCAAGATCTGTTAGGGGCGGCCCCGCGTCACAGGAAACGTAATTAGCTTTTCCATAAAACAAATTAAACCACGGCGCTGCCGTATGCTGAGAGCCAGAGGATCTCCATTAAGATACCGATCGAATCGACTGTCGTTGGCCGTTCAACGAGACGCCTCAAACGCCGCAATCGCGTTGGCCGCATGGTCAAACGTTATGTCATCCGCATCATCGATATCGCCAAAAGCTTCTATAAAAAGCTCTACATAAAAATCTATCGCTTGAAGTCTTTCGGCTAATTGAGCCCAGACGCCATCTGAACCTGCCAGATTTCCCTCCGCAGCTTCATCCGCTATAGAATTTTCCCCAGGCTATCCGGCCATTTCCGTTCCCGAGGTAACCGGGAACATGGCTTGAGCCGCCAATACATTGTCCAAGTTATCCGGCAAATCCTCGCCTGACGGGCTAGAAATGCCAGAAGGCATAGACGGATCTAGCTCGATTCAAAAATCATAAAAAGTCGTATCGAAAAACCTCACCCCCATCGCGAAGATTCGGAGGAGCATTCCGCGGCACTCGTTCGTGTATGGAATCGAGGCCATCTCCGGTATTTCTAGTTACGCCCAAGCCCAGTGCTCCCTAGCCGACTGGCGACGACAATCCGCCACCCAAATCTGCCATCGGATGGAGGCAGTTTGCCCGGGAAATGTTACGTTTCCCGCTCAACTCTTTATCGAAAAAGAGCAAATTGCCTAGGAAAACCTTCTCTTAGGACGGAGCATTAGCGTCGTAGGAGTCCCTATCCCTAAGTGGCTCAGGCAATTCAGATCGGTAGGATGTCGATTGGTCATCGGCGGCACTGATAACAAGCATCAATCCCAACAGAGATCCTGCAATGCGTGCCGTTTTCATGGGTAAAGTGGAAGAGTCCTGACAAATCGAATACGACTGTAAGAATGTGAAGTACTCGAGAAAGGACAAAACTGAACGCCGAAATTAGCACCTATTCACCCTTAAAAGTTAAGATTAGGTGAATGGCTCTATGTGGGCAGCATTTGGGCAGAAAACGGATAGGTATTGAGCGCTTTATCGGGACCAAGTCTGGGTTGGATAAAACGGTCGTTCCATATGGGCCCAAACCTGGACCGAAAACCGTTCAAAAAAACGATAGTCCGCAACCTACTTCCGAATCAGGACGACCCAGTCTTCGCTCGGATCTTTCGGAGGACTTCCCAAGGATACGCTGCCGCCACCTCTGACGCGTCGTTCGCTTCCACGTTGGAGTCGTCCTCCATTGCGCGGGTCGAACCACTGCACGTTGAACGAGCCGCTGGCATCCGATAGATCCAATGTCGCGTTTCCTCCCTCGGGAAGGTATACGACATAAATCGCATCTTCTTCCGCGAAGCAGAAACGCCCATTAGCTCTAGCATCATTCCCCACAAGCTCATCCGCATTCTTCATGCGCCAGAAAGGAACGTCGTTGTCTTGAAAAAAGGAGATGGCATGTGCGCAGTACTCCCAAGACTTGTGCCGGCTACGCCAATCTTCGGCTACAAGGTCGTTTTCTAGCAACTGGTATCCAAAATAATACTCCACACCAGCTCCACCTGCCATAAGATTGCCCCAAAGCGTCTTTTTGCGTACATCGTGCATGGTGTACTGGTCGTCTTTTTCGTGCATGGTTCCATCCCAGCCCCTGTATCCCAAGTCTGGAGGCACACCTTGACTGGCTTTTCCTTGCTCGTCATTGGCCACCACCCAGGGGCGGCCAGCCGCTCGCGAGGCTTCTATCCAATGCAGAGTGCGTTGGTGGACTTGATCCCAGTGGTTTTGCAAAGACGCTCCGGTCAGCAGGGACTTCGTACCTAGCAACACGGTGTAGACTGCGTCCTGCTGCGGCGGAAAGGTATGGATAACGAGATTGTGATCGTACGGATCCAAATTATGGATATATTCTGACCAGTCATTTAGCTCTTCGTAGCTCTGGGTATTCTCTTCGCCCAAATTCCAATTCAATGCCAAGTGGTGCCCGTAACGAGCGATGAGCTCGCGGGTGTAGAGCTTGCGCTCGCGACCGAGCTTGCCCGCATCCATAGCTTCGGGAATAACTTTAGGATTTCGAGCCGATCCCGCCCGATGATCGTCGATTTCGTTTTCCTGCATTTTAAAGTGCAGGTAGAGCCCGATTGATTGAGCGTGGGCTAGGACGACGCCCCATTGATCGAGCTTGGAACAGTCGTAGTGGAACTTGTCGTCGCGATTGACGAAGGGCCAAACGTTGTCGCCATCGCCACCTGCATTGTACGTAAGAAATGAGAAGGCGTTGACCCCTACTTTCGCCAAGTAATTCAGAGCTCCAATCAAGTTCTTGCCCCGCCCATCTCCCCAGGTGGGATCGCCAGCGTTCCAGTCGCCTGAATGTGGATACCAGCTTTTCAACGGGCCTTTGTCTGGTTTCCCGGTAGTGGTATTGTCGAAGTCCGTGTAAGCCAACAATGTTTCCGGAGCATCCGGTCCGGCTTTGAGAAAGTATTCGCCCGTTTCGGCAAAGCGAAGGTAGCGCCCACCCACGTATTCCAGGCGGCCTTTACCACGGAAATCGCGTCCGCTCTTGTCCGTGCGAGCGATTTGAAAAAAACCGCTGACTCCATGATAGGGAGATAGCGTGTCTCCGGACGAGGGATCGATGGCGGCGTCTTTCCCCTTCCGAAATTGCACTTCGTAAATCCACTTGCCTGTTTTGTCGGGCGATAAATGGGCCCGCCAAACATTGCCGGAAGTAGCCGACGAATTGGCCGCATTTCCATCCGCTGCGAAATAACCAGGTACCGTATAAACGGGAGCTCCCGATTCATGGGCGAAAACCACGAACATGCTGTAGTCGGTGAAGGGATTGGGCGACCGGTCGAGTTCGCTAGCCTTTGGGCCTTCCATCGACAGGGTAACCGCGTGCCAGGTTTTCAGCTCGCCTCCAATATCTACCGAGCCAGGCGCGGCGACGAGCGTCAAAGACGAGAGACCGAAAATTGCAAGAGACGCGATCAGTACGCGATCAGAGAGGGATAGTATACGCTTCATATCGACAACGAGACGATGAACCTAACAGCTTTACCCCTGAAGTCGCAATATTCATTTGCTTAAATAATCTGAGATTTTGCGGCATCCTTCAAAACTTTGTCTTATCCCGATACGCTTTTGGCGTCACTCCAAAGCAACGCTTGAAGGCCACTGACAAGTATTCCGGGTATTCGAAACCTGCTTCCTCCGCTACGGCGCTAATCGGCAGCGTGGTTCGGGAGAGGAGTTCCTGAACCTTCCCCATTCGCACGCGCTCGATCTCCTCTCTCGGGCTTCTCCCGATGACCTGCCGAAACCTGCGTTCCAGCTGAGTACGAGCCATGGGACATTCCCGTAAAACATCCGCTACATTGATTCCCTGGCAAGCGCGCCCCTTTATATATCTCAAGGCACGGGCGATCTTCTCATCTGGAATTGCCACTACATCAGTCGACTGACGAGCAGAAATTCCGATCGGCGGAATCAACAGAGGTTTTCGTTCCGAGTTTCTCAGGGTCTCTCCGTCCATCAGCTTTTTGAGAAGGGCAGCCGCTTCGTATCCTGCTCGCTTTGGATCGGGAATCACGCTCGACATGGGCGGGTCGCAAAGTTCGCACAGAATCTCGTCGTCGTGGACGCCCAGGACCGCTACCTCCTCCGGCACTTTCAATCTTTTTTCCCCGCAAGCTTCCATCACTTCTTGCCCCCTCACATCGTAACAAGCGAGTACCGCCACTGGCTTTGGCAAAGCTTCCAACCAATTACCCAAACGCCCGATCTCCGTCTCCGGTCGGGAAACGCGCTGATTGCGAATAAAAGGCTCTAGCCCCTTTTTCTTTACTCTATATGCGAATTCCTGCTCCCTTAATCGCGACCACCGGAAAGCGCTATCCCCACAGTAAGCGAAATTTCGGAACCCCAAGTTTTCCAGGTAATCAATGGCCAATTTTACTACTCCCGCGCTATCCGTCACTACTTGCGGAAAACCAGAATTCTCAAGGGCAGCGCTCACATCCACGATCGGTAGCCTCATCGATTCTAGGAAGCGCTGTATTACCTCGCTCTCTACACGGGCAATAATGCCATCGCCTTCCCAGCTCGCTAGCCATTCCGGCTTCATCGCCCCCCGCCCTTGCTCTACCAATCGAAAAGACCAGGAATCATTTTCTCGTGACCACGAGCGTATGCCTCTTAGCAACTCCCGCCCATAAACGTTTGAGGATTCGATCAACAAGGCCACTCGCCGACGCTTGTCTTCATTCGATTGACTAGAAAGCCCCTTCAGTTTTCCACGCAAAACACTCATGCCGTATTTTCTAAGATTAATTAAGCAAATGCACATGGATACGCGATAGGCAACCGTGTTAGTTTAGCTCTATGCCTTCTTTTAATATCGCCCTCCTTCCAGGCGACGGAGTCGGGCCTGAGGTTGTCGACGCTACTTGCCGAGTGCTCGATGCCGCCTTGGAAAGACTCGACGGCTTGGACCTGTCATACGAAACGCTGTCAGTCGGCGCGGCCGAGTACTTAGCCAATGGGGATCCGCTTCCAAATACTACCGTAGAAAAGCTTAAAAGCTACGACGCCATACTTCTAGGAGCTATGGGACTGCCCGAAGTGCGCTGGCCCAACGGTGTGGAAATGACACCCCAAATCGACATTCGCGAAAAACTGGATCTCTACCAGGGAGTGCGCCCAATTAAGCTTTATCATCGAGAGCACTCGCCGCTACGCGTGACATCAGATCAGACGATCGACTTTGTCATCATGCGGGAAAATTGCGAGGGTCTCTTCTCGGCTCGCCTGGCTGACCTAGGCGATATTCGTCATGTCGCTACGGATACAATGACCATTACGCGCCACGGGGCTGAACGGATTTGCCAAGCCGCCTTTGAAATCGCTAAAGATCGACGCCAGAGAGTCACGCTCGTCGACAAAGCCAACGTTCTGCAATCCATGGCCTTCTTGCGCAAGGTATTCAACGAGGTGGCCATGGACTATCCCGATATCGAAACCGAATGCGTCTACGTTGACGCCATGGCCCTGTTTCTCGTGCAAGACCCCTTTCGATTCGATGTCATCGTCACCGAAAACATGTTCGGCGACATCCTCTCCGATCAAGCCGCAGGGCTTGTCGGCGGGATGGGCATGGCTCCCTCCGCCGATATTGGCGACGACTATGCCGTATTCCAGCCTGCCCACGGATCGGCCCCGACAATTGCGGGAAAAGGGATCGCCAATCCAGTCGCTACCATTCTTTCCGGGGCCCTCATGCTCCGATGGCTCAACGATAATCAAGGCGAAGCCGGAGCTCGCTTAATCGAAAATGCGGTTTCGGAAACGCTTCTCGATCTCAAGAACCGCACAGTCGATCTCGGCGGATCGCTCTCGACCTCAGCCATGACAGACGCCATCATTGCCAAGCTTTAATTTTATGAGTTCGAACACCAGCCAAGAACTACCCAAACTACCTGCTGGAGGCGCTCCAACCATTCTTTCACTGGTAGGGAGGACCGACTCGGTCCCCCGAATTAAATCCTGCTTGGAGGACCAAGCCTGTCCTCCCTACCTTTTCCCAGAACTATGCATCCCATTGATCTCACACTAACCGCAACTCCCGGAATGCGCGGCATTAGTATGTCGTTCGCCAATACGCTCAAAGACGACGGCTGGAATGCGGCCAATTGGACGATTTATTCTCATTCCGGCACCCATGCGGATGCCCCACTGCACTTCGAGGCCTCTGATCAAACGATCGACGAAATGCCGCTAACCGCATTTATGGGCAAGGCCTGGGTAGCGGACATTATTGATACGCAGCCACGACAATGGCTCGTGCCCGAAGATCTTAGCGAGGTGGCCAATTCCATCCAGCCAGATGACTGCCTACTGCTGCGGACGGGTTGGAGTCATCACCTTGAGGACTCCAGCATCTATCGGGATGGCCTTCCGCGAATCAGCGACGAGCTGGCGGAGTGGCTAGTCGAGAAGCAAGTAAAACTTGTTGGCACGGAAGCTCCCTCGGTAGCCGACGTCAACGATCTCGTAGAAGTCGACCGTATCCATAAAATCCTGCTAGGGGCAGGTATCACCATTGTCGAAGGGCTTTGCAACCTGGAAAAGCTAGAGAGCCAAGTCTTTTTTATGGCCCTCCCTCTCAAGCTAGCAAAAGGCGACGGAGCCCCCGTTCGGGCTCTCGCTTTCAATGGCAAGGTAGCCTTCAGTTGGACCTAGTATGTCACTGCAGAAGTTCATCCGTTTCCAGTCTTTCCATCCTGACCCCCTGGGCCAAGGCAACTGCTTGTCTCGCCCTAGTCCGCGAAAGCGAATCCCTAGTTAGCCGCCGGTTGAAGATCCATTAATCGTCCGCTTGGGGGATAAGCGGCCCTACCTGTGGCTCGACACTCCAAATCTATTCACACAACCGAAACTTTCGACCCTCACTATCTCTATATTATGCAGATGCATCACGACAAAGTTAGACTACGCGGTGTAGAGCACGCGCTAGCCCTAATGAGGCAAGCGGTTGTAGGGCTTGCTCTTGCGCAATGCCGCGTAAGAATTTTGGCAATGTTTAACTTGGGAGGTACGCACGCGTAATCTATGAGCACTCTAAAAGGAATTTGCGTCGGCGCCGGCTATTTTAGTCGATTCCAATATGAAGCTTGGACTCGTATACCCGAAGTCGAGATCCTCGCCGCCTGCAATCGCAACGTCGAGCGGGCTCAAGATGTCGCCGACACCTACGGTATTCCACGCGTTTTCGGATGGAACGAATTGGCCACCGCTTTAGACGAGCTCAAACCAAATTTCGTCGATATCATCACCCCTCCTGAAACGCATAAGGAAGCGGTCATCCTAGCCGCAGAGAGAGGCATCGACGTCATCTGCCAAAAACCACTCGCCCCTAGTCTTGAGGAAAGCGAAGAGATCGTGGAAATCGCCAATGAAGCAGGCATCCGCTTCATGGTGCACGAGAATTGGCGCTGGCAACCTTGGTACCGGGAGATCAAGCGGCAAATCAGTTTGGGAGCTATCGGCGACCTTCACTCCATATCCGTGCTCATGCGTATGGGCGATGGCTGGCAAAAGGACGCCTACTTGGCTAGGCAGCCCTTCTTTCGCGACTATCCTCGCTTGCTTATCTATGAAACAGGCGTCCATTTCCTGGATACCTTTCGCTACCTTAGCGGCGAGATCGAATCCATCTACGCCCGTCTGCAAAAACGAAACCCGGACATTGCCGGCGAAGATGCCGGGCAAGTCGTCGCTGGATTCGCATCCGGTGCCACCGCCATCCTCGATTCCAGCCGCTACAATGAAGCTATTTGCGAAAATCCTCGCTACACCTTCGGAACCGTTCGCGTAGACGGGAGCGCAGGTCATATCGAGCTGGCGACTGACGGCTCCTTAACGTTCAAACAATTGGGAGAGAAACCGCGCCCAATAGAATACGCTCACAACACAGAAGAATTCGCCGGTGGATGCGTATTCAATCTGCAAAGGCATTTCGTCGAGAGCATGCAAAACGGAAAGCCTTTCGAAAGCACAGGCGAGGACTATCTTAAAACCGTGGCCCTCGTGGAAGCCTGCTACCGATCCAACGCTACTGGTGAGGTGGAAAAGTTGTGACTGCGCCTATAAGTTGCATTCATCTGGCAGGGAAGACTGGCTCGGTCCTCCGCATTGCCTTTCCTTGTATCAGAGGACCGAGCCGATCCTCCCTACCCTTCAATCAGAACCTATTGGCTTCGCAACGCGAAGACAGCTATTTGGCCCGCAAGGGACAACCAGCGCAGCGATGTTAACAACAATCATCCACGACCACCATGAAACACCAAGGACTTGATCACTTCGCCATCGCAGTGCCCGACACCGACAAGGCCCTCGAGCTATGGCGAGACCAATACGGGCTCTCCGTCGTCTGCTCGGAAATTGTCAACGACGGGACCGTCAAGTTAACTCTACTCGATATGGGCAACACGCAACTACAACTCGTCGAGCCAATCACCGAGGATCATCCCCTGAAGGATTGGATAGAGAAGAACGGTTCCGGCTTGCACCATATATGCCTGCGTGTGGAAAACATCGATACGGCAATCAACGAAAGTCCAGTACCCACCTTGGGCTCACCACACGAAGGCACCGAGGGCAAACGCGCTATCTTCGTCGACCGGACCGCGACGCAAGACATTCAAGTCGAGTACACAGGCTCCTAGGCCATGTAGACAAACTCGCTCATATCGCCGAGATTCGGCTCGTTTCGGAATTTATCCACACGGCCTAGATTGAACGCGCAGGACGTTCAGCTCAATCGCACATGCGCGCGCGCGCGGAAATGAGTGGCAGCCCATTTCCGTACCTCATTAGCCAAAGGACATAGAGGCTGGGCGCTTCAAAAGGCGCTCGAGCCGCGCGCTTTACACAATAAGAAGTCCGAACGGTACTTCCGTCGCAGAGCACTGAAGGG
>CAYOLG010000004.1:109216-161733 GCA_964404745.1 uncultured Opitutaceae bacterium
GCGCTTTACACAATAAGAAGTCCGAACGGTACTTCCGTCGCAGAGCACTGAAGGGTTTCTCATACATTGACAGTTCATCGCTTTTGCGTCTGAAACGAACTATGCATTTCCCCTCCGCCCTCTCTATTGCGCTAACCCTGTTGATCGCTACAGCATTCTCCGCTCAAGAGAACTGGCCTACTCATCCGGATTCGGTGGAGAAGCCTGGGGTTCCCAGAGGGGAGATCCTGACCTTCCAGTTAGACGATTCCACGGTGTTCCCTGGAACGTCGCGCAAGATTTGGGTTTACGTTCCCGCTCAATACGATGGAGCGAAACCTGCCTGCTTGTACGTCTGCCAAGACGGCATTAAGTATGAGGCGACCACCGTATTCGACAATCTGATTCATCAAGGGGAGATGCCGATGACAATTGGCGTTTTTGCCGCTCACGGGCGTTACCACATCGACAATCCTGACACGCAGGTAGATCGACTGAATCGGAGTTACGAGTATGACAGCGTCATAGACAATTACGCCCAGTTCCTGCAAAAGGATCTACTGCCTGCGGTAGAGCGAATGAAGACTAGCGATGGGAGGGATATACGCTTGTCTAAGCGCGCGACTGATCGCATGATTGCCGGCAACAGCAGCGGAGGCATTGCCGCGTTCACCGCCGCATTCCTACACCCGGAATGGTATTCGCGGGTATTCACAGGAGTCGGTACCTACGTAGCTATGCGTGGTGGCGAGCAACTGGCTGGCCTGATTCGCAAAGTAGAGCCCATGCCCCTGCGCGTATTCCTACAAGGAGGCACCAACGACAACAATCTCGACGTCGGCGACTGGTGGATTGGCAACCAAGCGATGCAGCGTTCTTTGGAATTCGCAGGCTATGAAGTGAAGTATGCTTGGGGCGACGGCGGCCATAATTCGCTCCATGCCACGGCGGTATTCCCCGACGCCATGCGATGGCTCTGGAAAGATTGGCCTGAGCTCCCCAAAAACCATGGCAGTGGAGGTCGCTGGCTAGGGCAGACGGTCCTCACTGACGAATCCTGGGAACTCATTGGCGAAGGCTACGGTTTCACCGAAGGTCCAGTCGCTACGCCTGACGGCGAAGTTTTTTTTAATGACCTCCGCCACAGCAAAACCTATTTCGTCGACCGCAATGACCGTGTGACTGAATGGATGTCAAATACGGAGCGGTCCAACGGCATGGCTTACGGACCGGATAGTCGCCGCTATACTTTGGCTGCCAACGCCAAACAGGTTTGGGCCTTCGACAAGGAGGGCAACAAAGAAGTCGTGGCTACGGGGATACGCGGCAATGACATCGTCATCGCTGTCAACGGCAACATGTACATAACCGAGCCGGTAAGCAACGACAACAAGCGATCCGATCGTAGCCGGATTTGGCTGGTGCGCCCAAATGGCGAAAAGCAGGAGCTCGACTACGGCCTGAAATTCGCCAACGGCATAGCTCTCTCGCCCGATCAGACCCAACTTTATGTAGCGGATTACGATTCTCATTGGATCTATAGCTACATGGTTCAGCCCGACGGCGCGATCGGCTACAAGCAACGCCTCATCTGGCTGCACAAAAAGGATTCCGAAGATTCCGCCCGAGCCGACGGGGTGCGGGTCGATCGATTCGGCAATGTCTGGGTAGCGACCGGGATGGGTATCCAGATTTGCGATTCGGCGGGAAGGCCGCGCGTCATCATGCGTACCCCCAATGGCCGGGTCGCCAACTTCTGCTTCGCCGGACCGAACTTCGATACCATCTACGCCACCTGCGGCGACAAAGTCTATAAGCGCAAAGTCAAATCCATCGGCGTCCAGTCTTGGAAAGAGCTCGTACAGCCCGCGCAACCGAAGACGTAGCCTCTATTTGGCCGCGAAAACCGAACGGCCACAAAGGTAGTATAGGCTTCCAGCCTGTGACTTTAACATCGGCAATGAGGCAGGATGCCTGTTCTACTCTTTTCAAATTGAGGACCGAACCGGTCCTCCTACCTCGAATCAAACTATGGTCTCGAAAAACTCTTGCTGGTAGCGACTAGGGTGATCAGATCGCGGAATCCTTCTCCCTGTTCCTCTAGATCGGTCAGGATGCCATCAATCACAGGACGATCCATAATTTCGGTACGGCGTCCCAATGAGTAAGCTAGCATCTTTTCCGTAACCGCTCGATTGAACAGGGACTGCCTCTCCAGGAGAATTTTTTTAAATTCAATGACGTCCCTAAACTCGCTACCATCCGGCAACCTCCCGGAAGCGTCGATCGGAGCCCGGTCATCGCCATAATTCGAGCGCCAACCGCCGATGGGATCGAAATTCTCTAAAGCGAACCCGAGCGGATCGATCTTCCGGTGGCACTCCCGGCAAGACTCGACAGTGCGGTGCTTCTCCAACTGCTCTCGGATCGTCTTGGTTCCGCGTACGTCCGGATCCAGCGGTTCTACGTCTGGCGGAGGTGGCGGCGGAGGCGTTCCCAAAAGATTCTCTAACAACCAAATGCCGCGATAAACGGGCGAGGTGTCGATTCCATTGGCTGTAACCGTTAGTACGCTAGCCTGTCCCAGAAGCCCGCCTCTCCTTCGGTCATTGAGAGCTACTTTCTGGAAATCCAAACCTTTGACTCCCTCGAGACCATAGAGCTCTGCCAGAGGGCCGTTCACAAAAGTATAGTTGGAATCCAAAAAGCAGGAAAGGTTCTGGTTAACGTCTATGGCGTGCCGAACATACAGCTCGGTTTCCTTCCGCATTGCCCTCTCCAGATCTCCCTCATAGTAGACTTCGAATTTGCTGCGATCCGGTGGAGCGTCCCCCAAATCGCGTAAGGTCAGCCAGCTATCCACAAAACCGCTGATAAAGCGATTCGATCGATCGTCAGCCAACATACGCTCGACTTGTTCCATTAAAACATCCGAGCGGTTCAAGCGCTTTCGCTTGGCCAAATTCAAGAGCGTTTCGTCCGGCAAGGTGCCCCACAAGAAGTACGACAGGCGAGACGCCAAAGCGTAGTCGGTCAGGCGAGACGGATCCGACTTCATCGGCTTTTCTTCCAAATAGAGAAATGATGGCGAGCACAGAGCCGCCTTGAGCCCGTCCTTCATTGCCTCAAAAGGAGAATGCCCTTTCTCGATCCGACCGGATACAACGTCCATCAAGCTGTTTACCTCAGAGCGCGTCGCTGGTCGACGATAAGCTCTGGTAGCGAAATTCTGGATAATCTTTCGCGTATTTCTCGGATCGAACGCCTCGTCGCCGATAATCGCCTTCCAGCTCAGAGCGGGCCATTCATCGTAAAAGGGGCCCTCGATCTGCACTTCATGGATACGAATGTGAGGCACCCCGCCGTGCTTGATGGCGACGACCATGTAGTCTTCCTCCAAATCGGCCTTCGGGATCGATGGATCCGGATTCTCGATCACAATTTTGGATACCGCCCTAAAACTCGGTCGGATATCCATCGTTCCGTTCACGTAGTTAAAGCGGGGAGCAAAGCCTTTGTCCAGCCAGCTACGAGTCGTGTACCACTGAGGTCCGTCGTCAGACAAATCGAAGAAGCCGAGCTCTGGTTCAAAGGGCTGCGGCATGTGGAGAAAGCCGAAACGGCGATGCCCAGGGATCACGCGAAGCTGCATCGGCTCGTTGGGATCGTTGGTGATCGCTTTATGCTGAAAGGAATGACGTCGATTCACTGCTTCGGCCAAAATGCGAATCTCGTAGATCCCTCCCTCGGGCACGCCTTCCTCGAAGGCGATCAATGGGGCGTAAGAACCGAAGCGGCGTACCGTATTGGGAGCCTCGTAAATATTGAGGTAGCGTTGCCCATGGGCATTCATGTGACGCTTATTCAGCTCCGGCTGCTGCAGAAAATCCCCACTGAATATCCAGGATTGCGGCTTCGGTTTTTCCTGCCAAGGCAGGGCCTTTTCCACGATCTGGTCCGCGGCTTTCAGATAGCGGTCCAGCAAATACCCGGAAGTCACTAGAGCATCCCCGACGTTGTCCAGGTGCTCGACCACTCGTTCGCCAGGGAACGTTTCCGTGGGATCGAACATGCTCATATCCATCTGGAAGAGGTCGCCCACCGTATGGAAATACTCACGATGATTCAAGCGTCGAAGAACGGTCTCGCCTCCCGTAATTGTCCGACTGTCGAAGGCATGAGCCACCGCGCCTGTCATCCAGTCGATCACTTCTTGCCGCTCCACATCTCCTGGCTGAGGCTCGTCCTCTGGAGGCATGTCCCCCAAATTCAGTAGATCTAGGATATCCTGGAAATCCACTAGAGCATCGTCGTCATTTATCGGATACGAAAGTAGATCGAAACTGCGCTCGCCCTTCTGCTTTTCCTCGTTGTGGCAACTAAGACAATACTCCTCGAGGAAGGGCTTTACCTTCGATTCGAAAGCCCTTGCATCGAAATCGATTGACGCGCGAGCCCATACTTGAGTGCCCGCGAGCACGCCGAGCCACCCGGCCACGATCAGCTTTGAGAACAGGCCTCTAGAGCTCATGCCGATTCCAAGCCAGTGAGCGTGCCGGTGCTCGTTCCGAAGAAATCGGTTTCGACCCCAAACCGCTGCAACATCGAAAGGTAGAGATTGCAAAGCGGGACTCGCTTACCCTGGGTCGAAGGATACTCCTTGTGCTCGCCCGTCTTAAAGCCCGACCCCGCGAGAATGATGGGCAAATCGCTGTTAACGTGAGCATTCCCGTTCCCCATACCGCTACCGAATAGCACCATCGTACTGTTGAGCAGGCTTCCATTCGAATCCAGCTCTTTAAGCGACTTCAATTTATCGAGAAAACGGGATAGTTGCTCCATTTGGTAATACTCGATCGTGGTCAGCCCTTCTATCTTATCTGGCTTCTGCCCGTGATGCGACAAGGCGTGGTAACCGTCGCTCAGACCGAAAAACCGCGTATCGAATTCCGCTCCCGCCATCTCGAAGGTGGCCACGCGAGTAGAATCCGTCTGCAAAGCCAGGGCGATCAAATCATACATAACCGGAATGTCCTCGACGAGGCTGCGATCTTGCGGCTCAGCCATCTGCATCTCCGGCTTGGGAACTCTGGACCAGCGTTTATCCAGCTCGAGGCTCACTTCAACATCTCTAACCGAGGTCAAATACTCGTCCAGCTTCTCCCTATCCTGTCCCCCGAGTCGCCGCTCGAGGCTTTTCGCATCTGAAAGCACGGAGTCGAGGATGGAGCCACGCAGCTCTAAATTGTCCGCAGCTTCCTGCTTAGCTCGTTCCCCTTCGTTGATAAAAAGCTTCCGGAAAAGCTCGCGCGGGCCTTCGATGGGAGGCACGCGAACGCCTGTTCGCGTCCAGCACATGTGGCAGCCGCCATGTAAACCATCCTCCGAACCGATCGTTAGGGACGGGAATCGCGTTGCCGCTCCCACATGCTCGGCAGCCCGCTGATCGATGGAAATATTGCCTTCCGGCATCCCTTTGGCATCGGCCATCTTCACCCCGCTTAGGAAGGTGTGCACGGAAAAGTGCCCTCCCTTTACATCGTGGTCTAGATGGGAAAAGATATTAAAGTCTCGCCGATGGCGCTCCATAGGAGCCAGCAAGGAAGTCATGGCGTAATTCGGGCCGGCCTCGGTCGGGAAGAAATCCTTGGGGTACATGCCGAAGGAATTGCCGATGCAAACCATTCGCATGGGCGGCCCAGAAGCGGAGGCTTTAACCGCTGCAACCGACTTTGCAGCGATTGATTCCAATGCCGGCAAAGCCAGAGTGGCAAACGAGGATTTCAAAAATAGACGTCTATTCATGGGGATTTTCTACGATACCAAATTCCGCTATAAATGCAATGTTCTAGAAAGGCTAAGCCACCATACCGGTAATTGGCCGCGAATCAGCAAATTTAGACATTCTTTGTGGCAAGGAGATCAGGGCGAAATTGTTTTTGACAGGATACGCTAAGCTACAGGATCACGCTTCCGCGTGGGCATGATCCAAAACAACCCTCGAAAAGTTAGGGAGGATCGGCTCGTTCCTCCGCATAGCGATCTTCGACGGAGGACCGAGACGGTCCTCCCTACCGACTTCTGATGTAGCCGACTAGCTTCTCTTACAATAATTTCCGCTTCCCCAACCCGCTAGATCTTCACAAAGAATTTGTGGCGATACATCCACCAGCAAATCACCCAGAGACAAAACCCCGTTAGGCTTGCCTGGAAAAAGGGCTCGAACTTAGGACCGCCGACTAGAAAAAGATGATCTCCTAAATGGATCTCTAATCGGCTCGCGACCCAAGGGCGTAGCAGCATTCCCATACAGTATATAGCGATGGAATTCATGCCCACCACGATGAAGGGGAAGGTCCAACCCTGAATCCTCTTGACGTCGATCACCCAATAAAGGGCGACCAATATCAGACAGCACCAACCGGTAGAGAAGAGGGCCCACGATGGCGTCCAGATTCGTTTTACCATGGGACAGATACCGGTAAGCTCGAGCAGCCAGCCCAAGACAATCCCCGCGAGGCCCGCGATGAAGATGATCTTCGATTTATCCTGGCCGCTGCGTTTCGATCGTAGGAGCTCTCCCACCATGAGCCCGAATAGCATGGTGGCCAGCGAGGGCAAAAAGTTGAGGGTCTGATACCCGCCTGGATTAGCGACGAATGGCTTGCGGAACTGATCCGATCCTTCCCCAGTGAACGGGGCTCGTTCGGGCATGAGATTCAGAAACCAGGTATCGAAAGCATGGGCAGCATTGGCGTTCTTGTGCCACGACGATCCAACCCCATCCAGATGCTCCCGCGCCCATTCGGACGAAACGTTGAGCTCCGGCGCCCCTTTTTGCAAGTCCAGTCCAGATCCCGGGTACAAAACGAATATCAGCCAGGTGAATACAAGAATAGCTCCTGCCGCAATCGTTTGAAACTTGACCCCTCTTCCCCAAAGCAGAAAGAGAAAGGTGTAGCCCAAACCCATCTGGGCAAGCACATTGGTCATCCACCAACGGGTTAAGGGGCCGCTGGAGGTCAGGAAGATTCCCAAGAAGATAAGAATCAGAGAGCGAACGAATGCATGCCCCAACATTCGCTCATAAGAATGCCCCATGCGTTGCCGCTTCACATACGAGTAAGCCATGGACAGCCCCACCATAAACATGAACGAGGGCTGAATGAGATCCCAATAGCTGCAACCGAGCCACTCCACATGGGTCGTATGGAATCGAATGAAGGACCAGAACCAGGAGTCCGGATTGTCCTGCAGGTGCAAGGAGGCCGTGCGGGCCAGCCCAAATCCATTGAATGCCAGCGTGATCATGATTAAACCACGATAGACATCGAGAGACAAAAGACGGGGAGACTTAGGCGGGGAATCAGAAGTTTCTTGGCTCATGGGGAATACGGAGGTAGCGTAAAGGTAACAGCCAAAATCTGGGCGGCGACAATATTTTTGAATCGATTTTCTCGCTCAGCGGAAAAATCGGCGCCTTTCATACTGGCGGGGAGGACCGAGTCGGCCCTTCGCATAGCGACCCTCGATCGAGGACCGAGCCGGTCCTCCCTACCTTCAAAAAAAGTTCACCCAGGAATTGCCGTTGCGACTGCTTTCAACCGCCCTTTTGACGAACCGCATTCCAATGACCCCATCATCCACGGTAGCATAGGTTGATCCATCCACCGGCTCGTATCGGCCTAGCTGGAACGCCCGAACATCCGCTTCAAAACAGCGATGCAAACGGGCGAAAGCATCGTGAAACCCTTCCGAGTGACCCCAGGGAATCGTCGGCTCGTTCAGTAAATCCTGAGGAATCTCTCCAAAGAATCCGTCATTCGGCTTAACGCCGCCGCGATAGTAGGTCCTATCCGGCTGATCAATCAGGTAGACTTCCAGTTTGTCGGACTCCTCCTGGGCCCAGCGAATGGAACCGCGTTCCCCATTTACTTCAATCCTGAGATCATTTTTGTGCCCTACTCCGACTTGCGTGGCCCGAACTAGAGCTCGCGACCCATTGTTCATGCGGCAGTAAACCGTGAAGTGATCGTCCAGTGGCTGCTTGACCGACTCGGGCAAGGGCGTCAACGATTCCAAATGGGCGCTGAGCGAGTCCACCTCCAATCCTGTGACATAGCGAAGCTGCATCAACGCGTGCGTTCCGATGTCGCCTCCGCAATTGCTTAGACCCGATCTCGAGGCATCCAGACGCCAAGCAGTTTTGACGAATTCGGGATCACTCGAACGGAAGGCCATCCAGGACTGCAGATAACTCGCGTCCGCCCAGCGGACCTCGCCTATGAGCCCACTACGAACGATAAACCTGGCCAGGCGACTGGTCCAATGTCCCAGATAAGTATGGGCGACACAAAACGGGATCCCCCTCGAACGGACGATCTCGGCCAGAGTTTCGGCTTCTTCCAAGGTGAAGGTAAGCGGCTTTTCGCAGAACACGGGGATTCCCGCTTCCAGGAATTTCTTGGCTGGGTCAAAATGAACATGGTTGGGAGTGAGGATGAGGACGTACTCGATGCGATCGCCCTCGGGTTTCGCTAACTCCGCTTCCAGTAAGTCATCATAGCTATCGTATCCTTGGATCGGGTACGGCCAATTTTCCGCCGCCGCTTTCGCCTTCTCGACATTCGACGACAAAGCCCCGCTAACTACTCGACGCGTTCCATCCATAAATATGGCCCGCTGATGGGCATTGGAAATAAAGCCGGAGCTTCCTCCAATCATTCCGACTTTTAACACTTTTGGATCACTGTTATCCATACGCTTGGCAATACTCATAGTATTCGCCGTTCAATGCAAGCGCGAGATGGTCAGAGCTAACCTCATGGTAGGGCCGATTGCGCGCGGGGCGTAACTGAAAGCGTAGGCCTGTCCCCAATCGGCCATGCCCTAGAATCGAAAGCGTCATCCAAAACCCCAAGGTAGCGGCCATCAAAGGTAGCATAGGCTTCCAGTTTTACCGGCCATAGCTCGTAAGCGTCGACCAGCCTGTCGTCTCAACCTCTGGGAACAGGCAATATGACTGTTCTAATCTATTAGCGTACGGTCACTCGGCTTGGGTCGCCGTAGCTACAGCGTAGGCGAGATCGGCCGCTACCTCTTTCAACTAACCAAACACCGTTTCGATCTTATCTCTTAAGAAACTTACGCTGCGTTGCATTTGCTCGAATCCATCAACCCCATCTTCGATACTGACCCAGCCATTGAAGCCAACAGCTTTAAGAGTCCCGAAAATGGCATCGTAGTCATTGAGTCCTTTGCCAATCTCGCCGTGGCTTAATCGCTGGGCATACCCAACGCTATCCATTTCTTCACTACGCAAATCTTCTATGGTTCCTTCTAGCAGAAATCGGTCACTGGCGTGCATGCTTACCACCCGTTCCTTCACCCGCTCTAGGAGCTCGAGCGGATCTTCTCCTGCTAGAATGGTATTGCTGGGGTCGTAGTTCACCCCGAAATGCGGCGAGTCGATCCGGTCAACCAGTTGGCAAAAGACATCCATCTGCTGGGCGAACTCCGGATAGGTCCAGTAATTGTCTTTGTAGTGGTTCTCTATGATCAGCGTGATTCCTCTCTCAGCGGCATGCGGAATACAGGCCTCGATACACTCAGCCGCGTACTCCACACCCTCTTCGCGAGATACCTCCGGACGACGCTGGCCCGACAAAACGCGACAAAAACTGCCCCCTAGCTGGTGGCACATATCGATCCATCGTTTCTCTTTGTCGATCTGCTCTTGCCGAAATTGGGGGTCCGGATGAGTAAAATCCGGGGAGCAGCAAAGCATCGGGATCGAGCGTCCCTGATCTTCGACCCGCTTTCGGTAGTCCGACCATTTAGAGGCGTCTTTGAGATCAATAAAGTCGCTGTAGAACTCGAGTCCGTCTACATCGAGGTTTCCGGACAGTTCAATCCACTCGTTGAGCGACATGGATCCATCGATACAAAGCGGATCCATCCAGGCTTTAGGAAAGGCGGCTAGATTTGGCATAATGTAAAGTTCCCACGGATTACGGGCATAGTCACGGATGAACCAACGAAAATCATAAAATCAACGATCTCTGGGAGATTTTTCCAACCACCGATAAACACTGATCTACACAGATGATTTGTAAGTTCTGTAGCATAATATCAGTGTGCATCGGTGTGTATCAGCGGTTGAACAATAGCGGAAGCTTTCAGCTTTGGTTGCTCACTCGGCTGGCAGCTGGGCTACTCGAAGAGAGTGTCCAATAAGTCAGAATGCGCGTCGCAGCAGGCATTTTTGGCTTTTGGCAAGGCGTGGGCGAGGCGCCAATGCCTGTAGAGCCAAAAAGGACCCTACCCCTAAGGGGTTTCCGTCCAGAGGGCCTGCCGCGGCGTTGAGCGCATTTGGGATAGCCATTCCATGGATACCCCCCCGCAATGGGCACGCCTTGCGGCAAGACCCTCTGGACGAAAACGACGCATATTCTGACTTATTGGACACTCTCTGAAAGATTTGCGGCCCAGAAAATTAACTCCCCATCTCATAGTCTTCGTCCTTGGACGGGTTTTGGCCGAGGAAAGGGTACTGTTCCAGGTCGAGGACCGTTCCCGAGAAAGGTCTCGACTCGTCGCTCAACCAGAAAGCGACCACTCTGGCTACTTCACTGGGACACGTCATATTACCTGTCGGCACCACCCCCCGGTCAAGTTTATCCGGCCAGCCCTCTGGAAGCCCGTCCTGCAATTTGCGCTCATACTCTGTCTCCGACAATACCCAACCAAGGTTCAGATGGGTGAAGCGAATTCCCTGCTTCGAGTAAATCCCAGCCAAATTGCGCGACATGGTCTGCAAGGCTCCTTTGGATACGCTATAGGCGCTGAGAATGCCTTCTCCGCCGTGAGCATTGATCGACCCTATGTTGACCACACTTCCTTTTGCTTCCTTGAGATGTTTCGACGCCGCCTGGCAAATGAGGAAGGGAGCTCGAACATTGATCGCCATGGTCTGGTCAAACATCTCGGCGTTCGTGCCTTCAAAGCTGGCTCGCGTGATGATAGCGGCATTATTGACCACGCTATCTAGTCGTCCGAAACGCTCGACAGTTTCCGAAACGATTCGGCCAGGCGCATCAGGACTCTCTAGATCTCCGGCGATACCAAAGGCGTTCGAGCCCAGCTCTTCCGCCACGCTCTCCACCGCTGTCGGATCCAATCCATGGATCGCTACCTGAGCTCCCTCCGATAAACAACGCTCAGCGATCGCTCGCCCGATCCCCGTGTTGGATCCGGTAACCAATATTACTTTGCTGACTAGTCTGTTATTCATATTCGAAAGAGCATTTTGAAAATTCTCTCAACGGCGAGAACACGATAGCATAGAGTTTTTCCTCGTAAGGCCTTCGCTTGCGAAGCGCCGCTTATGCAAGTCTCTCTCAACCCTCCCGGCGTGTCGCAAGCGACAGCCCTACAAACAAGACGAGTTTTGATTCGCTTGATCAAGACTGCGCGCCACCGTGGTTCAATGTTTGCCACTTCTATGGTTTTAGCACCGCTTTGACGATTTCGGCGGAATGCATCGTTTCGAAGGCTTCATGCCATTCTTCTAATGGCCATACGCCTCCGATCACTGGATCCAGGTTTAGCTGACCCGAGCTGATCAGACGGATCACTCGTTCCCAAATGGGCCAATTGTGGCTAAAGCTGCCACGCAAAGTGATGGCTTTTTGCACCAAAGGATCCAGAGAGAAACTCAACGGCTGCGGACCCCAACCCACCTTGCTGATCCAGCCAGCCGGACGGGTAATCTTTAAAGCGATTTCCAAGGTTTTGGATACGCCGGCCGCATCGATAACCCCATCGACACCCAGACCATCGCCGGCATAAGCCCATTCCTCAAGATTCCCGACTATCGCCTCGCAACCATAAGCCTTGGCGACTTCCAGCCGCTTGCCATCCGATTCCAAGCCAACAACGGCGACTTCAGCGCCCCACAACTTGGCGATAGCCGCGCACAGCAACCCGATCGGACCAGGCCCCAACACGGCGACGCGATCACCCGGTTTGATCTCCGACTGGTTCACGACCGCATTGTAGGCAACGCAACAGGGTTCCGTGAGAGCCGCCTTCTCGAATGGGAGGGAGTCCGGAATGCGATGCAGGCAGCGAGCCGGCACGCGAACGAATTTGGTCATGGCTCCGTCCACCCCATAGCCAAAGCCCTTTCGCGTGGGGTCAAGGTTGTACAGACCCTTTCGCGACATGGGGTTGTTGGGATCAATAATGGCTGCGGTCTCGCTAACCACACGGTCGCCTTCTTTCCAGCCCGTTACCCGCTTGCCAATCTCGGCAATCACCCCACCAAACTCATGTCCCAAGACGACCGGATAGTTCACCGGCCAACTGTGCAAAGCCTGCCACTGATGCAAATCGCTACCGCAAACGCTCACGGCTTCCACGGCCAAGAGCACGTCGTCCTCGCCAATGGAAGGCTTCTCGAATTCCCGAAGCTCAACGGCCCCGGACTCGTTTTCGTAATTCACTACTGCAGGGTTTGTCATAACAAAATGAATATCTTGAGTGGTCCTTGCCATAAAATTCGCTTGGAGTCCAACATCAAACCAAACATCTGAGCCATCTACCCAAGACGCCCCAATGATCGCTCTTATTCAACGAAATAGACCCATAGAAACCGATTCATACCACTGATTGGAACGACGGACGCTAAAGTAACCTTGAAAGTATAGGGCTTCACATTTCTTAGATTGGTGCCAAGTCGGCTGGGTAGTATTGATACCTAATTCTATGAGGACCTTAATTCAATTTTCACTCAATCTATCAGTCCTACTTTTCCCAACCGCCTACCTGAATTCCAGCGTATGTGCTAGCCACCATGAAGAGCCTGTGGTCGAAGTGCGGGTCTATAAGATCCCCGCCTGAGTGGGAACGCTTTTTCCACAACAAGCTAGTCGAGCCCCAGGAGAAAGCGGGGATGAAAATTATCGCCGTTTATCGGACGCTCGACGATGAGAACTTGTTTGTATGGATGCGCCAGTTCTCCGGCAAGGCCAAGATGGCGGAAGAGCGTGCAGGTTTCTACGACAGCGAGGAATGGCAAAACGTTCTCCGCCCTGAGCTCCGCGAGCGAGGATTGGTAGAATCCGTAGAGAAAGTCTACACTGTCTCGCCCAGCAAGTGATGCCTGGGCATCACTCACCTACCCTTGGCCCGAAAACCATAAAAGGTTAAGGGCATCTTTAAGATCTCAGGGCACCGGTCTCAGATCTAGGTCGATAGCCAGGGCTCGCCTCTCGACATCTAAGGTCAGGTTTCCATGATCTCCGCGATTTTCGTGTCCTTGAAAGCGGTTAGGGTCTGAACGGATACATTGCCGAAGGAAGCCAGCTCGGCGAGACAGTGAGCCCCTTTTTTCGGCTCGTCGGCACTGATAATCAAGACCCCATCATAGGGCCCCAGCGTCCAGTATTGACCTTCTATGATTACTCCGGCTTTCTCCGCAGCTTCATCGAACTTGTGAGCCCGTTCGACCGATCTCTTGATGTTACGAGCGCCTTGCTCAGTAAAGCGAAATAGACCGGTGTACACTGCCATGGGATGATGAACATTGGATGCTGTAGGTTAGTTCCGATGAACTAAAATTATGTCGCGATCGGCTTCGTTGGCAATGGAATTCCCCAAAACCTAATTCTTAAAACCTGCGTCCTCGACGGCGTTAGTGTCGAATCCCCAAATGGTCCTCGCGTTCGGGCCTTTCATCTGGTGACGCCCGCCGTATGCTCCTTATTCTGGCAAAAGCGATTACTCCAAAAACTTACCTGCAGCCCCTCCTTTTCTACCGTTTTTCCATTGCTCACTTGGGCTGCAAAACTAATGTCGCCCATGTGAACCCATCCCGTAGGTCGTTTTTGAAAGCCTCGACGGCTTTCGGACCGCTGATTGTCAAATCTTCCGTACTGGGAAACGATAAACGGTCGACCCCCAACGAACGCGTTAATCTCGCCTGTATTGGTACCGGAAATATGGGCACGAATAACCTGAAAGCATTCTTGCGTGACGAACGGGTACAGGTAGTGGCCATTTGCGATGTCGATGACAAGCATCGGGCCAACGCCCTGAATATCGCCGGTCTCAAAACCTCCGATGGCTACAGGGATTTTCGGCAGATTATCAATCGCCCCGACATTGACGCGGTGATGATTGCCACACCCGACCACTGGCATTCCTACATAACGATCGCTGCCGCAAACGCCGGGAAAGACATTTACTGCGAGAAACCGCTAGCGGCTAGCATTACGGAAGGCCGAATCGCAACCAACGCTGTCACGAAGAACAAACGCGTCCTGCAATGCGGCACCTGGCGCCGATCTGGAATCTACACGCGCTGGGCCTGCGAACTGGTACAGAATGGATACATCGGCAAGCTAAGATCGATTGAGGTCGGCGTCCTGGGGACGTTTCGCATACGCGGTGGCTACACCGGTTTAGAGCCACCTGAACCCGTACCCGACCACTTCGACTATGAAATGTGGAAGGGCCCTACGGCAGACGCGCCCTACACCGCGGCCCGTTGCCATTTCAATTTCCGCTGGATCAACCAGTATGCTCCGGGCTACGTCACAGATTGGGGCGTGCACTTTCTGGACGTGGCTCAATGGGGTAATGACACGGACCATACCACTCCTGTCGCCGTCAGAGCTACCGATATCGTCAGGAGAAATCAGGGAATTTACGACGCCGCCGAATCCTTCCATATCGATTACCTCTACGAGAATGGCGTAGAAATGACGTTCTTCTCCACGGATGAGAATGAAAAACTGGGGGTTAAATTCATAGGTGACGAGGGCTGGGTCTTCACTCAGGACAGCGTATTTAAAACCTATCCTGAAAACTTGCGGACTAACCGGATCAAGAATAGCGACAAGCGACTCTACGTATCCACCAATCATCATCGCAATTTCATTGATTCGGTTTTCAGCCGACACCCGACCGCTTCTCCGATTGAAACGGCCCACCGGGCTGCTAGCTGCTGCCACATAGGGGCCATAGCAGCCGAGCAACCTGGCGAGGAATTGAAATTCGATCCAGTGAACGAGTCCTTCATCGGCAACAGCCAAGCCAATCGAATGCTGAGACGCCCCATGCGCGATCGCTGGTCGGTGTATAAAACCGACTCCATTTAAAATCTTATAAATAAATCAATAATATGGATACATTCTATACCCAGCGTTCGCTGTTTCGCAAACTCCTCGCACTGGCAATCGTATCAATAGCCCTATCTAATATGCAGGGCTACGATGGGGTGTTTCTGGACATTTTCGATGGCGAAACCTTGAACGGCTAGGAAGGCTCTCCCGATTATTGGCGCGTCGAGGACGGAGCGATCGTCGGCGAAATTCCGGAGGGAGAGCGACTGGAAAAAAACCATTGGCTTATTTGGAAAGATGGAAACGTCACCGACTTCGAATTGCGATTCCAGTTCCGAATTTCCGGAAATCCTCGAGCCAATTCGGGCGTCCAGTTTCGTTGCCAGGCTACCGACATAAATCACGTTTCCGGATATCAAGCGGACTTGGATCAGGGGGCCACCTAGCTGGGCAGGATTTATGATGAACACGGACGGAAACTTCTCGTCGAACGCGGCTCGCGCGCGCCGATTGACGAGCAAGGTAATCGCCAGACCGAAACGTTCGCTAAGCCAGAGATGTTCGCCACCTTGTTTCGGGAGGGGGAATGGAATGATTACCGAATTTCCGCTTCCGGAGACTCGGCTCGAGTGGACCTTTGATGTGAAGTCCGAGCGAATTGGCGAAGATAGAGTAGTGCTTCGAAGACCGTAGTGGTTCTATAACTATACCAAAATCTCTATTTTGAAACAGAATGATAACCGAGAGTGAGCCGCTTTTTCAGCTTATTCGAATTATTCTCAAATTTCTTTTAATAACCTTTACCTTATCAAAACGTCTTAGAGCGCGAAGGAAGCGTTCTTCTGACGAATCAACTACGAAACCATGTTTTATTTGACATATTGTCGAAGCGTACTGGTTTTCGTGTGTCTTTGTTCATCGATCGCCCTCTTCGACTGTCAGCAGATTTTCGCTACAGCGAAATCAGAGATAGCGCGTTTCGATGTACCCGAGGGAAAGGCTACCAAGACCCCCAAAATAGCAGCTCAGCAATCCGGGATAGAGTTCATCTTCTCGTCTTCCGCTGTTCGTGGTGTAAGGACTCACTAATTCAAGAGTGCCCTCATGAATTGTACACTCGCGAAGTTTGCGGTCAGTACGATTGCGACAATAAGCAGTGGCTGCATTACGAACACCGCCTCAACGTTCGCGACCAGATTGGTTCCCTGCACTAGGAGGCGGATAAGGCGCTTCAAGGATATACTCCTTGTCCATCGTCAGGCTCAAGCGCCCCTGCATCCCAATCGTAAGCGAAACCAAGCCCATTCGATGGCCTCGGACAAGGCCCTGACAATCAACAAGATAGGAATAATCTTTTGCTTCAAGGAACCATTTGCAGCAGGATTTTTATCCAAAAAGGCGCCAGAGAAGTAAAAGAATTGGCTGCAAAAATGTGTTTGGTCGTCCTTGATCTAGCGGGCTCAATAATTTAGATAACAAACTATTCATGTCCAGATTCCCTTCAATCGTATCTGCGGTAGCTCTGATACCGGTCAATCTGACAGCCGAGAAAAGCATCGACTACAGCCGAGACGTTCTACCCATTCTCAGCGAAAACTGCTTCGAGTGCCACGGGCCTGACGAGAATACCCGCGAAGCAGGTCGCCGTCTAGACACGGCCGAAGGAGCCTACCAAGATATCGACGGAATCGTGGCCATAGCTCCGGGCGATCCTGAGTCCAGCGAAGTCGTCTACCTGATGAATACTGAGTTTTCCGAGGAGCGGATGCCTCCTGTGGACTCCAACAAGGAGCTGAGCGAAGCGGAAAAGCGGGTCATCTACAATTGGATACAGCAGGGAGCGGATTACGATACTCACTGGGCCTTCGAGAAGCCTATCAAGCAAAGGCCCCCGAATCTGGGAAACCCGATCGACGCCTTCATTCAAGAGCGCCTTGAGAAAGAAGGGCTCGCCCCCTCTGAAAAAGCGGATCCTTATACGCTTTTGCGGCGTCTTTATCTGGATCTGATTGGCCTGCCGCCCAGCCCGCAGGAAATCGAATCCTTCATCTCGGCCTTCCAACGCGACCCCACAGGGAGCATGGAACAAAAAATCGATGAACTCATGTCGCGGAGCGCTTTCGGCGAAAAGTGGGCCCGGCACTGGCTCGATGTCGCTCGCTACGCGGATTCCAATGGTTTCGAGAAGGACAAACCGCGCGACCAGTGGGTGTATCGCGAATGGGTAATCGACGCCCTGAATCGAGACATGCCCTACGACCAATTTCTCGTCGAACAACTAGCGGGCGACTTGTTGCCAGATGCCTCGCAAGACCAGATTGTAGCCAGCGGCTTCATGCGTAACGGCATGGTCAACGAAGAGGGCGCCATCATTCCGGAGCAGTTTCGTATCGAAGGCATTTTTGATCGCATGGACTGCTTCGGTAAAGCCACCCTCGGCCTGACACTCCAATGCGCCCAGTGCCATTCCCATAAGTATGACCCAATTTCTCAAGAGGAGTACTTTGGATTGTTCTCCTTTTTTAACGACACCTTCGAAGCTCAATCCTGGGTGTACTCGAACGAGCAATTGGAGACGATAGAAAAAATCGATGGGAAAATTGCGGAGCTGGAGCTGGATTTACGGGAATCGAATCCGCTTTGGGAAGCGGACTTTCAAGCGTGGCAGGAGCGGCAGTTAGCGACGCAAACCCAATGGACGATTTGGGATACCGATCTCCAAGATTGGGAAGGCGGCCTCAATCATCCTCAGGAACTTAGCGACAAAAGCATCCTCGTTCTTGGCCATCCCTCTGTTTCCGGAACTACCTTGATCGAGGGTAAATCGCCCTTGCCCATGATTACCGGGATGCGACTCGAGGCCTTAACTCATGCAGACCAGCCATTTCGAGGGCCGGGACGCAGCTACTGGGGGACTTTCGCCATCAGCGAATGGAAAGTCTATCGAAAGTGGCCCGGAGAAGAGGAATGGGTGCCCGTAGAACTCGAAAGCGCTTCAGCGGACTTCGCTACGGAGACTCGAAAGTTGAGGGAATACTTCTACCATAAGGAGAGAGATCCCGATAACGAGCGACGGATTGGTCCCGCAAAGTTCTTGATTGATGGCAAAGACAAAACCGCCTGGAGCCCGGACCGGGGACCCGTGTTGCGGCATGCCGCATCATCGGCCGCCGTTCAATTCAAGGAGCCCCTAGCCATGCCGGAAGGGAGCGAATTGCGCGTCCGATTAATTCAAAACCATGGCGGTGACCGCAATGGCCGGGACAATCAGCAGCTCGGCAACTTTCGATTGGCCCTCTCCAGCGACGTTCAGCCTAGCGTCCCTAAATTCGACCACGCCGCCTACTTGGCCCTGCAAACGCCTCAATCGGAAAGGACGGACGCCGAGCACGATGCCCTCTTCCGAGCCTGGCGGCAAAGCGACGAAAAGTTCAGCGAAATCAACGAGTCCATCGCCGCTCTGGAGGCTGAATACCCAGAGGCAAGGACAAGTGTTCTCCATTCATTGGATACAGACGCCCAGTTCGCCCGCGTAACGCGGTTCTTGGATAAAGGAGCGTGGGACAAGCCCAAGCACGAGGTGGGAAGATCCGTTCCCGCCATCCTCAATCCCATGGAAGCTGAAAACCCCAATCGACTCGATTTGGCCCGCTGGGTAACGAGCGAAGAGGCCCCCCTCACCGCTCGCGTACAGGTAAATCGAATTTGGCAGGCCATCTTCGGCCAAGGCCTAGTCGAAACGCCAGAGGATTTTGGCACCCGAGCCCCAAGGCCCGAGCACCTAGAGTTATTCGATTGGCTGGCAGTCGACTTCATGGAGAACGGCTGGAGCCAAAAAAAACTTATAGAGCGCATCCTATCTAGCCATACGTATCAGCAAAGCTCTCAAGTTGAGCCCATCCATTCGCAAAAGGACCCCAACAATGCCCTCTACGCCCGAGGACCCCGCTTTCGAGTGGAAGCTGAAGTTGTTAGAGATCTCGCGCTTGTCGCCTCCGGTCTGCTCAATGAAACAATTGGCGGTCCCAGCATATTCCCCCCTATTCCTCAATCCGTCCTGGATAACAACTACCTGAAACCGCTTTACTGGAAAGAGGCCGAAGGCCAAGACCGGTATCGACGCTCGCTATACACCTTCCGCAAGCGATCGATGCCAGATCCGGTCCTATCATCCTTCGATGCCCCCAATGCAGACTTCTCTTGTGTCCGTCGCATTCGCACCAATACACCTCTATCCGCTCTCACCTCGCTCAACGAGCCTATTTTCGTCGAGTCCGCTCAATCCCTAGCTCTGCGGATACTACGGGAGGGCGGGGAAACCACCGAATCGAGAACGCGCTATGGCTACCTGCTTACCACTGGGCGTCCGGCCAAACCGAACGAGATCAAAGAGATCGCCCATTTAATCGACAGTCAAAACCAACGCTTGTCCGAGGGGTGGCTCAACACACAGGATATCGCTTTTATCGACCCAGACAATCGACCCGAATTGCCCGACGGCGTCACTCCAAGAGATGTCGCTTCTTGGGCCATTGCTTCGCGCGTCTTGATAAACCTGGACGAAACCCTAAACAAGAATTAATTGTCATGGAGAGAGAAATACAGTACGAGATGGGAAAACTCCAATCCAGGCGCTGGTTCCTGCGAAATTGCGGCCTAGGCATGGCAGGCGTGGCCCTCAACTCCCTATTTTCCCAAAACGCCATTGGGGAGACTTCCGGGAGGCCTCTCGCCCCACGGCAACCGCATTTCGCTCCTACAGCAAAGCGGGTAATCTACGTTTTTCAAGCCGGAGCTCCCAGCCACTTAGAACTGTTCGACAACAAGCCCGAATTGACCAAACGCGATGGCGAGCTTCCCCCGGCAGAACTACTCAAGGATTATCGAGCCGCTTTCATCGACCCCAACTCCGCGCTCTTAGGACCAAAATTCTCGTTCAGCAAGTATGGCCAAAGCGGGATCGAATTGAGCGAACTTCTGCCATATACGAGCCAGCACGTAGACGATATCTGTTTCGTCAAATCGATGCATACCGAGGCAGTCAATCACGCCCCTGGGCAAATCATGCTGAGCACCGGGCATTCTCAATTCGGGCGCCCCAGCTTCGGGGCCTGGACCCTTTATGGTCTTGGGAGCGAAAGCGAAAATCTACCAGGATACGTTGTGCTTTCTAGCGCCAAAGGAACGAGTGGCGGGGCCAGCAACTACGGATGCGGTTTCTTGCCCACCATCTATGGTGGCGTACCCTTCCGAAGCCAAGGCGATCCCGTACTCTATCTATCCAATCCCAAAGGATACGACAAGCAGGCTCAACGAGCGGCCCTCGATACGCTCAAGCGTCTCAATCAGCAGACCATGGATGAAATAGCCGACCCGGAAACGGCAGCCCGTATCCAAGCTTACGAGACAGCCTTCCAATTGCAATCCAGTGCCCCTGAGCTCATGGACCTTGGTCAAGAAAGCCAGCAGACGCTGGACGCCTATAACATCAAGGAACCCAACGAATCGACCTTCGCCCGTAATTGCCTCTTGGCCCGACGATTGCTCGAGCGCAATGTCCGCTTCGTTCAACTCTTCCACGAAGCCTGGGACCAGCACGGCAATCTCGAGAAGGCCCTGCGAACGAATTGCCTCGATACTGACCAGCCTTTCGCAGCCCTTCTAAAGGACCTAAAGGAGCGAGACATGCTCAAAGACACTCTCGTTGTTTGGGGAGGCGAATTCGGACGCACACCTATGGCCCAAGGCACTAATGACGGGCGCGATCACCACAATCGAGCCTTCACCATGATGCTCGCCGGGGGTGGCATCAAAGGGGGCCATGTGCATGGAGCCACAGACGACTTCGGCTTCAACATTGTAGAGAACCCGGTTCACGTCCACGATCTGAACGCGACGCTTCTCCACACTCTAGGATTTGATCATGAGCGCCTAACCTACCGCTTCCAAGGCCGGGATTTCCGTCTCACGGATGTGCACGGGCATGTCGTGAAAGACATACTCGCATAAGACAACCTCCCAAATAGAATTAGGGCGAGAGCCGATTCGAGCGGGTCGTGTTATGGTTGGCGGGAGCCTTTTTCATTACCCTGGAAGTCGTGTTGGAACGAGAAGAGTTGTAGTCCCGAGCTCGTGTTTGAGTGGACTTTAGACCGGTGAACGAGATAGTCAGCATTTCGTTTTTGCCCGATCGCCGCACTGACTGCACTTTAACCCCCTTAAGGTGATAATCGGTTCCATTTTCGGAAATAGTGACTTCACTTGGAAAGCCGCTTCCACCACTCTACCGAGCCAGGAGCGGTGACGATTTGTCGATGGGCTTAGTGATGCCGATAGGCTTGTGCTGGCGTTTACCCGTCGCCAAGCCACCACCTTTTTCCCGCGCCCTTGCTTGATCGGATAGCCCCGAGACCGAGAGAACATCGATCCAGCTCTGGTGGTTTTTATCGGTAGACTCTAACTTGGTCCCTTCGATCTTCATGAATCCCGCAGAATGAGATACAGACGAGAATGCTGCAATGAACAGGGCAGTTAGAGTTTTTCGGAGTAATTTTATTAATTGATATGATAGGCAATCGTCCGTCTGAACGTTTTCCTTAGCTTACCGAGGGTCAAGATAGGGTCAAACGGGGCCAGCAGTTTCCACAACCGGCCAGCATCATCTCGTAGGAATGCGACCATTTCTTTGTTGATAAGCCAGGAATAGAACGAGACTCTTTCGGTTCGCAGTTTTCTAACCCGTAAAAGCCAAACACCCATGCCAGCATCGTCACCCATCCGCTTTGGACTTGTAGGCTATGGAGCCTGGGGCCAGTTTCACGCCCGATCCATAGAGCAAGCGAAAAACGCGGAATTGGTCGCCATCGCCGTCCCGTCGGAGGGATCCCGACAAGCCGCGAAAAACGACTTCCCCAACGCCAATATTTTCGACAATCACGAATCCCTCGTCGAACGAGCTGAAATCGACATCGTCGACATTGTCACTCCCACGGCTAACCACTACGGCGTGGCGCGGGCATCGCTCGAGGCCGGCAAGCATCTGCTCCTCGAAAAACCCATGGCTCCTCGACTCGAGGAGTGCGTCGAGTTGGAAGAATTCGCTCGCAGCCATGGGAAATCCATAGCCGTCGGCCACGAACTCCGGCTGTCCTCGCAATGGGGCGAGATAAAATCGATCATCGACCAGGGAATCATTGGGGATCCTCAATACGTGTTGGTTGAGCTGTCACGCCGGCCCTATCGCCCGGGCAGCAATGGCTGGCGATTTGACCGAGAGCGAGTGGGTAGCTGGA
Organism: uncultured Opitutaceae bacterium; assembly: GCA_964404745.1. Taxonomy (GTDB): domain Bacteria; phylum Verrucomicrobiota; class Verrucomicrobiia; order Opitutales; family Opitutaceae; genus Pelagisphaera. The sequence continues at coordinate 131,616 of CAYOLG010000004.1, forward strand.
TTCTCGAGGAACCTATCCATTTTTTCGATCTCGCTCGCTGGTATCTGAGCTCCGCCGGGGAACCCGAACGGGTCTATGCGTCAGCAAATTCCCGCGACGCCAATAGATCCGACTTGCACGACAATTTCAGCTGCCTGATGAATTTCAAAGACGGCGCCTATGCAGTCGTATCGCAAACGCTTGCCGCCTTCGAGCACCACCAGACAGTAAAAATCTCCGGGACGAAAGGAGCTGTTTGGGCAGGCTGGAGCGGCAGCAAAGACCGGACGGAGCATCCCACCCATTTTCTAAAGGTATTCGACGGTTCCGAGGTCGATGAACGAGAACTTGCCCAGAGTTCTGGCGAAGTATTCGAATTGCGGAAACAGATCGAACATGTGGCCCAATGCCTTATTGATGGAAAAGCTCCTCACGCCAGTGGGATGGACGGAATTTGGTCTGTCGGCATGTGCCTCGCCGCCGAGGAATCCGTCTCTCGAGGGCAGCCCGTTGATGTAACCGAATTTATGAGACCCCACCTAGCCTCTCTGAAACACCCGCCGACATTCGCCTGATCGGTCTTCCGTATTCAACTTATTTTTCGTTTTCGACTTCCCTTTAAAATGAGTTCTTCAAGCGAACCTGTATCGAGACCTTGGTACAAGGTTCTTAGCAATTACCAATGGACCGTACTAATCGTCGCCTCGCTAGGCTGGATTTTCGACGTATTCGAAGGGCAAATCTTCGTGGCTTCCATGAGGGAAGCAATGCCATCCCTTTTACCCGAAGACCTGCCGGCCAACGAGCTTAGCGGACTGGCCAACTTTTGGAACAATGCTGCGCTCGGCTTTTTCCTTTTTGGCGGGGCCGTAGGCGGCGTCCTATTTGGAGCGATGAGCGATCGTATCGGTCGATCCAGGACGATGATCATTACGATCTTGTTCTACTCGATTTTCACCAGTCTCAGCGCCTTTGCCCAAACCCCTTGGCAAATGGTCGGACTGCGCTTCTTGGTTGCCCTCGGTGTTGGCGGAGAATGGGCGGTAGCATCCGCTATGATCGCCGAGGTCATGCCCAATCGTGTCCGTCCTATCACCAGCTCGATTTTCCACGCCTCGAGCGTTTTCGGCACGCTCTTGGCCGCCGCTGCCGGGGCTTTCGTGGTTGGCAACCCGGAGCTCGGTGAAAACGCTTGGCGTTGGGGATTCGCCCTAGGAGCCCTGCCAGCCGCACTCACTATCTGGATACGCCTGAAACTAAAAGAGCCCGACCAATGGGTAAAAATGCAAGAGCGCTCCAAAGAGGAGCCGAAAATCAAGCCGGGCAGCATTCCCGATCTATTCAAAGGCCGGCAGTTGCGTAGCACCTTGGTGGGCGTATCCCTTTCCTCCATCGGCCTAGTCACTTTCTGGGGTGTTCACATTTATGGCAAAAACGCCCTGCTTGAGCACGCTAGAGGCGAGGCGCTGGCGGCCGATGGCCTATCGGCATCCGCGCCCGCAGCCTTGGTCAACCAAACTTTGGAGAAACCGCAGAACAAAGCGGCCATGAAACGAGCGGAGATGCTCAGCATGGCCCTTAATACGCTCGGAGGTGGACTTGGGCTCGTTCTCTTTGGCTGGATTTCCACAAAGCTTGGGCGTAAAGGGGCTTTCCTTTTCTATCATATCGGGGCCTTTGCCGTGGCCTGGCTCATGTTCAATGTTCTGATCGAGCGGGCTCAATCTCCACCGATTCTCCTCATGGGCATGCTACCGGTTTTCGGTTTCTTTACTTTGGGCATGCACGCCGGATACGCCGTCTATTTCCCAGAAATCTATCCAACTCACCTTAGAGGGCTCGGCTCCGGATTCTGCTTCAACATGGGTCGCGTCGCCACTGGATTTTGCATTTTGCTGATCGGCTGGCTCCAGCGTCCTGCAGAGCAAGGCGGATACGAGTGGAGCATCATTCAAACCGCGAACTACCTAAGTTGGCTCTACTTGGCCGGCATCTTCATCGTGCTTTTCGCCCGAGAAACCAACGAGCAGGATTTGCTAGAATAAGCATTCTAAAAACAAGTCGCTAACAGCGGCACCTTTCTCGACCGAAGTTCCATAGCCCTCGAAAGGCAAACGTTGCCCATCGCCAGCCCAGCGAAACGGTCGGGCTCGCCAATAATGCTTACGCGCTTACCGACTGGCGATACTCAGTTGGAAAGCTTCACCGATTTCGCTGGCATTGGTAATCGTCACATCCAGGTCATTCAGGAGTCCGTCCTGGATCCGGTAAATCCACCCATGAACGGCCAATTCTTGCCCCTGTTCCCAAGCGTTTTGAACTACCGACGTATAGCAGACGTTGAGCGCCTGTTCGATCACGTTCAACTCGCAGAGCCGATCCAGCCGTTCCTCGTCGTCGGAGATCCGCTTCAGAGTTTCGGCATGTTTCTGGCGGACATCACGAATGTGCCGCAACCAGTTGTCGATCAATCCGAGGCGCAGATTTTCACTGGCGGCTTTGACTCCGCCACAGCCGTAGTGTCCACAGACAATCACGTGCTTGACCTTCAAGACGGAAACCGCGTACTCGATGACGCTCAGGCAATTGAAGTCGGTATGGACGACGACGTTGGCGATGTTGCGGTGGACGAATACCTCCCCGGGCATCAATCCCACAATTTGATTGGCTGGGACGCGACTGTCTGCGCAACCGATCCACAAGATCTCAGGAGACTGTTTTTCAGCCAGTTTGGGAAAGAACTCCGGATCGGCTTGGGAGACGCCAGTAGCCCAGTTCCTGTTATTTTCGAAAAGCTCAGGGAGTTTTCTCATGATTGTTACTGCGGAATGGAGATGCGGTATTAGCTTTGGCGGACCAAATCAGTCCGTTCCCATCGTGAACATGGAGGCTAAGTATCTCTTCTTTATTAGAAAGTCTGTCGATTCTGGCGACTGGAAAATACTCGATCATCACTCGTCGATATTTCAACTCAGAGGAACAGGTCTGTAAGCGTTATTCAAGGTTTCTACTATTCATCAGCACCCGTGCCGCTTGGCGAATGCCAAGCTAAGACGGTAGGTGTACGCGCTGCAGAAAAAGACGCTGATAATCAGACCAGGCGCCATAGTCGGCAAGATTCTTGGGGTTCCTGCCAGGCAGTGGGCCAGAAAAATTATCCCATTTATGAGAGAGAATCCCAAAGGGACATTAATCAATCCGTGCCAGCCAAACCGCTTAATTGCCCAATAGAGACGCTGCAACGCATCGGATGAAAGGAATGTGGCAACGAAACTAATCACTCCCTGCGTCACCGCAACCACGATTATCGCTTCGGTTCCGAAATCCCAATTGATGTAAACGCCCCAGGAAATGAAAAATACCACGGCCACAAAGGCCATGAAAAAGGACTCTCTGGCCCCGGGGCGTTGCCCATCCCCAACAGCTTCGCTGCCAGGAAATTCCGGCAAATTGCGTTCGACATCTTGATCGTTCATAAACTAAGGATCTTGCTCGCGACCCACCCTTTTACTACACCATAAATCGCCCGTGATTTTCCCTCCAATAAGACCGTTGCCCATTAAAGCAACCCCTTGGTAATACTTTCCGCTAGTGCGCCATCGACGCCTCCCAGACTACGACAGATAGGGTTTTCCCCTTTAATAACAAAGCCCACCCATGAATTCCAACGGAGGAAAACTCCTTGATGTTGAGTCCAAAATCCAGAATCCCCTTTTTCGAGCGGGCTACCGACTCGTCAAATTGCCCTTTGAATCGCTGCTTGGGATCGACGAAGTCAATCGACTGAACAATGCCTACCTGGAGCGTCGCGAACAGGAGTATGCGAATCTGAACTTTTTTGATGCCGCCTTGCGAACGCTCAACGCGACATACGAAGTCGATCCTGAGGACCTCCAGCGAATCCCGAAATCTGGACCCATCGTCTGCGTTGCCAACCATCCCTTCGGTGGTGTCGATGGAATCATACTAGGCTCTATCCTCGCTTCGGTTCGGCCCGACACCAAGCTCCTGGTAAATTTTATGCTCAATGCTTTTGAGGATATCCGAGACTGGACTTTCGAGGTGAATCCGTTCGGTTCCCGAAAAGCCGCTGCCATGAATACGGGCCCGATCAAAGCTACTTTGAAGTGGCTTCAGGACGGCCATTGCTTGGGAACGTTCCCGGCAGGCGTTGTTTCCCACTTTCAAATTGAGCAACGAATTATCACCGATCCGCCCTGGAAACGAAGCCAAGGCTCGATCATCCAAAAAAGTGGGGCCACCGTAGTTCCCATTTATTTCGAGGGGCGCAACTCGCTGCTCTTTCAAATGCTGGGACTCGTCCACCCTCGCCTCCGCACAATCGCCTTGATTCGACAGCTCGTAAACAAACAGGGCCGTACTTTCAAAGTCCGTATCGGGAAACCCATTTCACCAAAGAGATTGGAACGCTTTGATTCTTCCGAATCGCTCACGCAATTTGTTCGGGCCCATACCTATATCCTCGAAAAGCGCGACGCGGAGAAAAAGTCTTCTACCGAGGGATATAGCGAAGATAGCTCCTCGACCACTGGAGAGCCCGTAGCGGCTCGGCAACCCGTTGAGCTTCTTCTCGAAGACATCGAGAGGCTACCCGCTGGCGCCCTGCTCGTGCGCAAAGAACCCTTTTCGATCTACGGAGCTAGCTCTGATCAAATCCCTCATATACTGGAGGAAATCGGACGAACGCGCGAGGAAACCTTTCGGCCCGTTGGGGAAGGAACCGGCAAGCCGCTCGATATAGATCGTTATGATGAAATTTATCACCACCTTTTCATGTGGAACGACGAAGCCTGCGAGCTGGTTGGAGCGTACCGCTATTGTTTTGTCGACAAGACAATCGAATCCCATGGAGTGGAAGGCCTCTATTGCAACACCCTCTACGAATTCAAAAAGGAACTACTCAGCGAACTAAACCCCGCCATTGAAGTAGGTCGTTCCTACGTTACGCCAAAGTATCAGCGCAAATCGGCCGCCCTTGCTCTCATATGGAGAGGCATCGGCAAGCTCGTGTCTCGTAATCCCGAATACCGCACTCTCTTCGGGGCTGTCAGCATGACCGATAGCTATCGAGCGCTTTCCAAAAGCCTTATGGTTGAATACTTGAAGAGCCATAAGCTGCACCCGATCCTCAATGAGCTGATCAGCGCTCGAGTGAAACCGCGGCTAAGTAAAATCAAAAACCTCGCCCATATTGCCCTCGGCTCAGCCCTGCCCGATGTAGACGATATTTCATCGCTAGTCTCAGAAGTGGAGAGAGATAGCAAGGGCGTTCCCACCCTGTTGAAGCACTACCTGAAGCTCAATGGCGTCATCCTTTGCTTTGGCATCGACCAGGCATTCTCCGATGCCTTAGATGGATTTATCGTCGTCGATCTGCTGAAAACCGATGAGCGCCATCTGCGGCGCTACATGGGGAATGACGGTTACGAACGCTTCGCAGCCCAGCACCGAAAACCTTCTCCGCAGATAGCTGTTTAAACCTATTCCAAAACCGTTTTTGGATGCCCCTGGTAAGGGTATTGCATCTGCATGGCGACTGTTGGCCAATCCTCCATGTATTTCAGGCTTCGTACTTATCTTGCTTCCTAAACTCCCGAACGAGCTGAATCAATTCTCCGATTGATGAGGGTTTGCTTCCGCGAGCCCTGTTTTCATCCCCAATTCTAAAGATCTCGCTCCAAAGACGGAACATCGTTTTCCAAGCGTAAAACAGACTATGCTTGGGATCATACATGTGCGTCGGCTCGGAAAGCACCCCATTGAGCTCGAGAACTTTAAACCCCTCCCCTCGTTTTAGCGTATTTATATTATCCACACGGATATCATAGCGACCCAAGAAAAACCCTGGATACGACTGACTCATCTCGTCGATGGCCAACTCCAGCTCTTCCGCCCAGCGATCGCCAGCATCTAGAAAGAGAGCCCCACGGGAATGCGTCCCCAGTTCAGCCAATAAAAACCGCTCGCCTGCCGGCACAATTTCGCCAAGCCGCTCTGAAAACTTTCTCAGAAAGAAGCGGGCCATGCAAACCGCTCTTTCGTCATCGAGAATCAATTGCTCCAAACTTCTGCCGCCATCGCCAACCACAAAGGTGGGAAGTTTGGCAGTAATCGACCACACCTTTCCTCGCCGATCTGACGGACGGCGTATGTAGAATATTCCGAACTCTTCACCGGCTACATACTCTTGCGCGATCACCGTTTCAGAGCTGCCGCTTAGATAATCCCGAGCTTCCTCAGGGCTACTAATAATCCCCACGCCGACGCCTCGCTCGCCATAGTCCGGTTTAAGAACGATAGGGTAAGAAAGACTCCGAGACTGCATGAAGTGGTCGAGCCGGGTTTGGCGCTCATCTAAAGATAATTCCGCGGCAATCACAGTGAACGCGGCTACATGCTCCTCTCGTTTTTGAAATCCCTTTAAGATATCGCTTTTAGACATCATGGCTATCCCCGCATGGGGCATGCCTGGATTCGCCAAAGTAAACAAGGTCAAGGACCGATAGCGTAGTCCCAAAAGCAAGGCAAATGCGATTACCGGCGGATAGAAAGCTGCCATCGGCCAAAATTCCCAGCGAATCAACCGACGCCAGGTTGAATAGAGTAGTCGGCGTCTTCGATAGTCGGATAGAAGATGGAGGAGCCAAAGGGAAAACACTATCAGGCCTGTAAGTAAATACAGCATTGGCATGATCTCCGTGTCACCGCTATTCTGAAACCGCCACCACTCTTATGAGCTCCGCCCTCTCCTCGCCATCCCTAAGATAAACGACTTCGGCCATATCTCCTGGATTCTTGTCGTCAAAAACATTATACATGTCGTCATAATTAGCGATTCTTTCGCCGTCGATAGAGACGATGGCATCCCCTAGCCTAATGCGTCCAAGCTGGTCTCGCAGGGTCCCTCGCAATCCCGCTTCCGCTGCCGGTGAACCCTCATAAACTTGGCTGACCAGAACGCCCTCCACGCCAAAAGCCCTCGCAATGTGATCCTCGAATATCAAGATACCGATGCCTGACTGGACCGATTGTCCAAACCGAATAATCTGATTCACTATTCGATTTATGGTGTTCGAAGGCACAGCAAAACCAATCCCCGTCGAATCTCTCAAAATAGAGGTGTTCATGCCGATTAGCTGGCCAAGACTGTCTAACAAAGGTCCTCCAGAATTGCCCGGGTTTATTGGAGCATCGGTTTGAATCATGTCGCGAATGGTGACCCCTTCCATAACGGAAGGCATGCTCCTCCCCAGAGCGGAGACCGTTCCCACAGTAAGCGTATGGTCCAAGCCGTACGGGTTTCCAATCGCGATCGCCTTTTGCCCTACCTGCAAAGCGGCAGAATTGGCGACCTTTTCCCCAAATGGGGTAACATTCGTGCTCCGCAAATCGATCTTGAGTACAGCCAGATCTTTTCTCGGCTCAACGCCTATTGTCTGAGCGATATATGTATTCCCATCTATCAACGTCACCGCGATTCTACTCGCTCCTTGCACCACGTGGAAATTCGTTACGATATGCCCCGACCCATCCCAGAGAAAACCCGACCCGGACCCCGCCTGATATTCCGTTACGTTGAAGGAAAAGAAATTTCGGCGGCTCTGTAAGTTGTGGACAAATACAACTGATGGAGAAGCTCTTTGAAAGACTTCGATGGTATTGCGTTCGTAGGCAAGCAGATCGTTATTCGGCTCCGCAATTCGCAGTCCGGGCGACGACCCAGTTGCTCGATCGCCATCCCAAAAATGCTTGTATATGACGCTTATGGCGAACAAAGCGAAGGCCGCCACCACAAACGTGTAGACAAATCGCAAAAGGCTGCTTCCTTGAATCATCGGCTAGTCTTAAATTCAAAGGCATCAACAACGCGCCGAATCCATCAAGTCAACGTAACAGATAGCCCTTTGCCACCAACTCCCCGCCTCTCTTTCGCAATGATCCGGAGAAAATCTATGACGCTATTGAGTTGAGATTGCCGTTCCAAAGGCCTAAGCTTTGCACAATGCCCAATTCTGAACATAGATTTGATACGGCGCTTAGCAGCTTGAAAAAAGAACGGTTGCGCATAACCGAGCCCAGAAAAGCCCTGCTGCAACTGCTTGTAGATCAGTCCAAGCCCTATTCCGCCGAGGAACTCCACGAGATGCTTGGCTCAAGCTCCTTCGATCTCGTGACGGTTTATCGAAATTTGGAGGCATTCGAGACTGCGGGAATCGTCAATCGCATTCCAACCGAATCCGGCAAAAGCCTTTTCGAGATTAATGCCGAGCAGCACCATTATCATCACATAATCTGCCGCAAGTGTCACAAGACCGAAAAATTGGATACCTGCGAGGTGAAGAAGTTGGAAAAATTGGCCTCAGATCTGGGGTACTCGGAAATTACCCATGTGCTCGAGCTTTACGGCGTTTGCGAAACCTGCCGTTAGGTAAAATTCATAATATTGTCGAAATAGCCTTTGTAGAAGCCGATTACTTTGAGGGCCACGAAAGCGGCAATTATTAGGAAGAGAATTTGAGGGTATACTAAGGTCGCGATAAATAGCTTTTTTTTGGCCGCGCTAGAGTACATATCCGCTACCCGGCTCATATTGACATCCAGTTCGCCGGTCTTTTCCCCAATAGCGTATTGCTGAATGAGTTCCGGAGGGAATCCGCTCTTTTCGGAAAAGCCATTGCTAGCTGGAGAACCGCGATTGATCGAGTCGATGGCCCGATAGCCATCGCTATCCAATCGCAAGCTATCGGCTGCCAGCAGCGACCATTCCCAACTCCTGGCAAGCGGGACACCGGAGCGGATGCAGCTAGCCAGGACACGACAGAACCGGGCAAGATCGCGATTAATTGAATATCCTCTGATGATAGGTATGATCGATTGCACGACCTTTTTGAACCGTGGAGAAACCCGAAAAGCCAAATTGGTCACAATGAAAACAATCCATAAGGGAACGATCACCATTCCAACGCCGACAGCGTAAGCCTTCGGATTCCCATCAACAAGGTAGTCCACCGGAAACAGCAAGGCTCCCAGGTGGAGGATTGCCAGGGGATAAAGAGCCGCCAGAAAAATTCGGCTCTTGAAAGCCGCCGCTTCTTTTCGAAATTCACCAAGCTCTTCAAACGTTTTTGGCAGGTTGCCCGATTGTTCAGCCGCTGATATCATTAATCGCTCAGCAGGCTCTAAAAAAGCGCCCTCATTTTCGACGGCCTCTCTCCAAGTGCTTCCCGATTCCATCCGCTGAATGAGTCTGCTTCGGACATTATTGGGGAGGGACCCCGCTAGCCTAACGGCGTCAGCCGGACTAAATCCCGACTTCAACGCATCTGAAAGGCTCAGAAACCATGAGGAAACTTTTCTATCTGAAAATCGGGCCATTGATGCAGCTTTAATTAATGCGGTCGGCCCGTCCTGGCTTCAATCGCTAAAGCAGGGATTCGACTCAACCATTACTGGCCTGACCGTAGTAGGCGCTCGAGCCGTGCTTCCTCAAGTAATGCTTGTCGAGCTGGGCCTGCGACAGTGGCGCCGCATCGGGATTCAAAGCCAGCGTCTTTATAGCCATCTCAGCTATGACTTCCAAGGCGTAGGCCGTTTCTACCGCTTTTTTCCCAGAGAAACCCCAAACGAAAGGGGCATGCCCGTGAAACAGGGCGCCGTTGATCTCGTTTTCGTCCAAATCTTCGAAAAGCTCCACGATGACGTTGGCAGTCTCCCATTCATAATGCCGCCTAATCTCTTCTTTTGAAATCGGCCTGGTTACAGGAACTTCCCCGTAAAAATAGTCGGCATGCGTTGTCCCGAAACAGGGAATCGCCATTCCGGCCTGGGCAAAGGCTGTAGCATTTCGCGAATGGGTATGCGCCACCGACTTTATGTCACTAAACGCTTGATACAGTTTCAGGTGCGTAGGCGAGTCGGAAGACGGTCGCAATGAACCTTCGATCTTGGCCGCCTCTAGATCCAGATTGCTCTCATCGTCCGGAGTAGAGTCCAGTCTCAGCACGACAATATCTTCCGGCTTTAAGACATCATAACCCACGCCACTCGGCTTAATCGCCATCGCTTCACGGTCTCGATCCACAATGGATACGTTCCCGAACGTCAGGTCGACAATCCCCAGTTTTGGCAATTCCCTGTTAGCTTCGTAGCACTCTTCTTTCAACGACGCGTATATGCTCATGAAATGATAATTTAGATGACAACGGTTAGGAATTTGTCGCTCGCGCTCCCTCCTTGATGGAAAAAAGATTTTTCATGACGCCTCCCAGGCTCTCTTCAGACACCCCGCCAAATGCGTCATGCAATTGCTTGTACAGCTGGAAAAGCTTGTCGTAAACCGCTTGAGACGCCGGATTCGGTTTGTAACTGACATCCTTCAATCGAGTCATCTTGGCTTGGGCCGTTTCAAAATCATCATAGCCCCCAATTTCGGAACCGGCCAGAACGGCCGCTGAAACCGCCGAGCCCAGGGCGCAAGTTTGCGAGCTGCCGGAAACGAGCATTTCCCGTCCCGTAATATCGGCGTAGATTTGCATCAGCATGGGATTCTTCTCCGCTATACCGCCCGCGCAAACAACCCGCCTAACCGGCACTCCATACTCCTCGATTCGCTCGAGGATCATTCTAGCGCCAAATGCAGTTGCCTCGATAAGCGTACGATAGATCTCCGCTTGCGTAGTGTGAAGGGTTTGACCGAGCAGAAGTCCGCTCAACAAGGGATCCACCAACACAGTCCGATTGCCGTTATTCCAATCTAGAGCCAAAAGGCCCGATTCGCCAGGAGCCAAATTATCGGCTTCTGTCGTCAAAGAAGCATGAGTATCCGGATCGCCCTTACAAACCGATTTGACAAACCATGCAAATATGTCGCCCACGGCGGACTGTCCGGCTTCGATGCCATAATAACCTGGAAGAATAGCCCCTTTGACAATGCCGCAAATACCGGGAATGTCGGCGACTTCCTTATCGGCTCGCACCACCCCGCAATCGCAAGTCGAAGTGCCTATCACCTTGACCAGCGTTCCCTCGTCAACCCCGGCTCCAATCGCTCCGTAGTGAACGTCAAACTCGCCTATGGCAATCGCGATTCCTTCCGGCAGCCCCAAACGATCAGCCCACTCTGGACAAAGTTCCCCCGCTTTCTCGCTAGCGTCATAGGCTATCTCATACAGGCGATCCCTGAGATCCGCCAATTTCGGGTCCAGCATCGCAAGAAATTCCTTGTCTGGCAATCCGCCCCAATCATCCGCATAGAATGCCTTGTGGCCCGCTGCGCAAATCCCTCGCTTGACCGCTTTCGGATCGGTAACTCCGGCCAGAACAGAGGGAATCCAATCGCAGAGCTCCACCCAACTGTTGGCAGAGGCAAACACTTCTGAATCGACCTTTAAGCAATGCCAAATCTTCGACCAGAACCACTCGGAAGAGTAAGTGTTGCCGCATTTCGCCAAAAAATGGGGGCGATGCTTCCGGCCCAAATCCGTAATTCTCGCAGCTTCTTCCACGCTGGTATGGTCTTTCCACAACCAGCATTCAGCAGCTAGCCGTCCTTGGAATTTCGGTTGCATCGCTAAGGCCTGATTCGTCGAATCTACTGGGATCGGGCTCGATCCGGTCGAATCCACCCCGATGCCAATTACCTTGTCCGGAGCAAATTGATGATCCGATTGACCAGCTTCGGCAATGGCATGCCTTGTAGCCGACTCCAAACCAGCAATATAGTCGCCGGGGTGTTGCCGGGCTAGATTGTGATCGCTAGGATCCAGCAAGATCCCTGATTTTCCTGAAGGGTATTCGAAAACCGAGGAGCCCACCTCCATTCCATCCGAACATCGAACGACGATGCTCCGAACTGAATTCGTACCGTAGTCTATTCCAATCGTGTAAGCCATGGGCAGTTTACTTAGATAAAACGGCCGTTCTAGGTCTCTACCCGACCAAAGTAAAAGCCTTTATCAGCGCAAAAGCGACGTTCGCTGGAGCAATTGTAATTTCCCGGCTATTCAATATAGGAAACGCGCCATTCAATTTGCCTATACCCGACGATCCGAGACGGAAATTTACGAGCCACCCGCCAGACCGCGCTCGGATGCTTCTGCAAATTCAATGAAGATTTTTGCCTCTTCTGAATCGGCAATGTCGCTTTCCCTGATAGCAGCCATAGCCTGCTGCCGATTGAGACCTTCTCGATAGAAAGTTCGAAACAAGCGTTTCACGATGCTGATTTGCTCGGAATCGAAGCCATTTCGCTCAAGCCCCACTTTATTAAACATCCGAATCTTTGCCGGATGCCCATCGCCCAGCATAAAAGGCGGGATATCCTGCTCTACTTTAGCGCAACCTCCAATAAAAGAATAGCGACCGATATGGCAAAATTGGTGGATCGCAGTACCCCCTCCACCAACACCCACGTAATCCTCGACGACAACGTGCCCCGCGAAGGTGGCCCCGTTGCTGGCAATCAGGTGGTTTCCGATGCGACAGCAGTGCCCGACATGACAATACGCCAAAAACAGATTGTCATTCCCGATCTCCGTATACTCGCCTTCGTTGGTGGCCGCGTTTATAGATACATACTCTCGGATCACGTTTCGATCGCCTATTCGCGTTCCCGGAGCCCCCCCTTGAAACTTCAAATCCTGGGTTTTCATCCCCACGCTCGCGAAAGGATAAATTTCACAGGATTCGCCGATCTCCGTATTTCCCCAAATGCTAGCCTGATGCCAGATCTTCGTGTGGTCGCCGATTTTCACTTCCGGACCGACTACGGAGTAAGCTCCAACCTGGACGCCCTCGCCGAGCTCCGCTCGGGGATCGATTATAGCTGTGGGATGCGCTTCAACCGCCATAGTGAATTGATTGTATCCAGTTAATCAGACATCCGCTTCTTTGTCGACCAGCATGAATTTCAGTTCTCCAGACGAAGCCACTTTGTCTCCAACTGAACAGGTCGCTTCGGCTGTGCCGATCTTCCCCCGCATAATTTTGGTTAGCTTGACATCTATTTTGAGTTGGTCGCCGGGAATGACTTTATTGCGAAATTTGACCTTGTCGATACTCATGAAAACAGCCGTCATCCCCTCGTTTTTGGTCACCCGAAGCATCAGGATACCCGCTGCTTGCGCCATGGCTTCGATTTGCAGCACCCCTGGCATGATTGGCTGACCTGGATAGTGGCCTTGAAAATACTCTTCGTTGATCGTGCAATTCTTTATGGCTGTGAGTTCATTGTCGCCTCGAAACTCGATCACCCGATCCACCATAAGCATCGGGTAGCGGTGGGGAAGCGTTTCGATCACTCGCCGGATATCCAGTTCCGTTTCCGTTTCGACGACAATCTTTCGGCTTTCGCTCGCTTTCTTAGCATGCCCTTTTTCGAGCTCATCCATGCGCTCATGAAGCTTTTTCGTCAGCTGGGAATTAAGGGCATGCCCTGGGCGAACAGCTATAATGTGAGCCTTCAATGGCTTGCCCAGCAGGAAGATATCCCCTACGACATCCAATATCTTGTGACGCACGAGCTCATCCTCGAAACGCAAGGGCTCCTTGGATAAGATTTTATCTCCCTTAAGAACGATCGCGTTTTCCAAACTTCCGCCCTTGATCTTGCCGAGCTTTATGAGCTCCTCAATATCTTCGAACACAGTGAAGGTCCGAGCAGCTGCAATTTGCGCGGAAAAGACTTCCGGGTCAATATCGAGTGACAGGTGCTGAGTATGTATTCCTCGATCGTCCGAGGATGTACACGTAACTTTAAATCCATCGTAGGGAAGCGCGATTAGCGAAGAATTTCCCTGGGAAACGGAAATTGGCTTATCGAGAGAAAACACCTCGCGCTCCGCCTCTTGCTCCACGGGCTCGCCCTCGAGAATCATATTCACATAGGCTCGAGCCGAACCGTCCATTATGGGAGGCTCGTTGGCATCCATCTCGATCACCACATTATCGATTCCCATCCCATGCAAGGCCGCCATCACATGCTCCACCGTGTGAACCTGAGAATGGCCTGTCTTCAAGGTGGTGTTGCGAACGAGGTCGCCCACTTGGGAAATGTGGGGCTTAAATTCCGGCTTCTCGTGCAAGTCTACACGCCGAATGACGACCCCATGGTTCTCTGGAGCGGGCTTAAGGGTGAGTCGAGAGTTATTTCCGGTATGCAGGGCAGGACCATTGATGGAAACTTCTCTCAGGATGGAGCGCTGCTTCATGGGGATGGCTTAGTGGCGCCTATCCTCGCAAATGACAAGCATGGAGATTCCTGGGCCAGAGCGATGAACCCTCTTGTTGACAGCAAACCGATTAGCGTCTACTCCCCATTTTTTAAATCTACTCAATCCATGCCAAGTGCTTTAGACCTCCGAAAGGGTAACGTCATCAATTACAACGGGAATCCCTGTCTGATTCTGGAGTCCCATCACCGAACTCCCGGCAAAGGACAGCCAGTCGTGCAAACAAAGATGCGCAATCTGTCTACGGGCCGATCAGCAGACGTGCGGTTCCAGTCGACCGAGAAGGTCGAATTGCTGATGACTGAGCGTAAAAACCTCGAGTTCAGCTACGAAGATCGCGGAGTGTATAATTTCATGGATCTAGAGACTTACGAGACCATTGAGCTCCAACCCGACATTCTTGAAGACGCCGTCGATTTCATGGTTCCCAACACCGAGTACGAAATTCTATTCGTCGATGGCAAACCTGTGCAGCTAATCCTCCCTTCAACGGTAGAGCTCAAAGTTATCGAGTCGCCCGAAGGCATTCGGGGCGACACTGCCAGTAATGTCCAAAAACCCGCTAAGCTGGAAACGAACCTGACCATACAAGTTCCTCTCTTCATCAAAGAAGGGGAGGTTATAAAGGTAAATACGAGCGACAAAAGCTATTCCGGCAGGAGCTAAATCAGCGGCGATTAGCGAGAACACCGGCATTGTTGACGCCTCCAATATTTGGAGGCGTTTTCTTATTGGCCCTATGCGTCCGATAGAACCTTTGAGAACTACGGAATCAATCTTCTACGCAACGCGCTCAACGATAAGCGGTGGCGGTGTCGGCCGTTTAGGCGCAAGACGGTAAGCCGCCTTGAAATATTCGAGGGCTTGCTCGAGTTTGGCCTCATCATTATAGTGAATCATCATAAGCGGCTCGCCCTGCTTGACTTGAGTACCCACTTTTTTGATCTCCGAAACGCCAACTGCGTAATCGATATTGCCTTTCTCATCGGCCCCTGCTCCTAGCAAGTGAACCCCTTTGGCAATCTGCGAGGCGTTGATGGTATGAACGTATCCACGCTTTGGAGCCGGCAACTTTCGGATGTGTTTAGCTACCGGAAATTTCTCCGGATCGTCGATGTAGCTCGTATCTCCGCCTTGAGCAGCAATGATTTCCTTGAGCTTCTCCAAAGCCGTTCCGTCTTCGATGTGACGCAGCACGGTTTGCTTGGCTGAAAGCGTCGAACCGGCCACCCCTGCCAAGCGGACTATCTCCATACCCAGCTTCAAAACGAGTTCTTTCAAATCTTCGGGACCTTCGCCCTTGAGCAAATCAATGGCCTCCTTGAGTTCTAGCGACGTGCCAACCGTATCGCCCAACGGCTGGTTCATATCCGTCACCAAAGCCACGCAGCGACGCTTCATGGAACGACCCACCCGCGTCATCGATCGAGCCAATTGCTTCGCCTGTTCGAGGTCGCGAATAAAGGAACCGTTACCCCATTTAACGTCGATCACCAGTCCTTCCGCCCCTTCCGCGAGTTTCTTGGAAAGGACGCTGCCAGTAATCAGCGGCAAGCTCGGAATCGTCGCCGTTTTCTTACGCAATTCGTAAAGTTTCGCATCCGCGGGCGCGAGCTCCTCGCCCTGCCGCACCATGGCGCCCCCAACTTTTTCCAATTGCTCGATGAATGCATCGATCTCCATAACCGGATTGAACCCCGGAACCGCACTGAGCTTGTCCAATGCGCTGACGGCGAAATCTTGATCTACACTACCCATCATTGGCAGCACAATTCCGCTAGCCACCGCCAGAGGCACGAGCACGAGCGATGTTTTATCCCCCACGCCACCTGTTGAGTACTTGTCGATCTTAGGTTTGGCAATGTGCGAAAGATCGATCACTTCCCCCGAAAGCATCATTTCCTCTGTAAGAATGGCCGTTTCCTGAGCTGACATACCCTGGAAAAATATCGCCATCGCAAGGGCGGCCATCTGGAAATCCGGCATTTCCCCATCTAAAATGGAGTCAATTATGTACCTGATTTCCTCCTTAGAGAACTCTTGCCCATCTCGCTTCTTCTCGATGAGATAGGCATAGCTCGGTTTAATGAATCTGCGTGTGCTTAAGGTTTTTCTAACCATTAGAGGATTGCTAAAACGTGCGTTGCTAAAAACAGGACACTGAACGACATCAGCTTGCATGAGAATAGCTCAGGCACTCCAAGTTCGTTCAGCACGATTTCAAAGCTAGCGGAAACGGTGTTAAAACGATTTTCGTGGATGCGTTTCGCCTGAGCGACCACCAATTTTGAAGGCGCTATTATGCCACACGTGTCAAGACCCCTGATGCAAGCGATTTAACAGGGTTAACCCTTACGTTTTGAGCCATTATTTGCTCAACCATCTTTCCCGGCAAGTTTTGATCTAGATTATCGATCATCGAACAGACAATGCGCTTGCTCAGCAACCGAGTCGCTCTTTTATTCCGCCTTCTCTATGCAAGACTGGTTCGACGTCGCGAAGAAACTCGAAGTTCACGCTCTGGAGGCAGCGAAAAGGGCTAAGCTGGATACCGACGTTTTTACGCCCGATGTTAATCCAGCGGATCCAAGATTTGGTGACGCTCAAATCAACGGAGCCCTCCCCTACGCGAAACGCCTGAAAACGAATCCCAGAGAGATTGCTCAGCTACTCGTCTCTCACATTGAGGAAGACTCGGAAATAGCGAAGGTGGCCGAACTCAGCATCGCCGGACCGGGATTCATTAACCTCCGATTCAAAAGCGCGTTCTTCCTCAAGTGGCTTCAAGCCTTTTCCACGGAAGAGGATTTTCGGGCTTCCGCATCGCGGATTTACGCTGGCGAGCGGGTTATCGTCGACTACGGCTCGCCTAATACAGCCAAGCAAATGCACGTAGGCCATATCCGCTCGATCGTGATCGGAGAAGCTATTTGCCGACTTCTCGAGTTTTGCGGGGCTTCGGTCACGCGTGACAATCACATCGGCGACTGGGGGACGCCTTACGGAAAGCTGTTCTACGCTTACAAACGGCACTTGGACCCATCCGCTCTAAAAGACGATCCCTTGGGCGAGCTGGAAAGACTCTACAAACTTGGAAGCCAATTAGCCAACGACGACGAAGCCGTCCTGGAAGAATGCCGGGAAGAGCTGGTTAAGCTCCAATCGGGCGACCCGGACGCGATTGCTCTTTGGGAAAGGGTTAACGAATTAAGCATCGATGGGCTAAAAGAGATCTACGATTTACTCGATGTACACTACGATACCTACTTGGGAGAGAGCTTCTACCGGGATCAGGTCGAGCGGGTCTACCAGGAATTAGAGGAAACAGGGCTAGCCGGGGAAAGCGAGGGGGCCCTCGTCGTATTCCACCCAGAACATAAGCGCTACGCGAAACAGCCCTTTATCATACGCAAATCGGACGGAGCCAGCAACTATGCTACCACCGATTTGGCCACCATGCTCTACCGGCAGGAGAGTCTCGAGGCTACCCGAATCGTAATCGTAACGGACGATCGCCAAAAAGACCACTTCGAGCAACTGGACCTAACCACAAAAAAGTGGTTCGACCGAACCCAGCGATCCCGACCTGATTTTCGGCATGTAATGTTCGGAAAAATCATGGGCGATGATGGCAAGCCTATCAAATCCAGATCTGGCGATCCCATTCGCCTCAAGGACCTAGTCTACGAATCGATCGATCGCGCCTATGCCATCGTAAGGGAGAAGAATCCTGATATGGCCGAAGATGAATTACGGCAAATCGCCACGACCGTGGGCGTTAGCGCCATCAAGTACGCGGATCTCTCCCCAAATCGGACAAGCAACTACGTTTTTTCGTGGGAAAAGCTGCTTTCTTTCGAAGGCAATACGGCTCCCTATCTGCTCTACGCGGCCGCCCGCATAAAAAGCATCTTCCGGAAAGCAGGAGCCTCGGCAGAGATTGACGAATCCGCGGCTACACCCTTCGAAACTGACGAAGAAATGGCTCTGGCCCGAAAAATCATGGAAATAGTGGGAGTCCTCCAGTCGACGATCGAAACGCTGCGGCCCCACATTCTTTGCACCTACTTGTACGAGCTAGCCGGCGCTTTTAGCGCGTTTTACAATGCCAACAAAGTGATCGTCAACGATACAGGGACAAAAACGCGGCGGCTCATCCTCTGCAAACGGTCGCTGTTGGTATTGAAAATCGGCTTGTCCTTGCTGGGCATCAAAACGCTGGAACGCATGTGATGCCCTTCGCGAAAAGAATATAAATTCCAGTCTGAGTAGAGCCTTGGCTTTATCTAAAAATGCCCCTTTTCAGTAGCCAAAACGGTCCTACCCAATCTGCAGCCCATAATACGTTCCCACAACTTGACTTTTCGCTCAAGTAGCAAGACTCCTTACCCGAAAATCGTACTGATGCGAGAATACTACGTAAGAAAAAAGGGCGACGAGGAAGCGAGTGGTCCTTACAACCTCGACCAGATCACCTCACTGATCGAGGCCGGAAAGCTTGATAAGGAAGCTTACGTATACGACATCGACAAGGAGGCGTGGATACCCATCGAGGAAAACGAAGAGCTAATGGAGATCCTCTACCCGCAAAAAACGAAGCTCTCGCTACAGGTTGAACCTGAGGAAACCGAGGAGGAAGCTAGAGAGCAGGAAAAGGCCGAGAAGAAAAAGGCGAAAGGTGGCGAGGAGAGGAAGAAGTCGATCTCCGTTACTGAGATGCTCGCCCAAGCAGAAGGCCGCAATGATTCAGGAGGCCGTTCTCCAGTCGAAAAGCGGGCACGGTCCGCCTTCATTGGCCTGCGCTTCACCACCCTGTTTATTCTCGGAGCCGCGGTAAGCATGATTTTCTTGGAGTGGGATCTGGTCAAAACCGCTAATGCTCTGCAAATGTTGCAGAGCCCTTACTTCGTCTTCGCCGTAATCGATATTGTTCTCGGCATTATCCTTCTCTTGCAAGTTACGGAAATTTATCCGCTCGTAAGACTGCGAGCAGCCATCGGCCTCGGCACCTTGAGCATACTCTTTCTAACGAGTGGCGATCACCTCCTCGCTATCGCCAATGGCGTACTCTGCATCAGCATCTATTTTTGCACCGCTACCTTGAGCATGCCTAAGGTGATACCATTCTGCATCACCGGCATTGTCGGCCTGGCTGGCTACATTACGCTCGTCATCCTCCCGATTTTCTCGTAAACAGGCGTCATTCAAAAAGGCGCCTCATGAACCCGTGGATAGCCCGACTCATTGCCCACAAGAACCGCATCCGAAATCGGATGTGGAAAACCGCCATTGCCGATGCCCACCGCAGCGAGCGAGCCCTCTATGCCGCTTTGCGAGTGGTCTCCCTCACCTGGATAGGGATCAAGGAAAACCGGCTCATTAATCGGGCGGCAGCCCTAAGCTTTAGCTCTTTGATCGGGCTCATCCCGATGACGGCGATCATGATCCTCGTTTCCGGGTTTGCTCTGGAAAAGACCGATCCCGATCTAGTGGTTAATAATATTTATAAAGGAATCAGCTATATTGCTCCCCAATTAGCCAGCTTAGAAGAATTCACCAACGAGGATGCATCCGTTGGAGAGGAAAGCCGAGCCCAGCTCAAGAGCTACATCGAGAAATTTGTCGATGCCAGCCAATCGGGAGCGGTCGGAATCAGTGGTATCATCGTTCTTATTTTGATCGTGGTTCAACTGTTCTCCTCGATCGAAGGCGCCTTGAACGATATCTGGGGCGTCAATCGGGGAAGAAGCTGGATTCTCCGCGTGGGTACCTACTGGACGGTGATCACCCTGGGTACCGTCCTGGCTGGAACCGGTCTGGCCCTACTAGCAGCACAAGCCCTGAAATGGAGCGATTTCGCGGCAAATTTGCCCGATGTAGTAGCTCTGGAGACATTGATAAAGTGGGTTTCAAAGATGGGCAGCTTCCTAATGCTCTGCACCGTACTGGCCTCCTTTTACAGATTCATACCCAACACAATCGTCACTTGGCGGGCCAGCTTCATCGGGGCGATTTGCGCCTTGGGTCTAATAGGAGCGAACAATCTAGCCGCTTTCACTCTTTACTCAAATCGCGTGCAGCTAGACCAAACCCTTTATGGCTCGCTGGCTATCGTTCCCGTGCTCATGTACGGGATGTACTTTTTTTGGCTCTTCATTCTGTTGGGGGGACGGGTGTCTTATGCCGTGCAAAACGCCCACTTTAAGAGTGACAATATCGCTTGGGATAAGCTGAGCTTCGCATCCAAAGAGAGTATCTCGCTCCTTCTCTTCGCCACCATCTGCCGGCGCTTTCGGGATTGCCAACCCGCTTTGAGCGGACGCGAGCTCGCGGAAATCTCTAAACTTCCTACCCAATACGTGAATGCCAGCCTTATCAGGCTAGGCGACTTGCATTTGGTTTCTTCCATTCCGCCTGACGCAGGCGAACCGTTTCAAAATTATAAATATCAGCCCGCTCTTCCCTTGGATAAGATCGAGCTGATCGACTTCAAAGACCGCTTTGAAGGGCATGGGAAAATGCCTGACGAATCGCTGTTCGACGACTACGATCCAGTCGTAAAACGGTTTCACGAGTCATTGGCCCAAGCCCAGAGATCCGCCCTCAGCGACTTGACTATGGAAGATGTTATCGATCTCGCTGACGAGTCGAATCGGTCCGATGACCTGAACTCGAATCCGACAAATCCAAACGAACCATCACCCACTCTATAGGCGACCCTCGAGGAGATGGCAGGGGGCCATGGGTAAGCCTCCCGGCATTATAGGTCGAAACCAGGCCGTTTTGCCAATTGACAGGCGACCTCGCCATCCTAACTTAGCCCTTCCAAGATTGCCAAACAACCCATGATTTCCTGGCTTCAAACCAATCTGCAAAAGCACTTTCGCTTTCTATTCGTCATCCTTCTCGGAGTCGTAATCGTCGCCTTCGTATTCACGATTGGAGCGGCTCCCGGTATCGGCGACGGCCGTCAGAACATTCCCAATTTGAGATTCTTCGAGGTCGAGCTAACCACCGATTCGCAGCGTCAACAGTTTTTCAACGAAGCCTATTACAGCTCGCTGCTGAGCGGCGCCCCCATGAACCAGCAACAGCTCAATCAATACGCCTTCAACCGAGCCGCCGCCCTGCATTTGGCTAACATTCACAATCTTCCTGGACCCAATACCGAACAGTTAACGGAGCATATACAAGGCTTAGGGATGTTTTTGGGACCCGACCAAACATTCAGTCGCGATGCCTACTCGCGTTTTCGGGACGAAATTCGGGCCTCTGGTCAAATAAGCGAAGGCCAGCTTTCGCGGATCATGGAGGCCGACTTCCGAGTCAACAAAGTATTCGAGACGCTTTCCGGACCGGGCTTCGTCTTGGAATCCGAAGTGATAGAGGAGCTCAAGCTGGATCAAACCCTCTGGTCCGTTGCCGTGGCCGAACTTGATCTTAATGAATTCGAACCGGAAATCGACGATTCCACCGAGAAGCTCGAAGCCTTCTTTGCCCAGAACAGCTTTCGCTACGCCGCTCCCGCCCGGCGCTCTATTGCCTACCTGGAATTTAGGGCTCTCGACAATATGAGCAAGGTGGACGTCGAGGACTCCGATCTAAAAAACTACTACGAACGGAATCGATCGCGCTATACGAAAACGGTCGAAGCGGAAAAAAGCGGAGAAGATCAGGCGAACGAGGCTGAGTCTGGTGCAACCCAGACCGTCCAGCTAACCTTCGAGGAAGCTCGCGACCAAGCCGAATTTGATTACAAACTAGAGCAAGCCCGCCAAATTAGCCGTAAAATGGCTGAATCGATAGGCTTAGCCATTGTCGAGCTGGACAATGCTACCGATACTTCGGAATCGCTTACACTCGAACGTATCGAAGCTCTAGCCGAGAACAGAAGCATCCAAGTTAAACGTACCACTCCATTCGCCAGAAATGAAAGACCTCTAGGTCTTAACTGGAGCCAAAACCTGATCGCCACCTCATTTCAATTGACGGACAGCTACATTTACTCTCAGCCCATCATCGAAGGAGACACTACGTACATACTATTGCTAGAGAACGAGAATCCTGAGTTCGTTCCCTCGTTTACGACTGTCGAAGCCCGCGTCAAAGAGGACTACATCGAAGAGGAGTCGCGGCGACTGCGAACAGAACATGCCAACACGCTGGCTTCTGAGCTTGATGGCCTCGGCGTAGCCGAATTCAAAACCGACGCGGAATCCAAAGGGATGACCATTTCCGAATTCTCGAAATTCAAGCGACGCGATACCGTCGAAGGCCTCGACTCCGGTCTCATTTTTTCCATTACCAATCTTGGTGTTGGCGATGTATCTAACGCAACCATACGCGAAGACAAAGGTTACATTGTTCAGGTAGTCGGGAAAGAAATTCCAGAGATCGACTCGTCCGACGAAGACTTTGAAACGCGAATGGCAGCGCTTTCTGGAAACTACGAGCGCTACGCGGTCGCTCAGTACATCAGTAAATTGGCAAACGACGAACTGATAAGAGCAGGTCTAGCGTCTGCTCCAAATTAAGAGCGAACCGAATGCCTTTGAAGCGATTTAGGCCCGTCTCCGGTAACTGCAAGCTATGCCACGGCGAGCTTGAACTGAGCCTCGGCGGGAATTCTGAATGGCCACGCGACTGCCCGAAATGCGGTCAAATCATCGAGCCCATACAATCCCTTGCCGCTCCCCCGCCCCGCCTTGCCCGAAAACCCAGTCCGACGGAGGCGAAAGCTGCCGGCTTCCAAGTTTATAAGCGGTTGGGAAAAGGCGAATACGAGAAGCAATAATCGCCATCGCATCAGATGATGCGACGAATGGAGCTGGCCAACCAAGCCTCATTTCGTCATCAGGAAATTCAGTGAAACGCGACAAACGGCATCTCCTCTACGGGCTTTCAACCGATTCCTATTCGCCCAAGGGTTTATGGCTACTCGGCTTGCTCTACTTCGGCTCGCTTTTCGTCGCGGTTTTTCTCAGCCTCGCGGCCTGGAAAATCACCCATTACGTAGACCCTGACGGCAGTAGCTACCTAGCAAACAAGCCCTACACGAAATTCTTCGACAGGAGTCGCTGGTTCTGCGTACTCCTCATTCTGCCTTTCCTCTTTTGGAAATGCCGCATCACCTCCTTCCAAGCGGCAGGATTTGTTCGGCCATTTGCCATAACAGCAGCCAGTTGGTTCGCCTACGGAATAGGCATGATCGCTATCATTTACGCCAGCTCCTCAGCCCTCGGAGCTATCCAACTTAGGCCCGATGCATCGATAAGCGGATTCGTAAGCAATCTAGGCAATGCCTTGCTAGCGGGCATTCTGGTGGGCGTTTTGGAAGAAGCGGTATTCCGGGGGCTCGTATTCAGAATGTTTTATACAGCGATGAAACCGATTCCGGCTATCATCCTGTCTTCCGCCTTCTTCGCTATCCTGCACTTTAAAGCCCCAGCAGATGTGCTTACCGATTCCTCCCCACAAGAAATCGGGCTCTACGAGGGGTTTTTCACCGCTTGGGCCATGATATCCGCATTGGTAACCGAATTCGATTTCACTTATCTAGCCTCGATATTTCTCGTGGGCATTCTTCTGCACCAGGTCTTCCTGCTTTCCTCCAACCTCTGGGCAAACGCAACCCTGCACGCGGGTTGGGTCTTCACTATCAAAGCGGTGGGCGGCGCCTTTCAAACCTCCCCCGCCGCGAATGCCTTCACAGGGACGACGCGCGTGGCAGACGGTTACCTGGTAATAGTCGTACTCATCGGATTTTGCGCGATCTTCAGTTGGCGATTGCGGTCCAAAACAGCGAGTAATGACGAAAGGAAATAAGCTAAATGACAAATCCGCTTCCTGCTCCACTAATTCGATTCCTCCGATTTCCGATCCGGCAACTGATAACTGCGACTCTCTGTCTAACAGCGCCTAGCCTCGAGGCTCAAGAAATCCTGACTGTCGAAAAAGCCATTCAAACTGCTTTGAAGAGCAATTTCGACGTTCGGATAAGCGAGAACACGACCAGACGGGCTGAGCAAGACGTCAAGATAGCCGACGCCGAGTTCGAGCCCAGCTTCGGCATATCGACTTCCGATAGTTTTTCTACTCAAGTACGCTCTGCCAATGTTCTCGACGGCAGCCCCCAACCTCAATCGAATAGTCAAGCTAGTCGAGCTATCGTATCCAAAGATTTAAATACAGGGGGAAACCTATCATTGAGCACAAGGTTGAATCGAAATTTCTCCAATTCAACTAACAGCACTATTAATCCCCGCTACGTCGCCAGTACAACCCTCAGTTTGCGACAACCCCTTCTAAGCGGCTACGGTCCAGACGTCGCCAAGGCCCGACGACGATTGGCTCGGCTTTCCCTTGATCAAGCCAATCTTGATTTCCAGGCTACCGTGCTCCAAGTGGTAAACGCGGTGGAATCCTCATACCACTCCTTGGCCTTTGCACAAGAGCAGCTGAACGTTAGACGAGCCGCTTTAAAACTGGCTAATGCCTTGCTCTCGGAAAATAGGACGAAAATGGATACAGGCATCGCCACCAGTCTGGATGTACTCCAAGCGGAAGTTGGCGTGGCCAATGCAACTGACCGACTCCTGAGAGCGGAAAAAGCCGCTGAAGATGCCAAGGACCGACTGATCACCGTAATCGGTGACGAATCTCTTCGCGACAAACCCTTAATCGTAGAGGCACCCGATGTCGAAAATCCTATCGAACCTGATGTGGAACAGACGTTCAACCGCGTAATTGAAAACGCTCCACGCTACTTGACTCTGGTAAATCAGCGACGCCAACGCGAAATCGAGCTACGGCGAGCCAAGCGCAACCGTCTACCATCGCTCAATCTCAATGGCGATTACGCATTAACCGGCCTCGAGGGCTCGCTGAAATCGGCCTACGACGACGTCACGGAAGCCGATAGTTTCAACTGGCAATGGTCCCTCTCTCTCGATGTGCCTTGGGGCCTCAATGAAAGAAGGGCTAACTACCTGAAGGCCCAAATCCAACTGGATACCGAGGAAGCTCGAGCGATTCGCGAAAAACAGCGGTTGATGCGCGATACGAGAATTGCCGTTAGGAATGTTACCACCGCGCTTGAGGGAATAAGTATCAGAGAACTGGCCACAAAGTTGAGCATCGAGGAATTCGAAATGGAGAAGGCCAAGTTCGACGCTGGCTTGAGCACGGGAAGGCAGGTACTGGAGGCTCAACAGAGAATGGACGAATCGCGGGTAGATGAGCTCCAAGCCAAGATCGACCTGTTGAATGCCTATTCCGATTTAAGGGAACTCGATGGAGCCTCGATCAATCGTTACGGAATACATTTCGACTAAGCGATCATTGATGGAATCAGCATTATCCATTGCGGTCATATCGGACACGCACGATACCGTTCCCCAAAGTCTAATTACGTCGATAGAGTCTGCTGACGAGATCTGGCACCTCGGGGATATTTGCGAGCGAGAATCTCTGAACCGATTGCGGGTACTGCCTCCAGACTTCCTATCCGTGCAGGGCAATTGCGATCCCCATGGCCAATCGCCCCAATTACTTGTCCTAGAACGTATGGGAGTTCGGTTCCTGCTACAACATAAACCCCCTAACTCTTCCGAACCCTCCGTCGATGCGGTACTCTTTGGCCACTTGCACTATCCCGTTAAACGCAAAACGACCCATGGCTATGAACTCAATCCCGGCGCAGTCCTCGGCCCGCGAAATGGAAGCCAATCTTCATTCGCTTGGCTATCGATCTCAAAAGGCGGCGATTGGAACTGGAGATTAGAAACGATTTAATACCACATCCCCCCAAAAAAAGATCGAACGGCAGAGACTAAAATGGGCTGCTGCCAGGCGACGGAATTTAAACCTTTCCCCCAAAATCTAAGTCTCTAGCATAAGACAACATGCCAGCAGCCACACGCGAAACTCTAAAGACGTTCAGCATAATGAGCTTCAACATCGCGCATGGGCGAGGGCTTTCTCTCTATCAGGGATTTCACACTTCGAGCGGCATTCGAAAGAATCTTGAGAAAATCGCCCGGCTTATCAAACGCCACTCCCCGGACATCGTCGCATTCCAGGAGATAGACCAGTCTTCCCACTGGAATCGGCATATCGATCTCTTGAAGCATATTCAAGAGGAAAGCGGATATCCTCACGCAGAACACGGAATCCACAACACGCGATACGGGCGCAAGCCTCTCTGCTATGGCAATGCCTTTCTTTCGAAGTATCCAATATCCGATTGCACCGTAACCCCTTTCGGAAATCGCGACTTGGGCGAAAAAGGATTCATGGACGCCCGGTTCCAAGTGGGATCTACCAGCATCGACATCATAAATCTCCATCTTGATTTCGGATCGCGGCGAGCTCGGATAGCCCAAATCGAGCCAATTCTCGATCGCATAAAGAGTTTTTCAGAATCGCAATCACAAGAGAACCCGCCGATTATCTGCGGCGATTTCAATACCTGCTCGCGCCGGTTCAGCGACGCCGTACGGCAATTTCTAATCAAGGCGGCTCGCCACGCTCACTATACCTATCACCCGCAAAACAAGCGGACCTTCCCCGCCCATCTCCCATCCCGTGGGCTGGACTTCGTACTTGTACCCCAGCCCTATCAAGTTTCTCAAGCCGAAGTGATCAAAAGCTTCGCTTCAGACCACCTGCCCGTACAAATCCGCGTCGAACTCCCCGGGCAAGACGACGGCGCATTTGCCCAACTGGAAATGCCATCCCCTGAGCATGATGTCACGAAAAAGCCTCAAACCCGCTAAGGCTTGAGGCTTTCGAAATCTTATCGTTAAGAAGGGGTGATTCTAGCTGGTCACGTGGTTCGAAACTAGTTTCGTCATTTCAAACATCGTAACCTTGTCTCTACCATCGAAGACAGCCTTCAGCTTGTCGTCCGCAATGATCTCTCGCTTATTCGAAGGATTCTGCAAATCGTTGGATTTGATGTAATCCCAGAGTTTCTTCGTCACTTCAGTACGAGGGAGGGGATCCGAACCCACCACCGCAGCCAGAGCCGCGTCAGGGGTAACGGGTTTCATGAATGCCGCATTGGGCTTTTTATTTGATGAACCTTTAGCCATAAAGCAATTCCGATAGCCCTTTGTAGACCTGAAGCAAACCTAAACACTTCAAGAATCGCAAAAACCTGCGATTTAATGCTTTAGGAAACGTTATTTGGTAAATTCACTGCTAATTTCCAGTGGTTTTCCACCAATGAAACTGATTGTCTTAAAACCGTATAATCAGCGCTAAATCCCTGACTTTTCCCACGCTATAGGCATACTTGCCGGCAAAATTGACCTTGCTCTGGATACCTGTCGCCTGTAGATTGCCTTCGACGTTCAACCGCGACTAGCGTGCCTGTCTTTCTGCAACGCGACCCGATCGAACTATTTCACTATTCTAAGCCAGTCGCTCGCATATTGTCTGTCGACCCGATTGCCACCCTGAAATCATGAACAAAGGCCAAACCCGAATTGTAGTCATTGAAGACCAAATCATGCTGCGAGATCTTGTCACCAGTCTCGCCCTAAGCATTCCTGGAGTCGCCGTAGTCGGAGAAGCCATTGACGGACGCGAGGGCCTCCGACTTTGCGAAGACGTGAAACCCGACCTCGTAATTTTCGATCTCTTCCTCCCCAGCTTGAATGGAACCGAAATTCTTAGACAATTCGGGAAAAAGAATCCGAAGACGCGATTCATCGCCATTTCCGCCAATTTCACTCCCGATTCTATTCGCGAGCTATTGGAACTAGGATGCCACGGCATAATCGCCAAGAGCTCTTCAGCATCCAAACTTACCGAGGGATTCAAAGAAGTTTCCGAAGGCGGCAGTTACCTGTGCCCCATGGCAGCCAGCCTCCTGCGGGAATCTCACCTCTCCCGCACGCAGTACGGACGTCGCAAAGGCCGCCTTTCCAATCGCGAACGCGAAGTGCTACAAGCCGTGGCAGAAGGATTTAGCACCAAGCAAATTGCCGAGAAACTCGATGTGAGCGTGAAAACAATCGAGGCCCATCGGGCGAATCTCATGAAAAAGGTGAACGCCAGAAGCGCCGTCGAACTTACTCGATGCGCCTACGAAATGGGCATTATCGAACTCCCCACCCGCTACAATCACTCATCACCCGAGGATAGGCCGAGGCAGATCTGAAATTCTAGCGAGCGCTCGTTTCAACCGCCACCAAATGCCGGCTTCTTTCGCCGAGATTTCTAAACCTCTTTGACAACCAATGTAGGGCTCTTTCAGAACTGAAAAACCCTTGAAAATATTACAGTTGTAGTCCGCAAATAGAAGGGATAATTCGACGAATCGACGACGAGCAAAACACCGGACGGATTTATGTGGGGATACGCTTGACTCATTTGTCGAAACCCTATTTCCCATCAATCTTGCAGCGGCAAAATTCGGCCCCTAGTAAAAATGAGGCGGCGCGCTTAGTTTCCCCTGCTGACAACGCAAATTTTCTACCTCCATGCACGACGACAAACCATATCTCGATCAAGCAGTTGAAATCCTTGGATCTGGCGGATGGATCATGATCCCGCTATTCATCCTCGGCCTCATGGCCTTTTACGTGGCCGCCCGACTCTGGGTATATTTCCTGCGCGGACATTTTCGCAAAACGTCCATGGAGGAGTGCGAAGCCTGGGTTAAGGATTCCACCAACGCCAAGGGCCAGGTGGGCGAGATAATACGCTACTCGCAAGATGGCGTTGAATCCTTGAACGACATCCAAAACCGCTTTGCGGAGATCCGCACCGCAGAGATGCCGCGCCTCAACCAAAATATTACCTTTCTTACCATCGTGGTGAACACGGCCCCGCTAATGGGCTTACTCGGGACCGTTCTGGGCATGTTGACGACATTCTACGGAATTTCGCTTGGGGGTTCGGAAAGCACAACTAACATCGTTGCCAGCGGTATCCACGAGGCCCTCATCACCACCCAGATGGGGCTTTGCCTGGCCATCCCCGGTTACTTCGTCATTTACTACTTGAGGCAGAAAGTCATCGATTATGAAGGCTTCCTCGTCCGCTTGGAGAGCATCACCCTACAGCAATTCCGCAATCGAGTTGCTAGCTAACCAACGAAAAACAGCCCACCCCTGAATTTTCGAAATGAGCACAAATTATAAGGCATCGAACCAAGAAGGCAGCTTCTTTGTGAATGGCGTCCTTGGGATCGCCCTCACCGCAGGAATTTTCATTGTCCTGCCAGCCATGCACATCCTCGGCCAAATCAACATGGAAACGCGAGAAGTCGTCACCATGGACTCCTCCGAGGCCCCACCGCCGCCACCACCTGAGGATCTGCCCCCACCACCTGAGGAGAAAGAAGAGCTGGAAAAGCCTGAGGTTGAAGAGCCCCCGCCACCCATGACCCTGAATCAGTTGGAAATGGCCCTGAATCCTGGATCAGGCGATGCCACGGGAGACTTCGGATTCGGCGATTTCAATACGGGTATCGACGCAATGGCGGATATGGAAATCTTCGACCTTCGCGATGTAGACAAATTGCCCAGAGCGCTTTTCCAAGTAGAGCCGAATTACCCTTACGCTCTAAAACAGGCTAAAATAGCCGGCTGGGTACAACTCGAATGGGTCATCGACGCCAATGGCAAAGTCCTTCGTCCTCGCGTTGTCAAATCGTCCCATCGCGAGTTCAATCAGCCTGCTATCGAGTCTATCATGCGCTCTAAATGGTCGCCCGCCAAAAAAGGCGGAAAGAACGTAGCTGTCCGGGTGACCCAACGTATGGATTTCAATCCATAATACGATTTCCCGATTCTTATTTTCCCAGCCCTCCTTCGCGAGGGCTGTTTTTTTGACTAATTATCTTACAAGTGTAGGATCTAGCTTGCCCTATTTCCTAT
>CAYOLG010000005.1:0-1809 GCA_964404745.1 uncultured Opitutaceae bacterium
CGCATCGATAATCCGTGGTTAAGAACATTAACTCGGTTGGGGTGCCGGCCAGTGAGCACGCTGGCTCGAGTCGGAGAGCAATTGGGGGCGGCGCTGTAGAAGCGGTCGAAGCGCAGCGAGGAACGAGCCATATCGTCAAAATGGGGCGTTTTGACAAACGGATGCCCATTGTAGCCCATGTCCCCCCATCCTTGATCGTCGGCCATGACCAGGATGATGTTCGGCTTCTGGGAGGCAAGCGAAGCCAGGGAGGACAGGAGCCACACGATTGTGGCATAAGCAAGTCGGCTGAACATATGGCAGGAGTATGCCGAATAATCCTTGTCGAGCAAGCCCTGACCGGCTTGGTAGAGACCTCCGCCGATCCGAACGCCGTTGAACCCTCAGTTTCCGCTGCGTCCTGGATCGCCGCCGTCTTTAGGCATGAGAGCGTTCCATTTCATGATCGCTTGGGTCATCCGCCCAACACGTTCAGGATACCGGCTGGCAAGATTGTTCGTTTCACCTGGATCAGACTCGAGATCATACAACATCGGCCGACCGCTATCATAGTCGCACAATAGCTTCCATTTCCCTTGCCGCATGGCCAGGTCAGGAAGCTCCTTAAGGTTGCGAAAGTCTTTTCGATCAGGCGGGCGGCGAAAGAATATCGGATCTGGACGGGATCGCTTCGACTTGCCCAGAAAGGTGTTCGCCAATTCGACTCCGTCAAAAGTTACTCCTTCGGGCGGTCTTATCTCGGCTACTTTCAACAACGAGGGGACGAGGTCCATGGCGCAGACTAAAGAGTCGTCATTGATTGTTCCCCGGACCGATTCAGCCATCAATCCTGGGGCCCAAACAACTAAAGGCGACCGGACTCCCGCTTCGAACAATGTCGCCTTCAAGCCCTTGAAGGGTCCGCCGGAACCGTAGTCCAGTTCGGGGCCGTTGTCGGAGCAGATAAGCACGATGGTATTGTTCCGCAATTTCTCGTCTGTCTTGATTCGGTTGAACAGGGGGGCAAGCTGGGCATCCATCTCTTCAAGCACAGCCAGGTAGAGGCCGCGTTTCGAGTCGCTCCAATTTTCGACCTTGGGGAAGAGAGGCGTGTGGACATCGTCGGGCCAGAGATTGATATAGAAGGGTTTGTCATCTTCTTGGGCCGCGTTGATAAAGCCGATCGCTCGTTCGACGAAGCCGCCAGTAATTTCGGAACGCAGCGTCCATTCGACTGGGGCGCCGAGCCTTTCCGCATCTTCCCAAATGCGTCCTTTCTCAATCTCGCCGTTTTCCAGCGGCTTTTCGGTCAGAGGCAACAGCTTCGCCCCCATTCCTTCGAAGTTGGTGAGAGAGGCGTCGAATCCGTAGGCGGTAATCGGCGGGGCATCGTCAACATCCCGTTGCCCGCCCATATGCCACTTGCCGAAGTGGCCCGTTGCGTAGCCAGCTTCATTTAGTATTCGGGCCAGCATGGGTGCTTTGGGGTCGAGCCAATTGGCAACGCCGCGTTCCTCATTCATCGTCCGACGGGCGAGATAGGAAGTGATTCGCCAGCGCTGCGGATATTGCCCAGTCGATATGGCCACCCGGGATGGCGAGCAAATCGGCGAATTGACGTAGAACTGGTGGAACCGAAGCCCTTCCTCAGCCATCGCGTCAATATGGGGCGTATTCGCTTCCGTATTACCGAAACAAGAAAAATCGCCCCAGCCCATGTCGTCGATAAAGACGAGCACCATATTTGGCCGCTCCGATGCGGGGAGGGAGACCGTTAATCCCGTTATTAGCAGCAGGATGCAAGAGAACGTTTTCATGGGATTGCTACGG
>CAYOLG010000005.1:1909-3458 GCA_964404745.1 uncultured Opitutaceae bacterium
GAATCTTGGCGGCTCCGTCGGGATGCCCGCCGCGATTCATCATGTAAAGCTCGTCGACCAGATCGAACTCTTTGGATACGCCTTTCATGATGGGGTGGCGACGATTGACAACGCGAACTCCCATGGGACCAAGCTTATCGTGGCCCCGAGTGCCGCCGCCAACGATTTTGGCGTTCAATTCGGGCCATTCCTTGTAGCCGTACCAGGTTCCTGGATGCAGCATGATAACGCCTTTGCCTGCTTCGATTCGGTCCATGAGCGCTTTGCGGTAAGCGGGTGTGTCAAAGCCCGCGCGGTTCACGCTGATTATAGCCACGTCGGCATTGGCCAGCTCTTCGATCGCTTGCTGGTTGTCTTCGGTATAGTGGGTGGTAAGTCCGGCAGCTTCGAGGGTGGCTGAATCGGCTTTCCCGAAAAAATCATGAAACTTGTGAGAGGAACCGCCGCCGATGATAAGGACGCTCGGCTTGCCTCGCTCCCAATTGACGGGCGTTGCTGGGATTGGTGGTGGCCATTTGGGCTTGTGGAGAATGGGCGCAGGTTTGGTCGATGCCGATGGTTCGGGTCCAGCTTGGGCTACGATGAAAGCGAGCAAGTCGCGCAAGCCAGCCGCCCCGAGAGCTTCAAATCCTTCTGGCATGAGACTGCGGCGAGTGTTCTCCCGTTTAGCTATATCGGACTTGGCGATTTCTCGAACTCCGGATTGCGTGGCCAAGGTCAAGGAGGTGTTGTTTTCCGAAGCGATGACGCCAACGAGGGTTTCTCCGCTCTTGGTCGTGATATTATGAGCGTAATAGGTTGCTTCGACCTCGCGATTGGGATCCAGAATTTGACCTAGGAGTTCAGCGGCGCCATGGGATCCCATGCCGTCGAGGGCAGGGCCGACATTGGTACCGATGTCTCCAAGTTTATGGCACACCGAGCAAGCTCCGAAAAGCAGCTTGCCCTTTTCTGGGTCGCCGGGCTTGTCGACTTCGGGTAAAAGCTCGGCTATGAGATCGTCCTTCTCCGAGCTGACAGGAGCAATACGGGCGAATAGGCGTTGGGCGGCCCGCTCGGCATCGCGGTCAGGATGGTGGCGTAACCGAGCGATATTGCCCGGCCCGAGGTCAGCGGTCGTGAAGCGTCCTTTGTCTATATCTTCGAGCAAGATCATCGCCCAAGTTCCTCGATTGACGATCTCGTCGAAGGCTTTGAGTTTCAGGTTGCCTTCGAGGCTGGCGAATTGATCGATCAGAGTTTGGCCCAAGTCATCATCGCCTACAGAACCGAGGGCCGACAGGAGACCCTCTTTAAGGCTTTCGCCGGCTTCTCCTTGCAAGAGTTTGGTGATAGTCGGCAATATCGCGGTATTTTTTTCACGAATGCTGATCAAGCTGCGAGCAATCTGAACGCGCTGCTCGTCGGCTAGGGTTGCTTGAGAAAGGCTCTCGATTAAGGCTTGGGTTAGGATACCCGTCTGCGAGGAAAGGATGCCGTTCCGGTCCCATAGAATGGCCACCGGCAAAGCCAGAACGCGAGTATTCTCGTTTTCCAGCAAAGAGGCGAG
>CAYOLG010000005.1:3558-17004 GCA_964404745.1 uncultured Opitutaceae bacterium
TGGCCACCGGCAAAGCCAGAACGCGAGTATTCTCGTTTTCCAGCAAAGAGGCGAGCGTGGAACGCAGGGTCCCCGTTAGGCTCGGCGGATTCTCTGCATTGTCGGCGAAAGCGCGGAGCACCGCCCCAGCGATGGGACCGGCAGAGGAATCGGCTTTGCCGCAAGCGCCAAGTAGGCGAGCAGCATTTTGGGCGGCGTCCCCGTGCGTCAAAGCGGTTGGGGTTAGAGCCGTGGCGAATACGAGAAGGGAATCGGTGGGCGTAGTTTTCAACGCTGCCTCAATCACTTCGATCGCCTTATCCTGGGATGCCGCCACCAAGGCAGACAATGTCCAATCGTCGGTGGCCGCTTTTACCTGGGCCACAATGGCGGCCGGATCGTTTTCCGATTTGGCGGTCTCGTAGGCTTTAACGGCGCCGCTACCGACGAAGCTGGCTCCGATCCCATGGTTTTCCAAAAGTAGGCGCTGAGCGGTGCTGCGTATTTGCTCATTCGGGCTTTGGGCGGCTTCCTGGAGAGCAACGACATTATTGCGATCGAAATTGACCTGCGGAATGGATTTGGCCTCTTCGTGCTGCACCTTCCAAATACGGCCATAGTAGTGATCGCGGTCTGGGCGTACGGCCGCGTTGGCCGGCCCGTGCACAGGGCCGCGAGTGTCGTTGTGAATAATGGCCTGATTACAGAAATCGACGATATACATGGCCCCATCGGGCCCAACCATCACTTCAATGGGCCGGAACCACAGATTCGTGCTGGTAATGAATTCCGTCTTTTCCCGATTCACCTGTTTGGAGGCGGCAAAGGTAACGCCATCCCGCTCCATGAAGAAGTGGCCGATTATGTTCAGGGTAGGCTCGGTAG
The DNA here is from genome assembly GCA_964404745.1 of uncultured Opitutaceae bacterium. Classification (GTDB taxonomy): domain Bacteria; phylum Verrucomicrobiota; class Verrucomicrobiia; order Opitutales; family Opitutaceae; genus Pelagisphaera. Next base: position 4,423 of record CAYOLG010000005.1, read on the forward strand.
TGAAATAGCTGTGATTCCACTTTTCTGGCCAAGCCCCGCCTTCGTAGATGACGGTACCGGCACCGGCTGTGTAGCGGCCAACTTGGTCAATTTGTACATAGGCTTGCTGCTTCCACTCCATGGCGGGATAGGTACGCTCGCCAGGTAGCAATCCGTGGGTTCCGGTTACGCCGGGCAGCTTGCCTTCAGCGAGAATGCTTTCGGGCAAGACGACATGGACAAGCGGGTTCCCGGTTGTCGGTTGCGTGTAGAGAACTTCGCCCTCCATAGTGGTATCGATTCCCCAGGTGTTTCCGCGGCGGGAGGCGTATTGCTCCATGGCGCTGCCATCAGGCTTGAAACGGACGATGCCATTGTTGATAGCGCCGAAGCTTTCGGAGCCGTCGCCTGAGGTGACGTTGTCCGAACCGGAATACCCGTGGGAGGCGTATATCCAGCCATCTGCCGCATAGTGTAGATTGTTGATGACGGCATGCGTATCGCGAATACCGAGATTCGTGTAGAGCTTGGTGCGCTTGTCGGCGACGTCGTCGCCGTTGGTGTCCTCGAAATACCAAATGTCGGGAGCGGCAGCCGCGATTACGCCGTCCTTGTAGAAGACGAAACTGTTAACCAACTCGATATTGTCTGCGAACACCTTCTTCGCATCCATGACACCATCATCGTCGGTATCGTAGAGAATGCTGATGCGGTCTAGTGGATCCCGATCATAGAAGCCTGGCTTTAGAGAGCCGGAATCCATCCAAGCGGGAACGTTCACTTTACGCAAGCCGTTCGGGTACTCGGGAGTTTCCGCCACCCATAAGCGGCCTTTCTCATCCCAATTGATGTTCATGGGATTGTTGATCAGAGGTTCGGATGCGATCAGAGAGATTTCGAAATCCGGATGTATGTTCAGGTAGTCGGGCAGATCTTTGGGATGGGGCACGCCGCCTTCCACGTAGCGAAGATTCTCCCCCAGCTCATCTTCCTGGCACAGCATATCCACGTCGTCCCGTTTGGCGGCCCAAGCGATTCCTCGCAGGATCATGGCCTTAACGCCGGTGTGCATAAAGTTCTTATTCCAGTGGCCGGGTATGTGAACGAAGGCCCGGTAGGGCTGGCCGCCGGAAAGCTGGTTCTCATAGGTCCAGATTTGCGGCTGGATGTCGTAAATGTTCACGCCTCTGTGTTTGGTGACGTATTCAGCGGCTCGCTTCTGGGCTTCTTGATTGCCACGGCCTTGGGTATCGATTGCCTTGGGCGTGTAGGCGGTGGCTAATATGGTAGCATCCGGATGGATGTCCATGTCGTAGTATATCTCATCCTCGAGATCGAAGTTGGAAATGTCCTTGGTGATCGGGTTGGGGATATTGGTGAAGTAGAGGCTCATGGGGGCTTCCAGGAACTGGGTCGTTCCATGTCTCCAGGATCCTCCTACAATACTCTTGTACCAGTCGGGATCGCGGGATACCGATCCCGCGTGGATGACCACTAGGCCGCCGCCTCGCTTGAGATAGGCTTCCAGGCGCTCGCGCTCGTCGCCGTAGATATTGCCAGCTTCTTTGGCGTTTAGTATTAAGACATCGGTATTGTCGAGCTGACGCTTGCTGGGGAACTCGAGGGCGCCGTCGCACTCAACGCCGCGCGACTCTAGCAGAGCCGTCCAGTTCTTGAGGAATTGCGGATGTTCGTGGGCTCCGGGAGCATGGGTCTTTTCACCGGCTCGAATGAATACCCGGATCGGGTCGGCTGCTTGGGCCCACAGGGTGCTCAAGACGATCGCCGTAACAAAGGTTAGGTAGGTTTTCATGTTGGCTAAGATTTTTAGGATGGTCGCAAGAATTGCTTGTTGGAGCGAGCTATTTGCGATCGACCGGGATTTGCTTGAAGGTTCGAGTCAGGTTGGTCAGCGATTCTTCTACGCCCATTCGTTCAAGACTGGAGGCCCCGACGAAGCCTTGGGCATCGGTCATTTGGTTTATCTGCGTGGCGTCGTCAGGCGTATTGATAGGTCCGCCATGGGACAGGAGGAAAATATTTGGATTTACCGCTCGGGCGGCATCAAAAATGGCTTGGCAGCGAGCAGCGGCATCTTCCATTGAGCAAACGGCGCCCGTTACGCCTATGGATCCTCCAACGGTGGTGCCCACATGGGCGATCACGGCATCCGCTCCGGCCTCGGCCATAGCGGCAGCCTCCTCGGGCTTGGCGACGTAGACGATGCTAAAGAGATCCATCTTATCGGCGATGGCTACCATGTCTACTTCCTTCTGGAAGGGCATGCCAGTCTCTTCCAGGACATCGCGGAAATGGCCATCGACGATGCAGTGCGTCGGGAAATTGTTGATACCAGAGAAACCCATCTCTTTGACCTTTAGCAGCCAGTGCCACATACGTCGACGCGGGTCTGAACCGTGGACTCCGCAGATGACGGGGATTTCTTCCACGACGGGAAGCACTTCGAATTCGCCGATCTCCATGGCTACCGCGTTGGCATCTCCATAGGCCATCATGCCGGCCGTGGATCCGTGGCCCGACATGCGGAAGCGCCCGGAATTGTAGATGATGAGGAGGTCGGCCCCGCCTTTCTCAATGAATTTGGCGCTGATGCCTGTTCCGGCGCCAGCGGCGATGATGGCTTCGCCACGGTCGAGAGCGGCTTGCAAGCGATCGCGCACTTCTTGTCGAGTATAGGGATTTCCTTTTCCAGTCCAGGGATTCGGCATAATGATTATGAGTATTGAATTTTGAAGAGTGTCTAGTGAATTGCTTTGGGAGTTTTCCTATTTCGTCTTTGGTCGATTGTGTCGCTCGCGGAGGTCCTTCCAAGGAGCTTCTTCGGAGACGTCTACGATGTTCGGTTCGCCGCCGCTGAGCGGGGATAGAATAGCCAGGAAGGTAACATCCTCGTCGAAGGGGTTATAGGTTCCGTGCACGGCGTTTTGCGGGACGAGAGCCATTTCGCCGGCTTTTAAGATTCTGTATTCATTTTCTACCCACTGCTCGGCCTGTCCAGAGAGAACATAGATGATCTCTTCGCGAGTCGGGTGTCTGTGAAATGGATGGGAACGGCCGGCCTCAATCGTTGCTCTCACCATGAGTAGGTCCTTGGCTCCGACCAGTTCTTCGTTGGAAAGCCATTCGACAGTGGCCCAGGGATCTTTGTCCGTGGTCACATCGGCGGCTTGCATGAATCTTTTTTGCGTATCTGACATGTGTATCGTTTTTTGCTAGGAAGGACCGGCTCGGTCCTCCCTACCTTTTCTTCAATAGTTCCAATAGTTTTTCGGCGCAGGCTTTGGCGAATTCCGCATCGTTAATTTCCAGATCTAGATCGATGGTTTCTACCCGGGCAGTGTCTCGAATAGCTTGGAATAGAGCTTGGTCAGCCTCCGGGTCGTAGAAGGCTTTCCCCTCTCCATTGATTTCACTGACCGCTTTAAGAGGATTAAGGATGGCAGTGGGGGCTTCATTGACGTTGGCCTTCTCGGCGATAACTTTGGCGATTGCCGCGCATTCCTCGGCGTTGGTCCGCATCAAGGTCACCTGTGGATTGTGAAGGTAGAAGTTTCGTCCTTCGAAGTTGTCGGGAACGGATTCTCGAGGACCGAAATTGACCATGTCGACGCATCCAGGGGCAATGACGGCGGGGATTTTCATAGCGCTCATGGCATCCATGCGGCCGCTTCCCGCCGATAGAATGCCTCCGACAATTTCGTCAGCCCATTCGGTGGTGGTTACGTCGAGGACGCCGCTGACCATGCCGCTTTCGATCAAGCTTTCCATCGCTTTGCCACCTGTGCCCGTGGCGTGGAATACAAGCACTTCGTAGCCGGCTGCTTCCAAAATAGCTTTGGCTTCGCTCACGCACTGGGTCGTGTTCCCGAACATGCTGGCTACGATGATGGGCTTTTCGTCAGCAGACTGCTCGATCTCCCCGACCATGCCGCAAATCGCTCCAGCGGCCCGTGTGAAAATCGTTTTCGATATGCGATTGAGTCCACTGACATCCAGGATGCTAGGCATCATGACAATGTCCTTGGATTCTAGGTAAGGGGCTGTGTTGCCGCTAGCCAGGGTGGAAACCATGAGCTTGGGAAAGCCGATGGGAAGGGCTCGCATGGCCGCGGTTCCGATGGCTGTTCCGCCTCCTCCTCCCAAGGAAATGACGCCATCGATCGTTCCTCCTTCAGCCAATCTCGCTAGCAGGATGGGAGCGGCTTTGGACATGGCGCCGACGCATTCGCCTCGATCTCGTCGCTCCATCAAAGCTTTGAGGTCGATTCCCGCCTCGGCAGCGACCTGCTCGCGGGTAATATCCGGGACGATTTGCGGCTCGCTACCGGTACCTACGTCAATCAAAAGCGTTCCCAAACCGCGGGCCCGAATTTGATTGGCGACAAACTCATGCTCGGCGGCTTTGGAATCGAGCGTGCCTAGAACTGCGATCGTGGGCATTGTCTTAAGCGGAAGGTTGAAAATTTAGGGGTCAAGGAATCCCGCAACGAAAGTGGCGAAGACAAATGTCAGGTTGTCGTTAATTGTGGGAAGCCGACATTGAGTCGCAAAGGAATTCTATCAACAAGAGCCTATCGAAAATCAACATCGACTTTACTAGAGAACTATCCAATCTATTGATTCTCGTAACCGATTCTATCGGAAGTCCTACAAATTCAGAGGGTTAGCAATGACATTGATCGACCGGGCATTAGAGGAGGAGAGGGACGTGCAAATCCTGGGCGACTCCCGATTTATTCTTGCCCGCTCAGACGAGGTAGAAGATCGGCCTTGGATGTCGGGAAGCCCGGTATGTCCGCTACTCAAGCAGCACCACATTGCTCACGTGGGAATATTCTGGGCTCGCTACCCCTTTGAAATCGTTCGATCGGACCAGTCGGGCTCCTACATGATGGCCTGCTTCGGCGGCGAAGGCAGCGTGCTGGTCGATGGGGTTTGGAAGTCCCTGGGGAGGGGAGAGGCCTGCCTTCTGCCGCCTTTCGTTCAGAATGCTTTTCGCTGTCGAGTGGACGCTCCTTGGGAGTTTTGCTGGGTGCGCTATCTAGAATCTCGCGAGCAAAAGCCGATCGTTTCCCAGAACTCGCCTGTGTTGCAGGCCTACGACTTTGCCCCAATGAAGGCAGCTATAGAGGGCTTGCATGCGGAGGCTGCGGGCTCGGGCACGCCGGGAGTGCTGGGGCATTGGGTCGAGCTGATACATCAATACGCCCTCCGCTTCGCCCAACCGCAGGATCAGGACGATCGTCTGTGGAAGCTTTGGAATCAGGTGGAACCTAAACTGGAGCGGAAATGGAATTTGCGGGAGATGGCGGATATCGCCCACGTCAGCGAGGAGCATTTGCGACGACTGTGCCGACGCCGCTACGGTCGGAGCCCGATGCAGCACTTGACCTTCCTGCGTATCCAACGAGCCAAGTACCTCCTGAGCTCGACCGACGAGAAGATTGATACGATTGCCCGGGCAGTGGGGTATGAGAATCCGTTTACGTTTTCCACGCTCTTCAAGCGTTGGGTGGGCTGGAGCCCTTCTCGGTACCGGTAAGGGTGTAGATTTTGGATTAAAATCGCTCCCGCAGTGGCGCATAGGCGTCAATTACCCACAGCAACGAGGGTTTATCGGTTGGTTTCGGACTGTAGGAGCGGCTTTACGCCGCGATCTCCATAGGGTTAACTGTAGAAGCTATCGCGGGATTAACCCGCTCCTACAATTGAATGCGACATAAGTTGAAGCTTTTGGGCAGTTGCGGAATCGAGCTCATTCCTCGTTACGTCTGGGTTGCCCCATTAGCAAATTTCTGATTCATGTACCGGGATATTCTCCGATTTTCTACTATGCGTTACGTCCCCTACATCCTCATTGCCGTCTGCGCAGCCATCGCAGCGCCCCTTTCACTTTCGCAAAAGCTTCCGAAAGGGCTTAAAGGACCCATCGAGGAGCCAATAGAAAAGGGCGACATTGTCGTTGCCGTCGTCGATCGGTTTCGGTTGCCCAAAACTACCGATGCGATCGTTGAAGGGGCGACGACCCATGCATATGCTCGCATACAGTATCTCAATCCTGTCGGCGACGGATCGGGTAGATTGGCGATCAACGATTTGCGCGGACCGCTCTACATCACCGATGAAAAGGGGGAGTCTCCGCAACTTTATTTGGATCATCGGGACTACCCGCTTTCCTTCGATGCATCCATGATGCCAAACGAGACCGGCTTTGCCGGTTTCGCCTTCCATCCCGACTTCTCTAGGAAAGGAAAACCTGGATACGGGAAACTGTACACGGCCTTTAGCGCGGCGTCTGGTTCGGGAGAGGCCGACTACCACAAGGATGATAATGGTAGTCACGAAAGCGTTTTGGTAGAGTGGACTACCAAAGATCCTCGGGAAGTCCCTTTTAAAGGAACGCATAGGGAGCTGTTCCGCGTTGGCCAATTCGCGGCCAACCATAGCATCGGAGCCCTGGTTTTCAATCCCTCAGCCCGGCCCGGCGATGCGGAATATGGGCTTCTGTACTTTTCGCTTGGAGATGGTGGAGCTGGTTTCGACCCCATGGATTACGGTCAATCGCTGGCTAGCCCGCACAGCGCGATTCTCAGGATCGATCCACTCGACACTTCGGGTGGAAAAGCGTATGGAATTCCTGAGGACAATCCATTTATTTCTCGCGAGGGCGCCGCTCCAGAGATTTGGGCCTACGGTTTGCGTCACCCACAGCATTTCTCCTTCGATCGGTCCGGGAAAATGTACATTACCGAGATCGGACAGAAGGAAGTCGAGGAGGTCAATATCGGTATCAAGGGAGGTAATTACGGTTGGCGTATCCGGGAGGGCACCTACGCTTCTGGATACGACATCGATGGGGTGGAAGTAGGGCCTGTATACGATTGGCCTTACAAAGGCCCAGAGGTATTCGTGGAGCCGGTTGCTCAATACGATCACGATGAAGGTCGGGCCGTGGGAAGCGGGTTCGCTTACGAAGGCTCGAAGATCGAGGCCTTGAAAGGCAAATACCTTTTTGCCGATATCGTTCGCGGACGTATCTTCGTTATCGATACGGAGGGGCTCGAACCAGGCAAGCTGGCTGAAATATCGGAGCTTCGACTTTCATTCGACGGCGAAGAAAAGGATCTCATCGATGTCGCCGGCTATCCCAATACATACCATCCTGGATTGCGGGCGGACCTGCGCTTCGGAATCGATGAAGAGGGGGAGATCTACCTTTTAACGAAGGGCGATGGCTGGGTTCGAAAGCTGGTGCCTGCAGAGAATTAGTTCTAGACAGTGGACGATTGATCGCGTTTCTCGCAAATCTACAATGCCAGGCAAGTTTAGTATAGATCGTAGAGCATTTTTGCGAGGCTTGGGTGGAGCCATGGTAGCTTTGCCGCGTCTCGAAATAATGGCGGCTAGCCAGCCGCAAGTTCCCGTGCGCATGGTTTGCGTAGGTACGAGTTTTGGCTTCGTTCCCCACTTGTTTTTCCCCAGCCAGACAGGCCCTGATTATGCGGTTCCCAAGCTCCTCGAACCACTCGCTCGGCATCGCCAGAATTTTACCATATTCTCTCAGCTTGACCATGGGGCAGAAGCTGTGGGCGGCCATAGCGGAGTTCATGCTTTTCTGTCCGGCATCCGTTCCAAGAACGCCAAGGGTTTTAAAGAGGGGAATATCACTCTAGATCAGAAGGCTGCAGAATTCGTGGGAGCGGCGACACGGTACTCATCCATGCAGTTTAGCTCTGGAAGCTCGGCGGGCAATCAACTCTCTTGGACAAATTCTGGTGTAGCGATTCCTCCGATACAAGATTTGCGCGTATTGTATTCCCTGCTTTTTCAGAACCAGGAGTCCGGCGAAGTGGATATTCTCAGGAGAGCTTATCAGGAGGAAAAGAGCATCCTTGATCTCGTGAAGATAGACGCTGACCAATTGATGAGGCGCGTCGGGAAAAGGGATCAGGAAAAGCTGGATCAGTATTTCACTTCAGTAAGGGAATTGGAAAAGCGTTTAATTCAGTCTGAAGCTTGGCTCGATCGCTCGAAACCGAAAGTCGAATATAGATTGCCACGTGGGGCTGATGAGATGGACTTTGTCGATCGCGTTCCGATCTACTATGAGCTCATCACGCTTGCTTTGCAGACGGACTCTACCCGCGTGATCACCTTTGAGATATCCGACATTGGGGGAAATTCAGGCGGATTTCCTATCACTAAAGGCTACCACCAATTGACTCATCATGGAAAGGTGGAGAGCTACATAGACGAGCTTTCGGTTATCGAGAGTTATCATACGAAACAGTTCGCTCGTTTTCTCGATCAACTAGCGGCAGTAGAAGAGCCAGGGGGGAAGACGCTATTGGACAGTACCATGGCTCTGCTTGGCAGCGGCATGGGTAACGCGAGTTCGCACAGCAACAGAGATTTGCCGTTGCTGCTCGCAGGGGGTGGGTTCAGGCATGGCCAGCATGCTCGGTATGAAAAGGACAAGAGTCGCGGGACGCATACGCCTGCGAGCAATCTCTTTGTCTCCATGTTGCAACGATTCGGCGCTGAGGTAGATCAATTCAATTTGTCTACGGGAAGCCTGACCGGGCTAGAGATTGCTTAGAGTTGACTATGCGAATCACTGTTTGCCTAAGCCTTTGTCTTTTCTCGTTCCGCTTCGCCATGGCCGAGCCCCAGGCTCTAGGTCCAGAGGTAGGCGAGTTCATTCAGAAGTACTGTCTCGATTGCCATAACGACGACAAAGAGAAAGGGGACAGGTCTTTCGAATCGTTACTGATGGATTTGACGAATCCAGAAGAGACTTACGTTCTCGAGGAAATAGTGGATCTGCTGAATCTCGGCGATATGCCTCCGGATGAAGAAGACGTCTTGCAGCCGTTATCTGTGGAGCGTAGCGAATTTATAGATACGATAACCGCCTATTTGCTGTCTTTGGAGGAAAGCCGATCTCCAGCGGAAACCATTCTTAGGCGTCTCACTCGCTACGAGTATAAAAACACTATGAGAGATTTGCTCGGAGTCGTTCCCGAGGTTATGGACGCGACCAAGCAGTTCCCCGAGGACCAGGAAACCCATGGCTTCAAGAATGTTGGAGCGGGGCAAGCCCTTTCCCAGCATCAGCTCTCATTGTATATGCAAGCCGCGCGGACCTATCTGGATTCGGCTTTGGTTTTTGGGCAAGTGGAGCCGCAGACTCGTTTCTGGAGGTTTGGTCCGGAGGATTTCACCAAAGACACGCGCGGCAACGCGACGATCAAGTATCGCGTTTTAGACGAGACGGGCAAATTTTTCGATATCGGACATGGCGAACCTGCCGATCGAAGGCCTAATGCGCCTCTGAAGTTCGTTAATGAAGGGGTGCCGTCGAGCGGGTACTACAAGATATCGGTAGTCGCTGAGGCGGTGGGCCGCTACAATCCCTACGATCCCGAAGTCCTTGGATTGGATCTGGCGTCTCCTTTGAAACTAGGTGTTTGGCATGTGCCAGAGAAACGCTTTCTGCAAAAGTCGAGCACGGAAGGCCGGCACTTGGTAGAGGTATTCGATTTGCTAGATAATGAACCCTCCACCTTCGAGGCCATGACCTGGATGCCGGAAGGATCGATCCCATTTATTAACTATATCAATGGTCCTGGCGCCGCCAAAGGAATCCTGAATCGGGTGATCAATGCCTACCATCCTTACGCCAAAATTCCGGGGAATGCGGATATCGATCGCATGAAGGAACAAGGTCTTCCGCTTCCTGAAAAGCAGATCGATCCGGAAACCCGCGTGTACATATCCCAGTTTTACGTGGGGCCACGAGTGCGTGTTTACGAAATGAAACTCGAAGGTCCGTTCATTAAGGATTGGCCTCCGCTTGGGCATCAAAATTTATTTGGTAAAGTGACGGATCCCGCAAAGGTGGACATTCCGAGCGCTCTTACCCGCTTCGCTTGCAAGGCATTCAGACGCCCCGTCCAGCGATCGGAAATAAAGCATTACATCGAATACGTTGAAGACCGGATCAATTCGGGAGTGGGCCACGCTGAAGCCATTAAATTCGGGTTGGCAGCGATTCTCGTATCGCCTCGCTTTCTATTTCTCGACGAAGGGGACGTTGAGTCTGGTTTGAAGCTAGATGCTTTTGAATTGGCTTCTCGTCTCTCCTATTCGCTATGGGCATCGATGCCGGATGATGAGCTTTACGATTTAGCTGTATCTGGAAAATTGCTACAGAAAAAAGCGATGCTAAAGCAAGTCGAACGCTTGCTTGATGATTCGCGTTCAAGCGAATTTGTTAAGCGTTTTCCTGAAGCTTGGTTAAGGCTGGATAAGATTGGGACTATGCCGCCAAGCGGATCCCAATATCCGTCTTACTATGCTAAGCGACTTGAGTCGGCGATGAAAGAGGAGACAAGATTGTTTTTCGATCACGTTCTTCGAAACAATCGGCCTATAACGGATTTTTTGGATGGATCTTACTCCTTTGTAAACGATGCATTGGCTCTGCATTACGGTCTCGAAGGCGAGTTTGGAGAGCGATTTCAGCGTGTGGATTTGCCTGGCTCGGCCAGGCGTAGTGGATTGATTGGCCATGCTAGCGTGTTGACCGCTACGGCCAATGGGGTGGAGACATCTCCAGTTGTAAGGGGTGTATGGATACTGGAAAATATATTAGGTACGCCGCCTTCTCCGCCGCCTCCAGATGTCCCGCCAATCGAACCGGACACTCGGGGCGCAACTACTATACGAGAGCAATTAGCCAAGCATCGGGAAATCGAAACATGCGCGGATTGCCATTCCAAAATCGATCCGTGGGGATTCGGGCTAGAGCATTATGATCCGATAGGAGGATTTCGCGACCGCTACTCCATTTTTTATGGAGAGGGGCGTATAGCTATGCGAAAACCAGGGTTGCCCGTTGACGGATCAACTAGGCTGCCATCTGGTCAGACGCTGAAAGACGAAAGGGATCTAAAGAAAGCGCTTGTAGAGCGGGAAGATCTCTTCGCCCGCAATTTGGTTAGCAAATTGCTGGTATATTCGACAGGCAGGGAGCTTACTTTCAGAGATCGAGTGGAAGTGGGTGAAATAGTAGATAGAGCGAAGGAAAATGGATACGGTTTTCGAGATCTAGTGTTGGATGTTTTTGTCAGTTCTATATTCCATAATCGTTAATGGGTGTACCCCTTTCAGTGAACACTTAGAATTATGAGCCCATCCGGATCTCCTCAATTGTCTGACAAGACCCGAGCTCGGCTTGAATTGGCCAGCACGCCGACCATCGCGACGCTGCTATTTAAGCACGGCTTTCGAAACGCTTACATTCAAGGAGTGGCGGCTTTGAACAAGTCTGACCGAAAGTTGGTAGGCCCGGCTTTCACCCTGCGCTATATAATGGCTCGCGAAGACACGGACCAGCTTTCAGCCTTTCGCGAACCGGATCATCCCCAACGTTTGGCGGTAGAGACCTGCCCTGAGGGTCACGTCTTGGTGATGGATTGTCGCCAGGATGCCTCGGCGGCCTCGGCAGGTTCCATTCTCCTAACCCGCTTAGAGGTTCGCGGCGTTGCTGGTTGCGTTACCGATGGAGGGATACGCGATGCTGAAGGGGCCTGCGAGTTGAGCATGCCTATATTCACGGCCAAGCCCTCGGCCCCGACTAACCTGACCAAGCATCACGCGGTAGATATGAATGTTCCCATAAGCTGTGGAGGGGTGCCGGTGTATCCAGGGGACGTCATTGTCGGTGATGGCGATGGGGTGATGGTCATACCGGCTCATATGGTGGATCAGATCGCAGAAGAAGCTGAACCGATGGAGGAATACGAAGCCTTCGTATTGGAAGAGGTACGGCGGGGCGTGCCAATCATCGGGCTTTATCCGCCTACGGATCCTGAATCTCTCGAACGCTTCGAAGCTTGGAAGGCGAAGCGGAGTCAACAGCAATAGCGATTTTGAGGGCCGTTGAGGACAGGCAATTATCGCCAGACTTTGGTGGAAAACAGCCAGAGGAGCAAGATACGTGGAATCATAAAACCCCGGTAGTGTTTTCTCCCTTATTCGATTGGCCACCGAAACCCATGGCCATCCTATCCGTGTTAGCTAAGCGGTGGGTAACCTTGTCTCGCAACGCCCTGTTTTTGCTGATGGCTTTTCTGGTTTATCGCTACTTGTTGCCAGACTCGTCGGTTACCCAGTCGCTATCCCTGAGCTGGGTTTTGCCCGTTCTCTTCCGCAACTACCTATTCATGCTATTGGTCGCCGGTGGGCTTCACCTCTATTTCTTCACCTATCGCGGGCAAGGCAAGCGGCTCAAGTACTTGGCTCGCGAACAATTCGAAAAGAGCGGAAAATTCTCTTTTCGCAGTCAGTTGTGGGACAATGTCTTTTGGTCGTTGGCTGGTGGAGTGCCGATTTGGTCGCTTTACGAAGTGGGCTATCTCTGGGCGCTCGGCAATGGGGTGGTTCCAGTATTCTCCATTTCCGAACATCCAATTGTATTCGTTTTGTGGTTGCTGTTTTTGCCCATACTTGCCTCGTCGCATTTTTATCTGATTCACCGACTGCTGCATTGGCCCCCTCTGTACAAGAGCGTGCATC
>CAYOLG010000005.1:17104-21542 GCA_964404745.1 uncultured Opitutaceae bacterium
TTTTATCTGATTCACCGACTGCTGCATTGGCCCCCTCTGTACAAGAGCGTGCATCGATTGCATCATCGGAATATCCACATCGGTCCCTGGTCGGGAATGTCGATGCACCCGGTAGAGCACTTAATCTACATCTCCTCGGTTCTCGTGCACTTCATCGTCCCATCGCATCCCATAATCCTCCTTGTTCATCTCTACAGCAGGTGCCTAGGACCGGCTTTTTCGCATGCGGGCTTCGAAAAACTCTTGGTCAAGGACAAGGCCTGGGTGGAAGCGGCGGATTTCCATCATCAATTGCATCACCGCTATTTCGAATGCAACTACGGTACGGTTGACGCTCCTTGGGACCGATGGTTCGGCTCTTATCACGATGGTTCCGATGAAGCGACGGCGAGAACGCGAGAACAGCGACGTCGGATGTATCGAAACCGCTCTTTCAAAACTGAAGCTTAGAATATGAATACCTCTCAAACGCGCCCCTGGCTTTTTGCCATTTCTCTTTTAATTTCGATCCTATCTGCTGAAGGGCAGCCGCTTGCTGTAAAAGGAGACTTGATCCTGTCGAACCCTTTTGCGGGATCCCTAGAAAAGAAAAAGTTGGTAGATATCGGGAGTGGGTGGAAGCGGAGAGTGAGCTTTGGCGACTGGACCGTTCTTGCCGACGGTTCCGTTACAGCCAAGAATGTTCCCGAGGATGGTCACGGGCCGGTGCTTACCTATATCGCTCCCGTTCGTGATCTTGTCATCGAATGCGAATTCAAGATTCCTGTCGCGCCTCTGCAGAATCGCCACTTTCGAATTTTCCTGGACCATTTGGACTATGCAGGCCACGCGATTCAATCGACAGCCAATGTCAGCTCGGTCTTTCGGCCTGTGGGACTTACCCTCCAGCACATTAGCAGGACCAGAGACGCGGAGAAACGGTTGCTCAAAGATATCGAGTTTGGGCCTGTGGAATTGGATTTGAATCCAAATACTTGGTACAAAATGAGATTGGATATAGTTGGCGATAGGGCCTGGACCGTTGTCAATGGCGTATCGCTATATGGGCGAAATCAGGTTATCGATGTCGAGAAGTCGAAGATTGGTCTGAACCCGGGCATCGCTGGAGGAAGTATCCGTAATTTCAAGGTTTGGACGGTGGCGGAAGCTAATGAAGACGCAGGCGTGGCGGAAGCGCTGGAGGAAATCAACGAGCGCTTTGAAAATACCGAGGTCGAGATCGTGGAATGGCCCGTGGAGATACGCCAAAAATTGGGAAGTCTCAAGAAACTAGCTTTCATGGCCTATCCAGCCAAGCGCCCGTCGGGCAAGTTGCCCCTATTGATCGCATTGCATGGGGCTGGCGGGAAAAACATGAGCTTGCGAGATCAACTCATTCGGTCTTCCAAGGTCAAAGGATTGGCTTTAGCTGAACTGGCCGGTAAGGATTTAATTCTGCTAGAGCCGAATTCAACCGATAGTTGGGATCCGAATACACTGGATCATATGCTCGACTTTGTTTTGGAAAATTTCGACCAGATCGACGAGAATCGGGTCTACGTTATGGGCCACAGCATGGGCGGCACGGGGACTTGGAACTGGATACGCCAATCGCCGAATCGTTTCGCAGCCGCAGCCCCCTGTGGATTTGGCTCGGGAGCCAGTTCGGAAGGAATCGAAAAGCTCATCCATCTCCCCGTCTGGGGTATGGTGGGTGGAGATGATGGCAAGAATGTCGTTTCGGTACAAACGATGGTGGACAACTTGCGAGCTACCGGAAATAGCCGGGTTCGGCACACGGCATTCCCGGGAGCCAAACACTCCCAAGGAAATGCGGCGGTTTTCAGTTCGACCGAACTGGTGGATTGGATGCTAAGCCATTGATGGCGCTCACGTATCGCAGGTTCGGTGGGCTTTTTTGAACGATGGCAACACTAGCAGCGTTGTTGGAAAGGGCCGAGCGCGTCGTGATCTTCACTGGGGCGGGGATCAGCACCGAGTCGGGGATTCCAGATTTTCGAAGTCCTAACGGTGTATGGTCGAAGAACAAACCCGTTTATTTCGATGAATTTGTGAGCTCCGAAAGCGCTCGACGCGAGGCGTGGAGGCAGAAACTGGCTTTGGAACGAGAGATGTCGGTTGCCAAGCCGAACCGAGGGCATCAAGCGGTTGAGAAACTGGTCTGGATAGGGAAGGTAACACATGTCATTACGCAGAACATTGATGGCTTGCATCAAAGCTCCGGTATCCCCGACGAAAACATCATTGAACTGCACGGTAACGGGACCTATGCCAAGTGTCTCGATTGCGGTCGAATCTATGAATTGAAGCCGATTCTGGACGCTTTTGAACGCGAAGGTCTCCTGCCACGCTGCGATGCATGCGACGGCCTAGTCAAAACCGCGACCGTATCCTTCGGGCAGTCCATGCCGTCAGACGCCATGCGAGCGGCGGAGGCGGCCACTGAGACCTGTGATTTGTTTATCGCCATTGGCTCTTCGCTAGTTGTTTACCCGGCGGCCTTTTTCCCGATCACAGCCAAGCAGCAGGGAGCTAAACTCGTCATTCTTAATCGAGACCCGACTGATCTCGATGCCTATGCCGACTTAGTGATCAATGATGAGATCGGCCCGACCTTGGGCGATGCCGTAGACGCATATTTGAGATCCTTATAAAATCGATTTGGTGGCGGGCCCCCGCTTTTCGTGACCAGTTTGCTGGTGTTGTTTCTCTCGTTGATTTGGCTGCATCCCCGGCTGGAAGGAACGGGGATCCGATATCGCCTCGAGCGCCTTCCTCTCGCCGTTCTTCTCGAATGTGATCCTTCTGTTTCTGGGTGGATTTGTGATCTCGGCAGCCCTGCGCAAGTTTCAGCTCGACGAGCAAATGGCGAGAGTGATTCTACGGCGAGTGGGAACCTCGCTATCCCTCCAGTATCTGTCGAGCAGCGGAGAAGCTCCCAGCTTTATCCACTGGATGGGAATCGGATTGCCGTTGGTACTCGCCGGGCCCATTCGTCGCGAGTACGGGTCTTGCTAGTGCTCTAGAATGGCCGCTCGCAGGATTCGCGAGTAGTGGTCTAGGTCGAGAGTCTCGCCAATTTTGTCGTCCACGCGGAAGCGTTGTTTGGCTTCAGGCCAATCGAGATTCGTATCAAGATAGCCGAGACGGTGAAGCAGCTGGCCGATTCTGGCGGGAAAGAGGATTTCGCGGCTCAATCCTATGGGTTCCTCTCTCAATCGGTTCACGTGGCGTAGTAGGGAAGTGGTGCAGTTGTTTCGCAAGGTTGCGTAGAATTTGGGCTGGTCGTTTAGCTGGTTGGTAGATTGGCAAAGCTCCAGGAGCAGTTCCTTGGCGAAGTTGGGGTCCAGGCGAAGCGGAAAGAGGTAGAGGCGATCACCGCGATGGCGGATTCGCAGGTCGATCAAGTCGCTCTCGGTGCCAAAAACATATATCAACTCGAGTTGCCGGGCCGCTCCGCCCATCAGGCTGTACGTTTCCCCGATTTCCAAACGGCCCTCGACGGACACGACCAACCGCCGTCCGTCTTCGAAGCTGAAACTCAGCATCACGTGAGCAGCCAGGTCGGCATCGTCGAAGGGCACGACCACGAGATCGATCCCTGCCAGCTGACTGATGTCGTAAGTGGCATTCGCCCAACGCTCGACGAAAGTCTCTTTCGAATTCCATCGGAAATCGCGCAGATCCGTTATACTCAGTCGATTGCTTTCGACTTCAAGTTGCGGAAGACGAGCCACTTCCGGCTTCCACGAGCGATCATTCGATGGGCGATGGATTAGGTATCCGACAGCAGTTAGCAGGGCTACTGCCAAAGCGATGAATGCGCTTCGTTGAAGCGAGGTTAAACGGAACGCCGTTGCCCATCCGACCAAGGCGATAAGAGTCGACCAACTAGAGGAAAGCCCGATGTACGCCCCCAGAAATAGAATGGATATCAGCAGTAGGGTAAAAACCCCGAGCCATCCCAATGCTTTGCCTGCGAATTGTAACCCGAGATTGGCTAAGCTCATGCGAATCAGATGGGTTGATCAGATGATTTTGTCAATTGGGGATGCTGCTGAAATCTAGATCGATGTCAGGGCGAATTTAAGGCGGGCTCTGACGCGGCTGCTTAGGGATAAGCAGCCCTACCATTTTTCAAATTAGCGGTTTCGAAACCACCAATTCGCCAATCTATAGAGGATCGATACGCTTTGTCAGGAAAGGGCTTGGGCAAAGGCGTTCATCGCTTGGCGTCTGGTTGCTTAAGGACATAGCGAATTGAGGCTGGTTTGGCGGCTATAGATTGAATCTCGATTCAAATAGGAGTTACATAGCCAGTGAACAAGGCGCCTTGCCAATTCGACTGAATCCTAGCTCTAGCCAACTCCATGAAACGAATACACGTCGCTGTCATTCCAGGACAGTTGCTATCCATCCTTCTGATGATCACCTTCAT
>CAYOLG010000005.1:21642-25210 GCA_964404745.1 uncultured Opitutaceae bacterium
TATTGAGCTTTGGGCGGTTCGGCCCATTCGGTGGCGGAGGGCACATTGCTCATGCTGGCCGGAAGCGTGGCCACCCACGATTTGTGAAGTTCATTCAGCTCCGCCAATATGTCCGGATGTTGGCTGGCGAAGTTGATGGACTCGGAAGGGTCTGTTATCAGGTTTCGCAGGAATACTCCTTGCTGGAGCTCCACTTTCTCCACAGGTGCCGCGCCGGGACCGTGCACAGTATGTAATTTCCAAGGACCTTTTCTAACCGACCACTCGTCCGCGGTTTTCCAGTGCAAGACATTGTGTTGACGCCTGGGATCCGTCCCTTGGAGGAGCGGCATGAGATCTATGCCATCCGTGAAATCGGGAATGGGCTCCCCAGCAGCGGAAAGGAAAGTTGGCAATAGATCGAAAGCGCTCACGACGTTGTCCATCACTTCATTCTCGGGAACACTGCCAGGTTGACTGACGATCAATGGTACACGGGTGCCACCTTCGTAGAGAGTGAACTTGCTGCCGCGCAAGGGCGTGTTTTCAGCGTAGATAGGTCGGGAGCCTCCGTTGTCGCCCATGTAGATGATCAAAGTGTTTTCCCGAATACCCAGATTGTCTACGTGATCCAAGAGTCGGCCGATTTCCTGATCTAGGTAGTATAGTTGCCCGAGGTAGTGAGCCCGTCCATCGGGATTGTTGGGGCGGCGGGATCGATAGTACCAATCAAGGTAAGGTTCTTCGGACGGATCCCAATCACCGTAGTCGTCGAGCCCATGCTTTTCTAGATACTCCTTGGGCAATTGGTGAGTAAAATTGTGTACCGCGTTAAACGACAAATATAGAAAGAAGGGGTTGTCCTTTTGCTCGCTTATAAATTCCCGGGCCTTGGTTCCGAAGATCTCCGTACTCATACCCTCCATATCGACTTCTTCGATACCATCGCGAAATGGGCCCATTCCCCAGGAATTGCTAGGCTCCGGGTTTTTGGCCCGAGCAGCATCGAAGGCGTCTATGGCTTCCTGATTGTGTATCAAATAGTGAATACGAGCATTCTCGGAGCCGAAGAAAGTGTCGAAACCATGCTCGAGCGGAAAGTTTCGGGCTCCCGGACCATTGGGTGAACCATAGTGAACCTTGCCGACGTAGCCGTTCGTGTAGCCCGCCTTTTTCATTAACTCGGCCACAGTCGGGTTATCCCATTCGGATATGCCCGGCCCGCCATACCATTGCATCCCAAATCGTTGCTGGTAGGCCCCGGTGATGATGGCGCATCGCGAGGTATTGCAGATAGGCGAGGAGGCGTAGGCATGGGTGAAACGCGTCCCTTGGGCGGCCAGACGATCCAGATTGGGAGTAGAAACGTCGTCCATCGTTCCCATTACAGAAAGATCGGCGTATCCTTGGTCGTCCGATATGATGAGGATGATGTTCGGCTTCGCGGAGGACGTATTTGCCGCTGGAGTACTCGTTTTAGAACAGCCCTGCAGGAATAGTAGGATGATTAGCGAGACGGCGGCTAGGTTGATGTAGCGGAGCATAAGAGGAAATATTCTAGGGAGATCGCCGTGCAGTTCCGCCCAGAGGGCGTTTTGAGCGTGGCGATATCATATCAAGGAATTTTTACAAATTTTTGGATACGCTGATTCACGGTCTCGGCGGTGTAGATCGCTCCTTCGGAGTCGACGGCGATGCAGTGCGCTTGGAAGAGTTCGCCTGCGGCCTTGCCAGTCGTCCCGAATCCGCCTAGAACCTCCCCGTCCAGCGACAGTTTCGTGACGCGGCCCAAATCACCGTCGCACATCCAAATCACTTTCTCTCTGGGATCGAAAGCCAGGTTCCATGGCGTTCCGAGACCGTTCCATTCGGCCAGGAACTTTCCATTCTTGGTGAATACCTGTACGCGCTTGTTTCCGCGGTCAGCCACGTAGACGCGATCCCGATGGTCAAGAGTCAACCCGTGCACCAGATTGAACTGTCCGGGACCCTCGCCAGCGCCTCCCCAGTAATCGATATAGTCGCCAGAAGGGTCGTATTTGGCTACCCGCGTGTTCTTGTATCCATCGGCAACATAAATATTGCCCCGGCTGTCGAAGGAAACTCCCGCTGGACGGTTGAAAGCGTAGGGCGTGTCGTTGGTTCCTTCCTTGCCTGCGAAAGTGCCAATGGTGAGGAGGGCCCGCCCGCTTGGGGAGAATTTGAAAAGCGTATGGGTTTCCCGGTCCACCAGCCAAACCCCTCCATCAGGACCGATTCCCATGCCGTGGGCGGCTCCCTTGTGATTGCTGAGCGCCGCTTCCTCCTCCGGCCACGCCCGCAACAAATTCCCGTCCGAGTCGAATTGCATCACCGGATGAGAACTTCGCGTGTAGTACCAGATGTTATCATCTCCATCGACAGCCACCGCCATCCCGGCCCCGGTGACGTAGCCATCCGGCATCGTACCCCAGCCCTTGACCGGCTTATAGTCCAATTCAGGCTGAGCGAGCAGCGCTGTTAACGAGAAGGGTAGGAGGAGGAGTAAACGAGATAACATGTTCATGCCTTTTTCGAACGGCTAAGGTCGTTGCCAATTAATGTCAACTGGTTGAACAGAACGGCGCCCAGTCGGGTAAAGAGATGTACCAAGTCGACGCGAAGACCGAACGTGCCATCCAATTGGTGGCTCATGCGTAACACTAAAAATGGTAACGTTGCCATTTTTAGTGTCGGAAGGATCAGAGGGTTTATTCCCGATAATTGAGAATCTGGTTGTTCCAAATTTATCGTGGCTCGCGGATTCTGTATCCTTTTGCCTTCCCACTCTACGCTTCGTGGAGAAATCTGCGAGCGCCGTGTCGGATGTTGAGAATATGAGCTGAGCTCTTGCTCACATGAAAAATGATTCGATATTTGGAAGGGTAATTTTGGAAAAAGAGCTGTCTCAATTCTTCTTCCCCCCAGAAGTCGCTTTCGGGAGCTTTGGGACAGCGCTTGGGCATTCGCCTCAAGCTCTGAATCTCCGCCTTGATCGCGGCAAATTACTCGGCGACGTTCTCAGGGGTTTCGCGTTTTAGCCATTGGAGGATCACCGCCAAATCCTCATGAGCGGTCGGAGCAAATGCGATTTCGTATTCCTGCATCCGCTAGAGGTATTTGGCATCGAGATCGGCGAAAACATCATCCACTTTGATTCCTTTCCCGCCATTGCGAAAATAGGCCATGGCTTTTTTCAATCTGGCATCCTGCCTTGCCTCTTCCGCGATAGCGGCCATCTTCTCACAGGGTTCAACGTCTTGCACGACGATCGCTGCCTCGCCGTTCACAGTTAGGATTTCTGCTTCTTGGGACTTTTTTAGAGTAGCAATGTGGCTTTTGCTGTTTCTAAGGAAGTCGCTGAGGGGCTTGATGGATGTGGCTTTGGTCATTTCGGAAGCATAAAATCCGCAGCAAATACACTGCTTAAATAGGCTTCGTCAAGATCCCGTGGACATGAAGAAATTCGAATCTGAGTCCTGTTTTCGCGATACGTAGATAGGGAAAGCCTGCCCCGTTTCTAGACCGCCTTCGCGCAGCTATGTCAATTAGCAAAGCCTGACCCCTTTTT
>CAYOLG010000005.1:25310-140827 GCA_964404745.1 uncultured Opitutaceae bacterium
ATGCCCATTGAAGAAACGGGTCGAATTTATGGTGAGATTCAAGACGGCCGAAAGCGAGCCGGGATGCCAGTGCCTATTAATGATATTTGGATTGCGAGCGCGTGTATCGAGACGGGTTCGACGCTCGTTACTTATGACAGCCATTTTAAGTCGATCCCGGGTGTCCGGTTTTGGCTGTTCTGAATAGAGCGCTCTTTGTTTTCTCGCAGATGGGTCGCTGCCTCCGCGGCTCGCGCGGCGGATTGGAATGGGCAGCTTGATTTCGTCGGAGCGTTCTGCGGGCTGGTTCAGCGGTTTAAAAGGCGCTTCCAGATGGCGAGGGAGTGGGTGTCCAGATCGGGCGCGATGATTTGCAGCCCGCCGCTGAGCCCGGAATCCATGAAGTAGGGGATGGTGAGTGTGGGGAGTCCGGCCAGGCTGGCGGGGGTGGTGAGGTCGAGATGGGCCTCGCGCAGCGCCGTGGCCCTGCCGAGGAGCGGGGCGGGGACGGGAGCCGTGGGCAGGGCTACGAAGTCGTAGTCTCGAAAGAGCTCTTGGAAGAACCGGGTCACCTTAGCTTTGGTTTCGGCGGCGGTCTTCAAGTCGGCGGGTGTCCATTTTTTCCCTACAGCGATGCGCTCCCACGTTTGGGGATCGTACTGGCTCTTCCGCTTATCATGCCAATTCCGATGCACTTCCAGGGCTTCGCTGCTTTGGATCGTCAGGTAAGCCTTGAGCCGATCCGGCAGGGCGTGGAAGGCCTGCGTCGCTTCCGCCGACCGCTCTAGGGGCAGCGAGTCGATGGCTTTTTGGTGGGGCTCGCGGAGCCCGTCGTCGAGGAATTCGTAATCCGGCAGCAGTTCCAATCCCTTAATGGAGGTCGGGTGTTCGTCACCAGAGGCGGCGGGAAACAAGGCGTCGATGGTGGTCGTCATATCCTCCGCGGTCCGCGTGAACCAGCCGGCAGTGTCGAAGCTAGGGCTCAGCGGGAAACAGCCGAGCTTGGACCAGGCATGGTTGGGGGTGGCTCTGAGCCCGAATAGACCGTTGTACGCGGCGGGGACGCGGACGGATCCACCGGTATCGGAACCGGAGGCGAGGGGAACGAGCCCGCTGGCCACGGCCCATGCCGAACCGCTGCTCGAGCCCCCGGACACGCGATCGGGAAACCCGGGATGAACGCCGTCGCCGAAATGGCAGTTACTCCCCTCCATCCCGAAAGCGAATTCCACCAGGTGCGTCTTTCCGGCGAAGACGCCGCCAGCAGCGTCCCAGTCTTGGGCCAAGGCGCTGGACATGTTCGGAGCGGGACGCTCCTCGCTCAGGAAAAGCGAGGAGGCATTCGTTTCCCAGCCCGCGACATCATATAGGTCCTTGAGCAGGTAGGGCGCTCCCGCCAATGGGAGATCCGGCCTTGCGGCGGACCGCTCGAAGGCGCTCGACAGATCCGACCGGGACATCGTGGAGGCAATGGCCGCTTTTACTTGGCTAGCGGGAAGCCGCGACAAATGGTCGAAAAAGCGATCGGCAGCGGCGCCAGGATCGCTTCGGGCCAGCGACGACCAATCGGAAAGGGACCAGTGGGGAGGATAAATTTTAATGGTGAAGATTGGTCCTCCTTCGCGCGAGGCTCCGGCGGACTTTGAGTGTTTAAGAGTGAAAGGTGGGGGATTTGGAAATTTTAACATCGCCCCGACTGGTCGGGGCTTGAGCCCCCGGTGGATGCCGGGGGCCAAAAGGTATCCGCGTTGCGGATAGCAGGTTTGGATTGAGGTTCTATTACAGGGAAGAAATCGAAGGTTGTGAAGCCATATTGAAGGATTAAAGGCCTTGAATACTGACCAATCTCCAGTCGAACCTGACGCGAAACTTAGTGCAGCGATCCTGGCCAGGATTCCGCAAAGCGGGGGGAGGGATCAAGCGAAGCGTTGTCAGAAAATTCCTCAACCGAACGGGGGCTCTCGTATTCACGCTTCAATGATGGAGAATGGTAGATTTACGAGTGTCGTACCACGGAGAAGCCGGATAACAATGAGGGCAGGGATCAGTCGAGGGACCAGACTAGGATATCGTCAACGATCACCTTTCCAGTGACGCCGAGAGCGAAGTTTTGCTTAACCTTGTGATCCAGGCCGGGAGATGAGAACGATCCGATACGCTTGCCATCAAGGTAGACGGCGCATTCGGGGCCCTGGAAGACGATGATCGCCTCGTGCCATCGGCCGATTTCAAGCGGGGCGTCAAAGGTTCGTTGTTTCGTATCGACGAAGGCCTTGATGGCGGCTTGCTCTTTCGTGGAGAGGCTTTTTTCCCTGCGCTTCGCGAATATCTCGAGATCAAAAACGCCGGTCTTGTCGTCTTGGATTTGGATTGAACCGGGCTTGAATACGACACGCGAGATGTGGCCGGCCCAGGAAACGTCGCGAGCGGTAGGATCGTTGAAATTGAATTTCAGACCGTATTTGTCGAAGACTTGCAGCTTAAAACGGATGACGCCGTCGTCGAGAGCTATGTCGTGGCGGATCGAGGTGCTGTGGTCGGCGACTTTGGCCATGGTGATGACGAGCTGGCCATTCTCGAGGTCCGCCTGCTTGACGCCTTGAGCCCGGGAAGCGCTGTTTGTGACCCATTGCTTGCCGAGCTGTTCTTTGCTGTCGTCCTGCTCGGCGCGGTTGAAGTCATCGCTGAAAACGAGCTTGCCCCGCTGGATAAGCGATTCGGGGCTATCGGCGTGGAGGGTAGCGGCTATTGTCGCTAGGAGGAGTGGAATGAGAAGTCGGTAGAATGACGTTGGGCTCATGGTGAATCGGCAATGCTATTGCTCTCGAACGATACAAATCTTGTACGAGGACAACATTCAACTCGCTTAGCTTTTCAAGTATGGAAACGTTGTATCAGGAGCGCTGGATAACTTTTGAGATTTTTGGGGAGTTGGAGTGTTGGAAATGTAACATCGTTCACCCGCTAAGGATGCGGAATCACTGGACCTAGCTGTACGGATTGGCGTCAATTTAAGTTGTATTCGTTGTAGGAAGCTCGCTTGCGAGCGAATAAACCTCGGTCCATCGCAGTGAAACAATCGCTCGCAAGCGAGCTTCCTACAGCAAGAAATCGGCGTTTTTTAGATGAGTTGACGCCCATGCGCTTCGCGCGAGCAGGATCCTAGCCAGTTGGGAGTAGGTTGGTTTTGGGTGTGGTTGCTGGATGCAACCGGAATCACTTGATTTCCCGGATGCGGATATCCTTAAACTGGACGGTCATGACTGGACCTACGTGTATTTGCAAGGCGAGTACACCTGATTTGGCGCTGCCGCTTGGGTCTTCATCGATAACGGATACAGTGACGCGTCCATTTATCATATGCGTGAGCTGGTTTCCGTTTGCGATAATCGTGTAGTCGTTCCAGTCTTTAGATTTGATGACGCTTTGAATATCGTCGGTATCTCCTAGGGATCCGAGAACCTCGACGATCGGCTTCTTCGGGTTTTCCGAATTCTCAAGAATCTTCGTCGTTTGTCCGCGCTGGGCGAGAATGGCTCGTCCTTTCTCTTCGTATAGGATTCCCGAATACTTGGTGCCAGCCTCGAAGTCGGCTTGGTAGCCGCCGACGATTGGACCGAAATCGCCTTCTCCGAGAATCTTGCTTCGGTATTGGATTCCGGAATTGCCGTCCACGATCCGGTACTTTAATCGCAGCTCGAAGTCATCGACGGAGCCGCCGGTGTAGACAAGAAAGGTATTGTGGGTCAGCTTGTTTTTGGGAGTCTCGCCCGTCTGGCCGGTGATGGCTCCGTCTTGCACGGACCATAAGTCTGGGTTGCCCCGCCATCCAGTGAGATCTTTGCCATTAAAGAGGCTCCTGAATCCCGGTTCTAGCTTCGGCCCGTGATGGTCCGCGCGGGAAGCGGGAAAGAGAGAGATAAGGGCGATGACTAGGACCGCGAGGGGAGCTTTTGAAGAAATAGGGAATCGCATATCGCGAGCACATGAGGAAATCCGCGACCTTTCAAATCTATATTTCGCCTTGGCCGTAATACCTCGAAGCTCTTGCGATGGGAATTTTTAATTTTTGTAATCGGAATTATCCTGCGTGACGGTACTAGCTCTGACTACTGGCCGCGAAGGGCCTTGCGTAACTGCGGCTCGAAGGCGTCAGCCTGGCGCATAAAGCCGAGATCATTGGGGTGTGAGGCATCAGTTGCTCCCTCGCTGTCGGATCCTAGGAGCTGGTCGCCCGACAAGTAGTAGATTTTTCGGAGTCCTTGCGACTTGAGGGATCGGTAAGCTTCGCGCAGGGCCGCGTGGTTGCCATCATGGTGGGCGTTTCGAGCAGGCAGGATCCATGAATTCGTGTTGCGCCGATCTTCCACGAGAAGGATAGGGGTATCCGGTCGAGCTGCTCGGAGCTGCTTAACCAAGGGCTCGGTTCGCTCTGCTACTTGGGCGGGTTGGAGGTTCGGATTGCAATCGATGACATAAACAGCGGCGTCTATTCGCGTTAGCATGTCCCCGATCTCAGGTTCCATGCGGCCGTTGCCCGAGAATCCGAGATTCACCACTGGGCGATCTAATCGGCGTCCGAGAATTGCGGTATGAACCATGCCTGGGCGCGAGGCGCAAGCGCCGTGAGTGATAGAGGTTCCATAGAAGACGATGGGTTTTACTTTCCTCGGAGCGAGACCTTGGAATGAAGACCCAGAGGGAACGCCGATTTCGAGCCGCTCGACTCCGTTGTAAAGGGGCAGGTAGACTGCATACTCGCGTTTGCCGGGAGCCAATCCTTTGATCAAGGCGATGCGCATTTCCTGGGCTGTGGGCTTGACGACCATTACCCAACGCCACTTTCCGTCCGCGTCTCGAGCGTAGAGGTCTAGACCGCTAACGCCGGTGGCCGGCATGTGGGGCTTGTCGAGCTCTTCTTTGAATAAGGCATAGTCGACCCATATCTCGGTGGCATCGGTTTCGAATCGGACCATCATACCGGCGCTATCGCGACTAAGCGTCCAAACGGGCTCCCGCACTTGGCTCTCGGCGGAGGCGGGCAATCGATCAAACCAGCGAAGACGGGGCTCGTCTACCCAGGCCCGGCCTTCGACTCCCCACTCGGTTACGTCCTGCCAATCGAGAGCGGGCGTTTCCGATCTCGTATTCAGGAGCGGGATTATGGTGGCGGTTAGAAAGGGTATCAGGGCAGTGAATCGCATCTTGGACATAGCCTCTTTTATTAGGTTTGTGGGGACGAACGGTCAAGGAAGGTCTGAAACGGAGTGAAGAGTGAATAGTGTATAGTGAACAGCAGAGATGACTCGAATTTCGACAGTTGTCGCCTGTATTCTGTTTCTGCCCTCGCTCAACGAGCCAGTAGATGCTGAGATAGGGGAGTCCAATAGTTTTTTCACCCACCTGCTCGACTCTCCGCATCAGGCAGAGGAGACGACACTGAGGGTTCTTTTGCCAGACAAGATTGAGGAAGGAAAGCGATATCCCGCCTTATACATTCTTCCCGTGCATGAAGATGGATTATTTAGGCATGGGGATGGCCTAGAGGAGGTGCGAAACGCGGGGTATCGTAATCGGTAAGGTTTGATTTGCGTGGCGCCCTCATTCACGAGCAAGTAATGGTTTGCCGATCATGATTTGAATCCCGAAAAGCGAGACGAAAGCCACTTTCTAAAGACGGTTCTGCCGTGCCTTGAAAACCATTATCCTACTCAGAATAGTTCGGAGGGACGCCTTTTGGTTGGGTTCATCAAGTCGGGTTGGGGAGCGATGTCCTTGCTGTTGAGGCATCCAGATGTATTCTATCGAGCTGCGGGTTGGGATGCGGGGATTCGATTGAATATGGGTCCCATCGAGGAGTCGGACAGGGCTGAGCGGATTGCCCGCGAATGGGGGACGGCAGAGAATTTTGATAAGTATCGGATATCGTCGCTGATAATTTCTAGAGGAATGAAGCTCGGCAGCGAAACGCGTCTTTTCTATTACAATGTTGGGGGGACGCGGGGTTCGGGCGGGGCTGACTGTCCTCAGTCAGCCATGAAGATGAGCCGTTCCCAACACGGCTGACTGAGGACAGACAGCCCTGCCATCGGCAAAGTGTTCGGAATGCGACTATTGTACGTTTCTTAGATAGCTTGCCTGATCCGCTCGGTTTCTATAGCCCGATTTTCATGAAACACTTCTTTTGCCTTTTATCCCTGACAGTGGCGATTTCCTGTTTGGCCGAGCGCCCGAACATCATTCTATGTATGGCCGACGATTTAGGGTGGGGCGATGTCGGGTTTAATGGTAATGAAGTGGTCATTACACCTGAATTGGATGAGATGGCGAGATCGGGATTGCGATTCGAGCGGTTCTACGCGGCCGCGCCGGTTTGCAGTCCGACGCGAGGTTCCGTCCTGACAGGGCGTCACCCCAGCCGATATGGTATACCGACCGCCAATCAGGGGCATTTGCATCGAGACGAGATCAGCATCGCAGAAGTCCTGAAGATGCATGGCTATCGCGCCGGGCATTTTGGCAAGTGGCACTTGGGGACTCTCGCTCCCGACTATTCGGGGAAAAATAATCGGAATCCAGAGAAGAACTACATGACTCCGGGGATGTCGGGTTTCGACGAATGGTTTAGCACGGAATACTCTGTTTCCACATGGGATCCTTACAGCCCGGATAACGCCCACAACGGCATAACTGATCCCAGGGTTCTTTTCTATCACAACGGTCGCAATATCGTTGATGGACCGGCGGAAGGTCTGGTTGGCGATACAGCCAAAATGGTTATGGACAAAGCTGTGGGCTTCATGGAGGGCGCGGTCCGAAGCGACCGCCCCTTTCTCGCCGTCATCTGGTTTCATGCGCCCCATTTGCCTGTCGTAGGAGGACCCGAGTTTTTGGCTATGTATCCGAATTTGGATGAGAACACTCAGCACTACTACGCGGTGATCACGGCGGTGGATCGCCAGATGGGCCGCTTAAGGACGCTGCTACGCGAGTGGGGTGTTGCCGATAACACAATGCTGTGCTTTACGGCTGACAATGGTCCGGAAGGAAATCCGGGCAAAAGAGGCCGTTCACAAGGATCGGCGGGCCCATTCCGTGGGCGCAAGCGTTCGCTTTACGAGGGTGGTGTTCGTGTTCCAGGGCTGATCGAGTGGCCGGCTCGAATCGAAGCGGGAAGTGAAACTTCAGTTTCGGCTGTCACGAGCGATTATTTTCCGACTGTGTTGGAGATACTTGGATACAATCTTCCTGAAGCAGTGCGCCGACCTTACGATGGATTTTCCCTTATGCCAATAATAGAGGGGGAGCGATTTGCCCGGCCGTCGCCGATCGGATTTCAAGGCCACGGTCTAGCAACGCTTAACGACAATCGCTTCAAGCTCGTTCACAATCCCGGAAAGAAGCGTCAACGCCATGATAATGGAAGCACTCCCGTGGCGGAATGGGAGTTGTATGACTTGCTAGAGGACCTGGGCGAGACGAAAAATATTATCGACCAGCATCCATCGTTGGCCGATCGCATGCGCGAGCAGCTGCAAGCTTGGCAGGCCTCTTGCGAGGCCAGCGCGAATGGGGCGGATTATTGAAGCGATCGAGTCGTATTGTAGTCACGAAATACACGTAAGGATTTGTACAATTGGTTAGGGAGGACTGGCTCAGGCCTCCAACTTCTATCCAAACGGAGGACTGAGCCAGTCCTCCCTACCTTAATAATACTTGGGCCTAGCTGATTTTCGGCTTTAGGTATTCGCGGGTAACGCTTCTTTTGGAATTTTTGAGGCCGTCTAGATTTCCTTGATACAGAATCTTGCCTCCTTTGGGCCCACCTCCGGGCCCTATTTCGATGAGATAATCGGCCTCGGCAATCAGGTCGAGATGATGCTCGATGACAATGACAGTGTGGCCCTGATCGACTAGACGGTGGAGCAGTCGGATCAGTTTCTCGCAATCGCTCAGATGAAGCCCAATGGTTGGTTCCTCGAGGATATAGAGGTTGGTTCTTTGGATACCGCGTCGTCGATCAGTAAAGGTCTGAAGTCCCTTGGCTAATTCCGTAACCAATTTCATACGCTGGGCTTCTCCACCCGAGAGCGTGGGGCTACTTTGGCCGAGCGTTAGGTAGCCAAGGCCGGTTTCCACCATGAGCTGCATGATTTCGCTTAGCTGGGTATGGAAACTGAAAAATTCGGCTGCTTCGTCGAAGGTCATGTTCAAAGTGTCGGCGATACTCTTTCCTCGCCAATGAAGCTCGAGCAGTTCTTGACCATAGCGAAGTCCGTTGCAGTCCTCGCAGACCATGTAGGTATCGGGCATGAAACTCATTTCCAGCTTCACTTTCCCGGCTCCTGAACAAGTGGGGCAGCGACCGTGCGGCGTGTTGAAGGAAAAGCGCCCCGGCTTGTAGCCCCTCATTTTCGATTCGGGGAGACTGGCAAAAAAATGTCGGATAATATCGAATACGCCTAAGTAGGTGGCAGGAGTTGATCGCGGCGTTTTCCCGATGGGCGATTGATCTACTTCGAGAACGGAGCGGAAGCGGTTGGTCCCCGTTAGCTGATGGAAAAGGACTGAGCCTTCTTCTCCTTCGATGGGCTTGCCATGCTTGGCGAACAGCTTGCCGTCTAGGGTCTTCTTTTTCGCTTTGATGGCATAGGTTGCCGCATTTCCGAGAAGATCTCGAATGAGCGACGACTTTCCTGCCCCGGATGATCCGCATACCATAACTAGGCGTTCGGTTGGAAAGCGGATAGATTGATTTTTCAGGTTTCGGAAATTCACTCCTGTGAATTCGATCCAGGAATCCTTGTCCGCGGCGCGTGATGGCAACTTGCGATAGGAGTTTCGAAGCGGATGGGGAATGCCTTTTTTGAGATATCTGCCTGTTAGCGACGCTTTATTTCGCTTTAGCTCTCCTAGGGTTCCTTCGGCAATGAGTTCCCCGCCTTGAGTCCCCGCTCCAGGACCCAGATCTATAATGCGATCCGCATTTTCCATCATGGCTTCGTCGTGCTCGACGACGAGGAGGGTATTGCCCCGAGAACGCAGGGACTTTAGCGTGTCGATCAGGCGATCGCCGTCGCGGGCGTGCAAGCCAATGCTGGGTTCATCCAAAATATAGAGCACGCCGGCGAGATTGGAGCCCAGTTGAGCGGCCAGGCGAATGCGTTGAGCTTCGCCACCGGATAGCGTTTGCGTTGCCCGATCGAGCGATAGATACTCCAATCCTACGCTATCCATAAATTGGAGACGCTCTCGGATTTGATCGACAATATCCCGGGCGATTAATTGGCCGCGCTTGTCGAGCTTGAGTTTGCCGAGCGTATCCAAGAGGCCTCGAGGGGTGAGAGACAGGAGTTGAGGCAGAGAGACCCATCGATTGGCCTTGAGCGGGAGGAAAACATGGCGGCTAGTGCGGTTTAGTCGCTCTCCATGGCAATCCGGGCAAATGACAATCTCGTCAGATTCATCGTCATCGCTGTTGTCAGCGCCGATCGATTTTTCCAGCAGCTCGTCGTCATCGAGGCGTTCCCGCATCCAGGGATAAATGCGGCCGTGACCGCGGCAGGTGGAACACCACCCTTTGCTCGAATTGAAGGAGAAGTCTTTCGGGTCTAGTTCAGGCAAGGCTTGGCCCGTTCTGGGATCCATTCGATTAGTCGAGAGCCAAGACAGGATTCCCTCTTGGTCGTCCAAGAGCAGGGCCGTGCCTTTTCCTCTTTGCAGCGCCTCTTGCAATGCCGAATTGGTTTTCGTCTTGGATCCGCCGAGAGACTTGAGGTCGGCAATGACGATCTCAATATTGTGTTCCCGATAGCGGTCGAGTTTCTGAAAATCCTCGGTGAGAATAATTTCTCCATCGACGCGCATCATCTCGTATCCATGATCGGCGACCCAGTTGGCGATGGGCTGATGATGGCCCTTGCGATTGCGAATGACTGGGGCGCACATCAAGAGCTGCTGGGACTTTCGAATCGCTGGTTGTCTCAAGATAGAGTCCAAGCGTTTTTCCAATTCCGTCACGGTCTGCGATAGCATAGCTTCACCTGTGTCCGGATTATGAGGCACTCCTAGACGCGAATAGAGAAGGCGCAAGTATTGCGCGACTTCCGTTATGGTCGCTACGGTTGACTTTCGGCTGCCCCGCGTGACTCGCTGTTCGATAGCGACGGTGGGCTGGATGCCGTTCAACTGATCTAGGTCGGGCCGAGGGAGTTGCTCTACAAATTGACGGGCGTAGGGAGACATGGATTCCATGAATCGGCGTTGCCCTTCTCCGAAAGCGATATCGAAGGCCAAGGTGGATTTTCCCGAGCCTGATACACCTGTGACGACAGATAAAGTATAGTGGGGAATCGATACGTCTATGTTCTTTAGATTATGTTCCCGGGCTCCGATAATTTGGAGTGCCCTATTGGAGTTGCCATTAGGTCGGCTGGTACCGTAGCTCTTGGGGCTTTCGGCTGCAAGCATTAGCCTCGAGGCGTCCAACTCGCGAGCCAAGTATTTGCCGGTCTCCGTTTCGGCTGAGACCGCGCAGTTTACTGGAGATCCTTGGAAAACGAGCCGTCCACCGTTATCCCCGGCCTCGGGACCCAGTTCAATGATCCAATCGGCGGACTTTAGAACATCCAAGTTGTGCTCGATAACGACTAGGCTGTGTCCGCAGTCGACGATTTGCTGTAGAGCCATCAGGAGCCGTTTGACATCGTGCTTGTGCAGGCCGGTGGTGGGCTCGTCTAACAAAATAAGTGAAGAACCGGATTCAGCTTTGGGTGATTTCGCTGTCTTCTGTTTTGGACTAGTGTTGCCGCTAAGATACCTAACTAGCTTCAGTCGTTGGGACTCGCCGCCGGAAAGGGTGTTGAGGGGCTGACCCAATTTGAGGTAGCCGAGCCCAATTTGAGTTAGAGCGGCTAGCTTGTCGTATATTTTTGGGTACTCTTGGAATAGTTGCATGGCCTGCTCGATGGTAAGTTCCAGCAAATCCGAAATGGAATGTCCGAGGAACTTGATTTCCAGAAGCTCAGTCTTGAAGCGTCGGCCATTACAGTGAGGGCAGGGAACGAAAACGTCGCTGAGAAACTGCATTTCCACTTTCTCGTACCCCAAGCCCTTGCAGTGATCGCACCGCCCGTCACCAGCATTGAATGAAAAACTGGATGCCGTATAACCCTCGGCCTCCGCCTCGGGAAGCTTTCCGAAGATTTTGCGAACCTCGTCCCAGGCATCGACGAAAACGGCCGGATTCGATCGCGGCGTGCGGCTGATTGGGCTTTGGTCGACGAGGACGATTTCATCGAGCTCCGCATCGCATTGAATTGATTCGATGGTCGCGGGGTCTTCTGCCAGCCGTCCACGCTCGGAAAGGAGGGACTGGTAGAGAGCGTTGTTCATTAAGGTGCTTTTTCCCGAGCCGGACACACCGCTGACGCAGACGAAACGGGATAGCGGAATATCTATATCCAGGTTTTGGATATTGTGCTTGCTAATCCCTCGAATCCGAATTCGAGGTTGACTCTTGCCGCAATTTTCGAGCTCGACGGGACGCGGATGGTCGGGAGGGTCGATCGTTCGCGTCCCGGAAAGGTATGAGCCCGTAATGCTCGATTTGCTGGTGAGTAGCTTTTTAACATCGCCCTGGAACACAACTTGTCCGCCGTTGGCTCCCGGTTCTGGCCCGATCTCCAGCACGTGATCAGCGGCCGTGATCATGGCATCGTCGTGTTCGACAACGACGACGGTGTTGCCCGTGTCGACCAAGGTTCGAACGATGCTTATCAGTCGGTCGATGTCGCGAGGATGAAGGCCCACCGATGGTTCATCGAGGACGAATAGCGTGTCCACGAGCGAGGTGCCAAGGCATGATGTCAATGTGACGCGCTCGACCTCGCCTCCACTTAAGGTCCTAGCTGGCCGATCAAGGGTAAGGTAGCCCAGCCCGACATGGTTCAGGTATCGCAGGCGCGACCTAATCGCATCGAGAGCCAAGTTCGACTGACGATTGGCTAACGCCTCTTTATTTGCAACTTTAGAATCAGCCGTATTTTCAGCTATAAGATCTTGGAGTTCACTTATAGGCGTTTGGTACAGATCAGGGAGGCGCTGGCCGCGCCATTTCCAGCATAAGGCCTCCGGTTGGAGTCGAGTTCCCTGGCAGTCAGGGCATTTCACGTAGGCTCGATAGCGGGAAAGGAAAATGCGAACGTGCATTTTGTAGGTATTCTTTTCCAGCCAATTGAAGAATCCTGTGACTCCGTACCAGACGATGCCGTCCCAATCTTCTTCGGCTTTTCGATTTCGGTAGGCCCGTTCGCCATTTATGACGATGTCCTGATGGCGCTTGGAGAGCTCGTTGAACGGTTCATTAGTTGGAATTTTGAGCCGTTTGCAGGCCCGTTCCAGGTCAGCCTTGCTTTCCCCATAGACCTGTCCTTCGAAAGGGCGAATCAGGCCCTCTTCGATGCTAAGTTTTGTATCGGGAATTGCGAGACGGTAATCGATTTCGATGACGCGTCCAAAACCTCGGCATTTGGGACAAGCTCCTAAAGGGGAGTTAAAGGAAAACAGCGCGGGTAGCGCTGGTCTGAATTGGCGCCCCGTTCTTGGCGAATGCAAACCACGCGAATAGCGCTCCAGGAATTTGCATTCTTGGTCGAACAAACACAGTTCCCCTTGGCCGAATTCGAGGGCCGTTTCAGCCGCTTCGAGAAAGCGCTGATAGTGATCCTTTCTAAGCTGTATCCTATCTTGTACGACAAAGATGCGGGAATCGTCATTTTTGGCTATGCGAGTGATGGCCGAGCTATCGTCCACTCGGCGGAGAACGCTTTCTGAATCGATAAATCGGGAATAGCCTTGGGCCTTAACATTCTTGAAGATCTCTTTCCAGGTCAGCTTGTCGGGCCGTTTGACTTCGAAGGCAACAATGACGGTTTTCCCGCTCTGGGCCGCCAACGATTTGGTCCAAATTGTCTTGGGGTTGTCATCGTGTATTTCTTCACCGGTTTCGGGATCGTAGAGAGCCGAGACATGGCTGAACCACATCTTGAAAAAGTCAGTGAGCTCGGTCATCGTACCAACGGTGGAACGCGATGTCTTGATAGTATTCTTTTGTTCGATGGCGATTGATGGCCGGACGTTTTCCGCCGAATCGAGATCCGGTTTCTCTAAAAGGTCCAAAAATTGCCTGGTATAGGAACTGAACGTTTCCACGTAGCGCCGTTGGCCCTCGGCATGAAGCGTTTCGAATACGAGAGAGGATTTGCCGGCGCCGCTTAGGCCAGTTACAGCGACATATTTCCCGAGTGGTATGTCGACGTCTATGTTTTTTAGATTGTTTTGCCGGACGCCTCGAAGGCGAATGGCTTGCAGTTTGGAAATCGATTTTGGCATTTGCATTTAATCCTCAACTCGAGCCTAGCTTCCACGGCTCGAGGAGTGATTCATTCGTGATAGTAATTCTAGGTAGGCCTGCATTTGGGCCTCGGAAGAAAAATTCTTTTGGGCGTATTCGCGCGCGGCTGCGGACATCCGCTGTCGCAGGTCGGTGTCCGTAATGAGTTTTTCCAGTGACGCGGCAAAGGCTTCTTGATTACCGTGATCGATAAGAAGTCCGGATATGTTTTGGGCAAAGGTTTCGCTGACGCCGCCTACATCGTAGGCGATGACGGGCAAGCCAGACATCTGGGCTTCGACCAAAGCATTGGGCAAGGATTCTTTGCCCGATGCGTGGATAGCGATGTCGCAATTCTGGTAGAGACTGGTGGGATCTTCGAGCAATCCTGGGAAATCGACTCGATCATCGATTCCCAATCGCTTTGCTTCTTGGATACAGGCATTCCGTTCAGAGCCATCGCCAGCCAGGGTCAGCTTCCAGTCAATGGTTTCGTCTAGCTTACGACAGATTTCGAGAAGCCGCCTCTGTTTCTTCTCCGGTCGAAACATGCTAACGCAGACGAGATGAGCGGGCCCTTTTTTCAATGGAGCGCTATGCTCCTTATTTGCAGGGAATTTTCGGATGCAACCGTTGTAGATGACCGAAGCATCGCTACCTCTATTGATCCCATACTTGGATTGAAGGCGTTTCAGGGCTTCTTGGCTGTTGGCTACGAGGTGATCCGCTTGCTTCAGAGCTCTGCGCTGGAGCCATGGGATCGATTTACCGGTACGGAAGGTAGCTACGAATCTCAATGGGGATGAGGACGGCGTTAGAAGACCAACGTGGCAATTGGCCATTCTGCCCATACCTATGGCTACGTCGATTCGTTCGGTTTGCAGCAGTTTATCAAGGCTTGGGGCGAACCAATTGGTTTTGAGGAGTCCTTGATTTAGAAAGCGCAGTTGATAAGAGCCTTTCGCTGCCCTTTCATCGAGAATGCCGCCTCTCCGAAAGACAATAACGCTGGTCTCAAGGCCAGCTTGGGCCAGCCCTTCCGCTATGTGTAGCGTCTGGTTTTCGGTACCGCCATTGCGAAGATGGTCCTGAATTAAAGCGATTCGCATAAAGGAAAGGTTATTCAGGCGTTTCCCCCTTGCAGGGCAATTTATTTAGTACGGTCACGGAATGGTTCGAGAGCATGACGGGGTCGGAAACTCGCTCCCGTCTCCCATAGCGCATTGGCGTTAGCTTATCTGAAAGAAGAGAAAATGAACGCGCCGTAACGTCGCGTTCCATCCTTGGAGCAGGTTGAGAGAGGTGTAGCTCGACCTCCGGGCGAGCTTAAGTTGGCGCCAAAGCGCTATGCGGGACCGGGTTGGCTTTCAGATTCATATTGAGCTGGCCATGTAAGGCGGGATTGCCTTGTCTAGGTGGTCATAAGCTAAATGGAGCTATTCATCAAAAGAGCTTTAGTCAGCGCGCTGGGAGTCTTCATCGGCAGCTCGCTCCTGCCTGGCATCTATTACGACGATTCGACTTCGCTGATATTGGCGGTCCTGCTTTTAGGGATCTTTTCAGCGGTATTGCGTCCAATATTGGTGCTTTTCACGCTTCCCTTTGTCGTTCTCACAATGGGTATTGGCTTGTTGATAATCAACGCCTTACTCTATGCGTTTGTCGGCTATCTGGTAAAGGGATTTTATGTAGACGGCTTTGGTTATGCCTTCTTGGGCGCTTTTATTATCACGCTTCTCAACCTCTTTTTCAACAACTGGATCGCCGGGGGAGCGAAGCGGTCGAGAACGAGGATTCGCGTGGAAACGCGAAGATCGGCAGGACCGGACAACGACCAGAGGGTGCGTCGACAAACGCTTTCCGAACGTCGAGCCATTCACCACAACGACGAAGTTATCGATATTTAGAAGGCCGTTGCCCCAATCAGGATGAGTGCCATTCTGGCTTGGTCAATGGTCCCTCTGGCTTTGAAGAAGGATCATTGTCCTAGACACCGGCCAAGATGTTACCTACTGGGTTGGCTTTGCATAAAAAAACCATGTCTGAAGAGAAATACGATCTCATTGTGATTGGAGGAGGGCCAGCCGGTTATGCGGCTGCCATCAGAGCGGGACAGCTTGGCAAGCGGGCGGTCTGCGTTGAGATGGAGCGAGCCGGAGGCACCTGTTTGAACTGGGGATGCATACCTAGCAAGGCCCTGCTTAAGAGCGCGGAATTGATGGCTAACATTGGCAATGCGGAGGCCTTCGGCATTAAGGTTGGCTCGGTTGACTATGATTTCGCCAAGGTGATTGAGCGGTC
Source organism: uncultured Opitutaceae bacterium (assembly GCA_964404745.1). Classification (GTDB taxonomy): domain Bacteria; phylum Verrucomicrobiota; class Verrucomicrobiia; order Opitutales; family Opitutaceae; genus Pelagisphaera. The sequence goes on from CAYOLG010000005.1 coordinate 40,984, forward strand.
TCGTGGAGTGGCTGACCAGATGGCCAAGGGAATCGAGTTTCTCTTCAAGAAGAACAAGGTCGACTACATCGTGGCCAAGGCTCAAGTAAAAGGTGCCGGTTCCGTCGAGTTGACGGAAGGGGAGCGCAAAGGAGAGAAGCTTGCTGCTGACAATATCCTCATCGCTACGGGATGTCGGGCCAAGCAACTGCCGTTTTTGCCGGTTGACGGCGAGCGGGTTATGACCTCGCGGGAAGCTCTCGTCATGAAACAGCAGCCTAAATCGGTGGCCATTATTGGTTCAGGAGCAATTGGAGTCGAATTTGCCTATTTCCTGAATGCTTTTGGAACCGATGTGACCATTCTGGAAATTTTGCCTCAGCTGGTGCCTGTCGAGGATGAGGAAGTGGCTAAGGCTTTGGAGCGGGCATTCAAGAAGCAGAAGATCAAATCTGAACTCGGTATCGGTATCAAAAGCGCGGACATTGGCGACAAGTCGGTAAAGATTGAATACGAGAAAGGCGGCAAGGCGATCTCCTTGGAAGTGGACGCGGTGATCCAGGCGGTTGGCGTACAAGCTAATCTGGACGGGGCCTTAGCTGATTCCGTTAAGCTGGAAACCGATCGGGGATTTCTAGTTGTCGATGGTCGCTATCAAACCAATATTGCCGGCATCTATGCTGCGGGCGATATCATAGGCCCGCCGACCCTGGCCCATGTGGCGACCTACGAAGCCATTCAAGCGGTCAACGGTATGTTCGGCCAAAGCGAGCCGAAGCGAGTGACTAATTTCCCCGGTTGTACCTATTGCAATCCGCAGATCGCCAGCACGGGTCTCACGGAAAAAGCGGCCAAAGAGCAAGGTATCGAGTACAAGGTGGGCAAGTTTCCCTTCCAAGCATCGGGTAAGGCTGTGGCCTCGAATGCCGCCGAAGGATTCGTCAAGGTGCTCAGCGTCCCGGATACGGGAGAAATTTTGGGAGCCCACATCATTGGGCATGATGCCACTGAGCTGATAGCGGAGTATTGTCTGGCGATGGGAATGGAGGGTACCATCGACGAGATTCATCACACGATTCACGCCCACCCGACCTTGAGCGAGGCCTTGATGGAAGCAGCGGCAGCGACAGCGGACGAAGCGATACATATTTAGCGTTAGGCAGTTGGCTCTAGGCGACCGGCGTCAGGTTGTTCGAAAAGAAAAATGAGGCTGGACTTTGCCCGTCTCAATCCGAGAATCGCCGCCTCTTAAGCATAGCCGTCCCCGTAGTTCAATGGATAGAGCACCGGTTTCCGGAGCCGGTAATGTGGGTTCGAATCCCGCCGGGGGCACCAAGAAATATGGCGCATATGGAGCAGCTGTGTCGAAAGAGCTCTCTTGGCTCTATGCGGCTGGGCGGGATGAAGAAGCCTTGGGCTCGACTTAGCGAGCCTTGCGAGCGTAGATGGGTCGCGCTCGGCGCGAGTCCACAAGATCTGGAAGCAGTCCAGCCAATCCCGCCGGGGGCCACCAGGCTTCGCGGAGCGTTTTCAGCAGATCCCGAAGAGAGTGCGAAGACACGATCAATATCGCGTCACGCAGGTCTTTGAGCTACGCCCGGCTAGGCCTGCTCTGGTATCGCGGCACCCCAGCCCGCTTGCCAAATTGGAAGCTCTAACTTACGCGGGCTGAAGCCACGCGCTACTGAACCCAATCGGTGGGCTCATTCCATTGACGAAGTGGAGCGTGTTGGGCTGTGGGGCTCAGTGGCCTTTAAGTCACGAGTTAATGTTGATCAGCATCCCCATTTTGCCTAACTGGCGCATCGCCAGACTTGCGTTGACCGGTTTGGACTGAGAATGTGAGGGCCTTGTATTTATCATTCTCAACATCCGATCGCTATGTTTCTAAGACTTTTTGCTTTGGCCCTCATCTCGGTAACCGCTTCCTTTGCTTGGGGACACGGTCTGGCGCCTCAGCCGCCTGAGGACGAGTCGCGCAAGATAAGCTTTCCGGATACGGCTGAATATAAGACGCTGGTTTTCGATCCGCACACGCATTCCGTTTTTTCCGATGGTCACGTATGGCCCAAGATCCGAGTGGGGGAAGCCTTGCGAGATGGGCTGGACGCCATGGCCGTGACGGAACACTTGGAATATCAGCCGCATATCGAAGACATTCCCCATCCCGATCGGAACCGCTCCTACATCGAGACGGCGGAGGCCGCCAAGTATAAAGATCTTCTTGTTGTCGCAGGTGCGGAGATTACCCGCGACCTTCCTGCTGGCCACATGAATGCGATTTTCATAAAGGATGCCAATAAGCTCTATTCTGTCCCCAATCGGGATGAACTGAAAACGACAAACGAGTTTCGCGAGGCGGCCAAACAATGGCCCTCTCGGAGCGCTGTCGAGGCGGCCAATGAGCAAGGCGCATTCTTGTTCTGGAACCATTCATGGTGGTCCCGCGATTTCCCGAATGGGATTCCGGTTATCACGGATTTCCACATCAACAACATCCGTAAAAACCTTTTGCACGGCATCGAGATCGCCAATGGTAAGCATTACTCGGAAGACGCCTTCCAGATCGCTTTGGATTACAATTTGGCAGTGATCGGGGTGTCGGATGTCCACGACTTGATCGATTGGGACTACGAACCGCACAATGGAGGTCACAGGCCAGTAACCTTGGTTTTTGCCGAAGAGCGAACGGTGGAATCCATGCGGAAAGCGCTGTTCGACCGTCGAACGGTGGTGTGGTTCAAGAATTGGCTGATGGGTCGAGAGCGAGATCTCCAGCCCCTTCTTGAAGCCTCGCTCAGCTTGGAAGAGGTCGGCTATCGGGATGGGGCGATTTTGAGTGTAACCATTACCAATGATTCCGATGCAGATTTTCATCTCAGGAACTTGAGCTCCTTTGATTTGCACCAGCACGCAGGGACCTTTGTTGTACCGCAGCACAGCTCGGAGCATCTTCTGGTAAAAACAGGAGAAACGGTGGAGTCAGTGTCGCTGGAGTTCGAGGTCCTCAATGCCTTCGTTGCTCCCAATGAAACAGCCCGGATGAAGTTGTCGGCAGAAGTGGAGTAGGTGTCCTTAACTGGACAGCGGCCATCGGGCAATAGTCTTTGGCTCTCGTTTCAGCCTCGGTATTGGTAGGAGGATCGAGCCGATCCTTCTAACCTTTTGAACGTCTCAGAGCTTGCGGGTCCATCCTTTGTGGTCGCGATCGAGTTCTTCTAGAAAACCTTTTTGCGTGGGGTATCATTTGCCTTTTTCTGGAAATCGCCCATGTTTTGCTGGTTTATGCCGATTTTATTGCTATCTCCAGGCCATTCATATTCAGAGCCTTGTCTTAAATTAAAATGGAACCGCCAACCGTTGAATCTACAACCCCTGACCCCGTTTGCCAATTCTCCATTTTTACCGAGAACAAGGTGGGGAGGCTGGCGGATCTTACGCGTCTGTTCGGCCAGAAAGCGATCCATATCTTGGCTCTGAACACGCTCGATACGACGGATAGCGCCATTTTGAGGGTGATCGTTGATGATCCGGACAAAGCTCGTGAATTGCTTAGGGAAAACGGCGTGTCCTTTTCGGAAAGCCAGGTGCTGGCCGTGGAAATCGCGGGGGAACATGACGTTGAGCACGTCCTGACGACGTTGCTGGAGACGGAAGTCAATATAGACTATATTTATTCATTCATAAGCCGGCCCATGGGGAGATCTGCTCTCGCGATGAGTATCGAGGACATGGATATCGCTATGGATATATTGGGGGCTAGAAATCATAAAGTCTTGAGTCAACGGGATATTTCTCGCTAATCGTGCCGTTTTTGGGAGATAGAAACAGTCTAAGCGGGCTTGCAAGTTCGCGTTGCTGAATGAAGACGGAAGAGACAAGCGCGAATAATAGCAAAGGAGCGGACAAAAATGCGGACGGGCAGAATCATCAGGACCTGGAGGTCAAAGATGCCCAAATTATCTTCAATACCGTTTGGAACGAGCTAGAGAGCGAGCTCGGCAAGGAGCGATTGCACTTCCCCAAGGAGCTGATCCTTCTCGGGGGAGCTCCGGGAGCCGGCAAGGGCACAAACACCCCTTTCATTATGGAGGCGAGGGGCCTGACCTGCGAGCCTATCGTGGTTAGTTCCTTGCTTAATACGCCCAAGATGCGGGAGCTCAAAGAAGCGGGCCAGTTGGTTGGCGATCGCGAGGTGATTCAAATCCTTTTCGAGCGAATGCTGGAGCCGCAATACGAGGACGGATGCATCCTCGATGGCTTTCCTCGAACTGTAGTGCAAGTCGAATGCATGAAGCTGCTCTACCATAAGATGCTGCAATTACGTAGTGAATTTGATAATACGGAACTGCATCATAAGTTCCGTCAGCCGATTGTCCACATCATGATGCTTTTTATTGATGAGAGCGAGAGCGTTAAGCGGCAGTTGAATCGCGGTCATGAAGTGCTGAAGCATAATGAAGAGGTCGAGCGTACCGGAATTGGTGAATTGCTGGAGTACCGCTCTACCGATGCGGACCCAAAGGCGGCTCGCCGTCGCTACAAGGTCTTCAAGGAGCGAACATACGATGCTTTGCAGTCATTGCGGGAAGTCTTCCATTACCATTTCATCAATGCTCAAGGCTCCATCGCCGATGTCCGTCGCAATATTGTAAGAGAGCTGCAATACCAGAGCTCGCTGGAGCTCGATCCACGCACCTTCGATTCGGTGCGCAAGCTGCCTTTGGCCTCGGAGATTGTCTCTCATGCCCGTCAAGAGTTGGTGAAGCGTTTGGACGCCTACGAATTCGAGCATCGGGATCAGTTCAGCAAGGCGATCTCTTTCATTGAAAGAGACATCATGCCGATCGTGTTGCATCATGCGATTTCCGGCATCGCCCACGTGAATTCCGAAAACCCTATATTGGAAAGCCCTTTATCCATGGCCATGGTGATCGATATTTTTTCCGAGCGAGGCTACCATGCTACCATTGATCTCCACAAGATCGAGGTCCCGGAATCATTTGATGTCAAAACGGGAAAGATCAAGTGTCGTTTGAAAAAGGTATGGAGAATTCTGGTACGCTTCCGGGGGTCTGAGTTGCGAAGGGGTTAGCTTGGAGGGTATAACTAAACGACAAAAAATTCCCGGTTCATGGCGATTTGTAGGAGCGGGTTTATCCCGCGACAGCTTTCCGTGAATCCCTGTAAATCGCGGGATAAACCCGCTTCTACAAATCGTAGCATAGGCTTCCAGCCTGTGACCTCAATCTTTGCAAACAGGCAGTATGCCTGTTTTACTCTTTCGAAATGGACCCTCGGTTTGCACTACCGTAGCTTCAGCGTAGGCGTGAGATTGCTCGCTACCTGGATTACCTCGGAGCTTGCTCCGAAGACTTTTATTTAATCAACCGCAGCGTGCAAGGGTATCGATAGGCGATGCCATCGTTGGCCTTGAGTCCGGCTATCATGCCGAGTACGAGAACGCCGATACCGAGAACGGGAAATAGCAAAGCCCCGATGCCCATGGTGATGACTGATATGACGATGACGCCGAAGTAGGCGATAATTACCGTTATGTGGAAGTTCAGGGCTTCCTTTGCCTGGTCGGCGATGAATTCGTCGTCGTCTTTTTTGACCAGCCAAATTATCAATGGCACGACGAAAGACGTGAAAATCCCGAGCACGTGAGCGAGTAGAGCCATGGTGCGGGCATCCTTGCCTACCTCGGAGGAATCGCCGGATGCATTATTGGGCGCGATATTTTCAGGAGGTTGGGGGGAAGAATCTTGTTCCATGAGGTCTTTTCTAGAAGGATTAACGTTCGCCGGGCAAGCGGTAAGCAGACAATGTAGGGTATTTTGAGCGGGATCTATCTCTCAAAAACGGGAATGGCGTATATAACGTTTCCGCTATTTGCACAATCTTTATGGTGGATAGGTTCTAGTTTCCCAGGCGAATGTGCGTAAAGCGCTGCAAATATTCCTCCAAACTCGAGATAAGGGTTTCATGGCCGGGCGATTTGGACATTGAGGCCTGGAGCGGTTGATTGAGAATCTGGGCGAGCTGTGAGTACTCCGCGTTAGGCAGTCTCATGGCCCATTCCTCTTTGACTGGGTAGCCTTCGTAGCGGCAATAAAGGTAAAGGCATTTGAGTAGGGCTGCCTCCGGGTTATTTTGCGATTCCCAAGCTTGGAGGCCCCGTTTAAGCAAGTTATAGATTTGGTCCTGGCTCTCAATCGGAACCGGGTTGGCTCGTATGAGGCGGGCCATCCGGGCTGCTGCCTGGAAGGCGCGATAGCTGCGGGCAATCTTGTCGCGCTTGCGAATAATCTGGGCTTCCTTGAGGAAGCCGGTTCGGCTTTCCGGCTTTCTCTCGAAACGAAAATCCCCTTCGTCGAATAGATCGATGGGCACTTGTTTGCCCGGTTTGGTGGTTCGTCTAGCGAGAAGATTGATGATTCCCTGGTCGTTTGTAAGCAGCGTGTGAGCGATGAATTTCTCTCCGCTGGGGGAGCTGCCAAGAATGATTCCTCGAGCGAGAAATTCTGGAGACCGCATGATTGAAGCGTCTTATTTGACCTCCGCTTCCAGGGCGGTTGCCGGCTTCCAATCCGGAGCGACAGCTCCCCCGGAAATGATGAATTTCATTCCTTCTCCTACAGACATGTCGAGTTCCTGAACTTCATCCTCGGGAAGCATGACGAGAAAGCCGCTGGTTGGGTTCGGGGTGGTGGGCACGAAGACATTCTGCATGGCTTTCTCCGTTTTATTGCGGATCTCCCCTTTAGAACGGCTGGTCAGAAAGCCCATAGCATAGGCGCCCTTGCGAGGGAATTGGATGATGACTACCTTCTGAAAGACGGCCCGATTTTCTGAACTGAAAGTGTCGATAATCTGCTTTACTGAGGTGTAGACGGTGTTGACGACGGGAAGGTTGTGGAGAATTCGCTCGCCGATCGACCACAGGTATTTGGCGACAAAGTAGCGGGACAGGAAACCCAGTAGAGTGATCAAGCAAACCACGATAATGGTAGCCGTAATATTCCAGAAGAGCTCCATCTGCGGGTCCGAAAGGATCTCCCGTGGGAGGAAGAAGAATACTTTATTTTTGAAGCTGCCACCAATTTTAAGGACGAGCCAATTGAAGACGAAAAAGGTGATTCCCAACGGGGCTAGAAGGACAACGCCGGAAAAGAAAGCTCTGCGAAAAGATGCTAGCATGGGTCGGATTATTTTTCGTTTTCCTAGTTTGGCGATTCATAATGACGTTTCCTCAAAAGTTTGGTTTCTGGGGATTTGCATTGAAGCCGTGGTTTCACGTGTTTTTGAATGCCGGGTTAATGCACTGGAGGGCCGCCAATCGACTTTATTCCAAGCGTTCGTTGCAGCAATGGAGAGACCGCTTGGTCGGCGGATGGGAGGATCGGTTTGGCTCCGAAGCGATCAAGCGGGGGCGAAAACTCTACCGTAAGGGTAGTGTCAGGGAAGTCTCGATAGGCGACGACGACGCGATCGTTACCTGCAAGATTGGCAAGTCGGAGGATTATTCGGTTGTCGATTGGGAGAACGGATCCTTCTCAGTCAGATCGTCTTCGACGGATTCGGTTTTCGCGGACGCGATAGCGGTGGCCGGTTTTCTAGAGATCGAAGAGCTTATAGCCGATGAAGAACTCAACTACTTTCAGGAAGAGTCGCGGGAAGAAAAAGAGCCGTCGGGAGTATCGGGCTATGCGTCTATAGATGAGCCCGATTTCGGAACAGCGGAGGAGCGAATGCTTCATTTGGTTTTGGACACGCATTTCCGAGGATTGATTTGCGAAGCGTATTGGCTTTCCGATGAGGGCTCACGGGAGCCGGCATTGAGTGTGGCGGAAGGGGCGCCGATGGCAAAGACTGCGGACGAACGTGGCCGACTGATATCATTGGCTGCCAGGGCCCATAAATCTCATTTCACTTACTCGCAGGAGTTTAATGGCTACTTGCTGACGAGATTGCAGGAGATTCCCTTTTTCATTCAGAATGTTTGGCCGGGCTGGAAACGACTCTATTCGACGGAGGAACGCGAGAATGTATCCAATATTCGGGATGGGTTTAAGGAATTGAATGTGCAGGCTAAAGCGAAACTCGAGAGCGGCGGTCGCTTGGCTTTGGGCTGGTCTCTAGGCTCGGGCAGCCTTTCGTTGTCGGACGAGTTGGCGAGAAACTTGGTCGACAGCGCCGATTCGCATACGCTGATTCCGGAAATCGGTATTGTAACCTTGTCTAGCGATTCTAAAGAACTGCTCAAGCGTTGGGAGGCCTTGGAGCCTCAAGAGGATGACACCTTTAAGCTGTACCAGCTATTCTCCCTGTTTCCAGACGGGAAAACGAATGTAGAGTTGGACGAGGCCTTGCTAAAATGGAGAGACAGCCTCCTGCTGGAAGATTGCCGAGAGGCATCGTTCTTGCCTTGCCTGAGGGCCTACCAACTAGAAGGGGTTCAATGGATGGAGCGCTTGCTGGCCCATGATTGCCATTGCCTGCTTGCCGATGAAATGGGCCTGGGAAAAACCTTGCAGGTCATCGCCCTGATGCAGGAGGCCTTGTCCCAGGGGGGCAAAGCGTTGATCATATGCCCGGCCAGCGTAGTTCCTGTATGGATATCTGAATTCGAGAAATTCGCGCCGAAGTTGAAAGCGGTACGCTATACGGGAAAGGAAATCGATAGAGTAGATAAAGATTGGGATGCCTTGGTGACCAGTTTCGCTCTCATGCGCAACCGAATCGAATTTATCAAGGATCACGAATTTGAATACGCGATCGTAGACGAGGCTCAATTTATAAAGAATCCCGATGCCAAAGTGACTCGGGCAGCGATGCGGATAAAGGCGGGGAGGCGTGTAGCGTTGACGGGAACGCCGATTGAAAATCGGCCGCTCGATATTTGGCCATGCTTTCGGTTTCTCATGCCGGGGCTTTTGGGCAGGCGCCGTTCATTCGAACGGGAACTGCAGGAGAATCCGAATCGCTTCAAGGCGAGATTGCGGGCCCAGATAGCTCCGTTTATGCTGCGGCGAACGAAAGAGCAGGTGGCTAAGGATCTTCCCGAGAAGATCTTGATCGATCAAATTTGTCCGATTACGCCCCGGCAGTCCAAGGAGTACAGTCGCATTTGCGGAGCCGGAATCGCCCGCTTGGGCAACGATCTCGGTAGCGCCTTGAAGGGAAATCGCTTTGCCGCTCTTAGCTTGCTAACGCGATTGCGGCAGGCCAGTTGCGATCCGGATCTGCTTCCTTGGGTGACCTGCGAGTTGAAGGAAAGCGGGAAACTGATGGTGTTGCTGGAAAAACTGCAGGAAGTGCTCGGAACGGGCCACAAGGTTGTGATTTTCAGCCAGTTCGTGCAATTCCTTAACCGGGTGAAAACGCTGATTGGGCAATCTTTTCCGGATCTGCCCTTGTTCGAACTAACGGGAGCGACAAAAGACCGAGAAACGCCAGTTCGAGAATTTCAGGCAATTGCGGATACAGCAGCGATGTTGGTATCCCTGAGAGCTGGTGGCTCCGGAATCACTTTGCACGCGGCGGACTATGTGTTCCTGATGGATCCTTGGTGGAATCCGGCGGTGGAGAACCAAGCTATTGACCGCGTACACCGTATCGGCCAGTCAAATACGGTTTTCGTTTATAAAATGATTGCCAAGGGTACAATCGAAGAGCGTATCCAGGATCTGAAACGTGACAAGCAAGAGCTATTCGAAAGCCTGGTCCAAAATAGCGGTTTAGGGGCGGAAGAGCTCGCCCGGCAGTACAAATCTTTGGAAGCTTTGCTGATTTTGTCGCAAAACGATTGAAGCGAGTTCTTTTTTGTTGTTGGTTTCGCGGCCCACGAGCCTATACGTAACCAAACTAGATATTCAGCATCATGAGGTTTTCTTGTTTTCTCTTCTCTCTTCTGGTAACGACCGTCCTGAGCGCCCGAGAAAAGCCCAACATCATATTCATCATGGCAGATGACCTCGGGTATGGTGATCTGGGTTGCTATGGGCAGGAGTTGATCGAAACGCCCCATATTGATCGTCTGGCGGAAAACGGAATGCGCTTCACCGACTTTTATTCCGGTTCCACGGTATGCGCGCCTTCGCGGTGCGTCTTGATGACGGGTTTGGACACGGGGCATTGCTACATTCGTGGAAATGGCAAGAATAACCTCCGTCCGGAAGACGTTACGGTAGCGGAGCTTCTAAAAGCGGAAGGCTACGCTACGGGCCAGGTTGGAAAGTGGGGGTTAGGGCACGAGGGCACGTCTGGAATGCCGACCAATCAGGGCTTCGATTACTTTTTTGGCTATCTGGATCAGCATCATGCTCACTTGTTCTATCCGACGTTCCTGATTCGAGATGAAGAGCGGGTCCCATTAAAGAATGTGGTTCCCAACGAGGGGCAATGGGGGCAAGGGATTGCCTCGAAAAAAGTCGAGTACAGCCCGGAGTTGATGATCGATGAGACGCTGGACTTCATTGATCGGAAAAAGGACGAGCCATTCTTCCTCTATCTGCCCTTCACGCTTCCGCACGCCAATAATGAAGCATGGAATGAGACTGGGGACGGTACAGCTGTGCCTGATAACGGCATTTACGAAAATAAGCCTTGGACCAAGCAGAACAAGGGACAGGCGGCCATGGTAACTTACTTGGATATGATGGTAGGAAAAGTCGTCGAGCGGCTTGAGCGACATGGCTTGATCCAAGACACAGTCATTTTCTTCACCTCCGACAACGGTCCTCATAGCGAAGCGGGCAATGACCCCAGGTTTTTCGATGCCAATGGTCCCTTCTCGGGGATCAAACGGGCCTTGTACGATGGCGGGATTCGTGTGCCGCTAATCGTTCAGTGGAAAGGGAAAATCGAACCTGGTTCAACGACTTCCCTGGTGAGCGGCCAAGTGGACTTCATGGCTACGGCGGTGGATATCGCCGGTGATGATCTGGGGATTCCAACCAATGGTATCAGTTTTCTGCCTACGCTTTTGGGGAAGGGTTCTGAGCAAGTTAAGCACGAGTATTTGTATTGGGAGTTCTATGAGCAGGGGTCTAAGCAGGCCTTGCGCATGGGAAAGTGGAAGGCCGTTAGGCGCCCTATGTTGTCTGGGCCGATAGAAATATACGATGTAACGGAAGATCCGGCAGAGGAAAACGATCTGGCTAAGCAACGTCCGGAAATGGTGGCGACTTTCGAACGGATCTTCCGTGAAGCCCGGACTCCATCGGACTGGCAGGTGCGCGGCAGCCTGAACACGCCTGAGCAAGAGCGCCGCGAATTTCGCGAGCGTTAGAGTAGATTGGCGATTGACTAGTCGCTAGGGCTCAATCCAGCCACTCGTCTTCGGGGTCGAACTTGGGGATGGGGACGTTGATGATCTTCATATTTCCGACGGCTCGATGACGGCAACCGGGTTTGATCATTATGGTGGTCAAGGGCTTGACGGGTATGCTTTCACCGTCGAGCTCGATGTGGCCCTCGCCTTCGAGGATCAAGTAGATTTCCGTCATCTTCTTGTGGTAGTGGGTTTCGGAATCCTTCTTGATATCGACAAGGTGGAGCGAGGCGATGGTGTTGTCGTCGTCCATGAAAGCCCGGCGGGCGAAGCCGCAAGGACAGGGGGTGGGCTCGATTTCGGCGAGGTGGGAGATCTTGTAGCGCTTGCTCATTTTAAAGGTTATTTTTTTGGCAAAGTGATTGTTTGGACAATCAAGTGGACAGCAATGCAATTAGGCTCTAGTCGCTTCTAACATGAAATTCGCCCCCATTTTATTTGCCGTTCTGGCCATCGCCACGAGTAGCGCTACCAGCGATCGGCCCAACATCGTTTGGCTAGTGTCTGAAGACAATTCGAAGCACTGGCTGCGGCTCTACCAAGAGGGCGGAGCTCCCATGCCCAATATTGAGAAACTCGCTGAAGGCGGACTCGTTTTTCAAAACGCTTTTTCCAACGCTCCTGTATGTTCGGTAGCCAGGAGTACTCTGATAACCGGATCCTATGCTCCGCGTATAGCCGCCCAATATCATCGCCGGTCAGAGCTGGCGCCCATGCCTGAGGGCTTGCGAATGTTTCCCTACTACTTGCGAAAAGCGGGCTACTACACCACTAACAATAGCAAGACCGACTACAATTTGAGCGATAAAGGCATGTGGAACGAGTCGTCCAACAAGGCCAGCTATCGAAATCGCCAGCCGGGCCAGCCCTTTTTCCACGTGCAGAACTTTGGTCGTACCCATGAAGGTCAGCTGCACTTTTCCAAAGAATTCATGGCGGAGAATAAGACTGTCACTGATGCCGATTCTATTGAAGTTTTCCCCTACCATCCCAACACGCCGACATTTCGCTACACCTATGCCAAGTTTCAGGATCACCATCGCGAAGCGGACGCTCAGATGGGCGAATTCATCGATGGCTTGAAGGGCGATGGATTGGCCGAAGAAACGATAATTTTCTATTATGGAGACCACGGAGGGGTTCTGCCTCGCGGCAAGGGATACGCTTACGAAAGCGGGTTGAATGTTCCGCTCGTCGTGTACGCTCCGGAAAAATGGCGCCACTTGCTCCCCGCCTCCCCAGGCTCGAGTGTGGAAGGATTCGTCAGTTTCGTGGACTTCGGGCCTACGGTCCTGAATTTGGCTGGCGTTAGCGTTCCGAAAGCAATGGACGGAAAGCCCTTCTTGGGAAAAGGCGTTTCCGCTTCGGACCTGAGCCGTCGCGATGAAGCTTTTGGCTACGCGGATCGATTCGACGAGAAATACGACTTTGTCAGAACGTATCGTAAAGGGAAATACAAATATATTCGCAATTACCAGCCCTTTAATTTTGACGGTCTTTTCAATCAGTATCGCTATCGCATGCTGGCCTATGAAGAGTGGAGAAACTTGTATCAGGCGGGAAAGCTCAACGCTGCTCAAAGACAGTTTTTCGAACCGCGTCCGGTTGAGTCTCTCTATGATGTCGAAACGGATCCCCATGAAGTAAACGATTTGAGTGGCGAACCCGAGTATGCAGGCGTATTGAAAGATTTGAGGAGACGATTGGCTCGGAAGGTGAAGTCATTGCCAGACTTGAGCTTTCTTCCAGAGCCGGTCATGCTCGCGGAGGCGATGGATAATCCAGTAGAGTATGGTCAGGCCAATCGCACGCGTATCCAAAAACTGGTAGATATCGTTGATTTGAGCTTGCAGCCGTTTTCGAGAGCGCGGGGCAAGATAGATCGAGCTCTGGCTTCCGAGGATCCGGTCGCGCGTTATTGGGCTGTGGTCGCTTGCAATTCTTTCGGAAAGGAAGCCAGCGGGTTCGCGGAAACCGTGAAAAAGCTGGCCCAGTCCGATGGAGACAACTTGGTTCGTGTCCGAGCGGCCGAGTTTCTGGCCTTGATCGAAGCATCGGATCCGCAGGAAATCATTTACCAGGCTCTGAAAGACGCGCAAACCGAGGTCGAAGCCAATTTGATTCTGAACACAGTCACGCTGTTGAAAGACGGAGAACCGGGATACGCATTCGATATCGATCAGGAATGGTTCGATGAGGAATGGAGAGTTGGAGAGCGTTCCAATGTTAACCGCCGATTGGGTTACTTCGAGACTGGGAGGTAGGGGGCTTAATTGCCTGTAGCTGGCGACGTCTCAGATACGGTCGAAGAACTGTGGTTGATTCGCTTCATGAATAGTAGGGCTGACTGTCCCTATTCACCCGAACAAGGAGGCGTTTACCGCCACGGCTGACTAGGGACAGTCAGCCCTAGCAAAGTGTCTCAAAGGCGACCAGTTTGGCTGCCTCAATAAGGGTAGGGAGGACTGGCTCAGTCCTTCGATCTAGTTATGCCTTAATCCTCGAAGCCGAGTTTCTTTAGTTTAGGGTGGATGACGTAGCGGCAGTAGCCCGCGTTCTTATTCAGCTCGTAGTACTCCTGATGATAATCCTCGGCTGGGTAGAAAGTTTCGATTGGGGTTACCTCAGTAACAATAGGGTCAGCATAGGTCTTGGCTGCCGTTAGTTTTGCGATAGACGCTTCAGCGATACGCTTCTGCTCGTCGCTGTTATAGAAAATTGCCGAGCGATACTGCGTGCCGACATCCGCCCCTTGGCGATTGAGGGTGGTGGGATCATGCATTAGCCAAAAAATATCCAACAGCTCTTCGAGGCTGGTCACGGAGGGATCGAAGGTGACTTTAGCGACTTCGGCATGTCCGGTTTCGCCTGTTACCACTTGCCGGTAGGTGGGGTTTTCCACGTGTCCTCCCATGTAGCCCGAAACCGCGCTCTTCACGCCCTCAACCCGTTGCATGACGGCTTCGGTACACCAAAAACAGCCGGCTCCCAAGGTTATCGATTCCAGTTTAGACTCTCCTGCGCCTAGCGATTCGTTGCTCATTCCCATCGATAAATGGGTAAGAGTGACCAAGGCAACACCCGTTAATCGGATTTTCATGGATAAGGTAACGTAGGGACAACTGCTCGAGTTGCAACGGGTAAAGAAGAAGATCCGTAATTGTCGCCGTAATTGGGATCGCGCGAGCCGCCCGCGATACCAGAAGGAGATTGATCAGAATACTCGCCCGGCAGCCCATTTGGGCGCAACTATTGCAAATAACTTGCTATAGATACGCAAGTAACTTGCATGAAAGTCGAATCGTATACTATGCCCTAGTTTTCATGAAATCGATGATTGGCGACAAACAGTTGGCGAAGATGGACTTTGCCGGAATTGGACTATCAGTGGCGTGTGCGGCCCATTGCTTATTGGCTCCGGCCCTACTTAGCGCTATCCCTTTGGCGGGAATCGAATTTATTGGGCACGAAGCGGTAGAGTCGGGGATGATCGCGTTGGTAGCGCTTCTAGCGGGGTTCACCTTTTTCAATGGATACCGGCTGCATCAGCGGACGGGCCATTTCGCTATAGGAGTTCTTGGGCTATCGATTTTCCTGCTTTTCCGCCCTGTCGTTGGCGAATCGCTTGAGCCGATCGCGACTTTGTTTGGAGGTACCGCTTTTGTTGTCGGCCATTTTCTCAATTGGAAATGGTTGCGCGGCAAAGCTTGCCAGAGAGCTTAAGCAGGGCAGCTCCTCATTCCCAGCAAGCTTCGAAGAGCGGGCCAGATTCAACCGTTCTTCTAGTGAAAGCGATCCTTCGCTTGAATAGCGGTAGATGTTCATCCTGGCGATGGCTAACGAAGAGCAAGGTTGTTCGTTTTAATGCCGCTAGCCTTTGAATGAAGGCGAGCACGAGGTGGCGATTAAGATCGTCGAGTCCTTGGGTGGGCTCATCGAGAATCATCAGCGGCGGTTGTTTGATCAATCCGCGGGCGATCAATACCAGTCGTTGTTGTCCCCAGGATAATTGCCGGAAGGAAGTGTTGGCCTGCTGACCGAGCCCCATGATGCGCAGCCAGTCCGAGGCCAGCTTTAGCTGCTGAGCGGTGGGACGCTTGTAAAGGCCGATACTGTCGAAGAACCCGGATACTACGGTCGTCAACGCATTCCCAGGAGCTCGGTAGTCGCGGTGCAATGACGCGGAAACAAGGCCGATATGGCGTTTGATGTCCCAAATGCTCTCGCCCGTGCCCCGCTGGAAACCGAGTATCTTTAAATCGTTGCAATAGCATTGCGGGTGGTCGCCTGAGACGAGCTGCAGTAAAGTCGATTTGCCCGCTCCATTTGGACCAGTAATCAGGGTATGCTCGCCTGGTCTGAGTGTCCAGTCGAGCTCGCTGAATTGAAGGGTGTCGCCATACTGGACTTTTCCTTTGCGCAGTTCGAGAATTGGATCGTAGATGGGCTCTTTCTCAAGAGGCGGTGGAAGCTCTGGCACTTTGGATTCGTTGAACTCGAAAAGTAGGCGTAATTCCGGTTTTGATACGATTTTTTCCCTTCTGCCGTAAGCGATGAGCTCTCCCTTTTGTAGAATTCCAAGGTGGGTAGTCCAATCGGGAACATCATCCAAGCGATTGACGAGCAAGAGGATCGAATGCCCTTCTTGGACGAGCGAAGCGGCTAGGGTATTAACCTGCTCAGTGGATTCGGGATCCAGGCCCTCGTAGGGTTCGTCTAGGATCAACATCTCCGGCCCAGCGAGAATTTCTTTGAGGAGCAACAGCTTGCGGGCTTCGCCGCTTGAAAGGAGCCGATAGCCTCTGTCGAGAATATATCCGACTCCTAGTCGATTGGCCAATTCAATGGCTGCAGACCGGGAGCAACCTGATCGCAGCAATACCTGCAGCCCGGTAGAGCCCGTATCTAGTCGGTTAATGAAATCAGTATCGTCGTTCCGCAACTCCTCTTCGTAGAAAGCGTGTTGCTGCTCGAACGAGACCCAGCTAACTGGGCGAGGCAATTCGTCGATCTCGCCCGATTCCGGTTTTAGTTCGCCCGTTAGCACAGATGCCAGCAGGCCTTTCCCGGATGCATTTCCCCCGAGGATGCACCAGGCTTCATTCGATTGGATTTCCCAATCTTGTAAATAGAGAGAACTGGCTTTGAGACGAGATATTAGCATGCGGGCCGGCGCCTTTTCCCGAATTGCCTCCAACATTCGTTGCACGGTTTCGGGTAAGGTGCTAGTGATCCCTAAAATACCGGTTCAGGGAAGCTTTTATTCGCTTTACGGAGTTAGCGGGACGTGCTTAGGGTCTCCGACTTCACTTTTTAGATCACCTCGAGATGAGCAGAAAAAACTACTTTAACACTCTGACGCTGGCTCAGAAACTAGAACAGCTCGGTCGCTGCCGCTTTATGGATAGCTCCGAATTTGACGGCGTTGAGGCACTGAAGGGTAAGAAGGTCGTCATCGTAGGGTGCGGAGCCCAAGGCTTGAACCAGGGGCTCAACCTGCGGGATTCCGGATTGGATGTTAGCTACGCGCTCCGCGATAGCGCTATAGTGGAAAAGCGTCAGTCTTGGAAGAATGCCACGGAAAACGGCTTTACGGTAGGCACCTATGAGGAGCTGCTTCCTACGGCCGATCTCGTACTCAATCTTACTCCTGACAAGCAGCACGCCGCTGTTGTCGCGGCGGTTCAGCCCCACATGAAAGAGGGGGCTTGCCTGTCTTACAGCCACGGATTTAATATAGTGGAAGAGGGAGCGGATATTCGGAAAGATCTGACGGTGATCATGGTGGCTCCGAAGAGTCCGGGTACGGAAGTTCGGGAAGAATATAAGCGCGGTTTCGGCGTGCCAACGCTTTTGGCAGTGCATACTGAGAATGATCCCAATGGCGACGGCTGGGATATTGCCAAGGCTTATGCGGCGGGAACCGGTGGGGACCGGGCTGGTTGTTTGGAGTCGAGTTTTATCGCCGAAGTAAAGTCGGACCTCATGGGCGAGCAGACAATTTTGTGCGGAATGCTCCAGGCTGGCTCGCTGCTTTGCTTTGACCGAATGGTGAAGCTGGGGATCGACGTGGGGTGGGCTAGCAAGTTTGTCCAGCACGCCTTCGATACGATTTGCGAATCCTTGAAGCACGGGGGCATTACCAATATGATGGATCGCCTCAGCAATCCGGCGAAGATCAAGGCTTTCGAGCTCTCTGAGCAGCTCAAGGATCTGATGCGCGATCTCTTCGACAAGCATCAGGAAGATATCATGTCAGGCCACTTTTCGTCTACCATGATGGCCGATTGGGACAATGACGACAAGGAGCTGCTCGCTTGGCGTGAGGCTACCAATGAAACGGCTTTCGAAAAGTCCAACCCTGCTGACGTGGAGATTAGCGAGCAGGAGTACTACGATAAGGGGATTCTCATGGTCGCTATGATTCGGGCTGGTGTCGAATTGGCCTTCGAGTCGATGACGGCGGCCGGGATCAAGGCTGAATCCGCGTATTACGAGTCGCTGCACGAAACGCCGTTGATCGCCAATTTGATTGGGCGCAAGAAGCTGTACGAAATGAATAAGGTGATTTCGGATACCGCCGAGTACGGTTGCTATTTGTTCTCCAACGTAGCGGTGCCATTGCTGGGCGATTTCATGAACGCCATCGATTCGGATGTCATTGGCAAGGGATTGGACGTCGAGGACAACCAAGTCGACAATCAACGTTTGATCGAGGTGAACACGGCGATAAGAAACCACCCAGTCGAAAAAGTGGGAGCCGAATTGCGCGGGCACATGACCGCGATGAAGCAAATCGCTTTCGCGTAGTTTTAACCAATTTGACGATTCTAGGTTTTTGGTAGGGAGGACCGGCTCTGGACTCCGTATTCATTGTTGTTGGAGGATCGAGCCGATTCTCCCTGCCTTAGGGCGTGACCCGTTTCCAGCTACTTGACGCTATCGCCGTGGTCGATAACTTCGATGCCCTTCCATTTTCCGGAGCGGTATCGAGCAACGAAAAGCAGGCAAACAACGATTAAATTGGCGACGGCGCTGAACCAGGCGATGTGTACGGGTTGGTTCAATACTTCGATCAAGACGTAGGAAGGCAGCACCAGGCAAAATACCGAAGTCGCTGAGAGGACGGTCATAACGAATCTCGTATCGCCTGAGCCCTTTAGAGTGCCCCCCGTCATTATGATGATCGAATCCAGATAGGTGATGACGATGAAGAAGCGGAGCACCTCGATCGTCGTTGTTTCGAGCTCAGGTAGCTCGATTCTCGATGATCCCGTTATAAACGGACTAATCAGAATGTCGGGAATGAACCAATACAAAAGAGCGATAATAGTGTTGTGGACGAAGGCCATGTGCAGAGCCGATATAGTGGTCCGGTTGGCCAAATGGCTCTCTCTGGCGCCTTGGAATTGTCCGACCATGATACTGGTTGCGGTTCCCAATCCGATCATGGGGAGGAGACTGAGCAGGTTTATACTGATAACGACGTTGCTGGCAGCTTGCTCGACCACGCCGATCCGGCCGATTAGGAGGATGAAAATGGTGAACCCAGTAAGGTCCAAAAAGAAGTGGACTCCGGAGGGCGCTCCAAACCGAACCATTCTTTTGAAGAGATCCAAATTGAAGGTCCAGCTAGACCGGGTTTGGAACTGGGCATTGTTCTTCTTGGAGCAAAAGAGCCAAGCGTAGGCTGCCGTTATGGTTCCAGAGGAGGCAACCGTAGCTATGGCAGCCCCCTGTATGCCCATTTGCGGAAAGCCCCAATTCCCGAATATTAGCAAGTAGTCGAGCAAGACATTTAGGCAGGCCATGGATAGATTCATCCAGACAATGGTCCAGGATTTGCCCCGTCCCGAGTAGAAGCATGAGAAGGTACCGTTCGCCAAAAAGAAGAAAGCTCCGAAGTTTAGAATGCGGAAGAAAATAACCTCGTTTTCCTGAACGGAAGGAGAATGCCCGATAAAAGCGAAAATCTCTTCGGCGAACGGCGAAAATAGCGGCAGGATGATTCCGCCCGCGGCCGCCACGTAGATTCCGTGCCATACGGACGGTCCGACGTTGCTAGGCTGCTTGGCTCCCGTATATTGGGCCACGAAAGTAGAGGTGTAGAGGGCGACTCCCAAAAAGAAGCAGAGAATAGAAAAGTTGAGCATTCCTGCTGGTTGGGCAGCCGCCAAGGAATCCGAGGAGTAGTGGGCGAGAAAAATTCGGTCGATGAAAACGAGGACTGAGTGGGAGCCCATGCTCAGTATCAAAGGGATGGCGACAATTAACAGTTGTCGGTATCCTGCCGGCTCCCGCCATCGTTCCATTATCCATCCCTTCATACGGCAACCTCTCGAATAGATTGATGCTAGGCAAACGAAAGAAAATAGTGAGGTCGAGCGGCTGGTTCCCAGGGCTAGACGGAGAGCGAATTGCCTCGCAAAGGCCGAGATGGCCGGCTTTTTCTTATGCCCCTAGCGATTTTTGTTCTATGGAGAAGGAGTATTCAGGAAAGATAGCGATTGTGACAGGCGCTGGAATCGGGATCGGCTATGAAGTGTGCCGTTCTCTGGCTTCGAAAGGAGCCTTGGTCGTTTTGAATGATTTGGACGCCTCTTTAGCCAACAAAGCGGCTAGCAGGATCGACTGCCATGGCCGGTCAGCGATCGCGATCCCGGGAGATGCCAGCGATCCAGAATTTATAGAGACCCTCATTCAGAAAACGATAGATCGGTTTGGGCGTATAGACATTGCTATCGCTAATGCGGGAATTACGACCTATGGATCCTTTTTGGATTACACTGTCGAGAAATTCCAGAAATTGGTGGCCTTGAATTTGCAGGGATCGTTCTTTCTGGCTCAGGGGGCGGCGAAGCGTATGCGAGAACAGGTTACTGGGGGTAAAATTCTATTCATGTCATCGGTTACTGGCCACCAATCGCATCCCTATCTAGTGCCTTACGGCATGACCAAGGCGGCGCTCCGCATGCTGGCCAAGGGCTTGGTGGGTGAGCTTTCCCAGTATGGTATAAACGTTAATGCCATATCGCCTGGGGCGGTTTTGACTGAGCGTACGACAGGCGACGACCCGAATTTTGAAAAATCCTGGGGTAGAGCCACCCCACTTGGTCGACCGGCCTCCGTTGAAGATGTCGCCAACGCGGTCCTGTTTCTCGTTTCCGACAAGGCTCGCCACATAACGGGTCAAACGCTACTATTAGACGGTGGATGGACATCGACCAGTTACGTGCCAGATCTGCAAATACCGGATTGAGGGAATCATGGCCAGAATAGGCAGCGGCCGGAACCACGCCTTTGCTCGGTGACAGCGGCACGATACGTGCGGTCATTCCAAAAGCGGCGCAGGCAGGGCGCCTGCGCTGCTCCTCGCGCCCGATTATACGGCTGATTTCAGTTTAATTTTCTGTATTCGTCTTCAGGATATTATCCAACAATTGCGATTGGCAAATATGAATCAAGGCACCAAGGCCGGCTCCGAAGCCAAAGCCATGGCAAGCGCCCCATAGCAGTCGGCCAGCTCTTCGGCCTACTTCGGCATAGCAAATTTCTCCTGCATAGTATCCTAGCGTATGGAACGCGAACAATATGGAGAACGAGGCGATGAGGCCCGCGTTGGCTCCAAAAGCCTTGTGGAAGATCAACGCCATAAGGAGAAGGCCGGCGGCAGACCCGAATAGGTCGGCATGGTATTGGCCGCCAAGTCCGAACCAGAATGCGCACCAGGCAATAGCGTAGAGCAGAAATGAGAAAGCGAATAGGCCCATGAATCGCGAGAGGGATCCGGGAATGATCGAGAGGCGTCCGAGAGCCAAGCCGGAAAGGCCGAGGTAAACCACTGCGATCGCGGAAAATAGAAGCGCCTCGCCGCGAACAAGCCGGAAGGCCCACAGCGAGTAAGCCAGTGTGCTCACGATGCCTAAGCTCAAGGCCCCGAAGAGCATCGATAAGGCCATTGGTTTGATAGGGGCCAGGTTTGATGGGTTCGTCCGTTGCTGGACTTGCTCTGGGGTGAGTCCAAATAATTTCATTGGGTAAGGTTTTTTCGGTCAGTGCGAACGATCGCTCCATTCGTTCGTGCGAGCAACGACAAATATTTGCCGCTTGATCACTCTTTTGGGGATAGGGAGCTATGATTTGATAGCCCACTAAAACCTTCGTTGCGAATTATAGGGCTGCTCGTATGGCGGGCGTGATGCCCGCCCAACTCGGTTTGGCGTTAATTTAAGCTCGCGCGGAAGTCGAGCTCCACCTTTTTGCTTTCTCTTCAAGGGTGGAACGCGACGTCCCGGCACGTTCATTCCTGTATTGCTGCCGATTAATGTTCGCCCTTTTATCGTTAGCTGCTTGATTTCCAGACGTTGATCGTCGTCAATCGGATGGTTTCATTCCATCACCCGATTCTCGCAAAGCCATGTCAGATCCTAGATACATTGTTGTAGGCAATTCCTCAGACGATCCCTTCGCTATCGATGTCGCTTTTTCGATGGGGCAAAGCGAAGATATTGCGGACCTCATCAGCATGAAGCGATTCGCTAATTCCGAATTTTGTCCTCGCTTCATTTCGGACGAACAGGATTTCCAGAATATCGGAAACAAGCTTGCTGGAGCCAGTATTATTATTGTCAGTACTAGTAGCTTGGTCATGAGCCGGCAGAGCTTGTCTATGCGCAATCTGATGATCGCCCGAGCGGCCAAAGAGAACGGCGCCTCCGAAGTGATACTGGTCGAACCGGATCTGTATTACAGCGCCCAGGATCGCGGGCCCCGATTAGACTTGGGGAATACGGAAATGGAGCGGGACGAGAAGGATCTCAAGAAATTCGATGGGCAGTTATTTACGGCTAAGCTCTACGCCCAGTTGTTGAAGCTGGCAGGAGTTGATCGGGTTTTGACCGTGCACAATCACTCCTTATCTGTACAATCAACGTTCCGGGAAGAGTTCGATGGAAAGTTCTACAACTTGATTCCATACGACATCTATGTCGACTACGTTCTCAATTCGGATATCGTCGATTACGGCAATGAAGGCGAGGGTTTGGCTTTGTGCGCTCCGGACAAAGGGGCTCGGGAATTCGTTAAGGAAATGTTTTGCCGGCTTGGACTTGAGAAGGCCAAGTTCCTCATGCTGGACAAAGAACGTCTAAGCGAGCGGGAGGTGCAAATCAAAGTTCATGAGGAAAGCGAAACCTCGCTCGAAGATATCGAAGGGCACGACATCGTCCTTTTCGATGACATGGTTAGGACGGGATCGACGGTAGTGAGATCTTGCCAGTTGCTCAAGGAGGTGAAACCGAGAAAGACGGTCTTCGCATTGACCCATTTCTACGCCAGCGAGGAAGGTCGCGTGAAAATGGCCAACACGGCCATTGATGAGATTCTGACCCTAAATACGATTCCCACCATCCTAAACCGAGATATTCAGGGGCGTTTGCGTAAGAAGATGGTCGTCTTGAAAATAGAGAAGTGGCTAGCTCTGAACCTTTGCCGTATTCTCGGCATATCTCATCCAGATTTGGGGGACAGCCTCTATGCTATAGACATGTCCTCCAAGAATTCGCGCTGGAAGAAGAAGATCTGGCTCAGCGAGCAACTGAAAACTCTGAACATGCCCTAGCCGGATCCTCGGTCAAAAATCGCAAGGCTAAAGGCTAGAGCCGTTCGAAACCCGTCAACTCGCCTCGGTAAGGTTGCCAAAAACAGTTGGCGGCACGGGGGGCGATACATCGCGTTTTCCGGCATAAATTTGGTGTCCCAAGCTTGTAATGGCTCGATTTGTTTCTTCTTATTCTTTCCAAGGTCTGCCCCTTGAGTATTACTTTCTTTAGTCAGCCCTCTATTTCTAAGCAGTTTTCGTGAGACACTCCCAGACATACCGACATCGATACGCCGTATGCAGTTTGGCGCTTGCTCTATCCGCTGCTTCTGGAATGCCGGCGTCGGCCCAAGATCGTTTTATCAGCGAATCAACCCGTGTCCTGATTAATGATTATTGCATCGATTGCCACAATCCTGGAAAAAAGAAGGGGAGGCTGGATTTAGAAGCCGTAATGTCGGAAGACATCGGAAGGAATTTTGAGCTTTGGGATGAGGTGGCTTGGATGTTACGAGAGCGGGAAATGCCGCCGGAGGAAGAACCAGATGCCAAGCGGCCAAGCGATGCTGATTATGATGCCGTGGCAGCCTGGCTGGAAAATCAACTAGAAGGTATCTCCGGCTCGGGCGGAGCTCGCGAGACGACTTTGTCATCGAAGCACGCGCTGATAAACCAGTACTGCGTTAATTGCCACAACGCGGAGGAGAAAGAGGGAGAACTGATTTTGGAAGGCATTTCCCTGCAGGATCCGACAGAGGACCCGGAGCTTTGGGAAAAGGTCGTCATGCGTCTGCAGTCGCGTCAAATGCCTCCACCTGATCGCAAGCGTCCCAACGAATCTACTTACGAAGCGGTGGTTGCTTCGCTAACGGATACCTTGGATGCCTACGCTGCCGAGAATCCTCGTCCAGGTAGAGTGGACACTTTCCGGCGCTTAAACCGAACAGAGTACGCGAATTCAATTCGAGACCTTCTCGGAGTGGATGTCGATGCGGCTGCCTTGCTGCCCAAAGATCAGGAGAGTCATGGATTTGACAATGTGACGGTTGGCGACTTGTCGCCGAGCTTAGTCGACCGGTACATATCTGCCGCCCAGAAAATCAGCCGGCTTGCGGTAGGGTCTCCGCTGAAGGAGCCCAATAGCGAAATTTTCCGTATTCGTCCCGATGTGACGCAAGAAAAGCACGTCGCGGGATTGCCGTTGGGAACGCGAGGAGGTACGGTCATTCCCTTCACCTTCCCCCAAGACGGCGAGTACGAGATCAGCGTTCGCCTGATGAGGGATCGTAATGAACACGTGGAAGGACTGAAGGAAGAGCACGAGATGGAAGTGCTTCTCGATCGAGCTTTGGTTGAGCGATTCAAGGTCAACCCCGATCGAGGGGGTCGTCGCGATGACGATATGATAGACAGCCATTTGAAAACCCGTCTATTTGTGGAAGCAGGACCCAAGGAAGTGGGTGTAGCTTTTGTAAAGAATCCCTATTCGGTCTTGGAAACCAAGCGCAAGCCCTTCGAAGCCCATTACAATTATCATAGGCATCCTCGGCTCTCGCCGGCGGTTTTTCAGGTTACGATTACCGGTCCATTCGATTCGGAAGGAGTGGGTGAAACGCCGAGCCGAAATCGTATTTTTACTCAATGGCCGGAAAGCGCGAAGGAGGAGGAGCCAGTGGCCAAGAAGATTCTCGGGCGATTGATGAAGCTAGCTTATCGGCGCCAAATTGAGCCTTCCGACCTTTTTCGGCCCATGCAGTTCTATAGAGAAGGCTCCCGAGAAGGGGGATTCGAAGGGGGCATCGAGCGCGCTCTGTCGTCTATTCTAGTGAGCCCGGAATTCCTTTTTCGGGTGGAACGGGATCCAAAGAAGTTGGAGGGGGAGGCCTATCGCATCACCGATTTAGAGCTTGCCAGCCGCTTATCGTTTTTCCTGTGGAGCAGCTTGCCGGATGAAGAGCTGCTGGATCTAGCGATAGCGGGAAAACTGAGCGATCCCGAGATTCTACGGGAGCAAACGCTTCGCCTCTTGGCGGATTCGCGATCCAGCAGTTTAGTAACGAATTTTGCTGGTCAATGGCTCCATCTGCGAAATTTGGAATCCGTAACGCCGGATCTGCGCCTTTTTCCTGATTTCGACGACAATCTTAGACAGGCCTTTCGCGAGGAAACGGAACTGTTTTTCGAAAGCGTGATTCGCGAGGATAGGAGCGCCCTGGAGCTTCTGGATTCGGATTACACCTTCCTAAACGAGCGTTTGGCTCAGCATTATGAAATTCCGAACGTTTTCGGATCCCGTTTTCGGCGAGTGGATTTAGGGTCGGATAGCAAACGCGGCGGACTCTTGCGCCAGGGCAGTATCCTAACTGTGACGTCCTACTCGACGCGCACTTCGCCGGTTATCCGGGGCAATTGGGTGCTGGAAAACATTATTGGTACGCCACCGCCCCCACCGCCGCCAGATGTGCCCACGTTAGAAGAAAATAAGGTTGATGCCAAGGCCACGATGCGGGAGCAGCTCGAAAAGCATCGGGCCAATCCAGCTTGCGCGGGTTGCCACAACCTTATGGATCCCATCGGGTTTGCCTTGGAAAATTTCGATGCGGTCGGTCGCTGGCGGGATTTCGAGAACGGGGACGAGGTCGATGTTAATGGTGGTCTACCCGACGGCAGCGAGTTCAAGGGAGTTGATAATTTGGAAGCAGGGCTCCTAGAGCGACCAGAACTTTTTGTTCGATCTTTGACGGGAAAATTGCTTACATTCGCAGTCGGCAGGGGCGTTGTCGCCAATGATGCTCCGGCTATTAGGGAAATTATCCGTAAAGGGCGGGCTGCTGACTACCGATTTTCTTCGCTAGTCCTCGGGATCGTAGAAAGTGTGCCGTTTCAAATGAGACAGCAAGAGCAATCCGAATCATCTTACGCTAGCAACTAACTGTAACGCATTGTCATGCCATTCATTACAAAAAAATCTATCCCAAGAAGAACGTTTATTAGAGGGGTGGGCGCCACCTTAGCTTTGCCCCTGCTCGATGCCATGGTGCCGGCGGCGACGGCTCTGTCGAAGACCCCGGCGATAGGACCCAAGCGCTTGGGCTATGTTTTTATGCCCATGGGCTGCGACCAGTCTCGCTGGACTCCCCGAAGCGAGAAGACGCTCGACAAGCTCTCGCCCATCCTAGATTCGCTCAAAAACGTTAAGAACGATCTGACGGTTTTCACCAACTTGGAGTTGCGTCCCGCATATCCGGGTTCCCACGCTACCTCTAACTCCTCTTTTCTTAGCGCGGCCAGAGCCAAGCCTACCGAGAGCTCTGACTACTATTTAGGAACGACCGCGGACCAAGTAGCAGCCAAGCAAATCGGCCAGGATACCCAGCTCCCCTCCATCGAATTGGCCATGGATATCATGCAGATCGTGGGACAGTGCGACAATGGCTACGCCTGCGTTTACCAAAACAATCTTTCTTGGTCCTCGCCGACTACGCCGCTGCCAGCTGAAGCTCACCCGCGTATTGTCTTCGAAAATCTCTTTGGTGAAGGTGGAACACGCGAAGAGCGTCAAGAAGCGCTGAAAAAGCGAGCCAGCTTGCTCGATTCGATCGTTGCGGACATGAACCGCATGAAGCGGGATCTGGGTCCCTCGGACCAGGCCAAAGTCACCGATTACCTGGATGCTATTCGCGAGGTCGAACGCCGCATTCAGAAAGCGGAATCCGATTCGAATGACAACCCGTTGCCTGATTTGGATCGACCCGTGGGCGTGCCTGCTTCCTACGCGGATCACGCCCGACTGATGTTCGACTTGCAGCTACTTGCCTACCAGGGGGACATTACCAGAATCGCTACCTTCCAAATCGCTCGGGAAACGAGCAACCGTTCTTACCCGGAAATCGGCGTTCCTGATCCGCATCACCCCTTGTCTCACCACGGGGACGATCCGGACAAGATCGCTCGCATGTCCAAGATCAATGCTTTTCATGTGTCGTTATATGCTGAATACTTGGAAAAGCTCAAGAATACGCCAGAGGGCAATGGATCCCTTCTCGATAACTCGCTCATTCTCTACGGTAGCGGAATTGGAAATCCGAACGTGCACGACCATACGAACCTGCCTATCATCGTGGCAGGAGGATCTTCGGGCGGGATGAAGGGCAATCGCCATATTCGCTACGACAAGCCGACTCCGCTGGCCAACTTGCACCTTACTTTGCTGGACAAAGCAGGGGTCAAGATCGACTCTTTCGGAGATAGCACAGGCATGATCGACGAGCTTTTTCAGCCGCTTTCCGTGTAGCCATCCGGCAATTGCTAAACCACCCCCTGGCGATGAAAGCATCTCGGTTGTCTGGAATTGTTAAGAGTTTTCTAGGAGTTTGGACGTGTTGCAGCGTTTTGGTATTCGGCGCGGATACACGATTGGTCGATGCCGTCGAAACGAACCTGTTCAGCCAAATTGAAAAGGCGCTTGCGGCGAAGGCGGATATCAATGCTTCTCAGGTTGATGGGATGACGGCGCTTCACTGGGCTTGCTACCACGATTCGGCGGATCTAGTCGATCGGTTAATCGATCTCGGCGCGGATGTAAATGTTCGCAACCGTTACGGTGTTTCACCCCTTTACTTAGCTAGCCTCAATGGCAATCAAGAAATCGTATCGCGCCTGCTGGCCGAAGGTCTTGATCCGAATACCGCAATCAATGGCGGAGAATCGGCTTTGATGACCGCGGCGCGCACGGGAGATGTTGGCACAGTGAAAGCTTTATCAAAAGCGGGTGCCGATTTGGATGCAAGGGAACGCAGTGGTCAAACAGCGATCATGTGGGCTGCCCACGAGGGGCATCTGGCGGTGACCCGTCTTCTTCTTGAGTCGGGTGCGGATTATGACACGCCTCTCGATTCTGGATACACGCCGTTTCTTTTCGCCGTTAGGGAGGGGCATCATGATATTGTTCACCTGTTTCTGGATACAGGGGTCGACATAAATGCCGTAACCGAACCTAAACGAACCGAAAAAAAATCTCCAGTTGCGGGAACGAGTTCGCTTCTGTTGGCTGCTGAAAACGGGCATTATGATCTGGCCATAGAGTTGCTGGAGCGGGGAGCGGATCCCAATGATATGAGCACAGGGGCCAGCGTCTTGCATGCCTTAACGTGGATACGAAAGCCCGATATCGGCGAATCGGCCAGTGGCGACCCGGCTCCCAGAGGTTCGGGCAGGCGCAATAGCGATCAATTTATTCGCGAGCTGGTTGTGAAGTTCGGGGCGGACCCGAACTTGCGATTGGAGAAGGGTAAGAACAATCTCATCGGGTCAACTCCCTTTTATTTGGCTGCTGATCGAGCGGATTTGCCTTACATGAAACTCTTAGTTGAACTCGGAGCCGATCCGCGTATCACCACCAAAAACGGAGCGAACGCCCTCATGGCTGCGGCCGGTGTTGGCAGCTTTGCTCCAGAAGAAGAGGCGGGAAACGAGGAAGAATGCTTGGCAGCGGTCAAGTACTGCGTTTCGCTGGGATTGGACCCGAATGCTGTCGATTCCAAGGGACAAACAGCCATGCATGGAGCGGCTCTAAAAAACATTCCGTCAATGGTTCACTACCTAAATGAAATCGGTGCGGACATCGGGATTTGGAACCAGAAAGACTCGAATGGCTGGACCCCCCTTCTCATCGCGGAGGGCTACCGACCCGGAAATTTCAAGCCGTCCTTCGTTACTGTGGACGCTATCACGGAAGTTATGGTGTCTCGTGGCGTTGAGCTGCCTAAGGGCCCTAAGCCCAACCACTCGCGAGATTACTAGATGCCCTTAAGATTAGTTTTCATCGATCGCCCCCCTTGGCAGCTAAGGGAACGCGTCGAGTCCGAAACTATGTTATTTGGGTTTGATTTGGCTGAAAACCGATCGGATCTGGCTCGTAGCATGGGTACGTGGATCGTCGAACAAGGTAAAAGCACGACTGGCTCTCTTTGAGACGCTCTAACAGTCAACGATGAAACGCGAATATTCGTGTTTTGTGGTTAGTCGACCGATCTGGTTTTCAGAATCGCTACATGCACTTTGGCGACTCTCCCCATGTAATTGTCTACGAAATGGTCGGTTGCCGCTAGGCGCAGGTGCTTTTCTGCCAGCTCGTCGCGGCCGAGAGCCTCGTAATAGAGTCCGATGTAAAGGTGGGCATAGCAAAGCGCTTGCCTCGAGCCTGCCACCCGAGCGGCATCGAGGACGGTTTCTGGGGTGGCTTCTCCAGAAAACAAATCCCAAATCTGACTCATGGGAACGCGATGATCACGTGCGATAGGGATTAGCGATTCCCGTGCCGCTTCTATGCCGTCAAGGCGGGCTTTGCAGATGAAGTGCCATACCGCGTTTTCCACATCTTGCGGATTCACGGTCTGATGGAGTTCGAATTGGGCGACTCCTTTGGCGAATTCTCCTGCGTAGTAGTAGCTGATCCCTCGCTGCCAGTGACGCGGTTCCTGATTGGGGACCAATTCGATCACGCGATCGAAGTCAGAGATGGACTGCTCGATGTTACCCAAATAGAAGTGCGTTTCGCCTCTTGTTTGGTAGAGTCGGGGGGAGTCGGGCGTATTGGCGATGGCTTGATCCAGGATCTCCAATCTCTTCTGAAATTCGCCCCGATCGTAGTTTTCTAGGCTAATTTGCGATAACGAATTATCTATCAGGCAGATAACAGCTAACGACGTGAAAATCAGCCCGGATCTCAAAACTTTTGCCATTTTAAATGAACGTTGACCGAATATGCGGTCAAAGCAAGGCGGGGCGAAGTCGAGCTACCCTTTTAGGAAAAGTTCAGTTCCTCAACCCTGCCAGGGCTTGATTGGCTTCGATCATGCAATCGGGCCATCTAGGGGACGGGGACTTTCCAAGGAAGAAGTTGTACAACTCCTCTTGCTCTTTGATTGAGCGATCGACGATTTTTGCCAGCTCGGTGATCTCTGGCTGGCATTTCAGAGCGGCTTTATGAAGTGCTTTACGCTCTTCGTACGGGCGAACCGGCTCGGTACCGTTGCTGTAAAGATTGATGCCGGCGTTTTCCCAATCGATCGTAAATCGCTCTATGACAACCTCATCCTCGCTTGTTTCTGCGAGTACGGCTTCAATTTTCGATTGAAGCGCCGAGCGCTGTTTTTCCCACTTTCTGAGTAAACGCCGCTTATCTTTTGGTTGCATGTAGTTTTGTTCGGCACTACGAGCGGAAATCTTAAGACAAAAGCGTCGAATTGTGGGGGATTTCGCTCATTGGAGTCCCAGTGGAAGCGCCTATGCTGTTTCAAAAGGGTGGGGGGCGACTTTTAAATGGCAAAACGAGGGTCCTATCGCTGTAGGGGATCGCCGGGCTGATCGCCCGCTGGATTGGGCGTCTTGCTCTATCTGTTGCTCGATAGCGTTCTAGGCCGCAGGTAGAGGGCTATCCGCCCGCGATCCGGGAAAGGATTTCGAATCGATACTTGCGTTACAGGACGCTAGGTACGTTTATGCCTAGTTAGAGTATCAGCAGCAAAGTGGCTATGGAATTTGGAACGGGCAGAGTTGGATACGTCACCTTGATTGGCCGACCCAATGCTGGTAAATCCACCTTGCTAAACCGGTTATTGGGATATCGTTTATCGGCAGTTTCCGCAAAACCGAACACGACCCGAAAACGGTGGCTCGGAATCGTCACGGATGGCAACTCCCAGATCATATTTGTGGATACGCCCGGCGTTCATCAGGCCCTAAATCGTATGCACCGGGCAATGAAAAAGACGATCGAGGATGAGAGCGCTAATGGAGATGCGATTATCTGCCTCTGCGATCCGACCAGAAAGTTTGGCGAGGAAGACCGCATGGCTGCTGAAGTCGTCAGGGGTAGAAAAGAGGCTGCCATACTTATAGTCAACAAAACGGATATGGCTAGTCGCGATCAAATCGAAAAAGCGGTCAATCAGTATACAGAGATATTAGGGAATTTGCCGATAGTGGAAATATCCGCCCAAACGGGAGAAGGACTACCGGAATTAATGGGCAAATTGAAAGCCATGATGCCAGAAGGGCCTTTCCTCTTTCCTGAAGACCAGATTACGGACTCGGTAGAACGGGAAATTGCGGAAGAGGTGATTCGTGAATCAGCGATTGAATTCCTGCACGACGAGCTCCCGCAGTCGGTTTCCGTCCTGCTTGATTCCTGGTTGGACACGGGCAAAAAGACACGAATTCAAGCGTCGATCGTTGTGGAGCGGGAGAGCCAGAAATCCATTGTCATAGGCCGAGAAGGAAAAGTGATCGAGAAGATACGGAAGTCGGCTCGAGAAAAACTGATGTCAATGACAGATGCCTTTGTCGACCTGAAGCTGCGAGTCAAAGTGGTTAAGGACTGGCAGAATAAGCAGCAGTTTCTTGAAGAGAACCGGATTGTCGATATGACCTGATGGGTGTGTTGCGTGGCGGATGAAATAAAGCCTTCCATCGGAGGACCGAGCAGGCCCCCCCTAACCTTAGAAAGTTCGCCGAGCCAAATTTATAACGAGTGCCCACGATCTCTGGAAGACCTAGGCGGCCTTATTTGGCCCGATAATAGCCGCCAAGTTCAGAGGCTAGGTAGGCGAAAGTGACGTAGACTGCGGCGCTTTGGTTGATTCGATTGGGCTCGATCTTGTCGATAGTGTCGTTAGGGGTATGGTGTAGATCGAAGTAGTCTTCGGTGAACATGTCGAGTCCTGCTACGGGCACGCCCAGATTTGCCATAGGAGCGATATCGGGACCACCTCGAGATTTGGCTCTTCCTGGTTGGACGCCCAGCGTCTTAAGGGCGTCGCGAATAACCGATAGGGTGGGCTCGAGTGGATCGCCAACGCCAAGGTTGAAGGTATGTATCGGGCCTTGTCCGGCATCCGCTTCAGCGGCAATTATGTGGCGATCAAGATCTTCACGGTTATTCTCGACGTAGAAGCTGCCTCCGTAAATGCCGATTTCCTCCGCGCCAAAAAGGACAACGCGGATCGTTCTCTTAGGCGGGGTTGGGAGTTCGCGAATCAATTTGGTGGCTGCCATAACCACTCCAACGCCCGCCCCGTCGTCGATGGCCCCAGTCCCGAGGTCCCATGAATCGATGTGGGCTCCCAGTAGAACGATTTCTTCAGGCTTTTCGCTGCCGGTAATCTCGGCGATAAGATTCTGGCTAGTAACCGTGCCTAACTGCTTTGGCGTCAGGACAAGTCTGATACGAACCGAGTCGAATCGATCGTTTAAACGATCCAATTGTTGCGCATCGGGAACGGATAGGGCGGCTGCCGGAATGCGAGGAACGTCTTTTTGATAACGTGTTGCTCCGGTGTGGGCGAACCGGTGGTTTGAGGTTCCAGCTGATCGCATGAGAAAGGCTACCGCTCCACGCTTGGCTGCTTCCGACGGACCATTTCCTCGAATCGGGCCGGAGATCTTACCGTATTGTCCAATGCCCATCGGCTGCGTAACGACAGCGATTTTTCCATCCAGCGAGCCTTCCGGCTGCGCTTTCAAGTCGTCGATGGATTTAAACAGGGTGATCTCAGCTTCGATGCCTTCGGGTGGCGTGGCGACACTTCCGCCAAGAGCGGTAACGACGAGATTTTGAGGTGAGGGCGAGGTGATTGAGGCGGTCTCTTCGCCACGTTCCCATCCTCGATCAACCGGGAATGATTCTGTCCAAATCTTATCGAAGCCGTATTCCTCAAAGCGCTTTGCCGCCCATTTTACCGCCCGTCTTTCGCTATCGGAACCGTATAAGCGGGGTCCGATCTCGGTGGTCAGATCAGTGGCAATTTCCAGGGCTAATCCACTTTCCTGGATGCGTTCGGCGAGACTGGATGCCCTACGAAGAGCGGTCTCATTTCCAAAAGCCGACAAAATCAGCGAGAGGGTGGCAAAGAAAAGCGTTAGGGTTCGAGTATTGATTAGAGTCACGACCGATTGGGATATACCGTGACCGGATTATGGCGAATCTATTTTTCCTGCCCGCTTTCGGGCGTTTCCTCGATACCTACGGTTTCGAGGTCACCAATATCGACAGTGCCGGTGCCGAAGTGGGTGCTGGACTTGGCGTATTTTTCTAGGCTGGTTCCGTAGTACTCTCGGGCAGCCCTAGCCAAAGCCGGGTAAGCATCGACGAAATTGGTTCCGATGGCCGGTACGCTGAAGCGGGTCGTCCAGAGAAGCTCCTTTTCCTTGCTTTCACGCAGCTTCTCATAGTCGTAGGCCATCATTATTATGAAGTAACGCTCGTCTTCTAGCTCGACACGAAGATCAAACTCCTCGGTTCTATTGATGTTCCTGCGATTGAGAGCCCGTCCTAGTCCCAAGCGCCGGTTGTCCATGGAGTTCGCGTGCTTGGCCACATTGTCTCGGGCGATATCATCGAGATCCGAGATGTCTTCAAAAGTATCGTCGTAGACTTCTGAAAAAACCTCGGGATCGGATTGATCTGCGTAAGGATCGGTCGCGTCCAGCATGAAGAGCTCTTCCAAGTCCTGCTCGACCATGGTGGAGCCGTAGTGAACTACGATAAGCAAGTCCCCCTGATCCGGCGAGGCCGAAGGATAGTAATTCCGGTCCTTCATGTTCTCGGCTAGCGATCCCACGATCTCTTCGAAGGAAGGTTCCTTAAGGCTCTTGTCTTTGAAGCCCGCTCCGTAGGATTTCCCTTCGATAAAAACGTAGGTCTCGTATTGAGCTCCGCTGTCCGACTCTTTGCGTTCGTTGTAGCTCTCGGACGCTTCTGAATCAATAAACACTCTTGCGGTTTTAGCAGCGTCAAGATTGCCTCCTCCCGCCAAGCAGAAAATAGCCGTCGCTACGAAAACGATTCTCGATTCATTCGCGAAGCGAGGGACAATTGCGGTTTTCTCTTTCAATTGGCTATTCATTTGCGAGCAGTGTAGCGTGAAACCTAAATAGTTGGACGGAAAGCTTTTTATTCGGAGGTTTCAAAAGGCATAAATGGCGAGCAACTAGGCCTCCTTAATGATTTAAACGCAAACCAAGTAACTTGGTTACAAAGCGAGTTCTCCACCTGAATACGATCGGAGACTGAGTTTGGCAGCTTGCCAACAAATTGAATCCATTCTAAGTGGAGGGCGATGAAGGTATCGACTCACGTTTTTGTTCTCCTAGCGTTGGCAAGTTTTCCGTTAACCTCGCGAGCGCTAGCCGCCCAGGGGGATTGGGGCTCGGATGGAACTATCGTTTTGGACAACGGGGATGCTCGGGTGGTCATTTCACCAGCCAAGGGAGGGCGAGTGATGGAGTATTCGTGGAAGGGCAAGAACGCTTTGGAGCCCGTGGAAGCAGGGCCCGGTAGATTTGATATTGGCCCCGAGAAAGTGGTGCCTAGACGCGGGGAGCTTTGGGAGGGCAATTGGAAAGGGGAGATAACCGGAAATCTCTCGGCCCGAGTGACCAGCATCAAGCATGAGGCGACGGGCGTGCAGTTGGTACGCGATTACATCTTGGATGCCAGCGGTAGCGGGTTCACGGTGACGCAAACGATTGTCAACATATCGAACCGACCGGTTCATTGGAATCATTGGAGCAGGACCTTCGCTAAAGGTGGCGGCATTTGCCTGGTCCCGCTTTCCGAATATTCGGCTTATCCGAATCAGTACATAATGTACAACGGCGACGGCCGGACGCTGGATTATCGCCCGGAGGATCCGAACATTGAAATTCGGGATGGCTTTTTCATTCTCAAGGGCCCCCCTCGTTTCCCCAAACTCGGTCTAGATTCCCATGAAGGCTGGATGACATATCTAACCCCTAATGATCTGGCCTTTATAAAGAAGTTTCCTACGTATCCAAAACGTAGATACTGGGAAATGATTGGAATGACTATATCGCTTTGGTATGTCGAGAATCGCGAATCCGATAATTTGAGCGCCTGCGAGTTGGAGCCCATCGGGCCAAGGGAAGATATAAGTCCGGGCGAATCGGCCTCATTTACGGAAGAATGGTTTTTGTTGGATTATCCGTTTCCAGTGAGAGAAAAGAGGGTTGATCTAGACCATATCGAAGCTGTGTCGCTTAGAACCATGAGAAAAACCCGCTAGCGGAAGTCGGCGGGTTTTTTGTAAAGAACGGATGTCTTTCAGTTTAGCAGACTGAAATGGAAGGGCTGCTTCACTTCGACTACGACACCCTTGCCGTTAACCGTGGGTGGCGAGAATTGCCATTGCTCCAAGGCGTCTTGAGCAACCTCGAGTAGCCGCACATCGATGTCGCCTTCGACGTGGTCGACATGGGCTAACCGAACGGCCCCTTTCGTATCGATAAAGAAACGAAAGACTCCTACGGTGTCATTGTTCTTTTCGATCCAAGAGCGGGGAGCCCGGGGTTTCACAACGTGAAGGGGCGCCGGGAATTTATCCAGTTTGTCTACCTCCGCGATCTTGATAGATTCTCTGGGGTCGTAGTTGGTACCCAGCCGCATATAGTGATTTAAGCCCGCGGTCATATCGAAGGAGACTACGTCCGAGCCGGCTTCGAAGTTCACGCGAATGGGAACCACTAGTGAAATGGGTTTACCGTCTTTTTTCGGCGGGGCGAACTCCCACTCGTCGATAACGCTTTCCACCGCTTCCGCAAAGGCTCGGTGATTAGCTTCTGTGACCAGCCAATCTCTCAGCTCGCCATCGTAGTGCAGCTCCAATAGCATGTCCACGCGGCCCCGCGTGTATCCGGCGCTGCGCAAATCTTCTGGGAACTTTGGTTGGCGTACCACTTGTATGAACAAGTCGACGTCGTCGCTCGTCAAATTTGCCTCGTATCTATATTCCCCAGGCTCCTCATTCCCGATTGTTGGACGGACGAGACACGATAGAAATAGCAGTAGCGTAGTTACTCGTTTCATGACTCCAATTGGTTAACTGTTATCTTACAATGAATTCCTTTTCCCGGCCTCGGTAATCCTAGGACTGTTCGTCTCAAAGGCAAGCCTAATCGCTCGGACCGATCGATTTCACTCAGGTTCCCTTGAATAGAGAAAGGGGAATAGCTAAAGCTGATTTCAGCCGTGGCCGTTTACACCCAATTCAAAAAGGTCTACCGTAAGGGAAGGCGAAGTCGGCTAGAAACGGATCGTTTTAGGGATAAAACGGCGAAAATCGCGGAACCTATTCCCGCCACGCTGTTTATCGCGAAATCAATGAAGCTGGGGTTGCGTGTGGGAAGGTAGATTTGGGCAAACTCGATGGTAAAACTCAAGGCGCTAGCTAGTAGCGCAGTTCCCAGTAATAGAGCCAATCGATTGTGGATATTTCGGTTGAGCAGAATGGCGATGGCGAAGCCTGCTGGCAGAAATCCGATCAAATTGACCACCATATCCGTAGGGCGTCGCTCCATGGGATCCTTAAGTGTGCTGATACGGGTAAATCGCTTCGAATCTAGGGGTTGAAAGCGTTCGGGAAGCAGTAGGGGAGCGTCTACAGCAGCTAGATTTTGAGCGCGTTTGTCTAGAGGCTTGTCGAATCGGTAGTCTAGGGTAGGTGGATGGGGAGGATCGGCTAGTTGTTTCGGCGAAAAGTTTTCGTTGTAGAGGGAAAAGCGCGACAGCGTTCCGAACCAGGGCATTTCTCCGGTGGCGTTGTTGCCTATCGCGATACGAACGGAAACGGAACGGCTCGAGTCCAGCAGGTGATAGTCTCGGCTTTCGGCGAGTTGATCGTTGATGAAGATCCGGGTTCGCTGGCCGTCGTAATTAATCGCTAAGTTTAGGGGTTTCCCGTTTACGAAGACATCGTATAGACCGAATTCTTGGTAGTCCCGGCCTCGATAACCCTCTGCTCGACGGCTCCTTATGACTAGGTGGTTTTTCCATTGGGCGATGATCAAGGGTGGCTGTATGCCTTCGTCATCGAATTCGACGATGGTTCCCAGTCCGTTTGGCCAACGGGTGGGCCAGAGTTCGAACGCTAGTGTCAATGGGTTTTGCGGAGAAAAATAGAGGGGTTCCTCAGTGTAGGCTATCGCCCTTTGCCAGTAAAAGCGTTGCCCGATATGACTATGGAACTGCAGGCCCGGTCTTTCTGAGTTGAAAGCCACGTCGTTGGCCGAGAAAAAATTGAAAGGCCGCAAACCGAAAGCGCAAGTCACGAGAAGGATGATCCATGCGAGTTGACGTATTCGATTGCTAGCCGTCATTGTCTGCCGCAAGCTTACGTTTACTCACGAAAGGCATTTCGGTAGATGCTTTTGGCAAAGGCAAGCTCGGCGATGCGGATGGGCGAATTTGCTTTCAACTCTCTGCTAGCTCCTCTGTTATCGGCTCTAACGCTAAAGCAGGATTCGATGAGATTAGCTCGAGATAAGAAGATATTGCGGAAACGCCTTTATGTGGTCGTCTTTGCCACGATTGCAGTTAACGCGATCGCCACAACATTTGTTGGATGTTCGTCTGAAAAAGAGTCCGGGAGTCCCGTCAAATCGCTGGCGGAGGGTTCTCAGCCGAAACAGCGGCAAACGGTATCGGCAGTCGAGCACCCGGATTGGTATCTAGCGGAAACTTGCCGGGAATGTCATGAAGCGGAGTATGACGATTGGCTAGGGAGCCATCACCACTTGGCCCAGCGAAGGCTAGATCCCTCCAGGGACTTAGAGGCCTTTTCCCAAGGAGAATTGGAAGACCAAGCAGGAAGAAAGTATCAATTGAGTGGTCCGTCCCCGGAGTTCAGTATTGAGGAGGTAGGATCTGGTCTGCCGGGCGTAGTAGAGGCTGTTATTGGGGAAACGCCAATTCGTCAATACCTCATCACTTTTCCGGATGGCCGCTATCAGATTCAAGGTCTGACTTGGGATCCCCATAACAAGCAGTGGTTCAATGTCTTTGGGGATGAAGACAGGAATCAAGGGGATTGGGGTCACTGGAGTCAGCAAGGAATGAATTGGAATTCGAACTGCGCTTGGTGTCACATGACGGATTTCGAAAAAAACTATGACTTGAGGACGAACTCGTATGCCAGCGAGTGGAAGATAGAAGGAATCTCCTGCATTCAGTGTCATTCTGGAATGAAGGAGCATGTGGCGGCAGCCCGATCAGGGAATTATGAGCCCACCCTAACAGAGCCTAACATCGAATTGGCGATGGATAACTGCGCTAGTTGTCATGCCCGCAGAGAGGAGTTGACCGCCAATGGATTCAAGGCTGGGGAGAAGTTCGACGAACATTTCCGCCTCGTGCTTCCCGATTTGCCGAATGCCTATTTTGTCGATGGCAAGGCTAATGAAGAGGACTACGTATTCGCCTCGCTCAAGATGAGCCGGATGGGACACAAAGGGGTAAGCTGCTTGGATTGCCATAACCCGCACTCGCATGAAACCATTCTACCGGTCGAAGACAATTCGCTCTGCATGCGCTGCCATGCCACGGGTCTGAACGAGGCGACGATTATTGATCCATTGACTCATAGCCAGCATCCCTTGAACAGCGCCGGCAATCAGTGCGTGTCGTGCCACATGCCCGAGCGACTCTATATGCAGAGAGATGCCCGTAGAGATCATGGGTTTACGATTCCGGATCCGCAATTGACGATTGACTACGATGTGCCGAACGCTTGCCAGGCCTGCCATGGAGACAAGACCGTAGAGTGGGCTCGAGACGCGGTCGAGAGCTGGTTTCCGCATTCAGAGAGAAGGCAGGAGCTCAGGGAGAGGGCCCGAATACTGGACGCTTATTACAGAGGAGATTCGGAATCCTGGAAAGAGGCGCATGGTTTGCTGCAAAGCGAAGAGAATGTGTATTGGCGATCAGCATACTTAAGAATTCTCGGAGCGATGGCTCCCGGTACGCCTGAAAGCCTCGAGGCCGCTTTGAACTCGATGAAATCGAAATCGCCTGTAGAGCGGGAGTCAGCACTGAGGATATTGTCGAATCGGGGCGACCGTCTGCCTGATCTGCAAAGAGCTCTGTACGATTCTTCTAGACTCGTTCGCAACCAGGCTGCGGATACGCTTTCGATGATGTATAATCCTAATCAAAGCGCATTCCAGGAGTGGCTGGAATACGCGGAGGCGAACGCCGATCGTCCCGCGGGGGCGTTGCGCCGGGCGGAGTTGGCCGTTCAGCAAGGCGATGTTGCTCTTGCTAAGCAATTGGCTGAAAAAGCGGCTAGTTTCGATCGAAACAATGCCCATTTGCTTTACGACATTGCCATCATGTTCGCTCGAGTGGGAGATCTTGATGGAGCTATGAGCAAGATTTCCGATGCCAAGCTGATTGATTCCTCGCTGGGAATTCTCTGGTTTGGAGAAGGACTGTTGTATGCAGAAAAAGGGGATACACGCCGCTCGATTGAGTCTATGGAAGTGGCAGTTGAAAAGGATGCGAGCCAGGATCGCTGGTGGTATAATTTGGGGGTCGCCTATTTGCAGACTGGCGAAAGCGACAAAGCGAAGAAGGCGCTGGAGAAAGCGATCAGCTTGAATCCGGAACAGCCTCAGTATCAACAGGCCTTAACCGGTCTGGAATAGCTCCCGAATAAAAGCCATATCATCCTCGTTGAGTTCGCGTTCAGTTGCAGCTAAATTCTGTTCGACCTGCCGTTTATTTCGGAATCCAGGGATCACAGAGGCTACATTAGGATAATTAAGAACGAATCGAAGGGCAACGCTGGGCAAATCCGATTCGCCGACCCCGAATCGGTTTCGCGATGCATCGAGCTTGGGATCGATCGATCGTAGGAAATCAGCGGAAAATTTCCTTGAAGCGCGCCGGTGGTCTCCTACGGCGAAGCTAGGCGCCCTTTTTCGATAGTATTTCCCGGTTAGCGTACCCTGATTCAAAGGGCTGAAGGCGATGAATGATAGGCGATTCTTTTTCAGGAGCTGGCCGACGATGCCATTTTCGACAACGAATTTCGTATCCATCATATGGGCCCAGCTTTGGATAATGGTAGGTTTCAAGGCAGGCACCGCTTTGAGAAAATGGCTAGTCTTGTGGGCAGATTGGCCAATCAGCCGTATCTTTCCTTCTTGTTTCAATCTCTGCATTGCGTTAACTGCCGGCTCTAGATATCGATCGTCCTCGCCGAAGTCGCCATGATGGAGGTAGTAGATGTCAAGATAGTCTCGTTTTAGGTTTTTGAGCGACTGCTCGCATTGCCGTCGAATGTTCTCGGGGTCGTAGGCATGAGTAAACGGCCCTTGGTGAAAACCGACTTTGGAGGAAATGACGAAACGCTCGCTATTTTCGCCGAGGCGATCGAGAATTTCCGAGAGAAGTCTCTCAGCATGCCCATTGCCATAAACATCGGCATTATCGAAGTGGTTTACACCCTTTTCAATGGCCAGGGCGATTGCCTGCTCTGCTTCTTGACTATCTACTGGCGCCCATCCGGAATCGTGCCCGTTGGCAACCGTTAATCCTCCAAGGGCCCAGCAGCCTAGTCCAATTTCCGACACTGAAATATTGCTGTCTCCAAGGATACGATACTTCATCGATGAAACGATTCGCCAATCAGCCGATGGTTATTGGCTTGAGAGGTTCAGGGTCGATTACTTTCAAGCCCGGCTCGTTTTCGACTAAAGCTTGAGCAAACCATTCCCGGGCCCCTGGATCTCCATGGGTAAGCACGATGGTGTGGGGACGAACGGAGTGCGCGAATGCCAACAGCTCCTCCCTATCTGCGTGGCCGCTCATTTGAAAACGCTCGATTTGAGCTCTAACGGGTGTTTGGTAGTCCAAGGCTTCAAAAAGGAATACTTCTCCAGGTTTCGTTTGAAGCATCTTGCCGCCAGGGGTGTCAGGATCGCAATAGCCGACAAAGCAGATTGCGTTGCGGCCGTTTGCTAGGAGTGAAGCGGCTAGATTATAGCTGGGCGTGCGTTCGATTAGCATACCGCTGCTCACGATGTATATACCTTGTTCAGGAGGTTCTTTCCCGGGCGTAACGCGGCGTGGCGGTCGTCTCAAGCGCAACTCTTTGATCGTGCGGCGGGAAAATTTGGCATGGCCGGTACGCTTGGAGATTTGGTCGAGATGATCAGCGACAGCGAGTCCCAGACCGGCTCCGAATACGGTGCTTTGCGGAATGTCGCCCGATTTGCGAGCTTGGTTGATGATGGTGAGAATTTCCTGCATTCGGCCCAGGGCGAAAACGGGGATAAGAACCGATCCGCCCCGCCGGAGGACGTTGCGGATTGTGGCAAGCAAACGCTCGGTCTCGGATTCCCGTGTATTGCCGGATTCTCGTTCCGTTTCTCCGCGAGTAGTCTCTAGTATGACGGCATCGAAACGTTCCGATTCGGGAAAGCGGGCTCCGGAGAGAGTGATTTGGTGGTCGAATAAAACGTCGCCCGTAAAGAAATACCGCTTGTCTGCGGAATTGATTTCAATGCCTCCCGCCCCGGCGATATGACCAGCTTGATGGAGAGTGATGTGCAACTTCCGGCCGTTTCTAGAAAACGGGCAAGCTTTTTCGAATGGGACCGTTTCGAATCGTTCCGCTACGCGATCCACTTCTTCGTGCGTGAAAAGCGGATACTCGGGGATATTTTGCTCAGCTTGCTGCCGCTTCATTACGTTGCAGGAATTGTGCAGCATGCGTTCAATCAGCATTTGGCTAGATTGGCTCATGATGGCCCGAGCTTCCGGGTGAGCCTGCATAAGCAGTGGCAAGGCTCCGATATGGTCGAGGTGGCAGTGAGTAACGACTATCAAGTCGATTTCCAAATCTTCGACGACGGAAAAATCCGGTGTGGCCATTGAGCCAGCGAGTTTCGGATTGAGTCCAGCGTCAATGATTAGATTAAATCCATCGATTTCGACGAACAGGGAATTGGCGCCGATGCCTCCCTCGCGATTCAGGTCGGTTATCCGCATTCAGGTTTGGGTTGAGCAGATTCGCTCGACGATACGGGCAGCCGCTATCATGCCAAAAGTTCCGGTTACATGAGCGGCTGCTCCGTAACCGCTGGCGCAATCGAGTCGACGGCTTGAT
Organism: uncultured Opitutaceae bacterium; assembly: GCA_964404745.1. Taxonomy (GTDB): domain Bacteria; phylum Verrucomicrobiota; class Verrucomicrobiia; order Opitutales; family Opitutaceae; genus Pelagisphaera. Next base: position 82,868 of record CAYOLG010000005.1, read on the forward strand.
GGGGGATCGCTTTCGCAGGTATCAGGTTCCGAATAGCGAGCCGTTTCGGGAGAAAAAACGCACTCGATTTTGAACCGCCGACGTCGCTCTCTGGGATATCCATAATCTTGGCGCAATTTCTTGCGAACCCGCTGCAGAAGTTTATCGTTGTACGAGAGGGTTAGATCGGCGATGCGGATTTGGGTGGGATCGATTCTGCCTCCGGCACTGCCCGAAATGATGATCGGTATAGCGGCTTTTCGGCTGCAGTCGATCAATGCGCATTTATGAACTAGGCTATCGATAGCATCCATAGCGTAGTCGTATGGCTCATCGAGGAGGGTAGAGGCGTTTGATTTCGTGAAGAATTTGGCAATAGGACGAACTTGGATCTCAGGGTTGATGAGGCGGCATCGTTCAGCCATGGCCTCTACCTTTGGTTTGCCGATCACCCCGTCGAGGGCATGAACTTGCCGGTTGATATTGCTTTCGCAGATGTCATCTAGATCGACGAGCGTTAGTTGGCCGACTCCCGAGCGGGCTAGCGATTCGGCAACCCAAGAACCAACCCCGCCAATGCCGACAACCAGGATATGAGCGGCCCTCAAACGCTCGACGGAGCCTCTTCCATAGAGTCTTTCGATTCCGGCGAACCGAAACTGTTTTTGTAGAGTTAAGGCCTGCATGCTGTCTTGCGGCTTTAATCGGAGCGCAAATGGATGCAAGGTGAAACTGGAGATGCCTTGACTCGGGACTGGTTAAGGCCAATCAATCCGGCAGTATGGGCGGTCCGCCCGCTGGAAACATGGAAGCGTTACTTACGGAGTTTGTGCAAGGATTGCCCTTGATTGCCCTTTTGGGACTTATCGCGGTTTGTTTGGCTGCATTGGGCAAAGGCGCTGATATTCTTGTGGAAGAGGCGGTCACTTTGTCTTTAAGACATGGCATTAGCAAAGTCATCATCGGGGCCACGATCGTTAGCCTGGGAACGACGCTTCCGGAAGTGACGGTCTCGGTGATGTCGGCCATCAACGGAAAACCGGATTTGGCTTTGGGAAACGCAATCGGCTCTGTGATCTGCGATACTGGTTTAATATTGGGTGTGGCCGCCCTGGTAGGGCATGTGCCGATCGATCTGTATCTGATGCGGCGGCAAGGGTTGCTTTGCTTGGGATTAGGTTCTCTGATCATCGCTGTCTGCCTGCCCTATGGAAACCTGGGATCTGTGTTTGTTGATGGAGGCCGATTTCCTCAGATTGCTGGATTCTGTTTCATGGCCATGCTGGCGGGCTACCTTTGGATTTCCTCCCGTTGGGCAAAGAATGTGGAGAGTGAATTTGATGTGGAGTCGCATGAAAAGGGGTCCACGCCGGTTATCATCGCCAAGATCGTCTTTGGTCTCGCCGTTGTTGTCTCCACATCGCATGTTTTAATACACGCGGTCGAGGAAACGGCGATTCGGGCCAACGTTCCGCAATCGGTTATCGCCGCGACCTTGGTTGCTTTCGGGACATCGCTGCCGGAGCTAGTGACCTCTGTTATGGCTGTGCGAAAAGGGCATGGGGAGTTGGCAATTGGGAATGTGGTGGGCGCGGATATTCTGAACATACTGCTCGTCGCCGGAGCGTCCGCCGCGGTTACTCCCCAAGGCCTAACGGCGAGTGCTGATTTTTTCTCCCTGATTTTCCCCGCGATGATCGGATTGATGCTCATTTTCCAGATCTCGACTTTCATCTGCACGACTCGATTGACAAGGTTGACGGGAATTTGCCTATTGGGAGGCTACCTGTGCTACCTAGGCCTTAGCCTTTGAGGAGGTCGCAAAAATCTGCGCTCGCTGGACTGCTAACGAGAAAAATCCCAAGATAACCAGACCGTGCGAGGGGCGGATATGGAAACGAGTCCGTCGGTGGAGATTCCTGTTTCGAACTCTTCGTCGAAAAGGTTTTCGATTCTCAAAGAAACGGCGTGCTGCCCGGTTATTGCGTAGCGAACCCCTCCATCAACTTGAAAGATCTTTTCGAGTTCTTGTTCATTCCCGAGATCCTCGTATTCACTGCTTTGATATCGCAGACTAGACCAGATGTTGACCGAGTCGCTGGGGAGCCAGTCGAGGGTCAAATTTGCCTTGAACGGCGAGGCATGGGGAAACTCGTTGCCGATCAGAGTCGGGAGCCCGGAAGCCTCTTGGACATCCGATGCGGCGTATACGGCTTGGGCTCGTACGCTGACCGTATCGCTCAAACGAGATTGCCAATCGATTTCGATACCTTCAACGGAGCTTTCGGCGATGTTTCTACGTTCCCCGCAAGACCCGCCTCCAGGAATGAATCCGCACAAGGGGTTGAATCCCGACTCTTTGGAAAGAACTGCATTGGCGATCATGTTATCCAGCGAATAGTGGAAGATGTTGGCGCTGAAAAACCAGTCATCATCGGAACTGAACCTGAGTCCCGCTTCCCAGCCGAGATGCTCCTCGGCAACAAGCCCCGCATTGGATTCTATGGTATCATTCTTAACGCGAAACGGCCGATAGAGTTCGTTGAGAGTAGGAGCTCTGAAGCCGCTCGATTGACGAATCATTCCTCTCAAGTTGTCGGAAAAATCATGATACAGTGTCAAATTGTTGGAGAAGAATGTTTCCGATCTATCGGGAACGGCATCGTTACGAATTTGCGTGTCGTTTTCCGTGTTCCATTCGTCGCGAAACCCATTGCGGTCCTCGACGTCATCCAGGCGTAGGGACCCCGTTAGGGATGTAGTACCGGAGAGCTGTAAGCGGGCTGTGGAAAAAACGCCTACAAAACTCTGTTCCCCGCCCGCTTCGCGAAGGCGGGTGAACCCGGCCCCTAGATTGCGGAATTGTTCGGCTACGGATCCATCCGCGTCCCGAAAGTCGGCCCCGATCGAAAAATCGTGGGTATTTTCGATCCGGGTAAAGTAGCGAATGCTGGCCCCGTTGGCCGAAGCGGGCACATCGAATTGATTGAGGGCTGGCCGCTCCGAATTGCGATCGTCCGCGACCGAGGTGAATTGATTTTGGAAATCCCGATCTTGATGGTAGGCAATCAGTTTTAAACCGGAATTGCCGCCATCGAAAACGCGAAGGGCGGAGGCGGAAACATCGGTAGCATCCGTTCCGTTCACGGCCAGGGGAGTTCCATTTTCTCGATTTTCTTCGAAACGGTTGGCGTTTACTTCTACCCGCCACAAGTCCTCGACCTCGAAATCGTATCCAATGGAGAAGGAGGACACGTCGGAATTCGCTTTTCGATCTACCGAGCCTCGTTGGTCTGGTCGAAGCGTGTAGAAGCCATCGGTATCGCCCAGAATGCCTGAAAACGAAAGAGAAGACTGGTCATCGATTTTCGAATTAGTGAAGAGCGAAAATTCGCGTTCGCCATCAGATCCTATGGTGGCCTTGGTATGGAGGCCCAGGTCGCTGGCTCTGAGGGATTTCATAGAGATTCTGCCACCGGTGCCATAATTGCCCCAAGATTCACTATCGCTCGATGGGCGAATGCTTATGGAGGACAATGCTGAGGGCTGGTACCTCTGCCAGTAAACCCAGCCCCCGAAAGGATCGTTTTGAGGCACATCGTCCAGAGTTACGATCGAGCGTGATGTCGAGTTGATGCCAAGATTGCGGAGGCGAACCCCTTGGGTGGTAGGGTGGGCTGCCCGAGCGGGCGTGGTACGGAAGGCGGCATAGCCTGGGTATTGTTCGAGGGCCTCAGAAAGATCTTGGATGCCAATTCGGGCTCCACCCAACAGTGTGTTGGCAACTGTTCTCCCGGAATTCGACGAGACGAATTCGGTTGGCTGCACTAAGCGGTCGGCGTAGATCTCGAGAGGAGCCAGCTCCTCTGCGGGCAAGGCATCTTGAGCGACAGAAAAGTTGACGAGTCCCGCGAAAGGAAACGTCGCGAGCAAAGGGAACTTGTTAATAAAACGATAAATCATCGATAGGAGTCTCGTAGTCTGAAGACATCCGATAACCCACAGGGGCCTTCCTGCGATTGAGCAATGCGGGTAGACGCGGCCCAATGATGAAAGGGTTTAGTGTCATTGATCGTTTGGTCAAACGGTAAAGTTGGCCAGAGCGCGGATGGACTCGATTGCTCAACAATCGATTGTTTGGAACTAGAAACCGTGGGTTTTGCGTCGATTCAGGATAGGTCGACTACTGCAGTCTCAAATCAGCAAATAAGTAAAGAGAGAGGAATTAAAACCAATCTTACCTGCGTATTAGCGTCCACTTTCGTTTTGGTCGGCGGAGTAGCCACATCGAATGGAGCCGACTATGATGCCTCTTCGGTCGATTGGAAACTCGATACTGGCATGGAGAGCGATCGTTTAGACAGCGCCATTGAAAAGCGCCGAAAAGAGGGCATGAGAGTCGTGGACATGGAGCAGTACTCTTCTGGCCGCAGCATCAAGCAAGCTGCCCTATGGGTGAAGGCGATGCCGAGCGATGAGTGGGAAACGAAACGAGAGCTCAGCGTTGTTGAGTTTAAAGATGAGCATGAGAAGAATCTCAAGCGTGGTTTCGTGGCTGTCGATATTGAGGTCGATCGAGTGGGGCGGACCTTGAACTTCGGAGGCATTTGGCTGAAAAGCAATGAAGGCTTTGAGACGGAAATGCGATTCGGCATGAATGATCTAATGTTATCCAACATTTATGGGGAAATGGCCGACCGCGATTTTCGGCTTATTGATTTCGAAGCGTACGAAGCCAATGGAAAGACGCTTTACGCGGCAATCTGGAAGCCGAAGGTGAATAACGAGGAAGCACGATTCTACAGGGGCTTGTCGAAAGAGGAGTTCGGGCGGGTATCGGCTACCATGGAGAATGAAGGTTTCCGATTGGCCGACATCGAGGATACACGGTCGACGGCGATCTAGTGTTTGCTTGCGAATGGGTGGTCTTGGAGGAAAAGCAAGACGCTCGTTTTGCCCACCACATGCTCGCCGATGAATTTTATCAGAAGAACGCTTCCCTGATGATGGAGGGGTAGCGCTTGACTGACATCGAAGCTTATTTAACTGAGCGAGGAGAATTGCGATACGCAGGCAGTTGGACCACTGCGAAAAAGCGAGTTGAAGTGGAACCGAGCAAGAAGCGGACTCGCGACATTTTCAAGCGGCGAGGCTGAAGCAGAAGGTCGCCGAGTTGGGTAGACACGCTCTCGGATCGGATCGCTCAATAGGATTTTGAAAAGGGCTCACTTTCAAGTGAGCCCTTTTTCCTTTTAGCATAGACCGAGAATGGCTACTTATTGATTTGCCCTTATCATCTCGATAGCTCCTTTTGAGGCCATGCCTTACGAGCTGTGGCAATGGATATTTTTCGGGATCGCCGCGATGATCATCGGAATGAGCAAATGCGGCATTCCTGGGCTCGGCATTCTCAATGTTGCCATATTCCAAAATGTGTTGCTCGCCAAGGATGCTACCGGATTCGGCCTGCCCCTGTTGGTTGTCGGTGATTTCTGCGCTGTTATCGCGTTTAGGAAACACGCAGAGTGGAAACAGGTATTTCGTTTGATTCCGTTCGCCGCCATAGGCGTGATCGTCGGCTTTTTCGTCTTGGGCTCCATTGATAATGCTCAAGCTCGGCTATTGATTGGGGCATCGCTGGCAATAATGATCGTTCTACACGTAGCGAACCGGAACTCGAAAGGCCCGAAAGAATCTGGGCTGCTTTCGAGGAGCTTTGCCCCAGCAATAGGCAGCATGGCGGGATTTGTCTCTATGATCGCCAATGCAGCTGGCCCCCTGATGACCTTGTACCTACTCGCTATGCGAATGCCGAAGATGGCATTTCTGGGAACGAGTGTCTATTTCTTCACCCTGCTTAACCTGTTTAAAATCCCCTTTCTCGTATCGCTTGAAATCATCACGTGGCAGACCGCATTGGCCAATGTATGGTTGGTTCCCTGCGTGATTGCCGGCGCCTTCGCAGGCTACTACTTCGCTCGGAAAGTAAATCAAAAATGGTTTGAGCGGACGGCATTCTGGCTAACCATTCTCGCCGTGGGCTACATGATATGGAACGCCTTTGAAGAGGCATGGGGCATGTATTATGCCTAGAAAAGGGACGAGACAATTGTGGGCTGACAAGCTCATGGGAAAATCGACGGAGTCAAAGCGTTCGAAGCGCTTGCCTGGCAACTCTGCCCCATTCAAAGGATCCGTTTTGGGGATCGATCCCAGCTTGAGAGGGACGGGCCTGGCCGTGGTCGAGATTCTAGGGCCGGATAGGCGGACGCTATTGCACAGTCGGACGGTCCGCATTGAGCCATCCGTTTCCATGTTTGAATGCCTAGGGCGAATAAGCGAGAATGTGTCGGAAATAATGAATACACATTCGATAGATGCGGTGGCAGTGGAGCAAACGATATACGTCCAGAATTTTCAAACCGCCCAAGTATTGGGGGCGGCTAGAGGGGCTGCGATAGCGGCAGCGGCTGTATTAGGGAAGCCCATCTTCGAGTATGCTCCGCTAAGAGTAAAACAAGCAGTTGTCGGGGTGGGTCGGGCTAGCAAGGAGCAGGTGGCTAGGACTGTGATGGGATTGATGGGCATGAGCGATGCGTTGGAACATGACCAGTCGGATGCGGCCGCGGTCGCCCTATGCCACGCGTTTACCTCCTATGTCGATTAAGAGCGATAGATGGAAACGTTTGTCACGCTTTCCCAATATTCCGATCGTAGATCGCGTAAGAAAGATTCTCTCTCTTGATAGTGTCGACTTGCCCGGCTACAAAAGCGTGGGCCCGCTGGTTTTCCCTTTCCGGATCGCAGACGGATCTCAGATCGTTTTCCAGTTTCCCAGCAACCTTAGGCTCGCTCTCATAAAGATTTTCAAGCTCGTCAGGATCGGCAGCGAGATTGAAGAGCTGATGGGGAGCATTGATATGGTAGATCAGCTTCCAATCGCCTTTTCGGATCATGAAAGCGCTCTCCGCAGCGCCGTGGCCGTGATATTCGGAAAACGCGAATGATTCAGGCTCGCTTTTCCCAATTTCGCTTAAGGCTCGTCCCTTCATGTTTGCCGGGCGTTGGACTCCAGTCGACTTGAAGAACTCAGCTTGAACGTCGAGCAAGTTGACCGGAGTATCTACACTGCCTTTATTGTCGAAATCGGGACCAGTAGCAATAATTGGGATACGAGCTGAATCTTCGTATAGAGAGCATTTCCACCACATCCCGAATTTCCCCAGCATTTCGCCGTGATCAGAAGCGTAGATAAGGTTTGTCGTCTCGGAAATTCCAGCTTTCTCGATCGCCCCGATGATACGGCCTAGCTGCTGGTCGACATAGTCTATGCAGGCATAGTAGCCGCGCCTCAATCCGCGAATGGCTTCCTCGGGAAACGAGTCGACTTGAAAGTGTTCTCGCTGCTCGATTGATCTCGGGTGTTGGGCGGAGACTTCATCGGACCCATATTTCGGCAGGTCTTCTGCGAAGGCGTACTTCTCCCAAGTTTCCGGGTGGCAGTAGTGAGGAAAGTGGGGAGCAAGGATATTGATAGCCATGATAAAGGGCTTTCCAAGGTTACCGCCTTTCGTCTCGAGCCACTCAAGCGCGTTTTCGATGGCGCAATCGTCGTGGGGATACGGGTTCTTTTTCGGTCCAAATTGCCAGCATCGTTCTTCGGCCCCAGGTCGAATTGCAACGGGGCTTCTGGAAATGTTGGTGTCCCCGGGAAAGGCCCGATCGCCGACGACTATCTCCTCGCTAAATCCTAGCGTGGACGATGGGGCGTAAGCGTCGACCTTGCCAACCATGACTGAATGGGCGCCTTGGCGATCAAGCGCTCTTCCCCAAGTTTCGAAATCCGTTGGCAGATTGACGTTTGAGTTGTTGTAGGCCCGTGTCTCGTGAGTGTATCTGCCCGCAGTGAAGGCCGCTCGACAAGGGAGGCAGAGAGGCGAGGGACAATAGGCGTTTCGGAAAAGCGCTCCCTGATCCGCCATCCGTTGCATATTGGGGGTGTCAATACGGGAGTCTCCATAGGGAGATGAGTAAAAAGGATTGTGTTCGTCCGATAGGAGAAGGACGACGTTTGAGGGAGTGGGCATGGGCTGGATTCTATTCTCGGGTTAAAAGCGCCCTGACTTCGCTCCCAAAGGTCTATCTAGGGACGAGTACGAGAATCAAGTTTCCGTTTTGGGATGGAGCGGAGGGCCCGCCGAGAATTACCGGTTTCCCTTTGTCTTGGTTTATGGTCGTATTGAATAGCATACGACGCTGATTTGACCACTTGACGCTGAGTCTAACTTTGTTGCCCGAGCTTCCTTGGGCATCGAGTTCAACCCGATATCCGTCTCCAAGGTCCATGCTGGCTTTTCCCGGAATACTCAAGTGAGCGTTTGATTTGCCTCGCAACTTGTAGGAGCTGTATTTAAAAAGCCGTTTCAAGTTGCTCTCGTAAGACCGCAAGGCCGGGTCTATCCCATCGCCCTGGGAGGAGGCGAAGATGAGCGTGGCGCTTACGTTCGTTTGCTGGGCGCTTGCCGACGTGGCCGACAGGCCCAGCAGCGTGGCTATGATGAGGGCCATGGAGATGAGTGATCGGGTTGTCATTTCAGGAATTCCTTCATGTGTGATTGGATAGCTTTTCGGGCATTAAAGATGCGCGACATTACCGTACCGGGTTTGCAGTTCGTTCTCTTAGCGATCTCTTTATAGCTTAGACCTTCGTTTTCTCTGAGCATAAGAGCGGTTTTGTGGTGTTCTGGAAGTTCTTCTAGCGCTTCAAGAAATCGGGTTTTGATTTCCTTTTGCTCAAGAGTGCGTAATTGCTCGGGCAGCGCAACAACCGATGAAGATTGATCGGCTCGATAGCCGTTATCCTCATCGTCCATGCTAACTTCATTGCGTGAATTACGTTTCCGTATGGCATCGAGCGCGGTAAATGTAGCAACGCGATAAAGCCAACTGGAAAACGCGGATTCAAATCTGAACGTATCGATTTTCCGCCAGGCTTTGACCCAGGCGAGCTGAGCGATCTCTTTAGCATCCTCTGGATTGCGAACCATTCTAAGTATTTGGCCGTACACATGGCCATGGTGAAGCTCTACCAGTTTTCCAAAGGCGCGATGATCCCCGTTTTGCGCTTGAGCCACTAGCTCATGCGATTGATTGGATTCCGCATCGCTCATCGGGAAGGAAACGTGTGAAGAATAAGTATCTCGGCAATTTTTAAATGTCTGGCAGCGCCAAAGCTGCAGTTTAAGACGCTGCGGAGGGTAGGTTTATTCAAACGATCCCGGATCCGTGTCTAGTGAAGCTAGCAGGTTGACGGCTTTTTTTACGGCTGCGATCTGCATGCCAACTCGGGTCTCGATGGGAAGGCAGGATGGCGATTCCATGGTAAAGTGCAAGTGAGGGGCTGCTCGATAAAGATGTATTGCCTCTGGCCATCCGTCGCTAAGCGAGTCGTCGTTTATGAACTCTAGCGGCAGAATGAGACCGCCGCTGCTGCTTGGGTGCCCGTCGATAAGCTCGGATTGTTCGATGGGTCCCTTCTCGCGAACGGTTTCCACAATAGCTCGGCCTTTCTCCTCAGCATTGGTCGGGCTCAAAGCATACAGATAAAACCCTTTGGCTTCCCAGTCTTCGTGCAGATTTAGAGACATGTCGATGCGCTGCTCCGACTCAATGCTGCGCTTGTAGGCGCTTATTTCGGGTGATCGAGTGCCGAGAAAGTCTCGATTAAGATCGATGCCCTCCGCATTCACCCGCGTTCCTTGGCGAAGACCGGTGGGATTGAGGATGGGGAAGATTCGCCAATTAAAGGACTCGGCAGAAAAAAAACCGCTCTCAACGAGTTGGTAAAGGGCAGTGACAGGCGCGGGTTCGTCGCCGTGTATTCCGGCAGAAATAAGGACTACAGCGAGATTCGTATCGCTAGATTTCTCCAGTCTTAGCAGCGGGCCGGCGGCAGTATCGAAAATTGTCTCGGCATGAAAGCCGGATGATCGGGCCAGTTCTGAAAAATCCTCGCATGAGGGCAGACTCATGGAGCGGTAAGATGCCCGACGCTGGTTGCCTGTTGCAAGGCGAATCGACAGCTCGGTTTAAGACTTGGCCGCGAACGTCGATAGTACGTAAAAATGTTGGGAACTCCCATGGCTATGCGGTCTAAACGCTTGTCAATCGGTTCGTTGCCGTCACGGTTTGCACAAAGATAGAGAATCCTTGAAATGAAGATTTGCTGCTTAGGAGCGGGCTATGTCGGTGGCCCAACGATGGCGATGATCGCCCACAAGTGTCCCCTTGTTACCGTTACCGTAGCGGACATCGACGAGGACCGCATTGCTGCTTGGAATTCGGATACCCTGCCAGTCTTTGAACCTGGATTAGACGAAATCGTGGGATCGGCCCGCGGGAAAAATCTTTTTTTTACTACCGATAAGGTTACGGCTATCAAGGAAGCGGACGTCATTTTTGTGAGCGTGGGTACGCCTACCAAAACCTATGGAGTCGATGCGGGCCGAGCAGCTGATCTCAAATACGTTGAACTGTGCGCCCGAGATATCGCAGAGCACTCGGAAAGTTCGAAGATCGTTGTCGAGAAGTCCACAATTCCTGTGAGGACGGCGGAATCGCTCAAGGCTGTCCTAAGCGCGAATGCAGTTGATGGCATTTCGTTCCAAGTGCTTTCGAATCCAGAGTTCCTGGCGGAAGGGACAGCCATCCGGGACTTGGAGAATCCGGATCGCGTACTGATTGGCGGCGAGGAAACTGAGGAAGGGCAGGAGGCAATGGAAACGCTCGCCAGCGTTTACGCGACCTGGGTGGATCGAGAACGGATTCTCAAAACCAACCTCTGGTCATCTGAGCTTTCAAAACTCGTGGCTAATGCTTTTTTGGCCCAACGTATTTCCAGCATCAATTCGATCTCGGCCTTGTGCGAAGCGACGGAAGCTAACGTGGACGAAGTTGCCTACGCGATTGGCAAAGATTCTCGTATCGGCTCCAAATTTTTGAAGTCGTCTGTAGGATTTGGAGGGAGTTGCTTCCAGAAAGATTTGCTGAACCTTGTGTATCTATGTCAGCACTTCGGCTTGCCGGAAGTGGCTGACTATTGGAGGAAGGTTATCGAAATCAATGACTGGCAGAAGCGCCGCTTTTCGACGCGCATCGTCAATTCCCTCTTCAATACGGTTAACGGCAAGCGAATAGCCTTGTTGGGTTTCGCGTTCAAAAAGGATACGAACGATACTAGGGAGTCGCCAGCAATCTACGTGGGCCGGGATTTGCTGGAAGAGGAAGCTCGCCTAGCGATTTTCGACCCGAAAGTCGCTCCCGAACAAGTTCACCGCGATCTCGGCTCCAAGCATAAAGAGCAAATCGAAATATGCGATGACCCATACGCCGCAGTCGAGGATGCCCATGCCGTTGCTATCTTGACTGAGTGGGACCAATTCAAGGATTTGGACTATCAAAAGATCTACGATAAGATGATGAAGCCGGCGTTCTTGTTCGACGGAAGGAGCGTTGCCGATACCAGCAAATTGAAGGAGATCGGATTCTGCGTGTATTCGATCGGCCGATAGCGCTTTTCGCTATATATTTTGTATCCGTTAAACGGATATGTATTTTAGTAGACTATCGGAAAATATTGGCGACGTTTAGGCTGGGCTCGCGATATGCGTGAGGAAGCTGAGTATCGATAGGATAGTCATCGCCGCCACCATCTTCGGGTTTTTGGAGTGCTTAACGACGATATAGGCAACAGCGAAGCCCAGGACGCTATTGATAGTAAAATGGGTGATGCTGATGACCACTGCGTTGCCAGCTGTTTCTCCGAGCTCGCTTACATGCAGGAAGTAGATGCTGATTGCCTTCAGCAGGGCAAATAGGATCCCGGAGATTACAGGTCTCTTTATCTGGCGGGCCGTCGAGGCGAGCACGATGAGGAAAGGAGATCGATTAGCATATCCATGGTTGCCGATGAATATAGAATGGAGTATGCAGGCGATTATTCACTAGCAAGTTGGAATCCGCGCAATCCCGAAAATTAGTTATTTTACTACGCTTTTCGAGGCGTCATCAAGAGGCTATGATGATTTGGCCGCAGCTTTCTTGGTCGCCTTTTTGGCCACTCTAGGAGGAAACTCGAATTTTGTCTGGCCGTTGTCTTGAAGAACTAGATACGCATCGAATGGACGTTTTGTTCGCTTGGACCAGAATTTGTCGAGCAAATCGGTTTTCCCGGTTTCTAGAAGCTTCAACACCTGTTCTTTGGGGATTTCCCGATCTAGGATTTTGCGGCTAACCTTGATCGGAGTCTTCTCCTCATTGCCATCCACCGCGCGAACAATATAGGCATTCGCCGTTTCGTAAAGATCCCCTCCGGTTCGCGGGCATTTTGCTATAGGCGTCATTTTGGAAAAATCCACTTCTCCGTTTTCGGAATCTCCGTTTCCAAAATCGAATTTCACCCGTTTGCTTTCGTCGTCGAGATAAAGGTAGGCACTGTAGTGCTTGCCCCTTTTGGAGCGAAAATCGTCCAAGGGCCCGATGCGCTTTTTCTCGAGGAGTTCGCGGATCTCCGCTTTGCTCATTTTCCGGTTTCCGACCACCTTGTAGACAGCGAAGGAGTTGTCTTTCGTTCGATAAGCCCTGAGAGATTCGTATAGGGGTTCTTTGCTGTAGGGGGAAACCAGATCGGTTGGCTCCAAATCGTCCTCGGTTTCTTCGTACGACTTGATATTGTCCACCACCTCTTTAGTCATGGAGACAATCTCATCGAGAAAGGTTTCGCTATCGAGCTCCCCTTCTTCAATTTTGCGCAATTTGTATTCCCATTCTCCCGTGAGAGTCGGTTCCGTTAATGCTTCCGCCTTAACGGCTGAAAGAAAGTCCAGCAGCACTTCCGCTTTAGGCGTGGGCGCCAAATTGCGGTGGTCTCGCTCTATATAGCGTTCGGCGATCAGTCGTTCGATTATGGCTGATCGGGTAGCGGGCGTTCCGAGGCCGGTGTCCTTCATTGCGTCCGCCAGCTCATCGTCCTCGACGAGTTTGCCAGCCCCTTCCATCGCCGAAAGCAAAGTGGCTTCCGTATAGCGAGGCGGCGGCTTGGTTTGTTCGTGGACGGAATCGAAATTGGCGATTCGGGCGATGCTGGGAGCGCCATCCTTTTCGCTGATTGCTGGCAGGGTTTTCTCGCCGATGCCTTCGGTCGATTTTCCATATACCTCCAGCCATCCAGGAAAAACCAGAACCTTGCCCTCGGTTTTAAAGACGTGAACGTCCACTTCACTGAGGCGGGTAGTCACGTTGTATTCAGCAGACGGATAGAAGACAGCGATGAATCTCCGGGCGATCATGTCGAAGATCTTGGCCTCATCGTCTTTGAGCTTTTTGCGGTTTTCGGCTGTCGGTATGATCGCGAAGTGATCAGAAACATGCTTGTTGTTGAAGACCCGCTTGTCTGTAGGATTTATCCAATTATTGGATACAGCCTTTTTAGCGATAGTGTCGAGACCGTCGCCCAGATTTTTCAGAGTTTCGGCGCAGGTTTCCGGATAATCCTCGGGAAGGGCTTTGGAATCCGTTCTCGGATATGTGATCATCTTGTGCCGCTCATAAAGAGCCTGAGCGAGCTGAAGTGTCCTTCGAGCGGAGAATCCGTATCGATTATTGGCTTCGCGTTGAAGCGTCGTCAGATCGTAAAGGCGAGGCGCGGATTGCCTAGATTTTTTCGTTATTTCACTGACAACGGCTTTATCGGCCTTTTCTAGCGACTCGATAACCTGTTTGGCGTCGCTCTCGTTCCAAAGTCGGTCCACGCGATCGTGTTCGTCGTCGGATCTCTTGAAGTCGGGTTTTTGATAAGCCCCTTCATATTCGCCATTAGTTAGGGAAAAATTGGCGACGATTCTCCAGTAGTCTCTTGGCTTGAATTGCTCGATCTCCCGCTCCCGTCTTACGACCATTCCCAATGTGGGAGTTTGCACCCGGCCAACTCCGGCCACGTTTCCGGCCCGAGAGCCGTAGAGGCGCTTGGTGACCCCTCGCGTGCAATTGATGCCAATCAGCCAGTCAGCTTCGGAGCGGGAGGTGGCCGCTTCGGCTAGATGGGCCATTTCTTCCCCATCCCGGAGATTGTCGAAAGCTTCTCGAATGCCTGTCGGCGTCATCGAGAGCATCCAGAGCCGCTTAACCGGCTTTTTGCTTTTAGTTAGCCTGTAGACGTAGTTGAAGATCAGTTCGCCCTCGCGCCCGGCGTCGCAAGCGTTGATCAGCGTGTCGACATCTTTGCGATTGATGAGTTGCTTGACGGCCTTGAATTTGGATTCGGTTTTATCAATCGGCTTGAGCTTAAATTTCGAGGGTATGATCGGAAGGCTGGCCAATCTCCAGAAGGCGTCTTTTTTGTCGTAGTCTTCCGGCATACATAGTTCGACGATATGGCCGACGGCCGAGGTGATCACGTATTCGCCGCTCTCGAAATAGTCGTCCTTTTTCTCAAACTTGCCGCCCAACGCCCGGGCGAGATCTTGAGCGACACTTGGCTTTTCAGCGATAATAAGGGACTTCATAAACGAGTGAAAGTTGGTTTTTATAGTTTGATTCCCGATAGGACGTATGGCTCGCAGGAATGGGGTATTTCCATCCGGCGAGGTACCCAAACTTCTCGTTTCTGCTCTCTCCAAGGCATTGGAATCGCGTCGATGTAGCGCAGGCAGGGTTCTGGCAAGTACAATTTTCCGGCGGCCAGTTCTAGCCGGTGAAATAAACGGTTGATTCGAAGTGCGACGTTTTCCTCTCGTAAAGTGGAGCAGAATCGCTCCATATTCCCGAGTCTTTTCGATTGACGATCCGTTTGCATGGCAATTTCCAAATTTAAGAAGCGGCTGTCTCAGTTAGAAGAGTTCGCTGTCGGTGTGTTCTACGATCGCCGCCGCGGAAAGCGAGCCTTCGCGCTCGGCTGCTTCTTGTATGCCCTTTCCGTGATATTCGGATTTCTCGCGCGATTACGCTTCTTTCTTTACCGAAAGCGTATCCTTAAGGACCAGCCTTTGGGGTGTTTAGTGGTGGTTGTTGGAAACCTCACGGTGGGAGGCACGGGAAAGACTCCGGTCGTGGAAAAATTCGCCCGATCGCTCCAGCAACAGGGCCGGCGGGTTGCGATTCTCAGCCGCGGATACATGAGCAAGGATTTAGCCCGGGAATCAGTTTTCCAGAAGCTGTGGCGATCCTGGGTGTCGGGAGGGGATCCCCTCCCGCCGAAAGTGGTTAGCGATGGTGAAAAGGTGCTTCTCAATTCTGAATTCGCGGGCGATGAGCCCTACATGCTGGCCCGGAATTTGCCCGGGATAATTGTCCTGGTGGACAAGGATCGAGTAAAGAGCGGAACCTATGCCATCAAAAAGTTTGGGTGCGATACTCTTGTTTTGGATGACGGGTTTCAGTATCTGCCACTCAAAGGCAGGCTCAATCTATTGTTGATCGACAAGAGCAATCCATTCGGGAATCGCCATCTATTGCCGAGGGGAATTCTGAGAGAGCCGATTCGCCACATTAAACGGGCCTCCTACATTTTTCTGACCAAGTCCGACGGGGAGCCGGATCCGGAACTGGAAGCCCTGATTCAAAAGCACAATCCAGGGATCGACATCATCGAATGCGCCCACAAGCCGCAATATCTGCAACAGGTCAACGGGGAGGGTCGGCTGCCTTTGGATGATTTGCTGCAAAAACGGATTGGGGCGTTTAGCGGTATTGCGGTTCCGGAGAGCTTCGAAGGATTTCTCCGGGGTTTCGGGGCGAATTTGCTTTATACCAAACGCTTTTTGGACCACCATCGGTTCGATGCCGGCGAATTGGGAGAGATTTTTAAAGAGGCGGTTGATGCTGACTTGGATTTTATCGTGACCACAGAAAAGGATGCGGTTCGCATCCCGGAGGATCAGAACTTTCCTCTGCCGCTCTACTTTTTGCGCTTGGAAATCGAGATTCTACGAGGGGTAGAGGACTTTGATGCGGCTGTATCCAAGATTTGTTTTTCGGGCGCGCTGCGAGAAAGTCTGGCGATAAACAAGCTTGCTTAACTCCAATTGATTTGACCCTGGGTTCTTGCAACCTGAAGAAAAGCTGTTTGTAGAGAAAGAAGATGACAGACCCAAGATATTCTCAGCTCGCCCGAAATTTGACCTCCTATTCGACCCGTTTGCGGCCAGGAGAAAAGGCTCTTATCGATGCCTTTGACGTGCCGGACGAAATGATTATCGAGTTACTCCGATCGGTGAGGGAGCGCGGGGCGGTTCCCTATGTGAATTTGAATCACGCCCGAATCTCGAGGGAGATCGTATTGGAGGCTACTGAGGATCAAATGCGCATCCAGGGAGCCGTGGAGTTGCAGCGAATGAAATCCATGGATGCTTACATCGCTCTTCGAGGATCTCAAAACATTTTCGAGTCTTCCGATGTATCCGCTGAACAAATTCAAATGGTTTCGGAAGTCATGAAGCCCGTGCTGGATTGGCGGGTGAACCATACGAAGTGGGTTGTCTTGCGGTGGCCGACGCCGTCCATGGCTCAGCAGGCGATGATGAGCACGGAGGCATTCGAGGACTTCTTTTTCAAAGTCTGCAACTTGGATTACGGTCGGATGAAAGAGGGAAGCAATCGCTTGGCCGAGCTCATGACTGAAGCCGATGAAGTGGAGATCAAGGGTAATGGAACGGATCTGCGTTTCTCGATGAAAGGGATTCCGGCCATTCCCTGTGTGGGAACTCACAATGTTCCGGATGGGGAGGTGTTCTCTTGTCCCATTCGAGATAGCGTGGAGGGGGTCATCCAATACAATGCTCCAACGGTTTACCAAGGCGTTTCCTTCGACAATATTCGCTTGGAGTTCAAAAAAGGCAAGATTGTCGATGCCCGATCGAGCAATACCGAGCGTTTGAATGAGATTTTGGATTCCGATATCGGAGCCCGATTCATTGGCGAATTCGCGATCGGATTTAATCCCCATATTCGCGAGCCCATGAGGGACATTCTCTTCGACGAAAAGATTTCTGGATCTTTCCACCTCACTCCGGGTCAGGCATACGAGGACGCTGACAACGGAAACAAGTCGCAAGTGCATTGGGATATGGTCTGCATCCAACGCGAAGAATTCGGTGGGGGGGAGATTTGGTTTGATGGCGAGCTCATTCGAAAAGACGGCATATTCGTGGGGGAAGATCTCGAATCTCTGAATCCAGAAAGCCTTCTAGGGGCGAGTTCCTGAATTTCAGGTTTATATGAGCTTAGCTATTGGGCCAGAAGCGCTACAGGAGCGGATCAGGCGAATTCCAAAGACAGAAACGCATCTTCACATCGAAGGGGCTTTGCCCTACGATCTGCTGCGCGAATTGGATCCCAAACGTTTTCCAGAATATCCGCCATTTAGGGAGCCTAGCTATCTCTATCCGAATTTCGTGGAGTTCGAAACGCTGCTAGTGGATCATGCGGTAGCTTGGTACACGGGGCCAGAGCGATATTATGAAGCTTGCAAACGCATCTTTGCAGACCTGTTTGAACAGAATGTTCGGTATCTGGAGACCAGCCTTCACTTGGCCATAATCGAATTTACAGGTTCGGATGGGCACGAGTTGATTAGCGCAATCAAATCGGCTGCTCCGGAAGGCTTGGAGGTCAAGGTCATAGGGGGGCTAACTCGGGATGGATACACGAGCGTTATGGCTCCGATCATTGACTCGCTTCATGCCTGGGACGATCTCGACGGCATCGATATGCATGGCCAGGAGTGGCTAGAATTGGAGTCTTGGGCTGCTCCGGTTTGGAGGCGATGCAAAGATGCTGGAAAGATCGTTAAAGCGCATGCAGGGGAGTTCGGAGGACCGGAGAAGATCAGGGAGGCTTTGGATGTTTTAGGAGCCGAGCGTATCCAGCATGGAGTCCGGGCAAAAGAAGATCCTGAGTTGGTCTCCCGAATTGTGGATGAGGGAATTATCCTGGATATGTGCCCGATCAGTAACGAGAAACTTAAAGTGGTAGATCGTATCGAAGAGCATCCAATGCGTGAATACGTTGAGAAGGGAGTGGTATGCACGGTGAACACGGATGACCCCTTGTGTTTTGCCAATACGATTACGGAGGAATTCGAAACCTTGGCGTCCCGAATCGGATTGAGCCCTTTACGGGTAGCGGAGATCGCTAAAAACGGATTTCGATACGCTCGTATGGATGATGGCTTGAAAAGGGGATTTATAGAGGAGATCGACGCTATCTTCACTGATTGACTTGGAAAAGAGCCCTACAGAACTCGTGGTCCCGGAAGGGGCCCGCAAGATGCGAGTGGATCGCTATTTGGCGCAGGCGAATCCGGAGATCAGTCGAACTGATTTTCAGCGAGCCCTAGATGCCGGTCTGGTTGAGGTAAATGGAGAGTCTGCAACCAAGAAGCAATTGATTGCGGCGGGCGATCGGGTCCTATTCGAATTGCCAGCTGTGGAATCCTTAGCCATGGGCCCCATCGATCTCGGATTGCAGCCGGTGTACGAAGACGACGATTTGATCGTGGTAAATAAGCCGGCTGGCTTGGTGACGCATCCTGGAGCGGGAAAGCCGGAGCCGACGTTGGCGCATGGATTGCATTTCTTGTGCAAGGGCAAGTTGAGTTTGCTGGGCGGAGAGGATAGGCCTGGCATCGTTCATCGCTTGGACCGAGAAACGAGTGGCCTGATCGTCGCCGCGAAAACGGATGAGGCGTACCGGGCGTTGGGGGAGAGCTTTCGGTCTCGAACGATAGTTAAAGAATATCTCGCTCTCGTGACGGGCGTGCCGAAACTCTTTAGCGGCTCGATTCGCAAGAATATCGAAAGAAACCCCGCTCAAAGGCATAAAATGAGAGTTTGCCAGGGCGATCACGGTAGGGAGGCCAGGACGGATTGGGTCGCCGAGGCACGATTTCGTCTGGGTTACTCGCTATTGCGTTGCCGTATTCACACGGGAAGGACTCATCAAATTCGAGTTCACCTGATGAGTATTGGGCACGCTATCCTGGGCGACCGAATCTATGGATATCGGCCTCTGGCGGATCTACCGATGGAGCCGAAGCGAGTGATGCTGCACGCTGCCAGATTGGCCTTCGACCATCCGGCTTCCGAGGAGAAGTTGAATCTGGAGGCCCCGCCCCCAGAGGATTTCGACCCCTTTCTAGCGAGTCCAAGGGTTGAATAGGATTACTGGGAAACCGAGGCTTGCGCGGTTGGCGGCGACTCGCAAACTGCCGGGCATGATCAATCCTGAATGGACGAAGGCAAAAGAATACGAAGACATTGTCTACGAAAAGTGGGGAGCTGTCGCTAAAGTTACGATAAATAGGCCAGAGAAAAGGAATGCATTCCGTCCGCAGACGGTGTTCGAAATGTATGAGGCTTTTTGCGATGCGCGCGAGGATCAATCGATTGCAGCTGTGCTCCTGATGGGAGCGGGCCCTCATACCGATGGCAAATACGCGTTCTGCTCGGGCGGCGATCAAAGCGTTCGAGGGCATGCCGGGTACGTGGGCGACGATGGGGTGCCCAGATTGAATGTCTTGGACCTTCAGCGATTAATTCGCTCCATGCCGAAAGTAGTTATTGCCTTAGTTGCTGGATACGCCATTGGCGGCGGGCATGTTTTGCATGTGATTTGCGATCTGTCTATCGCAGCCGACAACGCTGTATTCGGGCAGACTGGCCCCAAAGTGGGCAGTTTCGACGGAGGATTGGGAGCGAGCTATTTGGCGAGCATCGTGGGCCAAAAGAAAGCGAGAGAGATCTGGTATCTATGCCGGCAATACAATGCACAGGAGGCTTTGGATATGGGATTGGTAAATAAGGTTGTACCGGTGGAAGAGCTCGAGTCGGAAGGGGTGCAGTGGGCGTTGGAAGTTGCCGAGAAAAGCCCGACAGCCATTCGATGCTTGAAGTCGGCTTTCAACGCCGCCCTAGATGGGCAAGCGGGCCTTCAGGAGCTCGCGGGAAACGCCACTTATCTTTACTACATGACCGAAGAAGGGGCCGAAGGGAAGCAAGCGTTTCTCGACAAGCGCAAACCAGACTTTTCCAAGTATCCTTGGATGCCCTGATCCATAACGCTTTGCAGTTAGATCCTTGCATTATACAGCTGACATGCTCACCACTAACTTTATCGACAGGAAACTAGCGGACAAAATCGCCCGCGAATTCGGAACCCCGTGCTACGTTTACGACGAGACTTCCTTGAGGATGGCGGCGGATCAGGTTTTGGCTTTTCCTAATGCCTACGGTTTGACGGCCCGGTTTGCCATGAAGGCTTGCCCGAACGCCAACATACTCCGGCTCTTCAAGAAAAAGGGTCTAAAGATCGATGCCAGTTCGATTTACGAGGCGGAAAGAGCCCTGATGGCTGGATACGAAGCCTCGGATATATCCTTGAGCACTCAGGAATTCCCTGATGGCGATTCGCTCGCCGCCCTAGTTGAGAAGGGGATGAGCGTTAATGCCTGTTCACTTCACCAATTGGAAAAGTATGGTAAACGATTTCCAAATACGCAGGTTGGTTTGCGATTCAATCCAGGTTTGGGTTCTGGCGGAACGAATCGGACGAACGTCGGTGGGCCCGCATCCAGCTTTGGGATTTGGCATGAAAGCAAGTCGGATGCGAAAACGCTAACGGAAAAATACGGTCTTAACGTATTCAGAATCCATACCCATATTGGAAGCGGAAGCGATCCTGAAGTTTGGATACGAGCCGTTTCTCTCAGCCTCGACATGGTTCGGTATTTCGAAGACGCGACCCATTTGAATCTGGGCGGCGGTTACAAGGTGGGCAGAATTGCCGGCGAAAAGACCACTGATCTGCAGATGATTGGCAATCCTATGAAGCATGCGTTTGAAGCGTTCGCCGAGGCGACGGGACGCAAAATTCATTTGGAGGTCGAGCCGGGCACTTACTTGGTGGCCAACAGTTGCGTTCTGCTGTCCAGCGTTCAGGACCTGGCTAGCACGGGCGAAGGCGGCTACGATTTTATCAAGCTAGATTCGGGGATGACGGAAAATACGCGTCCTTCCATGTACGGTTCCCAGCACGAGATCCAGCTGCTGTCTCCAACGGGCGAAAAGAGAGCTGAGAAGTCTTATATTGTCGTGGGCCACTGCTGCGAGTCCGGTGACATTCTCACGCCAGCTCCTGCCGATCCCGAAGCGCTCCATCCCAGAATCCTGCCGGAGGCCAGAATTGGAGACTTAGTCGTCATTGGGGGTGTAGGGGCTTACTGCTCATCGATGGCGACCAAGAACTACAATTCCTTCCCGGAATGTCCGGAAGCTCTCATTCGCCTGGATGGCAGCGTAGACCTGATGCGCAAGCGGCAATCGCTCCGCGAAATTGTTGCCAACGAAACTGAGATAGCCTTCTAGGAGCAATGCCCTTTTTCATTGATGACGGTTGTAAAGGATTGTTGGACTGATAGAGTGAAATTGAAATGATTATTCCCAAAAACCCTAAACTCTCCGATAATCAGTTGGCGGAAGTGGAGCGGATAGTAGAGGAGTTCGGTTGCAAAATCCAAGTGATTGAAGGGGCGGTTCAAAGTATCTACGCCATACTTGGCGACGAAAGACACGAGCTTCTCATAAACCGTATAGAAGGACTCGAGTATATCGATCGTGTGGATACGATTCAGTCTCCCCACAAACTGCTCGATATTCGATCGGAGCTTAAGAATCATAAGACCGTTTTCGGAGGTGTAACGCTCGGGGAGCGCTGTTTGGCGATCGCTGGACCGTGCACGATTGACCCAAAGGATCCGAATCGTTTTTACGAAACAGCGGAGGCTCTAAAAGAAGCGGGCGCCCATGGGCTTAGGGGCGGGGTATGGAAGCCGCGAACCAATCCGTATTCCTACCAGGGTGACGACAAGGCATTGGAGATTCTCATGGAGGGTTCGAGACGGACCGGGCTTCCGGTGAACACGGAAGTGATGGATGAACGGAATTTGGAGCTAGCTATGGAGGTTGGTGTTCACATGTTGCAGATTGGAACGCGCAACGCGCTTAACTATTCGCTTCTCAGAGCTGTGGGGCAAGCTGTCGCTGGAACGGATACAGTCGTGCTCCTTAAGCGAGGGCGCCATATTGGGCCCATTAACGAGTTTATCTCGGCGGCCGAGTATATTGTTAATTTCGGGAATCCTAACGTGCTGCTTTGCCCTCGAGGCACCTTGCCCAACCTAGAAGGCTACCGAAATCACCCAGACGAGTCGATCACTCCACTGCTTAGAGAGAAAACCTGGGCTCCGGTTGTAGTGGATCCCTCCCATTCGGTGGGTAAAGCGGTTTATGTGGAGGCCAGCTCGATGGCGGCCGTTGCTTACGGAGCCGATGGCCTTTGCATTGAGGCGAACATCGATCCGGTTACCGGTTTGGGTGATGATCCCAAACAGGCGGTCACGCCAGAAGCCTTTCGAAGGTTGCTGACAAAGTGCGAAGCGATCTGGAAACTGCGATCCTAGATTGATTGAGGCAGGGAGGATCGGGCCGATCCTCCCTGCCTTTTGCGTGTGGTAATACTTGTTTAGAATCGTCGCACGTTTTGGCTTCCTTGTCGGAAGCATGTTCCGCAGGTTCTGAAGAATGAGTGGAGGACTAGACGAAAGAATCGCCTTCGGGCGAGATTTGGTGAAAGGGCAAGCAGAGACCTTTGCCCGCTATTTTGGGAAAGTGGACAGCCAATGGAAGCCGGATGGGTCCCGGGTGACGGAAGCGGACTTCACGATATCCCGAACACTAGAATCCGGGTTAGGCGATCGATTTAGCGACGATTTGTTTCTGAGCGAAGAATTGGATCCTCATTCTTTGCAGGTTTCCGTGTCCAATGGGTTTACCTGGCTCGTTGATCCTGTCGATGGTACTAACAATTTTGCCAGAGGGATTCCCTCCTGCTCCATTTCCGTGGCTCTGCTCGATGCAGGCATGCCCGTTTACGGCTTTGTTTACGACCACATGTCCCAATCTCTTATTGAGGGTGGTCGGGGTCGAGGGATATTCGTCGACGAACGGGAAAGTAGTCTCTCGGATGCGCCGCCGTCTGCCCAAAGCATTATCGGTGCCCAGCATTGCGGTTCGGTGAGTAGCGCAGAGGACGATCTAGCCTTGCAGATGCGTTTTAAGATTCGAAATTTTGGCAGCAGCGCCATACAGCTCGCCTATGTGGCTGCTGGTTGGTTGGATGGAGTTATTGCCCACAGAGTGAATACGTGGGACATTGCTGCAGGGATTGCTATGATAGAGGCGGCGGGCGGCAAAGTTCGGTATTTCGTTCCCAATCCATTCCCGTTGAGTTCATTCGACGTGAATAGCGAGCCATTCGGGTATTTGGCGGCATCGCCTGCCGTTTATGAGGCGATGATTGAGGCGACGGGTCGCTAAATTAGAATTCCCAAACCAATGGTATCAAGAAAACGGATATCAGGAAACATAGCGCATTTAGCGGTAGGCCTGCTTTCGTAAAATCGGAAAACCGATATCCACCTGCCCCATAGACGTAGGTATTGGTTTGATATCCGATCGGCGTGGCGAAACTTGAAGAGGCCGCGATGGCGACGGCGAAAAGAAACGGTCGCATGCTGACTCCGAGCGATTCGGCGATTCCGATAGCTAAAGTGGCCATGAGCACGGCTGCGGCATTATTAGAAAGGGATTCGGTAAGCAGGTTGGTTATCAGGTAGACGCAGGCCAGCATGATATACGGTTGCCAACCAGGGGCTACGAAGCCGGTAACGGTGCCGGTCAAGCTTTCCGCCAGCCAAAGCGAAGCGCCGGTCTCCTCCATGGCTAAGCCCATTCCCAGCATACCGTAAATAATGAAGAGGAGATTCCATTGCACCGCTCCATATCCCTCTTTCGGGCGTATGCAGTTGGTGACGAACAGGACGACGCAGGCAACGATTGCGCTCACGGCGATGGGAGCAATCCCGGTGGAGGCTGAAATGACGATGCCAGCGATGGCTGCCAAAACGACTCCAATCTTCCACTTGGAGGTTTTCGATTGGATGGCGTTGTCGGTCATGAGGATAATGTCCTCGCTGGCTCGCAGGTTTTGAATTGCATTGTCAGTGCCCAAGAGAAGAAGCGTATCGCCGAATTCGAGACGCAGGGAACCGATCTTGTCTTTAACGTTTTTCCCTTTTCGATGCACTGCCAGCACCACCATGCGGAATCGCTGGCGAAAGTTTACCTCCTCAATAGTTTTGCCGAGGATTTCCGAATTGGGGCCGAGGATGCCTTCTACCATCATTCCCTCGTGGGCGGCAATTTGCTCTAGGCCGAGATTCATTTCGCTGGCTAGGTCGAGTCCCTCGATACTCCGGGCTTTTGCCAATCCGGAGGCGTGGCAGGCAAGGACTAGGCGATCACCCTCGGCCAGAACGATTTCATTTAAGCGGGTTTGCAGGGAAGATCCGGAGCGAACGATGTCGATGACTCGGATGCCTTTCATCTTAAGCAGTCCAGATTCTCCGAGGCTCTTGTCGATAACGGGTGAATCGTGATTCACGAAGGCTTCGGTAATATATTCCCTGCGTTCCTCTTCCGAGAGGATGGAGGTAAGCGTCTCGCGGACTGGCAGCACCTTGTTGCCGAAGACTATCAAATAAATAATGCCAGAAAGGAATAAAGGAAGACCGACCAGGGCGAATTCGAACATGCCCATCGGTCGTTCGCCGGCCGACTGAGCGACGCCGCTAACGATAATATTCGTGCTAGTGCCCAAGAGGGTGCAAGTGCCGCCAAGAATGGAGGCATAAGATAGCGGAATGAGAACTTTGGATCCTGTAACGCCTACTTTCTTAGACAGGGTTAGGACCACTGGCAGCATGACGACAACGACTGGAGTGTTGTTGATAAACGCGGAAACCGTGCCGGCTATGAGCAAAATGAATAGCAGAAAGGGCCGGTAGCTAAAACGGGAGAGTCCCTGTAAGCCCATTGCCAGTCGATCGATAACCCCACACTTGTCGAGAGCGGCGCTGATGATGAACATAGCTCCCACGGTGAGGGGAGCGGGATTAGAAAAGACGGAAAAGGCTTTCTCGGAAGGGAGAATACCCGTTAATAGGAGGATGGCGAAGAGAGAAAGGGCGGTGACGTCGGGCGGCAGCTTTTCCCACACAAAGCTGGCTAGAGCGAGGGCCAGAAGGGCGAAAACAAAAAGGATTTCCCAAGACATAGAGCGGGGTTGGAAATCCTAGGATGCTGGAGGCGGAAACCAAACATAAATCGAGAAGTAGACGAGAACCCCGGTAACCGACACGTAAAGCCAGATTGGATAAGTCCAGCGGGCCCAGCGCTTGTGGCTCTCGAAGCGGCCCTTTATGGCGAGAAAAAACACCCGCAATACCAGCGGCACAATGGCCATGGCCAGAAGAACGTGGGTAAGCAGCATTACAAAATAGACGCTGCGAATAATTCCATCGACTCCGATGGAACGGTTTTGCCAATCGACGGACCACTTATGGTAGACGTAGCCAACGAGGAAGCAGACGGACACAGCTAGGGCAGCCGTCATTAGTGAACGGTGGGCTTTCTCCTTGCCCTTTTTGATGCAGACCAATCCTGAGATGATCAGAACGGTAGCGATGGTGTTCAGTAGGGCGTTCAGGGCCGGGATGCTTTCGGTTTCCATTATTGTGTAGGGTTACTCTCTATGCGCCTAGTATCCAGCGATCTATGACCAGGCTAAAAAATACTGCTGGAAGGTAGAGAATTGAATTCAGGAAAAGCCGTTTGGCTGAGACCTCTCTGTTTTGAGAGCGAGTGAAAGCGATCGCTCGGATCAGGAACCAGATACCGAAGAGGGTGGCTACTGCGCCGTAGATCCATTGGCAGTATCCAAGGAAAAATGGGGCGAGGCTCATGGGGATCAAAGCGATCGTGTTGGCGAGGGCCCATCGGGCTACGCGATTACCGCTTTGGTCGAGAACTGACAGCATTGGAAATCCGCCGCGCTGATAGTCGTCGCGGTATAGCCAGGCAATGGCCATGAAATGCGGTATCTGCCAAATCGCGAGAATGCCGAAAAGGATCCACCCTAATGTCGAGATCGAACCCTCGGCAGCGGCCCAGCCAATTAGTGGAGGAATGGCGCCAGGTATGGCCCCAAATTCCGTGGCCCACCGGGTAGCCCGCTTCATGGGAGTATAGATCCAAACGTAGCTGGCGATAGTCGCAGCCCCTAGCAAGCCGGCTAAGGGATTAGCTCCGAAGCAGAGCTGCAGGGAACCTAATATTGAAATAGTGAGGCCAAAAGCGAGAGCGGCTTGCGGGGAAATTTGGTTAGTCGGAATCGGGCGGGTCCGTGTCCGCTCCATCACTGAATCTTGCTCTCTCTCAAACCATTGATTCAAGGTGGCAGCTCCCCCTGCGCAGAGGGCGGTGCCAAAACAGAAGTGGAACAGCGTTGCCCAATCCTGAGCCGGCATCGCGGCCAGGTAGCCCACCAGGGCCGTGATCACGGAAAGCAAACTGAGGCGTGGCTTGGTGAGTTCGTAATAGCCCGACCAAGATATGGTTTTGCTGCTCGAAGGCACGACGAGTTCGTTAGCGGTGCTTAGACTGTTGCTTTCTTTGAAGCTCATGCGCGTTTAGCGGTGTCCAGATCTCCGAGCTTTGCGGTTTCTTTGGAGGAGGACGCCGTTACCACTGGAGCATCCAAGCGAAATTTCAAGCTCCGTAATGTCATCATCCAACAAACCGCCAAAAGGAAGGCCCCGTTTAGCATGTGAAAGGTGGCTACGTGGGGGTTTCTAACCGTCCAAATTGTTAGGGCGCCGAGATAGATTTGGATTCCCAGCAGAGATATTAGCGAAAAGACAGAGAATTTCATCGCTTTCCAGGCAGAGCGATCCTTCAAAATGCGGATCACAAAGGCGAGTACAGCTCCTGTGACAACGATGGCTCCGATTCTGTGAGCGAAATGGATAGCCACCTTGAAGTCGAAGGCTGGTGGAATCCAGTATCCGGCCGGATGGCTGTAAGGGAATGAGGTGATAGCGAGGCCTGCGTAGCTATGTCTCATAACCGCCCCGACAATCAATTGGAGGACAAGTGTCAGGCAGGCGGTGATACCCAGATAGCTGACTACCCGTCCTGGAGGCGAGGGAAATCCGGCGGACTTATCAATCCACGATCGGCTGGCCATCACGGCGAAGGCGACCAGGGTGCAGAGGAATATCTGAGCTAGAGTGGCGTGGATGACGGCGAAGGTTTGAGCGTAAAGATTGTGGTCGATTTGCAGGTTAAGGGTGTCCAATTTCACTCTCAAGCCTCCGAGAAGCCCTTGAGTAACGACTAGAATGACGAGTCCAACTCCAAGCTTCTTAAGTTCTTGCGACCCCTTGACCAGATAGGCGGTGGCGCAGAGCGCGATGGAAAGAAGCCCCATAACGGCCCCGAGCAGCCGATGGCTATGTTCCGCTAGCATGTCTTCGTTTTCTAGCCAGCCTTCGGGATTGATTGATCCGTTGGACAGGGGCCAATCGAGGAAGGCCATACCAGCTCGGATGCTTGTAGTGAAGCCGCCTGCGTAGAGCAGAAACGCGATCCACACCAAGGTTCCAAAGCCGAACCAAAACAAGATCGGCTTATAGACAGGTGTAGCTCTGACTTCTGATTGTGGCTGCATGTCGTTGAGAATTGCAATAAGTCACTAAGAATTGTTTACGTGAATTCCAGTTTATGCGTTTATTTCCAGAATATATAAGCGGCGCGAATGTTATTCTTAAGCGGTATTTCGCCCTAGTATTATCTCTTCTGATATTGATTGGATGTAGCCCATCCGAGCCAAATCTGGAATTGGGTGCGGGCGATGAGGAAGGGTATTTGCTAGTTGGCGAAATCAAAGCTATCGACGAGGCGAACTCTCTTTTGAAAGTCGCCCACGAGGACATTCCTGGGTTCATGCCGGCCATGACTATGG
The DNA here is from genome assembly GCA_964404745.1 of uncultured Opitutaceae bacterium. GTDB lineage: Bacteria > Verrucomicrobiota > Verrucomicrobiia > Opitutales > Opitutaceae > Pelagisphaera. The sequence continues at coordinate 110,819 of CAYOLG010000005.1, forward strand.
ATTTCAGCGTTTCGGAAGGCGATTGGCTGAACGCCGCAGTTGGTCAGCGGATCAAGGCTCGTATGTTGCGGGATGAAGAAGGCGGGTTTGAGTTAAAGCGAATTTGGCCGCTGGACGAAGAAGATGCCCGCGATCTAAAGGAGTACAATGAGCGCCTGCAGAAGCAACTCAAGGAGCTTCCGGTAGGCAGGTATTTGGGTGAAGGTGATGAAGCCGCGGACTTTGCCCTTCTCGATCATCGAGGGAATGTCGTCACTTCCGACGATTTGCGAGGCAAGCCCTTGGTCATGAATTTCATATTCACCCGCTGTCCCGACGCCAATATGTGTCCGTTGTCGACATCCAAGATGGGGCGGCTGCAGAAGCTGGCCAATGATGCTGGATTGCCGGTGAATTTCGTTTCTGTTTCAATGGATCCTGAGTTCGACACGCCGGGCGTGCTGAGGCAATACGCCGACGCATATGGCATCTCTGGGGATGATTTCTATTTCGTTACCGGGCCTAAGCCCGCAACCGCCCAATTATTGAGAGCGTACGGGGTCACCGCTATCGAAAAAGTGGATACGATTATGCACAGCCTGGCTACAGTTTTGATCGATCAAGAGGGAGAAATCTTACTTCGCTCAGACAAGAGCGCTTGGGAACCAGAGGCGTACTTGGAGGCGCTCCAAGCATTGTCGAAATCTTAGCCAGCCCTTTTCTGATACCGTCTAGAGGCTCTGGTCGGGCGATCCAGAAGCGGCCCTACGCCGCTATGTCCCACTGCCTTTAGTCGGCTCTTTGCCGCATCGAGACAAACAGTATGCGGTATGATCTGATCACTCTTTTTCGCAATTGGATTAAAACAGTCCCTTGATCCATACCTTCAAGTTTCCCACGCCCTCCATTCCCTGGGTGACCAGGATATAGATCACAAACGCGTACAGGGCAATAGCGAACACCCCGAGGGCCGTCGCTCCCATGCAGAATAGCCCATCCTCTTCGGAGAGACCCACTCCGATTAGGAAGATAACGGCTGCTGGGAAAGTATTGGTTGTTGGAATGGGAAGCGTCATCAGAATAGCCATAACGACAACGACGAAACTCATGAAACGAGAGCCGAATGGGCTGCTAATCCACTTGAGACGAGGATGAACGAGCTTCTCGATTTTAGTCAGCCAGCGGGCTGCTCCGCCAATGGCTTTCTCAGCAAAGGCTCGCGATAAATTTCGCTTGGCCGCCCATTTAGGTAGCCAGGGCCGATTCCGACCGGCTAGCATCTGCAACCCGAGAGCGATAAAAAGGATCCCGAATGGAGTCGAGTAGCCGGCTGCGGGAATAGGCAGCGCGCTGGGTAGCGACAGGACCATGAGCAGAAGGCCAAAGCCCTGCTCTTCAACATTGTCGACAATGGTCTGCAGATTGACCTCGGGAGACTTGTGGTCGCCCAAAGACCGCCGCAAATTTTCGGATAATGATCGTTTCATACGTCGAATTCGATGGAACCGAAAGGATTCGTATGTTCCTAGATATCTTCAGTACGCGATGGTAGCTGTGCCTCATACAGCTGTTCGACGACCTTTAAAAGCGATGGAACCGCTTCGACCATGCTGTCTCGGCAAGCTTCATAGGCGGATAGATTCATTCCGAAAGGGTCGGGGATGGCGATACTGGTTCCATCGCCGATAAATTCCCGCATCAGAAATGCGTTGGCTGGAGCCGGTTTGATCTGGAGCGATAGCAAGGCCAAGTGCGACTCGGTCATGCCAAAGAAAGCCAGCGCGGAATCGGCCATAGAGGGAGTGAGTGGCTGGCTACGATGATCCTCGATATTGACACCGACTTTAGACATGGCTCGAGCCGAGTTCGGGTTGGCGGGTTGCCGATCGAAGACAGAAACGCCCGCGGAAGAAACTTTGAGCGATCTAAGGGGCTCAGGTTGCGCTTCGAGGGCATGCTTGAAAAGCCCGGCCGCCATTGGGCTTCGGCAGGTATTCGCTGTGCAGACAAAAACGATCTCGTCGCGCAATTTGGCCATCTTTAGATACCCTTAGGCTTCATCGGACCGGTGTAAACAATGGATTGCAAGCAAGCGCAGTCCATTTCGGGTGATCCCTGGCTTAGCCGGACTGGATCGCTGTTCGGTAAATGCGGGGCACGCGCTTTGTTACCGAGCACAGCACCTCCCAGGGAATCGTGTCGGCCCATTCGCTGAATTCTTCCAAGCGGATTTCCGAATCGTCCTGCGAGCCGATTATCGTTACGGGGTCTCCGCTAGCGACCGATTGACCGATCTCGGTGACATCCACAATCGTTTGATCCATGGTGACCCTGCCTAGGATTGGGCAGCGTTGACCGTGGATAATGACTTCGCCGCGATTGCTCAGTTGAAGAGGAACGCCGTCTCCGTAGCCTGCGCAAACGATGGCAATGCGGCTTTCCCGTTTCAAAATGCATGTCCTGCCATAGCTAATACTGGCTCCAGCCGGCAGCGTCTTGGTGATGCCGATTCGGGACTTGAATTGAAATACCGGTGTCGTTTCAGCCCTGCCGAGCATGGATTCCGGATAAGGTCGAATGCCGAATTGCAATAGCCCGATTCGGGCTGCGTTGTAGATACTGTCAGGAGCGAATGTGGAGATCCCAGCGCTATTGTCTGCGTGTATCAGCAGCTTTTCGGCGGGTAGCCATTTAGCTCGGGCAATCGTTTCGATAAAGATTTCCCTTTGCTGCCGCGTGAATTCAACATCTCCGTCAGCGCTGGCGAAGTGGGTAAAGATGCCGTCCAAGGTGACTCGAGAGGCCTCTCGAAAAGCTTGAAACAGTTCGTCGGCATACTCGTGCCAAATGCCCAGTCGCCCCATGCCGGTGTCGATTTTCATATGGGCCTTGATCTGCGTGTTTCTCTTTTTCGCCTTGGTATCGAGCCGACGCAGTTCTTCGATGGTGGATACTGTGGGAATCAGATCGTATTCGAAAAGCTGGGATTCCTCTTCTTCCAGTGTGGCGCCTAGGACTATTATTGGCCATCCTGTTCCGATCTCCCTAATAGCGGCAGCTTCGTTTACGTTGGCGACAGCGAACATGTCGACTCCGGTTTGCATGAGCCTGGCGACAGTTTGTTGCATGCCGTGCCCATAGGCGTCGGCTTTGACAACGGCTATGTAGCGGATGCGTTTGGGCAGAGCGGATTGAATTGACTTTAAATTGCGTTCCAGTCCGGCGAGATCGATCTCGGCCCAGCAGCGAAAAGTTGTTGGATCCGAGTGGCTCATGGGGTGAGATTGTCCGACGTTCGCGCTTTAGGTATCCATTTAGCGAATTCGGTAGCTCTGAGACTCAGTAGCTCTATCTCTGGCGCGGGTTGCAACAGAGAAACAAAGCCGCTTTCGGAGAAAATCTTTTCCGGAAGATAGGGAATTTGGGTGAGCGTTCGGCTTGGTTGGGCCCACTTTGGGAAGTCGGATAAGGTGTAAATTCGTCCGGAGTAGGCCTCGAGGGATTCATGGGAGATCAGTCTCGCTTCGCCATTGCATCCGTTCTTTCTTTCAACCGCGCTCCAGCTATTTCGCCGGGCATCCGTGACCAAAAGGAAATCGTTATCGCCTTTTTCCTGCAGGCGAGCGAGCTCCGCTCCAATTTGCAAACTAGTGAATGAATAGGTGGAAACGGCTTCTAGAATACCGGTTGCTTGCCAAGCCCGTATGCCCATAGCGGCTGTACGCAGTCCGAGCATCGATCCGGGGCCCGCGCAGAAGCCGATAGCCTTAAGCTCGCCCAATTTAAGCGATATTTCTGATAGAAGTTCGGCGATCGAGGAAAAGAGGACCAAAGAGGCATCTTCCCGGCTTACGCGTGTAGCTATTTTGCCGTCAGCATCGAAGACGGAGACGCAAAGGCGTTGCGATGAGCTGTCGATCAAAAGAAGTCGATTGGTCTCCAGCTCTGGATTCATTGACAACAATGAGTCTCGATGGCCCGTAGCTCTCAAGAGGAAAATGAAAGCGTAGTGGGATAAAAGGTTGGAAAGGCCCCGGGTTTTGGGCCTCTGAAGCGTCTGCTAAATGCGTTGACCCAAGGGATTTTTATCCACTACTGTCCGCGACTTTTTCCAAAAACGCTTTCAAGCATATAGTTTTATCTTTGTGAAAATCGACCTGCAAGACGTCACTGATACCAGAAAAACGCTCGCCGTTACGCTCGACGCGGACGAAGTAGCAGCTGAAGAAAAGAGCCTGCTTTCCCAGTTCAAGGGGATGGCGAAAATACCTGGTTTTCGGCCGGGTAAAGCTCCGGAGAGTGTCGTTCGCAAGCGCTTCGCCAAGGAGATCGCTGGCGAGTTGAAGCAGCGGGTAACGGCCAAGGCCTACCGGGATGGAGTCAAGGAAGCGAAGGTGGATCTCATCAACCCGATCGATATTAATGAAGGGGAGATTGTTACGGGCCAGGAAGTAATCGTCACCTTCACGATCGATATTCGGCCTGTATTCGAATTGGGCGAATACAAGGGATTGGAGCTAACAGGCCTATCGGAAGAGGTAGAGGATAGCGAGATTGAGCAGGCCATTGAAGAGATTAGAAAGGAAAAGGCGGAGTTCGCGCCTGTTGAAAGAGAAGCCCAGAAGGGCGACTACGTAAAGTTCTCTCATGAGGGTAGTATTGATGGCAAACCGATCAGCGAGATCGTCGAAAATAAGCCTGTGTACGCCAAAATGCCCCAGACTTGGGAAGAAGTCGGTGGCGAGCATGGATTGATTCCTGGCTTAGGAGATCAGTTGCAGGGACTGAAAACCGGGGACAAGCAGGATCTTGAGGTCGAGTTTCCGGAAGATTTCAACGTGGAAGAGCTGCAAGGCAAAAAGGCAGTATACTCGGTGGAGATCCTGGAAGTCCGCGAGCGCAAGCTACCAGAATTTGATGAAGCCTTCTTCGAGTCGCAGCAAGCCAAGGATTTGGACGAATTGAAAGAACGCGTTTCCGGCTGGATCAAGGGCCGCAAGCAGCAAGAGCGTCGCGTAGACCTTAGAAGGCAAGTGATTGAAAAACTGCTCGCCCAAGTTGACTTTCCCCTTCCTGAGAGCCTCTGGGATATGGAAACTGAAAACAGCATGCGCCAAGTAGTGATGGAAAACGTTCAGCGAGGCGTAGCCCAGGAGGAGTTGGAAAAGAACAAGGATGATATTCACGCCCAGTCACGCAAGCAGGCCGAGGGTCGGGTGAAACTCCAGCTTATCATAGAACGGGTCGCGGAAAAGGAGGAAATCGAGGTTACGGACCAAGATATGAGCCATTTTATCTTTAGCCAGGCCTATCAAAGCGGTCAAAAGCCAGATCAGTTCGTTAAAGAGCTAAAGAAAGATCAAAATCGCTTAAGATCGGCGCAGCGCTCCGTCCTTTTTGATAAGACGCTTGAATTCCTAGTTGACGAATCTAGCGTCCAAGAAGAGGGAAGAGAAGAGCCGGATTCGTCGGAAGATTCCCAGTAACCAAATTTAAATACGAGCCGTGTCATATTATTTACCGCACATTATCGAAAATACGGGTCGCGGAGAGCAGTCGATGGATATCTATACCCGTCTGCTCAAGGACCGCATCATATTCATTGGCACCCCCATCAATGACGAAATAGCTAGCGCCATCGTGGCCCAGTTGCTGTTCTTGCAGATGGATGATCCTAAAAAGGACGTTCACATGTATATCAATTCGCCCGGCGGTGTCGTAACAGGTGGTATGGCTATATATGATACGATGAATTATTTGACCTGCGACGTGTCTACTTATTGCATCGGAATGGCCGCCAGTATGGGTACCGTGTTGCTGGCAGCTGGGGCCAAGGGGAAGCGATTCGCTTTGCCCAATAGCCGCATCATGATTCATCAGCCTTCTGGCGGAGCGACTGGACAGGCCAGCGATATTTCTATTGCCGCTAGGGAAATCATTCGATGGAGAGAGAAACTCAACGAGGTTTTGGCCGAACGTACCGGAAAGTCTCAAGATGAGATCAAGAAAGACTCGGATCGCGATTTCTACATGAGCGCGGAAGAAGCGAAGGAATACGGATTAATCGACGAAGTGATGAATCCCGATCCGAGGGAATCCGGCAAAAAGGACTGATCTGATACGACTGGAAGCTTGTAATGGCTAAATCGTCACGCATGACCCTTTGCTCTTTTTGCGGAAAGTCTCAATCCGAAGTCCGTAAGATGATTGCGGGTCCGGGTGTCTACATTTGCGATGGATGCGTATCTGTGTGCAAGACGATCATCGATCGAGAGTTGGGACGCGAGGATGGCGATGAGGCCGCCGATGATAACGCCCCGGTTTTCAATCTCATTCGCCCATCGGAAATCAAGAAGGTTCTGGACGATTACGTTATCGGCCAAGACCACGCGAAAAAGGTTTTGTCGGTAGCGGTTTATAATCACTACAAGCGTTTGAGCTTCGAAGTGGAAAGATTCACTGAAGAGCAACTACTGAATCCGGGCAGTGAATACAAGGACGTCGAGATCGAGAAGAGCAACATTCTCCTAGTAGGACCAACAGGATCTGGGAAGACTTTCCTGGCTAGAACCTTGGCCCGCATCCTCGATGTGCCCTTCGCCATTGCCGATGCGACGACGTTGACCGAGGCTGGATACGTTGGGGACGATGTGGAAAACATTGTTCTGAGATTGCTGCAAGCAGCCAATTACGATGTAGCCAAAGCCGAGTGCGGAATCATATACGTCGACGAGATCGACAAAATCGGGCGAAAAACGGACAATGTATCGATCACTCGAGACGTTTCCGGCGAAGGGGTTCAGCAAGCGCTTCTGAAGATCCTCGAAGGGACAGTTTGCAACGTGCCGCCCCAAGGAGGTCGCAAGCACCCGAATCAGGAATACGTGCAAATCGACACATCGAAGATCCTTTTCATTTGCGGCGGGGCATTTGTAGGCCTCGACGGAATCATCAAGAAACGATCGAAAGGCATTGCCTTGGGGTTTGGCGCCGAAGTGAAATCCGATCTGAAAGGAGAGGAGATTATGAAGCAAATAGAGCCGGAAGACTTGGTCAAATTCGGAATGATCCCCGAGTTCATAGGCCGCCTGCCGGTAGTTTCGGTTCTGGATCAGCTGAGTGTGGAAGATTTGCAGAATATTTTGCTGAGCACCAAGAATTCGCTTATTAAGCAGTATTCCAAGCTCTTTGCCATGGATGGCGTCAAGTTGCGCATCACTCGCGACGGCGTACGAGCGATAGCGGAGAAAGCCATCGCTCTCAAAACGGGCGCCCGAGCCCTGCGTTCGATCATGGAGGGAATCACTCTGGATGTGATGTACGATGTTCCCTCGCGTGAAGACGTGAGCGAGGTCATTATCGACCGCGGCGTCGTTGAGGGCCGTAAAAAAGCGCAGATCAAAAAAGCCCGTCCTCCCAAGCAAGAGAAGAAAGACGCGGCTTAAGAAGCGTTTCGCAAATTCCTTGCTCCCGTAATAACGGGAGTCATCATCCGATCTTCAATTGTTAGCGGGAAGTAGAGAATGAGCATTTGTTTATACAAGACGGAGTCGGGGCTGGTTGCCTTGCGTAATGATTCTTTTGGTTATTGGAACGGGGGCTGGGATTCTCTTTTTCGCGAAGCGGTTGTCCAAGAGGAACTGAGGTCCTTCGTACCTAAACAGGATGATTCGGCTCAGGCGGCGTGCCGCGATTCCTTGCTTCCACCCATCGGCTTGCAAGAGGTTTGGGCTTCTGGCGTGACTTACTATTCCAGCCGCTTGGCTCGCATGGAGGAATCGAAGAGCGCGGGAGGGAGCGATTTCTATGCGGCCGTTTACAATGCGGACCGCCCCGAGCTGTTTTTCAAATCGACTCCCGAACGGGTACGCGGACACGGTCAAACGGTGCGTATACGCGAGGATTCATCATGGGACGTTCCGGAGCCAGAGTTGACTTTAGCGATCGGAAACGACGGAAGGGTTTTTGGATACACCATTGGCAATGACATGAGCTCGCGGAGCATTGAAGGGGAAAATCCGCTCTATTTGCCGCAAGCCAAGTCTTACAATGGCAGCGCGGGCCTGGGTCCTTGCCTGTATTTATTGGATACGCCTATTCCTGGAGAGGCGAAAATTCGGTTGTCAATCGAGAGATATGGAGCCACGGCATTCAATGGGGAAACCCAGCTAAGCGAAATGAAGCGCAAGCCGGAGGAGCTAGCGGCCTACTTGTACAGGGAAATGGACTTTCCGAACGGGTGCTATCTTATGACGGGCACGGGCATCGTTCCCGGGACCGACTTTACGCTGCAATCGGGAGATCGTATCTCGATTGCCATAGATCAGTTGGGTTCGCTCGTTCAAACTGTAGAGTAATCAAACTTCCGATACGGAAAATTTATTGATGAAATTGCTGCAGCTATTCAGGAAAGTAGCTTTGCTCGAAGGCCTGTCGTTAATCATTCTCATGGGAATCGCCATGCCTCTAAAGTATATCTGGGATCAGTCTGGGGCGGTGAAAGTCGTTGGATGGATTCATGGCATCCTATTCATAGTGTATATTTGGATACTTCTAAGAGTATGGATGGATAGAGATTGGCCATTCAAGCGGGTGGCCATCGCCGTTGTGTCGTCGCTAGTCCCCTTTGGGACAATTGTGTTCGACCGCTCCCTCAGGAAAGAAGCGGAAGCGCTGGGGGACGCTTAGCGGGCGATGAATGTGAAATTCCCGAAAGCGGTATTTTCGCGTAGCGTTCTAAACACTTCGCGCTGTTCTGCGTCGACCAATTCGACGATTTGCTCATCGGCTTGAGCTCTGGCCTCCTCTATGGCTTGAGGATCCATCATTCCGGAAGTCATTTCCATAGCTTGTTCATAGTAGATCGAGAACACTTCGTCCTTTTGGTCCTCTCTGAGCCCCAATTGGGGAGCGATTTGGCTAAGTCGAGCAGTTGCCATCATTGCGCTGCGCAACGCGTCTTCCTGGGCCCGCATCTCGGCGTATTCACTAAGCTGGTCGGGATCGAGAATCTCCGCAGAGAGATCGTCGATATCCCGTTGAGTGATCATGGGAGTGCTGATATCGCTCGCCGATTGGGGGCCGTCGGGGCCGAATCTAGTGGGTAGTTGCATCATCCGCAAAAGCATAATCTCCTCGATTTTGCCACGCTGGTAGTCGTTGAGATCTAGGCGAGCGGCGAAGATGTCTAGCTGCTGTTTTGCTTGCCGCTTCATCATTTCTCGAAAGCGCTCTTCCGAAAAACCCGTTCCCTCGGAGAGAGCGTTCGCTTGCCCGGTTCTCGTGACCTTTTGCTGAGACGATTCGATTTCCACTTTAGGCGTGGCGTGGTTCAAGCGAGATAGCTCGTTTTCCAGCTCCGCCTCAGCGATTTGCAGTTCCGCTATTCTATTTGCGAGTTTGGCGATTTCTTCCTCTTGCTCGCTAGGCGTCGTGTATGAATCTGCCGTAGGTCGGAGAGAGAACGAACGGAAAATCGAGTGGGAGGCGAATCCCACTACAAACACAAGGGCTATCAGTAAAGAGCGAACAGCGAAGGGGTTCTTCATGTTAGGAAAAGAAAGAAAGGTTGTTTTTAGAAAGGGGTATTAAACAAGTTGCGTTGGTCTCGTCATTCATAGATACGCGAAATCTCGGTGAGGTTCTGCCGCTAAGGTTTTTTCCCTCAGCAAATTTGGCGGAGTAGCCAGATATGGGTTTGCGGGCAGGCTTCGTAACCGATTAACGGGCGCAGCTCATGCAAACGACGGCGTCCGGCATGGCTTCGAGCCGATCACAAGAAATGGGCGACAAGTAATAGGCCAGGCCCAGTAGGATCCTTCATTTATCGGGTCCAACGCGTTTTTCAATCGCTCCCGTTCTTCGCGTTGTCGCCGTTGCTGGGCGAGATTCATTTGCTGGGATTGCATAGACTCGAGCCGGGAGAGGCGCCCAATGGCTACGTCGGGAGCCACTGGCTTCGATTCGGGGTCGTATTCCTCCAGCGAGGTATCGATAGCTTCGATGCGGGCGACGATAATGGAGCGCAATTGAGATAGTTGCTCGTCAGTCATTGATTAGGGATCCATCGATTGCAGGTTTCTATTCTTTTGGGTTAAAAACTTCGAAACTTGCTTTGTTCCTGAATTATGTAGCGGCCGACATTCCTGCGACTATGCATGCGCATCAACCTAAGCCCGCTCGGTCCTTCGACACGTTCAGGGTGTTGAGCCACGTCGAACCAAGGTCGAGCACTACCTTTTTGATCAGTTTTGAAGGGTGGAACGCGACGTCCCGGCGCGATTAATTGAGCGAAAATAGGATAAGCTCATACCATTGACCCGCATGCGGGACCAATGAACAAACCGATTGTTCAGCCAAGTTAAGTCTAAGCGGGCGATCAGCTTGCGCCGCCGAAGCTTCAGCGTAGGCGCGAAATCGCCCGTCACCAGATTACATGAAAACTCCGCTCAATGAGCGTTTAGCCAATCGAGGATGCGAGGGTTGAAGTCATCGATTTTCTCGAAGTGGAATGCGTGGCCCGCATCATCGTAAAAATGGGTATCGCAATTGGGGATTCCGCTAGCGACTTCATTGGCCATCCACATTGGAGTAAAAATATCGTCTTTCCCGCCAATAACTAGGCAAGGTTGAGATATTTCCCCAAGCTGGTCGACAACGTCGTGATTGACGCAAGCAGCAGCTTGTCCCTCCAGGCCGTGCAGCGGTTGCGGCGCTGGGCCATGGGCAAACCCATGACGACCCTCTAGCAAGCTGGCGTGGGCTTCGTCATTGTCCCAAAACGGCTTGGTGAAGATCAGAAGCTGTATCCACTCCATGAACTGGGCCGGGGAGAGGTGGGCGAAGCAGGCTTTCATGTGTTCGAAAATGGATTTCGCGTAGCGGTCGCAGCGAGCCCAAGGGCACATGAGCACGGCACTTTTAACCTTGTCTGGATGGCGCAGGCACAATTGCTGGGCGATAATCGATCCCATAGAAACGCCCACCACCTTTGCGGACTCAATCCCCAGAGCATCCATTAATCCCGCGTAATCGTCAGCCATCATGGCGCTGGAGTAGTCTCCTTCCGGTTTGTCGGTCAGTCCGATTCCCCGGTTGTCGACCATAATGCAGCGATAATTAGAACTCCAATGATCCGTATGCACCTCCCAGACGGCCCCGGGGGCGGTGATTCCCATGATGAGGATAAGAGGTTCGCCGGATCCGCGTTCCTGGTAGTTCATTTGAATTCCGTTCGTTTCGATTAGAGGCATGATACTGTGACAATATGGATTTAAGTTCTGTGTCCCGAAGACGCGGACGCGTTTCGGTTTTCGAGAAATAGATTGAGGATATTGCCGAGACTCCATGATCTGAGCAAGTTCATTGTTGCGCGCGGTCGTGGAACTAGCCCTACAGCCTCGAATCGTTGCATGTCTCCAAAATTTGCTGAATTTAAACTTTCCTCGCTGTAGAATCGCCGCGATATTGACCCGTTTTAGCCATCGCGATCACCGTAGCAATCAAGCTCCCTCCGGTATGAAGCCCATAAATCAGTTTCTCGTTTCCAATGGAATTCGAATCGCCAACAATCCCTGCATTAGCCCGGACTTTTGTCTGAGCTGGGATGAGCTGAGATCGAATTTGCAACACGACAAGGGGATCGTTGCTTATCCGCAAAGCGCGTTCGAGACTTCGGCGGGTAGGTGGACGCTGGTCGAAGATAATCAGGGCGATCATGCTTGGCGATTGCAGGGAACGGCCGCCGAATTGAAAGACGTCGGTTTAGAGGGCGGTTGCCTGATCGGAGAGGCGACCTATTTCCCAGCTACATTTGAAAATCTGATCGCCCTGAAAAATCAGGTTCAGGAAAGCGATCTGGATAGCTCCATATTCCCGACTGCTGGGGGCCGGCTTGGCCGATCGACGCTGGGTATCGGAGCCCGTTTTACCACTTTGCATTGGCCAGGAGTGGATTGGGCCATGGCTAATCTTGGACTGGGCATGACCGCAAATCAGAACAGCATTCCTAGAGAGTTGGTTTTCGATGTGGATGTCATGCTGGCCGATAAATTGGATACCGTGCCTTTTCCCTTCATCGGGACGAGTGTTCCTGAAGGACACCAAGGCCAATCGGTTGAAGGCATGAGTCACGGTTGCGTATTGGCTAAATTGAAGACCGGGTTTCACCGCAACCGCATCGCTTGGAGCTTTAACGCGGACCACCAGCCAATCGGAGGAAAATTCGATGGCAGGGAGAATGCGCTGGTGAATGGGTGCTTATTCGCTTCCTACATCACTTTCGACCTATCGCCAGAGCTAGCGCAGACTGTACCCGTGGATTCGGCCGAGGAAAATCAGATCTATGTGGATTCCGAGATTGGGGCAGAGCTAGTTTCTCGGGTGGCGCGTCGTGTTGCCGATGTTGGGATCGAACTAGATAACGAAGAATTGAATACGCTCTTGCGGTACGTCTGGCCTGCCATGCAAAAGATGAAGGCGCGGGATGGCAAGTACCGATCGGCTCGTGAAAAAGCGTTTTCCACTGAGGTTGGGCGCAAGTATTTAAGAGAACTTTCCATCGATGAATTGCCGGGATTGACCTCTCCGGAAACGACGGCGGTTATGCTGTCCCTGTGCGAGGAGATGGAAATGCCAGTCGATTTCGTAGCCCCGGCTTTTGGCTTCCAGAAAAATATGCCCTATCCGGACAACCAAGTGCTGGAAGCGCTGGTGGAAAGGCAATGGTCCGTCTGCAGGGCTTTCGATGTCAGCATTGGTTTCCATTCAGGGTCTGGAAAATCGGCAGAGAACTATCAGGTGATGGGGCGCGTTACGGGAAGCAACCTCGAGATAAAGACGAGCGGGCGCTACACTTACGAAATGGGGGTGGCTTTGGCGGATTCGAGTGACCCGAGCGACCAGTCGCTTTGGCAAGATTGGTACAGCTTCACTAAAGAACTGGCTATGGCAGGAGCTTTTAGCGAATCGGAAACCGAGCGGAAAATGGCCCGAGAGTTCATTGAGGACGCCTTGAGGCTGGAAGGAAAATCAACGGACGTATTCCAGTCGCAGGCTAGCGTTCGCGAGACTTTGGATTCGCTAGCTCCCAGCCCGGACCATATGTTCTGGTTTGAATACAATTTTCTCTATGTTTTGGCAGCCGATGGAAAAGCGGAAAAGTCGGTCCTAGGCGATCATTCTCCCGCAGGTTATCGTCAGCGCCGAAGATTCTATTCGATTAGCGACGAAGGGAGATTGCGATTCGCTCAAGGAGTGGCCGCATACATACTTTTCTTGGCTGAGAATACAGGTCTGGCGCCGGCCGAGGTTTGCCATTCAGCTCAGCAACGGCTTTCTGAATACAGCCAATTTAGCGAATTGATTGGCGATATTTCGAGGTAAGCGATCAGGGGTGATACCAGTTCAAGTAGTCGTTCGATTTTGGGTAAGGAGGACCGGCTCGGGCCCCTCTAGCTTAGAGAGTGTCCAATAAGTCGATGATGTAGCGGGCCCGTCCCTTGCCCGTTCGACGGGCTCAGGGCCATGAGCTCAGCCGAAGGGCGGCGACCGCAGATGCAGTGGGTACCCTACTGAAGCGGTTGCCGCGAGCAGCGACCCTACAAATTTTGGATTTATTGGACACTCTCTTAGAAAATCTCGCTTTGCGAATGCTAGGACTGTGTGTCTCAAACTGTTGCCCCGGTTTCGCGAGGCCTAGAATGCTGGCCATCGTTGCTGGTCGGCGTTTCGCCAATAGCGTTTCGCGTCGGGATTGAGGCATTGGGGGAGTCGGCTGTCTATCTAAGAAACAGAAAGCAGGTATTGCGGCTGGACTTCACTAAATCGAATTCGATACTTGGGGTACATATGACGTTTATCAACGACGAATTCATGCTGCAAAACGACGCGGCTAGAGAATTGTATACGCGTTACGCCAAAGACGAGCCGATATTCGATTATCACTGCCATCTACCACCACGGGATGTAGCCAGCAATCGCGTTTTCTCCAATATGTTCGAGATTTGGTTGGAGGGCGACCACTACAAGTGGCGGGCGATGCGGGCGAATGGCGTGCCGGAAGCGCTGGTGACAGGCGATGCTGATCCCTATGATAAATTTCTAGCGTGGTGTAAGGCGGTCCCGAATACGATGCGGAATCCCCTTTATCACTGGAGTCATTTAGAGCTGAAGCGCTATTTCGGCATCGACCTCATTATTAGCGAGGAAACGGCTGAGGAAATCTGGAACGCCGGCAACGAACGGCTGAAGTCGGAAGACTTAAGCGCCCAAGGAATTCTGAAGAACTTCAAAGTCAAGATGGTCGGCACCACTGACGATCCGACGGATAGCCTGGAGCATCACAAAACGATAGATTCATTGGGATTGAATACAAAGGTCGTGCCTACGTTTCGCCCAGACAAAGGATTGCTGGTGGACGCGCCGGAGCAATTCAATGCTTGGGTGAATAGACTAGCTGAGGTTTGTGGCGAGGCTATAGATTCGCTGGGCGATTTCCTGTCGGCCCTGAAGTCTCGTCATGATTTCTTTCACCAAATGGGCGGCCGCTTGAGTGACCACGGCATTGAACGATGCTTCTATGCGGAAACGGATGAGGCTACGGTCGAATCGATTTTTCATAGGGCCCGTAAAGGTCAGGCTGCGACGGCGAATGAGAAGGAGCAATTCGGGTTTTATCTCATGCGGGAGTTTGGCCGATGGAATGCGGAGAAGGATTGGGCCATGCAGCTCCACATAGGGGCTTTGCGGAACAACAACTCGCGTAGATTCAAAGAACTGGGGCCCGATACCGGATTCGATTCCATTTCGGACGTTCCTCAGATCGAAAAGCTGGGTCAGTTTTTCGACAGCCTCGAGCAGACGGACCAATTGCCAAAGACCGTAGTATACAATTTGAATTGGACCGACAACTACGCGGTGATGACTATGCTATGTAATTTCCAGGATGGCAAAATCCCGGGTAAAATGCAGCTGGGTACCGGATGGTGGCACTCGGATCAGAAAGAAGCGATGGTCGCCCAGATAAACGCTTTGTCGAACCTCGGGCTCTTTCCGCATTTTGTTGGAATGCTGACAGACTCTCGCTCATTCCTCTCGTATCCAAGACACGAATATTTTAGGCGGATCCTCTGCAATCTCGTCGGCGAAGATCTAGAAAACGGCGAATTGCCTGACGATATGGAGTTGGTTGGGAACATGGTCCGGCGAATCTGCTACCAGAACGCCGTCGATTACTTCTGCGTGGATGTTGCGTAAGGTAGCTCAGGTTTCCAGCCCGTTTTCCGAGCGTATGTTCACAGACAGGATGCCTGTGCTACTTCTGTTCTAGTCGTTAGCAATGTAGGGCCTTCGCTCGCGAATAGCCGCTTAGGTTAATTAGTGGGCTTGCCAATGCGGCTTGGCGCAAGCGCCAGCCCTACGATTATTCGAGTGCAGCGTTTGGTAGCGGGCGATCTCACGCCTACGCTGGAGCTACGGCGGCGCGAGCCGATCGCCCGCTACCTGAAAGAATATTTTTTCTCCCGTTTCAGTCGTTCAGCTTGGCGGAGGCGTACCAATCATTCCATTGCTTGGCTAGATTGGCGAGACGCTCGGGTTCTTTGCTAGCCAGGTTGTGTGACTCGTTTCGGTCTTTGGAAATGTCGTAGAGCTCCCAATCATCTCCCCAGCGCACGGCCTTGAAGTTACCGTCTCGAACGGCGGCTCCTTGCTTCCATTGCCAGAAAAGGGGTTTGCCTCGATTCAGCGGTTTGCCTTCGAGGGCGGGCACGAGGCTGACACCTTCCATGGGAGCAATATCGATTCCATGATGGCGTTTTGGATACGATGCTTTCCCGATATCGACGACTGTCGCCATGATGTCGATAAAGTGAGCGGGTTCGCGGTTATAACTGCCGGGGTTCCTCAATCCCTTGGGCCAGTAAGCGATAAACGGAGTGCAAATGCCGCCTTCATGGCTGTAGTTTTTGTAGTAGCGAAACGGTGTGTTCTGGATGATGGCCCAGTCCTCGCCAACGGTGTCGAAGCTGGCTACTTTGCCGGCGTCTTCGGCAGCCATCGAAACGACCTTGGCTCCGGTGTCTTCGGCGCAGGCTCCGTTGTCGGAGGCGAAAAAAATCAGCGTATTCTCGAGCCGACCTTGCTGCCGGAGTTTTTCCAGAATCTTGCCAATATTCTGATCGACGCGGTCCAGCATCGCGGCGTAGATCTCCATGCGCGTCGATTCCGTCTCCTTTTCAGCTTTAGAAAGGGTCTCCCAGTCTCGAGCTTGAGGCTTTCCGATCAGCGGATTCTTTTTCGGATCGATGAGACCCATTTCCACTTGCCGTTGGTAACGAGTTTCTTGAATCGCTTGGTAGCCCTTGTCGTAGACGCCTTTGTACTTGGCGATGTCCTCGGGCCAGGCGTGCAGTGGATAATGGGGAGCGTTGTAGGACAGGTATAGAATGAACGGTTTCGCCTTTGTTTCTGGCTCATCGAACCATTCTAGAGCGCTGTCCGTGAAGGCATCCGTAGCGTAAAAATTTGGATCTTCGGGCGTGTAGGGGTAGTAGGTTTTTTCATCGATACACCAGTAGCGGACGCGCTTATGTCCGGGTTCGGGCTCGCCGGGCCGCTGGAATCCGGGATTCCAGAAATTGCAGCAGCCGTCCCGCAATCCGTAGTAGTGATCGAACCCCCGATCGAAAAGATTTTCCGTTCCATGATGTTTCCCGGAGGCCAAGGTGCGGTAGCCGACATCCCCGAGGATCTCTCCGAGCGTCACCGAGTTTCTCATCTCGCCATGGGATTCATCCATGCCGCTTTGCTGGGCATAGACGCCAGTTAGCAAGCATGCCCTGGAGGGAAAGCACTTGGCGGTATTGTACATCTGGGTGAAGCGGATGCCATCTTGGGCCAGTTGGTCGATGTTCGGGGTGTCGATTTCGCTCCCGTAGCAACCTAGATCAGACCAGCCCATATCGTCGACGAGTATGAAGATGACGTTGGGACGGTCGTCTGCGTTTGCCTGAGAAATGAGGGCGATTGCGAAAGTGGCGAAGAGGATGAAGAATCGTTTCATGCGGGAAGGATCGGAAGTGAGAGGTCGAATGGTCATATTAGCCACAATTCCGGGAAGGTAAAGCGTGTAGATGCTTGCTGCTCAGAAAGCGGCTTTGGGGCTGGCAATTCCTGAAATCTCCCTAAAAAGTGTAGATTATTCTATTTTGTTATCGCTGAAGAATCATTCGATTATGAAAACGCTTTCCGCTTTCGTCGCCCTAATTAGTCTCATCGTCTTGCTGTCCCAAGCGAGCGCGGACACCGGCTTCACCATAGAAGAGGTTCCCTCGGGCCTCATCATTAAACACAATGGAGAACTCGTTACCAACTACGTAATCGACCAGGCCAATAAGCCGTACATGTGGCCGCTGATTGGGCCCAACCGAAAACCGATGACCCGAGCCTACCCGATGCAGGACATAGAGGGTGAACGTCAAGATCACCCGCACCATCGATCCATTTGGTTCGGGCATCAAAACATGGGTGGATTCGACACCTGGACAGAAAGCATGACCTACACGGAGCGTGAAGAATGGACGAAAGAGCGTATCGATGAGGCCCTGGCCAAAATTGGACGCACCGTGCATCGGGAATTCTCCCAATTGGATGCCAATGAGAAACGTGCTATCGTGAAAACCAAGAACGACTATGTTGGGAGCGCAGGGGAGAAATTGCTCTCCGACGAGCGGACGATCATTTTCCGGAAGACCAATTCCCAGCTGATTATCGATTTCGATATTAGCTTGATCGCCAGTTATGGAGACATCGAACTGGGGGATATCAAGGATGCCGGTCTATGTGTGCGGATTCCTACAGCGCTGGATTTGAAAACAGGCAAGGGTGGAACGATTATCAATAGTGAAGGTATTCGAGATGGGGATACGTGGAGTAAACGAGCGACTTGGGTGGATTATAACGGTCTCATGGATGGAGAACGCGTAGGCATAGCGATATTGAATCACCCATCTAGTTTCAATCACCCAACGCCTTGGCATGTGAGAGACTATGGTCTGTTCACTGCGAATCCGTTCGGCTTCAAGTCCCTGGATGAGTCTCGCGAGGACATCACCTTTACGCTAGCTAAGGGAACTCGCGTGCTAATGAAGCACCGTATCATTTTCCACAAAGGCGACGAAAAAAAGGCCAAGATCGCCCAAGCTTTCGAGCGCTACGCCAAGCAGTAGAGCTGGAGCTTGCTAGAGCTTAGCGTCGATAGGCAGGGCTGATTGTCCCCAACCGGCCATCGGACCCCCCCCAAAAAAAAGTGCCGCCGATTAGGGACAATTGGCCCTAACGTTTAGGCAGAAACACTACTCGAAGCTAACCGAGGGTTCTGGCAGTTGCCGCTCGATTTCGTTGACCCGGTAGCCGAAGCCGGCACCTTGAATCGTATCCAGTTTAAGGATTCCGTTTCTGCGCTGGAAGATGCCTGGGTGAATGGTTTGTTCCGCCAGCGAAGCATCCGGGTAGAATTGCATTCCATTGGACTCGACTCCCATGATAGTTCCGGCATGGGCTGCCAACTGAATGTGGGGCAGTTGAGCTAGCATGGGATTAGTTAGATCTTGGACCATCAGGGTCATGCCTTGAGCCTTGGCCCAGCAGAGACTAAGAAGGGCTCCAGTCTGTGTCTTACATGTCTTCAGAGCTACCCCGGTCCAGCCGAGTTCGCGTCCGAGCCGGACGAGATTCCAATCGTGAGCGCTCTCATCCATAAAGAGCGGTTTCCGGGCGCTGACACTGTGGACATCGATTTGATTGGCTTCCAGGTCGTAAGGGAAAGGCTGCTCAACGTATAGAATTGCTTGATACGTTCGAGGATGTTCGTCACGCAATCGATCGAGTATGTCGTTGACGTATTCAGGATCGGTTACCGCGCAGTTGAAATCGGTTGTGAGCCAATCGACATTCTTTTCCTGGGCGATCTTTCCGATGGCCACTAGCCGTTGGTAGTCCCAATTCGCATCATCGCCGCGAAGCTTGATTTTCAAGCAGTTGAGTCCATCCCGATCGATCCAATCCCGAAGCAGCGTTGGATAGCCGTCGTCAGGCTCGTCGCCTGTGAGCTCCTCCTCGGAGATGGGGTCCAACCCGCCAACCAAGTGCCATACAGGCAGCACATCGGGAGCGGATTCAAGAAAGTCAGACGGATATTTGCCCTTGAATTGTTCCGCGGGCTCAAGGAAAGCGGCGAGATCCTTGCTTAGGTAGTCCGAGGTATAAGTCTCGTAGATCGGCTTTCGCTGCAGGTTTCCGTAAGCGTCGTGGAGGGCGATGTCGAGTGGCGAGAAACAGACGAGGGCGGCTAGATGGGGCAAAGCGCTCTCCGCTGATCTGCCAGCATTGAAGGCGTTTTGCAGTTGGGTAAGCTGCCCTTCGATGAATGCGTGGCCGATTTCCAAGGCGTGGCCTGATTCACCGAAGAATTTGAATTCCCGAGTGAGGGTTTCAGTAAAGGCCTGCAAGGCCGACTCCCGCTCCTCGTAGCTAATGGGGGCGGGCCATACCCAGCCAACGCTTAGGGGCGTTTCGCCCCAGCCGAGAGCTGTCATTCCATCGCTCCCTTCTATCTTTACGCAGCTCCGGGCGCAGATCACACGGGTAAGCACCTGATTCCCGAATTTTAGCGGCACCCGCATGGATACAGGCAGGAAATAGAGACTGGCGTCGACGATTCGGGCGGAGCGAGATTCAATGTCCATCCCGTTTGCTAGGGGGCTTGCCGAAGCGGGTCAAGCGCTGGGGAGATTATAAAGCCCGTTCCCGCGGATTGCGGAAGGGAAATCAGTAGTCCGGTACTTCAGCCGGCGAAAACCAGCAGAAGCTTGAACTCACGCGGGCTTGCTAGAGAGCCCCGCTACTCGAATCAGTCTTGTCCTAGTGTACCCAGAAACTCTTTTTGGTAACGTTACCGAAAATAGTTTCACGATAGAGCGTGACGCCCGATTCAGCGTGCGAGCCGCCCGCGATCCCAATTGAATGCAAAAATGGGAAGGGCGTGAATGATTTTGTCTACACGGTCAGGTTGAGGGGCTATTGTGGCCAAGCCAACCGATTGACCACAATCTAACGATGAGCTCGGAGCTTGCCCTGAGGATATTCCCTTGGAAAGATAGAGGAATGCAAATGGATCGACGACAATTCGGCAAATTGGCCGCCATGGGGATTGCGGGGTTAGCGGTAGGCTCAAGCCGGGCGGCGACCAGCACTTCGGATCGCTTGAATGTCAACTTGTTCTCCAAGCACTTGCAGTTTCTGGACTACCAGGATATGGCGGACGCCACCGCGGATTTGGGCTTCGACGGAGTCGATCTCACTGTTCGGCCGGGTGGACATGTCTCGCCCGAGCGGGCTGAGGATGACCTCCCAAAGGCGGTCGATGCCATCAAGCGAGCAGGCTTGGCTCCGAAGATGCTCGTTTCGCGCGTGACAAGCGCCGACGACAAAGACGGTATCCAATCGCTGAAGACTGCTGCCAGGCTGGGCTTCACCCATTACCGGATGGGCTACTTCCGGCCCAAGGAAGGAAACAGCCTCAGGGAAAACTTGGAATTCTGCCAGAAGGAGTTAGACGGATTGGAAGCGTTCAACCGCGAACAGGGGTTGCACGGGGCTTATCAAAATCATGCTGGCAAAGTGATTGGTTCTTACGTGACGGATCTGGCCCATCTGCTCGACGGCCGTGATCCTAGATGTATGGGTTGCCAGTACGATATACGCCATGCAACGGTGGACGGGGGGTCGTCCTGGTCACTGGGATTAAGTTATTTGCGCAGCCATATCCGGACAATGCCGATCAAGGATTTTTCGTGGGTAAAGCAGAACGGCGTGTGGAAGCCGCAGAACGTACCTCTTGGCCAAGGTATGGTTGACTTTCAGGGCTACTTTAAGGCTCTCAGAGGGTATGGCATCAAACCCCTTGTGTCCTTGCATCTGGAATACGATCTTGGCGGAGCGGAGCATGGAGACCGGAAAATCAAGACCTCCCAGAAGGAAGTGTTTGCTGCCATGAAACGCGATTTGAAGCACTTGCATGAAATGTGGGAAGCGAGTGCCGGGTGAATTTATGTTGAATAGGCGAGTTAGAGAGTGGATTGACATAATTATAGGAGCGGCTTCACGCCGCGATTCCGTGGACCTTAGGTTGATCGCGGCCTAAAGCCACTCCTACATGATTATTAACTACCAAAACTAAAAACAGAACTCAATGAAATCGTTTTCCCGCCTGTTCTTATCCCTTTTTGCCTTGATGGCGTATGTCAAAACGCTTTCTGCCGACGATCGGCCGAATATCCTCTTGGCCATCGGGGACGATATTTCCTGGAAGCACATGGGGATCTACGGATCGCCATTCTTGGACACGCCCACCTTCGACCGTCTGGGGCGGCAAGGGGTGGTATTCAATAACGCCTATTGCAGCGCTCCGGGTTGCAGTCCTTCGCGGGCGGCCTTGCTAACGGGCAAGTATATCTGGGAAATCGAGGAGGCGGGAACGCACGCGGCCAATTTCCCAAAGCATCTCAAAGTGTATCCGGAATTGCTGGAAGCGGAAGGCTACTTCCCAGGATATACGGGTAAGCCTTGGGGTCCAGGAAAGCTGCCGGAACGCGATCGCAATCCCGCGGGTCCGGAATACAATAATCACAAGCTAAAACCGCCTGCTTCCGGTATATCCGACAAGGACTATGCTAAAAACTTCGAAGATTTTCTGGAAGCTCGCCCGAATGGAAGACCGTTCGTATTTTGGTTTGGCGCCCATGAAGCCCATCGGGCTTTCGAGCAGGGGTCGGGAAAACGAAATGGTGTGGATCCGGATGAGGTAGTTGTTCCAGGATTCCTTCCAGAGACTGATTTGACTCGTGAAGACGTAGCTGACTACGGATTCGAAATCGAGTGGTTCGATACCCATTTAAGCAGAATGCTGGAGCAGCTTGAGCGTATTGGAGAATTGGATAAAACGGTTGTCGTTGTTACAGCCGACAACGGAATGGCTTTTCCCAGAGCCAAGGCTAACAACTACGAGCACGGCGTGCATATGCCCTTGATCATCTCCTGGAGGGATGGCATTGCCCACGAAGGGCGTTTCATTGACGATTTCGTCAGTCTCATCGATCTAGCACCGACCTTTTTGGAAGCGGCGGGGGCGTCCATCCCGGAAGAAATGAGCGGCCGCAGTTTGGGTCCTCTTTTGCGTTCCTCCGCCGAGGGTAAGATCGATCCCACGCGAAATTTCGTTCTCTCGGGTCGTGAGCGGCATACGCACGCTCGCGAGGACAACTTAGGTTATCCGATTCGGGCCATTCATACCGCGAAATACAATTATATCCGCAATCTCCATCCGGAACGCTCGACGACGGGAATCGAGTACAAGGATGTTGATGGAAGCCCTTCGCACACTCTCATGCTTTCGGATATGGATTCTCGCCTGTCGCAGCAAGCATATGGACCGCGGCCCCACGAGGAGCTCTATGACAGAGAGAATGATTCAGAATGTCTCAATAATCTGGCTACGAATCCCGAGTACAAACCCATTTTGGAGAAACTGGGAGCTCGGTTGGAGAACGAGCTCCGCAAGGGCGGAGATCCTCGGATTCTGGGATACGGTGAGGTTTTCGATAGCTATCCCCGTTACAGCACAACCCGCAAATACCCGGGCTTCAACGCCAGCGGCAAATACAACCCGGAATTCGTGGAAAGCGCCCTTAAAAAGATGAAGGCCTTGGGAATCGAGAACCCGGCATACGAAGATCGGGTTAAGTTTAATAAGTCGCAGGCTGGTCGTGAGCCGTCGAGGAACTAGGTGCCGTCGCGTGTAACTCGTTCCGCGTTTTCATCGTAGGCTAGATCGTATATGAAGGGAAAACGGGCATGCGGAATTGGATTAGGAGGAATAATAGTGATCGGCTTGGCGATCATCCTTGTCGGTTCCGGATTCGATGGCTGCGCTTCCTTCAGTATTTCCCAAGAAGAGGCTGCGATTCGTTTCGCTCGCCAAAGGCAGGAGCCGCCGCAATTCATTATCAAGGAAACCAATCCGGGCAGGATCCATTTCGCGTCGGTTGGCGAGGGAGCCGATACCATCGTTTTCGTCCGTGGCTCTCCCGGCAGTTGGAGCGCCTTCTCGCGTTTCCTCATGGATGAAGATCTCAAGAAAGCGGGCCGCTTAATCTCCGTCGATCGGCCGGGCTATGGATTGAGCGAACCGAAGACGCCTGAACGCTCGCTCCACCCGTATATGTTGCTGGACCCGCTCCTGGCCGAAGACGGAACGAAAATCGTTAGCGAAGAGCTATAGCGGACCAAACGGCGTCCGGAAATATTGAGTTTGATGCAGAGAGAGATGTGGGGCGTTCCCGCGGGAGAGATCGATTCTTTCGTTGCTAAGGTGAATCATGAGAGGACATCAAGAAGTATTCAATGTAAGGAAATTATCCTAACATTGAGAAAAGGCGAACGCCAATTCGATTTCCCCGTATTGACGCTCTTGCCATCCGGGGCAAAGGATTCCGTCCCGGTATTCTTGGCTCAGAATTTCAAGGGGAATCATACCATGCTGAACGATCCGGGGAAAACGAGGTGAATCTCCACGATTGGGGATGTTACCTCGATTTCGCTGACAAGCATCTGAAGTAGATCTCCTCGTTTGGCATGCGCGATAGAAGATCGTACCTAAAGAAATGAGCAGAGCTAATGCTAGAATCGTCGGCCTACAACTTTAGTTTGTATACGGCAGAGATAGGTGTCAGCGGTGATGTAAAGGGTGGAGCCGTCGTCGCCCCAGGCGCAATTGGAGGTTTGCTCGCCAGTACGGATGTGGCCAATCAGTTTGCCTCCCGGGTTGACGACCATGACGCCACCCATGCAGGTTACCCAGAGATTGCCGGATTGGTCGGTCTTGATTCCGTCGGGATTGCCTGGACCGTATTTGCGGTAGGGGGATGCATCGAAGAACAGCTTTCCTTTTGGCGACTTAGCTGTGCCGTCATCGTTCAAGGTATAGGCCATAACGATCGGTTTATCGGCGTCGGATTGGGCGACGAACAGGGTTCGTTCATCGTGGGAGAGATCGATGCCGTTGGGGAAGGGGAGTTCATCGGTAATAAGCGAAACCTTACCATTGCGATCTAGATAGTAGACGCCGCAGAAATCGATTTCGCGGGTGGGATCGCTTTCCCGTTGCGGAAGACCGTAGGGAGGATCGGTAAAGTAGATTCGGCCTGTTATGGCGACGGTTACGTCGTTAGGACTGTTGAAGCGCTTCCCCTGAAAGTTGTCAGCGATCGTGCGTTTGCCTTGCCCGAATTCCATGAGTGACAAGCGGCGGTCGCCTTGGTCGCAAGAAATGAGGCGGCCGAGATTGTCCATGGCCAAGCCATTGCTACCGAGGCCGCGGCTGTAGTGACCGATTCCGCTGTATCCAGAAGGCTCGAGCCAGACTTCCGCTCCCACGCCTTCCTCCCATTTAATCACGCGGTTTTTCCAGACGTCGGAAAAAATCAAGTACCCGCCGTCTTTGACCCAGGCAGGGCCCTCGCTCCAAGTGAATCCCGAGGAGACTACTTCTATTATGGCATCTTTGTCGATGACCTGATCGAGCTCTTTGTCGAGGCGAAGCACTTCCCCAATGATGGGGAAGTTGACGCTGTCCTGCCCGAGGCTGGCGAGAGGCGAAAACAATGCTGCAGCGAAGTAAAGAAGGATGGCAATTCGATGAATCATACGAGGTGTGATGGAGGACAGAGTTAATAGATTTTATCAACGAAAGGGGCGTTGGTACGCTTGAGCTCGGCCATCATTTCCCTTTTGTATTCAAAAAGCACAGGCTGATACTCGGGGTAGCTGGCTAGATTGATAAGTTCGTCTGGATCGGCATCGATGTCGTAGAGCTCGTCTATTTCTCCGGGGGCGATATTCTTGATATACTTGTAGTTGTTTTTCCGGTAGGAAACCCACCAAGGAATGCCGGAACTCCCGTAAACCGTGGAAGGTAGATTGCGGGTATCCGACCCATAGGCCCGGTCCGTGTAGGTCAGCAGAACGGCATGGTCGTTATCGGCCTTCGGATTCTTCAACAGTGGCGTAAGGTCGCGTCCATGCATTTCCCAGGGCAGTTCTACATCGGCAAATGCAAACATCGTTGGCACTAGGTCCTGACCGCCGACGGGCGTAGAGGACACCTCGCCTTCAGGTATGCGTCCTGGGAAGGAAATGATTAAGGGGCATGAAATATTGGCGTCGTAGGGGGCCTGTTTGTGCTGGAACCCATGCTGGCCCCAGGCGAAGCCTTGATCCGAGGTAAAGATGATCAAGGTGTTCTCCAGTTGCCCGGTCTCCTCCAAGGTTTCGATCAATTGCCCGACCCCGTCGTCCAGGCTCATGACCGTTTCCTGGTAGCGACGAGAGCTTTCGTGGAACTCGCCGCCTCTTGGGGGGCGGCTCAACGAATAGTACTTGCCATCCTCTCCTCGAGTCCAGGCTTGCCGATCCTTTACGTATTGCGGTTTGCCAGGACGAGGGCCTTCGAAGTCGTAAGGGAAGGCGACCGGCGTGTTTTCGGGAAGGATGCCTTCATGGCGAGGAGCGGGCGTGAAGGGACCATGGCTTCCGGCGTAGCAGAGCCAAAGGAGCCAGGGCTTGTCGGGATCCCTGCCTTCTCCTTTCAAGTAGTCGACCGCCCATTTGGTGTAGTTATCTGTTGAATATCCTTTAACCAGTTTTTCTTTGCCGCCTTGGAAAGAAATCAATTGATTGTCGTAGTAGGCCCCGGAGTTTTTCGGGAATTTGGGCCGATTCCAAACGATTTGGAAGTCCCAGTCCCGGCCGAAACCGGTGTCCGTCCCTGTATGCCATTTTCCAATTTGAGCGGTGGTATAGCCTGCCTGCTTAAACGACACCATCCAAAATGGAGCTTTTTCAGGATCGTATTCGCTTCCTGGATAGTCGCCTTCCATTCGCATGGACTCGACGCCATAGGGCAATTTTCCTGTTAGGAAAGTGGCCCGGGCTGGCATGCACCAAGTGCCGTTGTAGGCGTGTTTGAAGCGAATCCCTCGCTCGGCCAGTCTATCGATATTCGGCGTATCCACCCACGGTTCGGCTCGCTCGTAGCAGCTTACTGTGCGATCGGATTGATCGTCGGTATATATGTAGAGAATGTTTGGTTTCGACGAACTTACCAAGGGTGGCCGATCGGCGGCACAGAGAGCCGATGACAGAAGCGCCCCGAGCACGTGGCTGAATACACAGAGTAAGCGAAGTTGTCTCATTCGGGAGATGAAATTTGGCCGTGTCGATTAGATGAGCGGTAAGATCTTGGACCCGATTACGCAGACAATTAGCCCGACGGTACCCATGATGATGCCCATGGTGGTATTGGCCTTGAGCATTTCCTTCTCGGTCAAACCGCTCATTTTGGAGATCACCCAGAAGCCGGAGTCGTTCATCCAACTGATTGGCTTGGAACCGCACCCGATGGCCAAGGCAATATAGATAGGATGGTAGTTGAGCGTTTGCCCGGCGATAATGGGGCCGATTATTCCGATAGCGGTGATCATGGCCACTGTAGCTGAGCCCTGTGCTGTGCGAATGAGCATGCAAATGAAGAACCCGAGAGGGATAAGGCTCGTTTGGGCGGAGGGCATCATGTCTTGGATAGTGAAAGCAATGCCTGTCTGTCGCAGAACGTGCCCGAAGGTGCCGCCGGCTGCGGTAATGAGAATAATGATACCGCCGCTGGATAGGGCTGACTGGACCAAGGACTTGATTGGCTTGCGGGTATGCCGCGAACTGAGCAATAGGCCCATGCCGCAGAGGGCGGCAATGGTCATGGCTATGTTCTTGTCGCCGAGAACGCTCATGACTCCATTTAAGGAAACCAGCCAGGAAGCGGGATCGGCCGAACGGGAAACGATCATGGAAATAGCGGTGGAACCACCCATAAGCACGACCGGCAGGAGAATAGGCAGAAGCGAGAAGCCGAGGCTGGGCAGCTCAGATTCATCCCGATTCGCGATGGCTTCCAGCTCTTCTTCGGTAAGCTCCTCGGAGGCTCTCAAGGGCACTTCCCAGCGATTGTTAGCGTAGATGGCCCATAGGTACCCCGAGCTGACGGTGAAGAGGCCAACGATGATGCCGCCAAGCATCATGAGGCCAATGTCGATCCCCATTTCAGCCGCCACGAAAAGCGGGCCGGGCGTCGGAGGAACGAGCGAGTGGGCCATGGTTCCGCCAGCCACAATGGTTAGGACATAGAGCAGATAGTTCTTGCCCGTTTTCACCCGCATGGCTTTGCCGAGCGGCATGAGCAGATAGAAAACGGTGTCGAAAAATACAGGTATGCCGAGGGTGAAGCCGCTGCCAATAAAGGCGATGGGCATACGTTTCTCGCCAACTGTTCGGGCGATACTCGCTACAATTTTTTCGGCCCCGCCGCTATCCATGAGGCACTTCCCGATGATGGAGGCCATAGCGATGAGGAGGGCGATTTTAGTTAGCGTGCTTCCGAGGCCTTCCGCGATGCGGGTTCCCCAGTTCTGTCTCGATTCGCCTCTCGCAGCGGCCAGATGGGTATCGTGAATGATAAAGTCGGCCACCATCGGTTCCGTTCCGGGTTCGGAAAGGGCGAACTTGACGGGGATGCCCTCGATGAAACCTTCGGTCGGGGAAGGGGAAAGGTCGCCCGAAGCCACGACTTGTAGGAGTCCTTGGCTATCCCGCCGCAGCAGACTGGAGCGGCCTTCGGTCGGGGATTTCTCTAAGTTGAGCGTGTCTTCGTTCACCGCCGTAATTTTGATGGCGGACGTGTGCAGGGCGTACTGTAGCACTCTCTCCGAAGAGGTGAGAATGGTTACGCAGAATGCGGCGAGAATGAGAGCGAGGAAGGCATGCATGCGGACGGCGAGGATTCCGCAAATGACGACAGCCATTCCGATGAGGCTTATGACGATAGGGTTCATAGATCGGTAGGTGTGTGGGGCGCTGGTCTGGAGGCTAGACGAGGGATGTATGTCAAGTTGCCCGAAAGCTTTTGGGAGCCGCGGGTTGTTGAGGCAGCATGCAAGATTACGGTATCGCTAAGTTCAAGCGCGGAAATGATCTAGTGGATACGGAGACGGAGCGGGATTTCGCTAAGGCTCTTATGTACAGAATGTTAGGGGGAACTTTGACGAATTGTGGCTTGGCGGTAAACCCTTACCGTTTGAAGTTTAATTGGGTTCAGCGGATCCCTCAAGCCCGTTTGGTCCATTCTATAAACGAAATCCTTAAGCAACGTGAAACCTCTCAGTATTATCGCGATCGAGTTTTCGATACTTTTGTCCTCTCAAGCAGTCCAAGCGGCATCGGTAGCCGACTTGGCCAAGGCTCAAGCTGTCATCAACTAAATTAACGAACTGGTAGAAAAATACCGGGAAATGACAATCGAGCGGGAAGCTCCCAGTTCGCTGGACAATTCCAAGGGAAAGTATCTCCTGACGTTCAATGATGATTGCGCATTGACGGCGTGGGCTAACAAGGCTCTCGAGGCTCAAGCGGTCGCTGCCGTGGGTGAAAAAGCCGGATCAGCCGTTGGCAAGGCGCTGGCGACGAAAGTGCCGCTGGGCGGCTTCATGGAGGCATCCGCCAAGAAGAAGGGCAAGCAAGTGAGCGCTGCCGCTGCCATCGGAGGCATGAACTTCGTCAAGGATTTATCCAGTAGGTCTTTAAGCAAAGTGGACGACCATATTGTTTATCTGCATGTCGTGCATGGATCGAATCCTGACTATCAAAAAGGCCTGGCATCAGCTATGGCTCTCTATCCGGAAATGGAAGGCCGCACTGATTTCGCCATCAGTAATGCCTATATGCAGGCTGCCAAAGCCGCGAAGAAGAAAAAATAGCATTATTCCTTGCAGCCGGTTGGGCCCGCAAAAAGGATTGACTATCGACAGTGCCGGACGTTTTGAGCCGGCATTGTTTTTGGACTTAGTTAATCCTGTTTCAGATTATGCACCGTTTTTTCATCAGAACCATCGCTCTCCTGTTCGCAATCGGCGGCGTCTTGGCCATTCACGCACAAAATCAGCCTCCCACGATATGGGAGGAGCGGGCTAAGGAGCGTCTTAAGAGAATTACCTCGAGCGAGAAGATTCGTATCAGCCAGGCTCAACCTCGAGATTCTGGCTTAAAGAAGCGGCAACTAAAACGCGTTCGCCGCATTCTCGTTTTCTACCGATGCGAAACCTTTATTCACACCTCGATCCCTCATGGGAATTTCGCTTTGCAGGAAATGGCCCGTAAATCGAAGGCCTTTTCCGTGGATCTGGAAGACGACTACGAAGTCTTCAACAAGAGGAGCCTCAAGCAGTATAGCGCTATTCTGTTTAACAGCACGACCAGCTTGAAGTTCACCAGCGAGAGCCAGCGCGAAGCGATTCTTGATTTCGTCCGTGGAGGAGGTGGCTTGATTGGAATTCACGGCGCGAGCGACAACTTCTACGAATGGGAAGAGGGAGCCGAAATGATGGGCGGCCAGTTCAATGGCCATCCGTGGACGGCTGGGGGTACCTGGGCATTCAAATTGGATGATCCGACTCATCCGCTTAACCAGGCTTTCGAAGGCAGAGGGTTCTGGCATCAAGACGAGATTTACCAGTATCGGCCATCTAGCTACGTGGGTCCGGAGAATCTGCGAATTCTGGTCAGTCTCGACATGAGCAAAGAGATTGTCAGAGAACCGATGAGTTTGGAGAAATTCGAGCGATTCAATAGTCAGTATCCTGCTGGAAATCGCGAAGTGCCCGTTAGCTGGGTACGGGATATAGGCAAAGGGCGTCTGTTCTACACGAATTTCGGGCATCGTGAGGAGACCTATCAAAACCCCGTGATCATGAGGCATATATTCGATGGGATCTTGTTTGCGATCGGGTACAAAAAAGTGGATACGACGCCGACGGCGGAGTTGCCGCCCGTAGCGCCCGCCCTTGCCCCGGCGAAAGAGTAGGCAGGGCT
>CAYOLG010000005.1:140927-151170 GCA_964404745.1 uncultured Opitutaceae bacterium
CAACCATCGGCTAAACTCCCAGGCAGGGCTAGCGAGAATCAGTTAGGGAGGACCGTCTCGGTCCTCCAAGGCGCGAGTTACACCACATAGAGCTAGTCTATGGAGTGGGAGAGTGATTTGAAATGGAGGACCGAGCCAGTCTTCCCTACCTCTCTAGAGTCCCTTTTTTAAAATTAGCGCTTTTTCAGCTTCGCTTGTTCCAGTTCCCAGTATTCGACCTCGAATATATCCGATTCGGGAAGCGGTTTCCAGTCTCCGAGATGTTCGCTGAGCTGGATGACTTTTGTCGTGTGGCGCGCGATGTCGGCTATGGCCATCGCTTCCGATTGGTCGCGCCCGAATGAGAGAATTCCTTTTCCGGGCCAAATGGCCCATCGAGGTGCAGGGTCCAAACGGGTTAACTCCGGATTAGCGTTGCGCTCGAAATAGGATTGGTATTCACTAGCATAGGATTCGATGGATTGGGAAAAACCGTTATTGAGGATAGCGGGAATGCGTTTCGCGAAAATGGAATGGTCCGGGGTTAAGGGTCCGCGGGTAGCGATTTTCGACAGTTCAGGGTGATTGGAAAAACCAACTGCCTCTCTGGATTGGTCGAGGTTTATGACGACTGGCAATCCTCTAATATCGGATACGATCTGACAGATTTGTTTCAGAGATTCTGGTGTCGCCGCTTGGGGCTCAGCCAAGCTAATCTTGGCGCCCTGGTCTTCAAGATGCGCTTCGGCCTTGGTGGCGATTTGAATCATGCGGCGATAGGATTCGCGAGCATTGTCGGAGAATGTGAATACGCCGTGATTCATCAGCATGATACCTTTATGTCGGCTCCAGTTGATATTGCGGGTCAGCTCGTAGACCTTTCGAGCTAGTTTGAAGCCAGGCATGACATAGGGGATGATGAGGTACCGGTCGCCGTAGATCTCTTTAATTTTCTCCACCCCGTCTTTCGTATTCATTATTGCCAGGACGGCGTCAGCGTGGGTATGGTCTACGTAGCGGAAAGGTATGATGGCGTGTAGGATTGCCTCGACGGACGGATTGGGGCTTTGGGGGTCGAGCATGGCGAGACGTTGCTGCTGGACCATCTCTGAGTCAGACAAGGCCGTTCGCTGAGCCATTTGTAGAAGGGCGTCGAGGCTTAGAGTGACGAATCCGGTCTCCTCGATGCTTTCCAGGTCCCAACCGCTGCCTTTGACGAAGAGCGCGGGCAGAGTATTTCCGGCCTTGTCCAGCTCATCAACCTTCAGCGATGTGTTTCCCCCGCCTTGGAGCACGAGGTCCTTCTCCTGGCCAAGCAGACGGGATGTGTATGCCCGCAACCCTTTAGGGTTTCGGGAGTAGGACTTTGCTTCGTTCTCGTTCCAGCGGTTTTGCATGGCAATTTTTTCCAGTTTCTAATCGATTGAAAGGTTGTCGGGAAAGATAGCGATACGTTTGCGTCCCTGAGTTGCCAATGGCAGGAAAATTATCAATAAAGGATCTATGCTTGGCAGGATTCTCACAATTATTTCGATTCTGACGATAGCTTGTATAAGGGTTTGCGGCGAGACGGGTAAAGTTATGACCGTTGCCGGTCCAATCGCTGCTGGCGAATTGGGGAAGACCTTGGCACATGAACACATTCTGGTGGATTTCGTGGGCGCGGAAGAAACCGGCTATCATCGTTGGAGTCGGAGCAAAGTGGTTCGGAAAACCTTACCTCATCTGGAAGACCTTAAAGCGATGGGCTACGATTCTCTATTCGAGTGTACACCGGCTTATTTGGGCAGAGATCCGGTATTGCTTTCTATCCTTACCAGTCTTTCCGGAATAAACCTGATCACCAATACCGGATTTTATGGGGCTCGCGGCAATCAGTTTATCCCCAAAGAGATGCTGGCCGCATCGCCCGACGAACTGGCGGCAATTTGGATTCGAGAGTTCGAGTTCGGGATAGAGAAGACGGGAATTAGGCCGGGATTTATAAAGATCGGAGTCGATCGCGACGAGAGCCTTTCGGAATTCCACCGCAAGCTTGTTAGGGCCGCAGCCCGTACCCATCTGGCGACGGGTTTAGCGATCGCTTGCCACACGGGACCGACTTTAGCTGTTTTCGAAATCGCGGAGGTTTTGCAAGAAGAGGGTACGCCCCTGGATGCGTTTATTTGGGTGCATGCAACCCGTGACATAAGCGAAAACCATTTGAAAGCGGCTCGGCTCGGCATGTGGATCTCCATAGACAATCTGCGGGAGAACGCTCAGCTGCTCCGATCCAATGTAGAACGATTGAAGAGCCTCAAGGCGGCTGGCCTTTTGGACCGGGTTCTGGTTTCCCAGGATGCTGGATGGTATCGCCCTCTGGAGAAGAATGGCGGGAATTTCTTTCCGTACCGATTTGTAGAGATGAATCTAATCCCGGAATTGAGACGAAATGGATTCTCCGAATCGGATATTGATCAGCTCATGATTGCCAATCCGAGGAAGGCCTTCGCTTTGCATTCGCGGGACTAAGGAGTTCATTGGGCTGATAGCTGAGCTTTACGGCAGCTCTGTTCTCTGTTCTGATTCCACCCAATCCCCATTCCAACGATTCGTGGGAATCGCAGCCCTTGTTGTTTCGATGATCTCGCTTTTCCGGTATAGAGAGATTCGAGAGGAGTTCTTGCGGGGATATGGGGTTCCTCGTTGAAGAATTCAGGGAAGTTGACCGGATTTCGAAAGCGCCTCAAGTCTTGAGTGAAAATTTGAACTTAGCCGATATAACGACAGTATTATTCTTAGGCCTAGCGGAGGTTTCTCACTAGGATTTAATTGACGACCAAGGAGTTGAAGATGAACGGGGATGGAAAGTCGGTATTGAAAGTTGCAGGCGGCGTCACGATACCCCTGTCGGAAATCGAAATCAAAGCGATTCAGTCGCAGGGCCCGGGAGGCCAGAACGTAAACAAGGTCGCCACCGCGATACAACTGAATCTGGACATCGCTCGCTCGTCCCTTCCGGAAAGAGCTAAGCGGCAGTTG
This sequence comes from uncultured Opitutaceae bacterium, assembly GCA_964404745.1. Classification (GTDB taxonomy): domain Bacteria; phylum Verrucomicrobiota; class Verrucomicrobiia; order Opitutales; family Opitutaceae; genus Pelagisphaera. The sequence continues at coordinate 143,928 of CAYOLG010000005.1, forward strand.
CTTAAAGGCGTTGATCATCGCGTGAGCAAGGAAGGGGTTTTGATGATCAGGTCGCAAGAGCACCGCTCCCAAGAGGCCAACCGGCAGGCCGCTTTCAGGCGATTAACGGAAATTCTCAGAAGCAGCCTCGTGGTTTCCAAACGGCGCAGGCCAACGAGGCCCACCAAGGTTTCCAGAGAAAAACGCCTCCGCTCCAAAACGATCCGGTCCCGGGCTAAATCGCTTCGAGGAAAAGTGCGAGGCGATTGATTGCCCAAACTTTTTGTAATTGGGACTTACGAGCAAGTCCCACCCTGGTTGGCTCGCATAGAGTATTCTACTCATTGAACGAAGGTCCGAAATCGCGCTTTCATCCATTTTATAGTCCCCAAAACTCAAACTTTTCCCAGAAAACGGCAAAAATAACTCAAATTTGAGTAGTTCACTCTATTCCCATTTTACTAAAAATTTAGTAAATTCAGGGTATGTTGTTCGGAAATAGGAATCCTACTCAGTCCAATAGCTCATTTAATAGCTTTGCCTTCAGCATGAGTCAGAAGGCTCGGACGCCGATTCGCCAATCGATCAATTTCTCGGAAGAGATGCTGACTAGAGCGGCGGTAAGACGAGCGATGACCGAGCGTTCGTCGGCCCGGGTCTATGGGTTTCGTGGAACGATTGAAAAGAAGCCCGTTGGCCATTTGTTGAACGCTGTAGCTTAGTCGCGACGAGCCTTCCGAATCGCGTTTGCCAATCGAAGCCAAGTAATCGATGATTGCCATGTAGCTGGCTCTGTTGGAACGTCGGGTTTCCATGAGCCGACGAATCACCCCACTTCTCTTTTCCCTATCCCTTTTTCTCGTTAGCGTTCCGGGGAGCCTTTGGGCTCAGCCTTCGGATAGACTGCCGAACCTATTGCTCATTTTCGTGGATGATATGGGCTATGGCGATCTGGGCTGCTACGGCAATGAGAAGATCAAGACTCCTCATATTGATCGATTGGCCAAGGACGGGCAGCGGTGGACCAATTTCTATGCCTCTGGCCCGGTATGCGTGCCGAGCCGAAGGGGTTTGATGTCGGGACGGCATCCCGGATTGATTGGGAATCTCCCTTTTGTCCAGATTCGTGACCAGTTGCTGCCATCTATGCTGAAGCGGCAAGGCTATGCTACCGCAATATTAGGAAAGTGGCATTTGGCTGGCTACCCGGAAGACTTTACGCAAAGTCCGATGCATCCCTTTGAGTGCGGATTTGACTACCATTTCGGAACCCCGGGGAGCAACGACGTCCCTGCCCCCGAGGGCAAGCGGCAAACGCGAGATGTGTTTGATGCTGCTGATAAGTTCACTTTTCAGGTTCCTCTGATACGCGGCCGCGAAGTCGTCGAGTTCCCGGTAAATCAAGAGCTATTCACTCAGCGGTACACTGAAGAAGCGGTTGCCTGGATTTCGGAGGATCGCGATCGTCCTTTCTTTCTCTACATGGCCCACAACATGCCGCATGTGCCCATATTTGCTTCGGAAGCGTTTCAAGGGCGAAGCGATGGTGGGCCGTACGGCGATGTGATAGAGGAGATTGATTGGTCTGTCGGGCAGGTTGTCGAAACCTTGGAGAGAGAGAAACTCAGAGAGAATACGCTAATCATCTTCACCAGCGATAACGGTCCTTGGATTATGTTTGGGCCGCATGGAGGCTCAGCGAGACCTTTGAGGGGAGAAAAGGGCACGTCATGGGAAGGCGGATACCGCGTTCCAGCTATTTTCAATTGGCCGGGCTCGATCGAGCCCAAGGAAGTGCATGGAATTGGGGCTAACTTGGATCTATATGCCACTTTCGCGAGCCTAGCGGGAGGAGAGGAGCCTAGCGACGCGCCTGGGTATTGGTCTTTGGATCTCTCGGAAACCTTGCTGCGAGGGTCGCCGAGTCCGCGAAAGGATTGGCTGTATTTAGGCGTTTCCGAGGCGTACCGATCAGGCAATTACAAAATACACTTTAGTTCCAAGGATCGAGGATCGGATCCGGGCACGCGGCGGCGGGAACCTCTGGTCCAGTATAATCCTCCGCTCTTGTTCGACCTGTCGAAGGACATGGGAGAGCGAAACGACATAGGGTCCCGCTATCCGGAAATCGTGCAGCGATTGACCAGGGAATTCCAAAAATACACGAGTGTCCGCGAGTAGCTTCTTGGCTTGATCAGCTCGCTGCATTAGCGAGAATCTTGGATCTGTTTCCCAAGCGTCAACCATTGTTTTAATTCCCTTCAGTTATGGCTATCGAGAATTCTCGCAGATCGTTTCTTAAAACCCTATCATTGACGGGAGCCGCTCTATCGGTCGCGCCCAATATTATCGCCCAGGCGCGAGACCGGAAGTATCGAACCGCTTTGGTAGGCTCCGGTTGGTGGGGGAATAATATTCTTGGCGAGGCCATGGCGTCAGGGGAATGCAAAATAGTCGCCTTGTGCGATGTGGACGAGCGTTATTTGTCCTCGACCAAAGAGCGAGTGGTCAGCGAATCAGGAGATCAGCCCAAGACTTATCGCGATTATCGAGACCTATTCGCCAACGAGGAGGTGGAGATCGCCATTGTCGCGACACCCGACCATTGGCATCCGCTCATAACCATCGAAGCGGTCAAGGCCGGGGCCCACGTGTATGTGGAAAAGCCGATCGGGCACACGATTGAAGAGGGTAGGGCCATGGTAAACGCCGCTCGGGCTGCCAATCGGGTGGTGCAAGTGGGCACGCATCGCAGGATTTCCCCGCACAATGTGTCGGGTTACGAATTTCTGCGATCCGGTAAGGCGGGAAAAATTGGCATGGTTCGCTCGTTCGTTCATTATGGAGGCGGTCCGGAGGAGCCTGCGGTCAACACGGATGCGCCGAAGGAACTTGATTGGGACATGTGGTGCGGCCCGGCTCCTTATCGCCACTACTGCGAGTCGCTGCCCGGCACTCGAGGGCGCCCGATTCACCCCAAAGGCTTTCGCAATTATTTAGACTACGCTAATGGCACGCTTGGCGACTGGGGCGTCCACTGGCTGGACCAGATTATCTGGATTCTGGAGGAAAAATACCCCAAGCGCGTATATTCAACCGGTGGCCGGGAGATCGCGGGAAAGCCCATCTACAACGACAAAGAGCAAACGACCGACGCCCCGGATCATCAGGTAGCCACCTACGAGTTCGAATCCTTCACCGCGACTTGGGAGCATAGGCGATTCGCTGGAAATAATGCTGAAAAAGGGGAAAACGTGGGATGCTATTTTTATGGGACCGAGGGTACCTTCCATATGGGCTGGCGAGAAGGATGGACCTTTTACCCATCCAACAACAACAATCCCGTTATTCATGAAAGCCCGCGCCTGAACGATCCAGACTCGCAGAACATCAAAGAGCTTTGGCAGGACATGCTCAGCTGCATTAAGACGGGCAAAAAGCCAGTCTGCGATATCGAGGAGATCCATTACTCCACGAATTTGAGTTTGCTGGGAATGCTTTCCTACAAACATGGAAGCAGCATCGAGTGGGATGGAGAAAAAGAGCGTATTATCGGCGACGTTCAGGCGAACAAGCTGCTTCGTCGGGACTATCGTGGCGAATGGGAGTATCCAAAAGTTTGATATTTAGCCGCACTAGATCCAAAGACCCAAAGCTTGCTTTGGCTTAGAAGTATTTTTTCCAGCGTATGTACGCGGTAGATCTATTGTCTGGAGCTCCGTATTCGTTTCGCTCGGACCCGAATGGCATTTGCAGGCCGAGTACGAAATTATCGTTGTTGCCGGCGTTCCAGAGGGCGCTCAAAAGAGCGATTCCGCTTTGGTCGCGGAGATTGATTAGAAAGGCGGGAGAAGGCGTCAGCAGGGGTGTCCGTTGGGTAGTGAAACCGGCGCCAAGATAGTCGGTTCCAGTATTGAAGAACTGCCTACGCTGGAGTCGGGTCAACAAATTGTCTGGGAGGCTTGCCGATGGGTCGATTTCCTTCACCCCTAGACCGTCGTGGGAATATTCGATGAATCCGCTAGTTGGTTTAGAACCCCAAGTCCAAGCTCCTCGAAGATTGGTGACAAGGGGGACACTCTGATCTCCTTCGGAAAGCCTGTTTAGGATTGCGTCCACAGACCAAAGCGCTGGGCTAATCGGTCCTGTCATCGATGTTCCAAGTACTTCATCGTCTCAGTCGTCTGCAGCCGGGATTTCGAATTGCCAGCTGCCTTGGGAGAAAAGTTATGGCTCTAGGCAAGCATGGCGTATTCATTGCTCAATACATCCATTAAGTTTTTGTTTCTGTTGTTGTACCTGAATTGGCATTCGGCCGTGTGCAGATCAATGAATCCGCCATGCTTGTCCAGAGCCTATACTTATGCAATTAAAGCGACCGAACGGTCGTTTTAAATTCCAGCAGCGATTAAAATCAACCAAAAGATAATGAATCAACACATGGAACCACTACCTAACCATCCAGCCCAATTTCACGGCGATTTGATCGATCAAGGTAAATGCTACGTATACCCCCAAAACCAAGAACTGGCACGATGCCGAGGACTTGGTCTAGCAAGCATGGCTCAAGCTCAAAACCAAGTATGAAGAAGTGAAGGATCGGGCTTTGCTGTTTCGGGCGATACGCAATCTTTTTATCGACGGAACGCGCCGGCGGAAGATTGTCGCTTTCAAGCCGCTTGAAAATGCCTATCATTTGGGCAAGACGGAAGGACGGGGAGCCTCGCGCGATATTGAGGAAGCCTTGTCGGCTCTATCGCCAGCAGAGAGGGATAGCATTGTGTTGAACGTATTCAAAGGCACACCGCCGAGGAAATCGCTCGAAGGACGGGAATGCCTAGAGGGACGGTTCTCAGCCACATTCATAGGGGCAGGCGAAAGCTCTTGGAAAAATACGGAGACCAGTTTCGAGGAGAGGGCGGGAATGAGTCTCTGCAGAAAGCTAGCTAGGACAAGCTATTGATGACATTGCAGAAGAGTTACAAATACAGTATGATAAAGTTTGAATACGAGGATGTGTTCGGAAAAGAAAATTAATTGGCTAAACTCAATATTCGCTGGTCTTATCGGGACGGTTTTTTTCGGCCTCTCCGGTTGGGCTTTGACCTCGCAACTCTGGGATATCCCTGTCCTTCTAGGAGAGAATCCCGAGCTCGTGGCCCAGATTGTATCAGAAGATTCCTAGGAGCCCTAGCTAAGCCAGCATTTGCCTAAGGCAGGCCCTTAGATCCGCTTCCAGGAGTTCTTCCGCTCTTTTTATGGGGACCAGAACGCGTTCGCGTTCGTCTCGCTCGGGCCATTGGTCCAAGATTTCGCGAATACACATACGATATAGGCGAAGCTTATCCGAGCTACCAAAATTAATTCCAAATTCTTGATACGTTGATTGAACTTCTCCGATGAGTCCGGCTTCTTCGTAGGCTTCTTCCTCGGCTACTTGCCTGTCGCAACGACCGGCTTCTACGCAACCCTTGGGGAAAGTCCATCGGGATCCGCTACGGGTTGTGACGAGGGCCACCTTGGTCTCGTTTGTATTCGTCAATGCGAATACCCCTACTTGATAGTTTTCCATATACACATGAGCAAATTCCGATTAGATTCTGACGCAGAGAAAATCGGCAGGAAATCTCATGAAAGCAAGTTCGTGGCCTTAAAATCGAAATTTCTTACACCCTAATAACAAGGATAGCCGAAGTTGATCCGGCCTTTGTGGATACTTTCCGTCTTTCAGGTCAGAAGCTCGCCCAGCGACTTCTTTGTTGTTTTGGGATCGCGAAACTTGGCCAGGCGATATTTTATTTTCGCCACCCCGTCTTTTTTAGATCGATTGAGCGATACAATCAGTCCGCCGACAGCAGCCGCAGTATTGAGGGGCAGGTTTTGAGAAGTCTCTAATCGGCCTAGGAGGAATTGGCGCTGCGTGCAGTAGTCGTTGAAACGGCCAAGGGTGGTCTGCAAACCCTTTAATCGGCGAGTGACGCGATTAATTTCCTTGGCGGAAAACAAAGATGAAAACAGTTCCAGCAAGTAACGGAGCTTTTTGCATTCGGTACGCAGCTTGTGAACTTGGCGATCTGGCGTTTTGTCGCCAATGGATTTACCTTTCCTGCAGATCTCATCGTAGTGATTGCGGATTTGTTTGGTCACTAGTTTGTCAATACGTTTGTTGGCGGTGGGCCCTCGGGGAAGATCGGGGAGAAAAAACCATTCTTGATCCGCTTTTTTTCGGTTTTGATACCCGTTAGATAGGAAAAGCTGTTTGAGCCCTTGAATCGCTCGCTTGCGCTCTCCTCGCAAGTCATCGAACAACGCGTCGAGACCATCGTTCAGGGAGGGATCCAAGCGGGCCCTGTGGACCGCTTCGTCCAGCAAGTAGACATCTAGGTCTCGCAGATCGTTGGTGTCTTTAGCGTAGCCGCCAAAAGCCGACTTCAATCGCCGGCTATCCTCGAGCGGGTAGACCCCCTCGATGAGAGTTAGCAGAGATCTAAGCTTGCGAATAGAAACGCGATATTGATGGAGAAACTCCGTATCGACGTCCTCGATGATGCCGTCTTCATTCTGCTGTATAGAACGGACTAGATATTGGGCAATCAGGGTGACTGCTTCAAAGGCGGTATCGTCGGGATGCAGCTTCACGCCCTTACTGAGCAAAGGATGTCTATTAAAATCGCCCATTTCGGTTAATCAGCAATAGGAATAGTGATCCTAGATGGCGAAGCTTGGTGGTCGCCATCTGATCTATCGCTTTTTCTGGGATAGGGAAAGCACCTTTATATCGAAGATTAAGGGAGAGTAGGGAGGAACGGTCTTGGTTCCCTCGGATCCGTAAGCGAGACGGCTGGGAATGTAGAAACGGTATTTATCGCCTGGTGACATCAATTTCAGCCCCTCCGACCAGCCGGTTATCACGTCCCATAGGCGGAGGGTGATAGGCTGGCCGCGTTCGATGGAGCTGTCGAAGACAGTTCCGTCCCAGAGGGTGCCATGGTAGTGGAGTTCAATCGTGTGTTTGCCGCGAACCTTCTCCGTGGAGGTCGCTCCCTCTTCGAGAATCTCGTATTGCAGACCAGATTGCGTTTTCGATACGCCTTCTCGTTCAGCATTGGCGGCTAGGTAGGCCTGTTCCTGCTCGCGAGCTTCCCGTTTTGACGGGGCTGCGTCGAGTAAATGAGAACTGGCGAATCCCAGAGCGAGGATCGTAATCCAGTGTCGGGCTTTCATGGATATCGTTAAAAGACAGTCAAAGCGCGGCTCTTCAAGA
>CAYOLG010000006.1:0-3726 GCA_964404745.1 uncultured Opitutaceae bacterium
TAGAGCAAAGCCCAAGGACCTCGCTCGCCGGGCTGATCCAAGGAAGAACTCCTCTTCAAAACTGGGAGTCACCTTTCTCAAGATATCTTCGCTGCGTAATTCCTTGTGGCACAAATAAGCCAGCGAAGCGGTGAGCGCCTTTTGCTTCGCCGAGCGGATGTGGGCTCCCAAGGCGGATATGTGCGGATTGGGCACATATCCCACTTTTTTGGCGGCTTCTCTAACTTTCTCCTTCGTCGCTTCGGAAATTTTGGCATGACCTCGCAAGGCCAAGGAAACAGTCATTCGGGAAACTCCCGCTTCCTGTGCTACATGCTTGAGTGTAATCTTTTGAACCTTGGCCAAATTAGCGACTGACTAGATAGAGAAAACAGCTCCATGTCTACCGGTATCGTCGGGCCTTGAGAGGCGGACGACCGCCCATCAGCCCGCGAACCGGGCTAGGCACGCTCTTCTCTAAGGTTGGCGACCTTTCGGAATAAATTGCGGGAAGGGGCTGAGCATATTTTCACGATTCGACTCCAGGGAGCGATTTGACATCAGGACGGGATAAAGTCTTATCTCCGTGCTGACCGATCCTTTGGAGGCCTAGAAACCATGATCAATTCCACTACTCGAATCGCTTTACTCCTGACCGCCTTGCCAGCGCTCCTAGAAACGGCTTTAGCCGAGCGACCCAACGTCGTGCTTATCGTATCCGACGATCACGGTATTGATGCTCTTGGCTGTTACGGGAATCCGGTCATCAAAACGCCCGGGCTAGATGCCCTCGCTGCAGACGGTACGCTTTTCACTGACGCTAATTGTACTACCGCCAGTTGCAGCCCAAGCCGATCCGTCATACTCACAGGACTACACAATCACCGCAATGGACAGTACGGGCTACAGCACACATTTCACCACTATCAGAGTTTCGACGATATCGTCAGCCTCCCAGCAGCTCTGAGCAAAAACGGCTATCGCTCCGCCCGTATTGGCAAGTTCCACGTCGCTCCAGAAGATGTCTACGCCTTCGACACCGTCCTTTCCGCTGGAGCCGCCAACGATCCCAAAACCATCGGACGCAGCCCCTGGGAAATGGCAGAGCAATCCCGGCCCGTAATCGAAGACGAAAGCGAACAGCCCTTTTTTCTCTTCTACGCAACTGACGACCCCCATCGCTCCAACGCCTTCCTTCCCAACGGCCTGCCTACTTTTGACACCTACCCAAAGCCAAACCGATTCGGGAATCGGGACGAGGGATATCCGGGAATCAAACCTGTCGTTTACGATCCCAATGACGTCCTCGTGCCCCCGTTCTTACCCGATACGCCTGCCTGCCGGGCGGAGATCGCCGAGTACTACCAATCGGTTTCCCGATTGGATCAAGGGGTCGCTAGGCTGATTGAAATTCTCAAACAAGCGGGCAAATACGACAACACTCTGATTCTTTATCTCTCTGACAACGGCATCGCTTTCGCAGGAGCCAAAACAACGCTTTACGAGCCAGGCATGCGGCTTCCTCTCATCGTTCGCGAGCCCGGCCAGAAACGCGGTGGTCGCGTCCAGAGCGCCATGATTTCCTGGGTAGATATCGCTCCGACTATTTACGACTATGCCGGAATAGTAATATCTGATTGGGAACTGCATGGAAAATCTTTCCGACAAGGGGTCAGCGGCAATCTAAACGGATGGGACCGGGTTTACGCTTCTCACACATCCCACGAAGTAACCATGTACTACCCGATGCGGGTATTGAAGACGCAACGCTACAAGCTGATTTTCAATATAGCCCACGGGCTGGAATTTCCCCTAGCCAAAGACCTCCTTGAGTCGCCGACCTGGGTGTCTATGCAAAAAGAAGGCCTCGAGCTCTACGGCCAGCGAACACCCGAGAGCCTGCTCCATCGCCCTCGGATCGAGCTCTACGACCTCAAGGCCGATCCGCATGAAACCAACAACCTGGCGGACGATCCCCAAAAGCAATCCACTCGCAAGCGTCTAGAGCGGCAACTTCGCGAATTCCAGCTAGAGACCGGCGATCCCTGGGCCATCAAATGGGAAAGGGAATAAAAAAATCCATTCACTACTTCTCGTAGAAATGAAACTCCGGATACAGTCCCTTATTCTGATCACCACAACCGCGCTCCTTTGCTCTTGCGGCATTCCCAATGGGCTCGAATTCATCGCAGATCCCAAGATCGCGCCGAATCCAAACAGGGCAGCCCCTTTGGCCGCGATCCTGACGTTCGAATCCGATCGCCCGGTGAAGACAACCATAAAGGTCTTTGATGGCGAGCTCGAGCGAAGTGAACGTTACGACGAGTCGCATGATCCCAGCGACGGCCTCACAGTGATCGGTTTCAGCCCCAACAAGACCCATAAAGTGACCGTGTTTATCGAAGACGCTCAGGGGAATTTCGCTCAATCAAAGCCACTGGACTTCAAAGCTCCAGGCCTGCCCACACACCCAGCGGAATTTCCCGAGATACAGGTAGCCCACGTTGACCATACAAGAGCTGAATCGGGCTACCGACTCTTCAACCCTCGCCGACGCATTCCCCGCGAAACCCAGCTAGGAAACGAGCAGGAATTGCGATTCGGCGAAAGCTTCGGAATGCTAACTATGGTGGATCTGGAAGGAAATCCGATTTGGTACTATCAAACGGAGTCACGGATAGCTGGATTCAACTACCGGGAAGACGGCCGCATATTCTACGTTACCGCTGACTACCATCTAGTCGAAATCGACCTACTCGGAAACGTAACGAGATCTTGGTACGCAGAACGTCGGCCACAAGGACCGAGCGAAGCCACGCCCGTTGACGCGCTGACCTTTCATCACGATGCCGACTTATTGGATAACGGGAACATCATCGCCCTATCCACAGAGAAGACGCTTATCTCCAACTACTACACCAGTGAGTACGACGCTAAGGCCCCAAGGAAAGATCAATGGGTCATGGGTGACCGACTAGTGGAACTCACCCCGGATGGAAAAATCGTTTGGGAATGGAATGCCTTCGACCATATGCCAACCAGCAGGATTGGATACGAAACGTTTTCAACCTATTGGGAGCGTCGTGGATTCCCGGGCGTAATCGACTGGTCGCACGCCAACGAAATTACCAAGCTCGAAGACGGCAATGTATTGGTCAATTTCCGCTATCAAAGCGCCGTACTAAAAATAGATGCCAATACCCGCGAAATCATTTGGATCTTTGGAGAACCCAGCGGCTGGCCCGAGTCCCTACAATCGAAGCTGTTTCGCCTTGAAGGCGATGCTCGCTGGCCCTGGCACCAGCACGCGCCCCAATTCACAAAAGAAGGAACCTTCGTCATGTTCGACAATGGCAACTACCGGTCTCACCCGTTCAATCCCCCGACTCCAGTCAAGGACACGTGGAGCCGAGCCATTGAATACGAGCTGGACGAGGAAAACCTAGTGGCCCGGCAGATTTGGACCTCCGAATATCCCGGACACGAAAAATTCGTGACTATCGCCATGGGAAATGCCTCGGTCACGCCCGAGAAAGGAAACGTGTTGGCCGGCTATGGAGCCATACTGGATCCCGAGCGCGTCCACGAAGTCGATTGGAAAACCAGGGCCCGCATTGGACAGGTCACTCGATGTATCGAGTATGCGAAGACGAGCCCCACTGAAATCGTATGGGAGCTTCGCCTTGAGCCCACGGGTGACGATCCCAAAATCGGTTGGAATATTTTCGGCTGCAAAGCGATCAAGGA
>CAYOLG010000006.1:3826-72557 GCA_964404745.1 uncultured Opitutaceae bacterium
TCTCTCGAGTCACTCGACTTTCTTTCGCGCAGGGATAACCCAAGCTGACTGATGCTTTTCGAATCCTAGCTTCGGGTAGTAGTCGACGGCTTTGGGAGCTGCTAGCAGAATCAGGTTGGCCCCGTCTCCCAAAAGAGATTGGGTTTGTCGAATTAGTTCTTTGCCCACCCCCAATCCCTGATAGGCTTCGTCTACCGCCAGATCAGACAAGTAACAACAATACTGAAAGTCGGTGACGGAGTGAGCGACGCCAATTAGATTCGTATCCTTCCAAGCAGTACAAAGAATGTCCGCATGCTCTAGCATGGCCTCCAACACGGAATCATCATCAATTGGCCGTCGTGCCCCCAAGGTCGAGCGAACGAGCAAATCGCGGAAGGCGTCCACGGATAGGCGTCTATGGGTTTCGTAGGAAATGCTCATCGGTAAGAAAAATCCTCGCCACTAGCGCTTGCTTAAGACTCGATATCTGGCAAACTCTAAACCTATCTTTCTAAATAAGCGGGCGTAGTATAGAGGTAATACGTGAGCTTCCCAAGCTTGAATCAGGGGTTCGATTCCCCTCGCCCGCACCAGTCCTCGTTCGAAGTATAGCGGAGAACGAAGACCGTCGCGGCGTAGCCTGGAAAGGCGAAGCCGGACGCATTCGATGATAGAGCCCTGCCAATTCAGACGACCACCCAGAATTTCCGCTAATTACCCTTTACCCAGCAATCCAAGATTGGCTCAATCACACCCTATCGATAAATGAAATTTCATAGCGCCATCATTCTTTGTTTCTTAACAGTTATGATCACCGGATGCAGTCCTAAAGGCTCCCACCTTTTCATCCTTTCTGGCCAATCCAACATGGCCGGATTGGACCCAGAGCTTTCCTTCATACCGAAAATCCATAAACGGTACGGGGCTGAAAACGCCATCGTCGTGAAAGACGCTCAGGGTGGGCAGCCGATACGGAGATGGTACAAGGACTGGAAACCGGCTCAAGGCAGCGAACCAGAAGCGACGGGCGATCTCTACGATCAACTCATGGAGAAAGTCTATGCCGCCATCGATGGCAGGCGAATCCAGACGATCAATTTCCTTTGGATGCAGGGAGAAAGAGATGCCCGGGAAGAGCATGGCGATGTCTACCAAGAAAGCCTCGAAGGCCTGGTAGCCCAGTTGGAAAACGATCTCGGGCGCTCTGCGATAAATGTCGTGATTGGGCGGCTTAGCGATTTCGATATGGCGAACGAAACCTATCCTCATTGGACGCGAGTGCGCGACGCTCAAATCGCCTTCGCGGAATCGCGACCCAACACAGCTTGGGTGAACACAGACGATCTGAATGACGGCGTAAACGGCAAAGGCGAACCGATAAAGAACGATCTCCATTATTCAGTTTCCGGATACAGCATATTCGGAGAACGGTTGGCTCAAGAGGCTATTGAACTAACAGGCAATTAGCTTTTGTTTTTCCGGTTGCCTGAATCGAATCCCATGTTCAACGACAACACATTCAACGCCCCATGGGGACGTTCCCTGAAGCTCGCGACCGGGCTATGCCTAGCCATCGTCTTTTGCGTTTTTCTGGCTGGCCTTCTGTTTGAACCCGAAAATGTGGCTTATTGGCGAATCGGGATGCTGTGGATTCCGACCGGCTTGCTCGTCGTCTCCTACTTCTTTTCCATTCGCTCATACGAAATTCTAGAATCCGTAATCCTGATACATCGTGTCGGCTGGAAATACACGATTGATCTAATGGATCTGGAATCCGTTCAAGTCGACCCTGCCGCCATGAGCAAGTCCATCCGCCTATTTGGCAACGGCGGGCTCTTTTGCTTCGCGGGCATATTCCGCAACCACAAGCTCGGTCGCTATCGAGCATTCGCAACCAGTCCCAAACACTCCGTTATCTTGCGATTTCCCGATCGAACGGTTGTCGTCACGCCCGAGGATCCCGACGGTTTCGCTGAGGTGATAAAAAATCGGCATTCCTTATTTTAGGCCGTTGGGGCCTCCCGATGGAACAGATCGACCAATACGAACGCCTTCTTATCTATGTTGGGATCAGTAGCATCGCGCTATTCCTCGGATCCGTCATATTAATACCGCTGATTATCGCCTACCTTCCCCACGATTATTTCGTTAGGGCCATCAAGCCATTCAAGCGATTGCATCCACTACATATGGCTGTTCGCATCCTCATGAATACGATAGGCAGCATCTTTCTACTAGCCGGATTCATTATGCTATTCATTCCCGGTCAAGGCATTCTGACAATATTGCTCGGATTGAGCCTCATAAATTTCCCCGGTAAACGTCGCCTCGAAACCCGCATGCTCAATATGCCGAAAGCAAAACGATTGATACGCTGGTGCCGCAAGAAATCGGGACGGGAGCCACTTATAATTCCGGAAGAGTTGGAGTAGCTAGCTAGCTCCCTTCAGCGCTGAAAAATTGGGCCAATCTAATGTTTAGCTCTCCGATTCTATTCCATGGGTAAACTCAAACGAGCTCGGAGATCGCGTTCCACGATTGAATACCTTGTCAAAAGGTGGAGCTCGATCTCCGAGCGAGCTCATTTCGATTAAATTGACGCGAATACGCTGCCTCAGGGGTTAATCAACCGACCACCTTTTCGCTCGCAAGGCAGGCGAACTCGGTTTTGGGATGTTGAGTATGAAAACCGTTCAACTGGAGACGCCTGGCAAATTTCGAGTTATCGAAGAGCCGGAGCCTCAGCGAAAGCCCGGCGAAGCCCTCGTTCACGTCCGAAGCATAGGCGTGTGTGGAACCGATATCCACGCCTATCATGGTCGACAGCCCTTCTTTGAATATCCCCGCATTCTGGGTCACGAACTCGGAGTCGAAATTCTGGAGATCGAAGACAATGCACTTGGACTGGAGGCCGGAGACAAATGCTCGGTAGAACCCTATTTGAACAACCCCGCGACTCCAGCCTCCAGGCTTGGCAAGAGCAACTGCTGCGAAGAACTTGAAGTCCTCGGCGTCCATACAGACGGGGGCATGCGTCCCTTGCTATCCCTGCCTATCCACAAGCTCCACAAGGCCAACGATCTTAGTTTTGATCAGCTCGCTCTGATCGAAACGATTTGCATCGGGGCCCATGGAATCGAACGCTCCCAGCTCACCCCTGACGAAACGATACTGATCTTTGGAAGCGGCCCTATCGGACTGGGAGCCATTCAGTCGGCTCAATCGTTAGCAGCTCAGGTCATCGTGGCTGATATCAATCCAGACCGGCTCGATTTCTGCCGTCACACCATAAACGTGCCTCATACCTTGCGAGCGGATGAAGCCGACTTCGAGGATCAACTACGGTCCCTTTGCAACGGAAACCTTCCTCAAGTCGTCTTGGACGCTACCGGGAATCGCCAATCCATGCAACGGACCTTTTCTTTGACGGCCCATGGCGGACGGATTGTTTTCCTCGGCCTTTTAATGGGCGACATCGCTTTCGACGACCCCAATTTTCATCGCCGGGAATTGACGCTACTAGCTAGCCGTAACGCCACTCCGGATACCTTTAAATCGGTTATCAATGCCGTATCCGATGGCTCCATTGATACGAATCCCTGGGTTACCCACCATATGGAGCTGCTCGAAGTTCCAGAAAAGTTCGAGGATACGATAAGCGAGCCAGGGCTCATCAAAGCCGTGATTCAGGTAAGGGAGGAATAGGTACGGGGCATGTAGGAGAGGGCCTAATCAATCCGGGTTACATCATTCCTAATGCAGGGCCTTCAGTTGCGAAGCGCCGCGTCGGTCAAAAAATCGCGTTATATTCGCGGCATAGCGCAAGCGCCAGCCCTACCGATACTTGTTTTCCGAGTTGCCCCTCTTATACGACCTATATGTCTTATTCTCGAGCGGCCGCTCGGAGATCGGCCGCTAACTTACCTCCCTACCGGCTCCCCAACGCCTTGACGTTATCGAAAAGGATGTCCCGCCCCGTGGTAGTGAACCCGAACTGCGTTTTCGTAGGATGAGCGATTCCCTTCGATATCAATTCGCCCGCTAAAACGCCGTTGAGAAACACCCTCATCGCCTCCCCCGCGATGACAATGCGGGCATGGTACCAGGTCCCATCGACGAACTTCATTTCAACGCTATGCTTCTTGGTCTCCAGCAGGGCCTCGATTCTATCCTTATGAGCTGGATCATCACGCAATCCGCGAATCTCCAGATTCATCACTCCGGTTCGGTCATCCTGAATCGTGAATCCGTCCTTTCGAAAGGATACCCGGCAAATATGCCCTGCGTGGACCTCTTTGCAGCGCTTGTCGTCGACAACAAAATTGAATCGTTCGCCACCATCATACTTGAAATTGAAATCGATAGCGGCGTCGCGAAAATCCAGTTGGGCTCTGGTCACCGCCCCATGGTCCGCATCCGGCAATTGGGAGGCGACCAGAACGCCGTCTCTAATGAAGAATGAGTTGGCGTGACTCGTCCACGCACTGCCAATGCGGTCCCGTTCGAAACGATCCCTGAAAACGTTTGGGGCCGCCAAAACAAGGGATTGGCAAAGCGATGCAAAGATAGCCAGACTTGCTACCAACCGAATCCTACCTATGAGCACGTATCCATGTTGGTACGGAAGAACTGATTAGCAAATAGCAAATTCACATTTACAGAGGTTCCCTTCTCCTAAATCATTCAATTTCTCTCAGCCCCACGTTTCCACCCTTCCACCTTTTAAAACTCAATGCTCATCGGAATCTCTCCCCTAATTAGTCCTGAACTTCTCGATACGCTTTACCGCATGGGCCACGGCGACGAGATCGTCCTAGCCGATGCCCACTTTCCCGGCGAAAGCCTCGGCAGACGGGCCGTCCGAGCGGATGGCTTGGAGATCGCTGCCCTTCTTGGCGGCATCGCTCCCCTCTTTGTTCTCGATCAGTATGTCGAAAACCCCACCGCGATGATGGCTCCGGTCGAAGGCGACACGCTCGATCCGGACGTCGAAGCTCGATATTTAAGGGCGTTGCGGGCTAGCTGGCCAGATACGCAATCTCCTGAGCGCATGGAGCGCTTCCCTTTCTATGAGAGAGCCAAGGAAGCTTTCGCCGTTGTCATGACCGGCGAGACCGCCAAATACGGAAATATCATTCTAAAAAAAGGCGTTACGCCTTGCTGAAAACGAGCGCGCCTAAGTACCCGCCGCGCATTCGTCACCTTGGCAGCTCTTATCGATCTCCGCCAATTCAGCGCTGGAAATCGCGGTACGCAAAACGACTCCTGCATTGACCGCAGCTGATAGATCGACGGTCGCTTTCAAGGTATAGTAAGAAATTCCCGACTTTAGAGCTTCGTCCATGCGGCGACTGGTGCACTGATGGCATCCTCGGGTGAGGGTCACCGCCAACCCGATCAGATGTTTCTCTCGGTCGGTTAAGTCAGGCGAATCGCCGGTCTCCTTCAGTGCCGAGCTTACCTTGAATTCTGTGGCGTCCATGGCTTTCCTTAGATTTATGGCTGAGGTTTTAGCGGGCCAAGGCGACTCGCTACGATTTCTACAAGCTTTTCAGGTAGGCAACCAGATGAGAGACGTGTTCAGGGCTGATATCCAGGCTGGCTGCCGAAGGCATGAAAGATTCATGCAGATTTTCCCGTTTGGCAATCTGCTCCTGGTCAATTGCGATGTCGGCCCCGCCAAATACTCGCAAGACAAGGGGATCGCCCTCTGAGATTACAAACCCTTCGATGGTTTTATTATTCTTCGTGGTTACCCGTACGCTCTCGAAGCCGTGGGAAATGTCCGCCGAGGGATCGATAATCGCCTTGATGAGAATTTCGCTCGGGTTTCCTTTAGCGTAGGCCGTCAAATCAGGCCCGAACTCGATGCCTTGATTGCCTATCTTGTGGCACATGTAGCATTGGGAAAGAGCCCGTTTGCCACGGCCCACATCCGGTTCGTAGGAAAGCACATCCTCCACAGTGTGTTCCCGCGAGGCTTTAGGAAAGGATGGCACGATGGCGTCGACGAGACCGACAGTTCGCCCGCCGAATTCCTCCATCAAATTGAACTGCCGCCAGTAAGACTTGTCGCGATTCTCGATGAACCAGCGCGCCCGCGTCGTTACTTCAGCCCCCTCGGCATTCTTGGCGATATCAACCATTGCTCGAGCCCCTTTCTCCGACTGCACATAAGCGATGGCCGTTAGCATATTGACGCGAGAATCGATCGGCTTGGACGTATTCATCGCGTAGGCCTTCATATCGACCACCGCCGACTCAGGATGCAGGCGCCACGCGATACTCGCGAATTTATTGTCCCAATCAGCGGGATCCCCACCGCGCTTGCTTTTCAAATATGCGTATGCCTGAGACTCCTCCAGAGCGACCGAAGTGCCGATGGCTTCGAGATACCAACGATCTTCTCCGTCATAACCATCAACGATATCCAATAAGGTTTCCCGCATTTCCCCTAAGGGGACATCGCGAAGAGCCAAGGCCACCTCTCGGCGAACTGCCGGCGACGCGTCTCGGGCCAATTTGGTAGCGTGAGACATGTAGTTGCTGCCCGTGGACCGCAGGGCTCTGAAAGCCGCTATCCGCATTTGAGGATCGGAATGCGTCAAACGTTCTTCTACCAATTCGACGCCCCTCGGGCCCAGATGAGGCAACAAAAATACCGCTCGGGCTTGAAAGTAGGGATTGTCGTCTTCCAACAGCTTGGCAACCGGATTGACAGCTGACCCTCCTTTTCCCTTCAACCCGTAAAACGCCGCTCCACGCACATTGTGAGAAGGATTCTTGAAGGCTTCCATCAAACCTTTGGTAGTCGAGTAATCGATTTTCGGAGCCTTCATCGACGATCCCTTGCGCGTGATACGATAGATCGAGCCAACTCCTTTTTCGTCGTAGGCGCCGTGCCCGCCAACGCGGGTGTCAAACCAATCCGCTACGTAGATAGCTCCGTCCGTGCCGATGGCTATATCAGAGGGTCGGAACTGAAAACGGGCTTCACGATTACGGGCGTCCGTTTGGGAAAAATCGGCTCCATAAAACTTGCCGGTCGGATTAGACCCGAAGAAATCGAAACGCTCCAAAGCGAATCCAGCGTCCTGAGGCTGGGGTTTGTATCCAAAAACGACATTTCGGGTAGGTTCGCAGCTGAGCAGCATGCCGTTGTACTCTTCTCCCAGGGCCGTGCCTTCGTAATACGTAATCCCCGTGGGGGCTCCGCCACCGTAGACGTCGCCGGCAGGAATGGTGCCCGGATCTCCCTGACGCCACTCCGCTTCAGCTGTGCTCTGGTCCGGCCTACGCTCCGTTCTCCATGAGCGCAACCCGTCTGCCGAAGTAAAGCCGAGGTTTCCGTATTCCATCAGCCAGGTGGTCCGAGCGGCTGGCGGATCGTCGTTGTCGTTCTGGAAAACATCTCCGAAGGAGGTGATCGCCTGTTCGTAGGAATTGCGGAAATTATGTCCGATCACCGCCAATCCCGTTCCATCCGGATTCATTCGCATGGCCACTCCTCCCACGTATTGATGCCCATCGCTGCTCACTTTAGCCCGATCCGTGCGGTCGAGATACCAGGTTCCCGTGAAGAGATGCAAATCCGGGCTTTCCACGTCGGCATTCCCAGCATTTCCTGTATTGAAATAATACTGACCATTGGGTCCCACAGTCACGGCGTGAAGGCTATGATCGTGATCCAATCCCTCGAATCCGGTTAGCAGGATTTCTTTGGTGTCTTCATCATCGAACTTGTCGTTTCGATTGACATCGGTAATGGCGATCAAGCTCGGCGGCTGGGATATGAGTATTTTATTGTCGATGACCGCAATTCCCAGAGGAGCGACCAAACTGGAATCCTGCCAAAACACCTTGGAATCGTCAGCCTGGCCGTCGCCATCCGTGTCTTCCAATATCATAATCCGATCCCCCACCGGATGCGTCCGACTAGTCTTGTTGCGAAACTTCCGATAGTTCACCCCTTCCGCTACCCAAATCCGACCCTTGTGGTCTACGTCGATATTCGTGGGGTTGAAGAAAAGTGGCGAAGTCGCCCAGAGGCTCACCTCTAGATCGTCGGGCAAATCGAATGCCTCTACCGGCACGCGGTCTTGTCCCTGGACTCCTAGCGAACCTAGAGCCAGCCCCAGAGTGAAAATCCCGCCTCGCAGGATAGTGAGAGTTCGTTTAGCCAAAGCGTTTTTCAATGAATTCATCGGGAAATCGATCGATCTAAATGGGTACAACTAAGGACTGGCATCAAGAAGGCCGCCTTTACGATATCAAGTTATTTCAAAAACGAGAGCCTTGGACAGCCTTTTTTACATTTCCGCCAATAGTTTGACTATTCATAATGGCTCGGAGCGGTGGCAAAGCTGAAGTGCCATACCGAAAGGATCGCGCATCATGATCAACTTTGTTCCCTCGGACGGCTGGACGGACTCTTCGAATCGGGCCCCGGCTTCTTGCAGTCGCTGCCTCTCCGCCTCCGGATCATCAACGGCGAAGGCCAAGTGATATTCCAACGAATCCATGTTGGGAAAGTCAGGCATCTCCACAGCTCGATTGGAGTAGACCTCCAGGACCACGCGTCCCGTCGAGTCGGCCAGAAAACGCGTATGGGGCTCAACCTCGATCGCTTTAACGATCTTCATACGACAGTGCTTCGCGTACCAATCGGCAACTGCGACCGAATCGGGAACATTGAGAGCGTAGTGTTCGAATTTCATATCACGACTTAATTAAGCGCCTGCTTTCGGCGCAATCCTACTCGTGTTCCGTCTCGGACTTCTTCCCTCTCTTTCCCTTCAAGCTCCCCAAATAGGCAACCAAATCTCGAACTTCTCCGGGATTGAGCAACAATCCCATCGGCGGCATCCCCGAAATAGGCGGCTGCTTGGAAGCTATGGCTTCATTGTCGATCGTTTGGATCGTTCCGTCGGGCATCTTCAACTCAACCCAGTCGGAGTTTTCGCTCATCAGGAGGCCACTTATCGTTTGGCCATTCTTCTGCGTTAGCACCATGGTCCCATAGCCAGGGGCTACGGCCGCTCCCGGATCGACGATTGCCTCCAAGAGGTAGGCGCTGTCGCGAATTTGGCCAATCGTTGTCAGCTCTGGGCCCACTTCAGCTCCATAGCCATCGACAATATGGCAGCGGACGCATTGGGCCGCCCCGTGATTCATAAATATATCGCGGCCACGATCAACACTGCCACCGCTTAAACTCGCGGCATACTTCTCCGTTGGCGTAGCAATCATGATCGATTGATCATAAGCGGCTACAAGATCCTGGATACCATTCTCTTGTCGATTTCGAGAGGCCTCAATCACATCTAGCATCGTGTTGGCAGCGCCTTCCCCATCGAGGATTGCCCTGAGGCCGCTTTCCAGAAACTCCGCTGATGGGGCATCCGACTGTTTTCCAAGGAGGGCAATTGCTCGCTGCTTAACAAGCAAAGGCCCATTTTCTACGGCGGCAACCGCCTTTTGAACGCCCTCCTGAACATCGGCAACCAGCAGTCCTTCCAAGGCGCTCGCCCACAAGGCGGGATCCGCATCCCCGATGAATTGCTTGGCTAAATCGGCTAGGGCAGGATCCTTCCGTTTTGCGAGCGTATCCAAAGCCGACACTCTCACTTCCGACTCCATCGCTTCGTCTTTCAGTTGGGCAATGAGAACTTCGCGATCGACATCGAAGCCATAGAGCTGAGCGACTCTAGTGGATTGCACCAGAACATCGCTCTCAGCCGTTTCCAGCACGGCGGCAATCTCCGATCTAACTACCGCATCAATTGGTTCGCGAACAGCGGGATTTTCTCGGGACAATCCTGTCGTCGTGTCGATCGGATTTTGATCGTTCCACCCTTCGATCGCGGCCAGGGCTTCTTGACGCAATCGAGCCGGCAAATCCGGATTGGACGCATAGCGAAGCAACGAACGGGCGTTACCCGCTTTTGCCCCGTAGTAATTGGCATTGATGATCCGGTGATGCATGAAAGCGCCGATTTCCGAATCCGGCATTTCCCCGGTTCTGCCCGGCAAATAATCCTCGATCAGCTCCGCTAGCTCCGATTGAACCGAAAGCAACGGCAAATCATTTATCGCCCGGATGGCCTCGTAGGACAAGGCTGTTTCCTCGTCCCTGAGGAAGCGAGCAATCTCCGGGTCACTAAGTTTCCGCAAGGCCAGCAATGCGCCCATGCGAACGTATTTGGATTCATGCGACATAGCATGCCTCCAAGCGTCTTTTTCGATACCCGCCAATCCCATGACGGCTCCGTGCCGCAACCAGAGATCCTGATCGGCATTTCGCTCCAGCAGAGCAAGCAGTTCGGAAACAGCTGCCTGATAACCGATTCGCCCCAAGCCAATTCCAGCATACATAGCCGTTCTCGGATGCCTGTCTCTCAGCGCTGTTACCAGTAGGTCCGCCGCTTTGGCCACTCGATGATCTCCAAGAACCCGAGCTGATTGAATGCGTACTTGATCGTTGTCGTCTGAAAGCAATTCGAGAAGGGGATCTAAGACCGATTTTCCTTCGCTAGCGGCCATTTGCCCCAATCCCCATATTCCGTGGATACGCGAGAAAGTAGAGTCTTTTTCGTTTGTAGCCGTTCGCGTAAACGCCCCGACTCCCGCAAGGCCCCGCTTAGCCAGCTCAAACTGACTCTTCTGCCGGATATGCTGGTGGTCTCGATCCAATAGCCGGGTGAGCTCAGCGATAGATTTTCTGGAAAAATCGGAAAGCAGCAGCGATTCATTTTCCGCAACCTCCTCGTCGTCGATCTCCCCAGGCACTTCCAATGTATAGATATTGCCTACATCCTGATTTAGCCAACCGCCATAATTGTAGTCAGAAAAATACAGTTTTCCATCCGGACCGAAATCGATATCGACGCAATTGGACCCACGGAAAAACGTTTCGTTGTTCACCATTTTGTAGCTGGCCCCATCCTCTTCCACATTGAACATGGATATGTAAGACTGGGTTAGCGATCCCTTGTAGATGATAACGAAGAATTTGTCGTCGTACTTCTCCCCCATGCTACTTGAAGGATTGAATACGAAGCCAGAAGGCCCCCCGATTATCTGTCCAATTCCGGGCAAAATGAATGCGGCCTGCCGGTCATCCCGGACCTTCCATGCGTATTCAGTTATCCATGCTAAGGGCAATTGGGCATCGCCCGTGTATTTGAAAGAACGCAGGTCGAGATCCTTGGTGAAGGACATGATGGACTGGTGCCCCGCATGCCATCCAGAATCCCCACCTTCGACCAGGTAGTTGATACGCTCCAAGTCAACACCGTCCGCATCGTTGTCAGCCGTGAAGAGATTTCCATAATCATCCCAGGCCAATTCTTGCGGATTCCTAAGCCCATCGTAGAAAAGCTCTACATTGGATCCGTCAGGATCGCAGCGAAAGACAGCCCCCTTATTGGGGCCATAAAAATGCTTACCCTCTTTGGTGTGAACATTATAACCCCGGTCGCCAATCGACCAATACAGCTTCCCATCAGGACCCCAGGTTAAGCCATGCATATCATGACCCGAGAAACTCATGCGTATCCCGAATCCATCCTGCAAAGAAGTTCGCTTGTCGGAAATGCCGTCGCCATCAAGATCTTCTAGCATCCAAAGATGAGGTATATTGGTGTAGTAGATTTTTCCGTCGCGTTCGATCAACCCAATCCCCGGCCCGTCCAGGGGGTCATTGAATCCATCAGCGAAAATCCGGGAACGATCCGCTCGATCGTCACCATCCGTATCCTCAAGGATGCTAATCTGGTCAGACTTATTGGTATAGTGCTCGAGGGGATAAAGATCGAAATGGTTTTCGAACATCTTCATGCGATCGGCATTGGAAGTAATGCTGATGTCCTCGACGAGCATCATGCGTCGCTCCCGAATATCATCTACTCCAAATCGCCAACGATTGATCTCGGCAACATACAGTCTGCCCTGCGAGTCGAAGGTGATTGCCGAAGGATTCTGGATTTGCGACTCGTCGGCCCAAAGATTGATCCTGATGTCGTTGGGCATCTCAAAATTGAGCATGCGAATGCGAGCCTTTTCGTCGTAGTATTCGCGTATAGCAGGATCGGACTCGGCCCCGAATGCAGGGATCGCCAAAAGGACCAAAAACAAGATTCTTTTCATAATTTGTGTATCGTAATTAATAAGCGGAAATGAACTCACGTGGAAACGAGGCGAACGCATGTACAAGCAGGGATTCCCTCCACGGTTTCCAGGGCCGTTAGCTTCCCTGACTCGCTATCGACAGCGAAGTAGACAATGTTGTTCGAGTCTCGGTTGGCTACGGCCAGCAAATCGCCTTTTGGGCTGATTGTGAAGTTGCGTGGGTGCCCCCCACCAGACCCGACTCGCTGGGCAGGCGTTAGGGATCCATCGCTTTCGCCAATTCTAAATACCGCTATACTGTCGTGTCCACGGTTCGAGGCGTATAGAAAGCGGTTCGTTGGATGGACAAGAACCTCAGCGGAGATATTCAACTCGCTAAAATCCTCCGGCAAGGTCGAAGTGACTCCGCCCAGTTCTAGGACACCGTCTTCAGCATCCCATTCATAGTGGCCAATCGTCCCATTCAATTCATTTAGCCCATAAACCCAGCGACCATCGCCATGAAAGGCCAAGTGCCTAGGGCCAGCCCCAGCCGCAGTCTCTACAAAGGGCCGTTCTGCTGCCTCGAGTCGCCCTGTTTCAGCATCAAAGCGATAGAGCCAAATACGATCCATGCCTAGATCGCAAACAAAGGCATATCGATTGGTCGGGTCCGTGTAAATCGAATGGGCATGTGGGGCTTCTTGGCGATCGGGAAGGACCATTGAACCCTCTCCCTCCAGTTTAATCGACTGGACCAAAGGCTGGAGCTCGCCTGCTTCATTCAAGGGGAAAACGGATATCATGGCATCGCCATAGCTGGTCCCCAGGAGCCAGCGTTCCGTTCGATCCAAATTGATGTGACACATGCCCTGCCCCGCAGCTTCCTGGCAATTAATCGGCTCCAAGTCGCTTCCTTTCCCTGGACGCTTGAAAGCTTTGGCCAATCCGCGCCCATCCGCTCCTGTGGCGATTGAGTAAAGGATCGATCGATCCGCATTGAGGCGGAGAAACCCCGCCTTCGCTTCTACCGTGAGCAATTCTGGTTCACTCAAACTGAACGGATTTCGGGCGATACGCTGGCGGTAGATCCCATCCTCGGCTCCTTGGGCACTGGTTCCATAGTAGGCAATCAGGTCTCCTTTGCTCATCGCCGCCCAAGCAAAGCGTAAACGCGGAAATTGCAAGGAACGACTCGGCAATCATTCATATTTTGATGTTCCCGAGCCCGAAGACGCGATTGTTTCACTGGAATTGTCCCACGTTGGTTCCTTCGCAAGCGAGCTTCCTACACCGACAAACGACTTTAGGTGACGCATATGCTCGACGTTCGCCACTCAAAGTATTGCTGGACCCCGTCCTAGCAATGGCGCTATAGGACGTACGTGTTAACGAGAAATTCCAGGAACGGGTTGTCGATCGCCGCCATCGCTTCCATAGGCGTTTTCGTTGCGTTCGCTTCCAGTGATCGCCCCTCCTCAAGAACGGCTACTGCCGAGGGCTACCGCATCACCGTACAGCGCCTGCCAGACAACCCAATCATCTCTTATGCTTCTTCGGATACGCTGGGCGCGAAAATAAATGGCCCCTCCCTGATTCGCGTGCCGGATTGGATCGAAAACCCGCTGGGCAAGTACTACCTCTATTTCGCCCACCACGATGGAAAATTCATTCGCCTTGCTTACGCAGACCGGGTGGACGGGCCTTGGGTAGTCCATGAGCCCGGAACCTTGAGACTCGAGCAGACTAGCGCTTTCGTTGGCCACATCGCCTCTCCTGATGTCCACGTGGACGACGCGAACCGCCAAATTCTAATGTACTTCCATGGATCGCGGGAAGACGAAAATCAGAAAACCGCCCTGGCGATTTCTAGCGATGGGCTGGCATTCACAGCAGGAAACGAGATCCTCGGATCCGCTTACTTCCGCGTTTTTCAATATGAAGATTTCTACTACGCCATCGATGCTCACGGATTTCTAAATCGTTCCCGGCATCCCGATCGCGAATGGACTCGCTCGGAGCGAGAATTGGTCGAGCCTATTGCCATAGAGGATGAATTCGGCAAACGAGACGATCTGCGTATCCGTCACTCAGCTACATGGATCCGAGACGGAAACCTGTTTCTATTTTACAGCCGCAAATCCGACGCTCCCGAACGCATCATGCTTAGCATCGTTCCTCTCAGCCGCAACTGGGCTTCTTGGAAAGCGAGCCGGCCAGTGGAGATCCTTCGCCCCGAAACAGCCTACGAAGGGATCAAGTTTCCCATCAAGCCATCCAAAAAGGGCGGCGGCATCAACCGGCAGGAATTGCGCGACCCCTATATTTTCCACGACGAAGGACGAGCCTATCTGATCTATTCCATAGCCGGAGAAATGGGTCTAGCTATCGCCGAACTTTGGATCGAGAAAGTTTAGCTGGGTTTTGGTTGGAGGACTGAGCCAGTCCTCCCAACCTAAACGCGCAACTGGCAGGGTAGATCGGCTCGGTCCTCCGATTAGCCTGTTTCAAAAAAAGCGGCGACCCGCAGGTTGCCGCTTTGGAAACATCAATTTATTGGATACTTTAGGTGCGCCGTCTGATTTCCGCTCCATTGCCTGGGATCGGCACCACGTTTTCTTCCGGCATTGCAACCGAACCCTTTTCGAAATCCTCGGCCTGAACGCTTACCTTCAAGTCGTAATACTTTGACTCCGTATTCTCCATCAAATCGCGAAAGCGGATAAAGTCGCCGGTATAGGCAGCGTAGCGTCCCATGATGGCTACCGCGGTCGATTCGGCGATCTGACGGGCCTCGTTAATGGGCTCTCCTTTGCGGGCGCTCTTGATCCAGTTGATCAATTCCTGAACGTTGCCATCCTTGTCCATGACATCGAATTTGGGGATGGATACGTCTTTTCCGACTAGTTTGCCCCCGCCATTCACTTCGCCCTTGGAACCTCGGAAAAATTCGCCAACCCGAGAATAGGCTCCGCTGATTTGCCGGCACTGGCTGTGGATATGCACGCCATCGCCATAGTCCAAGTCCAAGCTGAAGAAGTCGTAATTATTACCCGTTTCACGACGGGCTCGACCGCCGAAGCCAACAACCGAAACAGGCGTCCGGCCAAGGAACCAATTAGCCACGTCGATGTTGTGGACGTGCTGCTCGCCCAAGTGGTCGCCCGACATTTCCGACCAATTCAACCAATTCCTGGCCAAATAGTCAGCATCGCTCCACCCCTTTTGTCGCTCCCAGATCCAAGGCACCGAACCATTCCAGCTTACGGTTCCGCCAAGAATTTCTCCGATGGCTCCGTTTTGGATCTTGGCCGCATTCTCCATGTAGCCAATCGTATGGCGTCGCTGCGTGCCTGCCAAGATAGCCAATCCCTTTTTCTTAGCTCGCTCACCGGCCGCGATAACGCGACGGCAGCCAGGAGCATCAACCGCGACCGGCTTCTGCATCAACACATGCTTGCCTGCGTCGACCAATGTATCCAAATGCAAGGGACGGAAGGAAGGCGGCGTAATCAGCATGACGAATTCGGCATCGCTCTCAGCCACCTTCTGATAGGCATCCCAACCAACGATGCATTTGTCGCGGCTAACTCCATACTTGTCCGCCTGCTCGAAAGCCTTGTCTTCGAAGGCGTCCGCCAAAGCTACGAATTCGGCTTCCAGGCCAAGCATTTCGCAGGCTTTGATAAAATTAGGGATGTCCCTGTTTGAACGCCCTCCGCAACCGATAGTCGCGACTTTAACCTTGCGATTCTTGACTGCAGCCGCTCCAGCTGTCGACATTAGCGTTCCAGCAGCGGCAAACGATGTCGCTGCGGTCTTTACGAATTTCCGTCTAGTGAACTCCATATGATTTCCTAATTTGAGGGGTGAACGATTCTGGTCTTCCGCACGGCAGCATCTATGCCGCTGCGCTTCCCAATATGTTAAATTCAAGAAAGACTATCCTCGGCGAATGTCGAGAAAAGCCTTCCGGGGGCCGAGAAACGAAGCATTAAATCGTTTTCGAGCGATTCAAACCCTTCAATCTATCGCGGTTTGCCCCAGCAAAGTACCAATTTTACCTCATCGTAACTCAACCGTCTCTTTCCTGATTGAAATCGCCCTCCTTGAGGCGCGTTCTTCTTGGATTATCGTTACAACGATGCAACGAACGACGTGAATATCTCCCTCGTAACCGAAACCTATACTCCTGAGGTCAATGGCGTCGCGATGACGCTAAGCCAACTCGTCAACCATCTCCGAAGCCGCGGGCATAAAGTACAAGTGGTTCGACCACGCCAGAAACAAGAAAGTCCCGGCCTACAGGATAACGAAAAAACGGTAAGCGTTCGGGGAGCTCCCATTCCTCGTTACCCCGATCTCAGATTCGGCCTGCCATGCGGAAATCGCCTCCGGAGCTCTTGGAGACAATTTCAGCCAGATATAATTCACGTAGCCACGGAGGGCCCTCTGGGACTTTCGGCGATTCGAGCGGCCAAACGGCTTTCCATTCCATGCACCTCAACGTTTCACACCAATTTCCATGAGTACTCCAAGCACTACAATGCTCCCTTGCTCATGAAGGGCGTTCTCGCCTATCTTAGGTGGATTCACAATCAAACCTGCTGCACCATGCATCCAACCCAGGAGCTAGCCGATGCTCTGGAAAAGAGCGGTTTCTTGAACAACCAGGTTTTCGGCCGAGGCGTTGATCTCGCCGCCTTTCACCCTGGCGCCCGCGACGAGTCGCTCAGATCCAAATGGGGAGCAGGATCCGAAGACACCATAGTCCTGCATGTAAGCCGTTTTGCTGCCGAAAAGAACTACGAATTGCTTTTCAAGAGCTATCGCAAAATACTGAATACGCTCCCCCATGCGAGATTCGTTGTCGTTGGAGACGGACCAGTGAGAGCGAAATGGGAGCGGGCCTTTCCGGAGGCGATCTATACTGGCGTGATTTCCTTAGAGAATCGGGCCGAGCTCGGCCAAATCTATGCATCGTCCGACGTCTTTCTTTATCCCAGCAATACGGAAACTTACGGAAACGTTCTAACGGAAGCCATGGCCAGCGGCAATGCTTGCCTCGCCTTCAATTACGCCGCCGCCGCGATTCATATTGAGGATGGCGTTAATGGACTAACCGTTCCAATGGGCGATGAGGAACAATTTCTCGAGAGAAGCTTGGACCTCGTGAAGAATGTCGCTCTGCAAAAACGGCTGGGACAAAGCGCGGCCGACTACGCAGTCGAGCATCTCGACTGGGTTCCTGTGGTGGACCAATTTGAGTCACTGCTTTTTCAATACGCGGACAAGCCTACAGACAAGAGCCCCAACGCCCAAAACCGAACGAATCAATAGCTGTATTCGCTCGACCTACTTTCCGCCTAGCGTGGCTAAGTAGGCCACTACGTCTCTCAGCTCCCGCTTGGTTAATACGAAACCCATCGCAGGCATAGTCGATATAGGTTCGGTCCGTGAGACGATATTGGTCTTCGGAATGCGCTGGGCATCTTCTCTATCGACGGAAAGTATGTCTATCGAATCGCTGTCCTCCTCGCCAGCGATACCGCTAACCGTCGATCCATCTTTCAAGGTAATCGACACCACTCCATAGCCAGGAGCAATATCAGCTTGGGGATCGATCAGCGAGCGGAGCAGATAAGTCCGATCTTTACTGGAGCCTATCGATTTTAGGTCAGGGCCCATCTTGCTGCCCGACTCGGACGAGAATCGATGGCAACGTACGCACTGGCCGCCCAAATGCGTGTTGATCACCTTTTCGCCGGCATCTGGATCGCCTCCTTCTAAAGATTCCATGTAGGGCCCGTTGGGATCGCCTACCGGACGATTGGCCTCGAAAGTGGCGATAGCATCATCGAAGCCGGCCGCCTTCGCTGCCTCGATCACATCCAAAAGCAAAGGGGCCGGCACAGAAGCCGAATCCAGCTTTCCGGCCCATTGGCCAATCGCTGAATGCGCCTCAGGCGAGTCGATCGAAGCCAAGGCCATGAGGGCGTTCTGCTTTTCCTGAACCAATTCCGAGTTGTCCAGGATACCTGCTAATACCTTAGTTGCTCGTTGCGGATCCTTGGCAATTAGTAGCGATGCCGCCGTTGCCCTCAGGAGCGAGCTCCGGGCGTTCAACGCGTATTCAAGCGCCTCGCTCGTACCAAGCGACTCCAATGCGCGAGACCGGAGCGACTCAGGCGCCTCGGCATTGCGAAGCAAATCGTCTAAAGCGACCTGGGAAAGGCTAACGCCTAGATGCGAAGCGGTTTCCACAACCTTTTGCAAAAACACGCTATCAGGCGTTAAAAGCAAGGAGTTCAATACCGGCTCAACCACGTCCACGACGGCTTGACGCGAACGGGGGCCCAATGGACGGGCCCTTCCGTCTACCCGATCCAAAACCGGCGTATCAACCCAGGCATACAAGGCATCCAAGGCTGCGTTTCTCAGTTGGGAATCAACGCTTTCACGAGACGCCAAAGCGACTACTCGGTCGACGTCTTCCAATCTTCCTAGCCGGAGATTCGCGTTGATCACCCGATTGGCCAAGGCTAGATCGCCAAAGTCAAGATCCCCACCGATCAAAGAAGCCAGAGCGGGCATAGCTTCGGGTATGGAAAGATCGTCATGAATAGCTAAGGCGGCTTCTCTGACAACAGCGGGCGAGCTGTCTTTCAAAAAGCTGACCACTGCCGGACTCCTCGTTTTTCTCAAAGCGACCACTGCCGAAATTCTCGCCTCCTCGCTGCGGTGGGAAGACAAGCGTTCCGCTCCTCCAATCCCCTTTAGGGCCATAATTCCAGAGTGCCTTAAGTATTGGTCTTCAACTCCATTCGCCTCGATCATTTCAACCACCGAGCCGAAGGCCTCCTCTACGCCATGGTTTCCGACCGCTAAGCCAGCTTGGAAGCGGACGCGCGGATCGCTTGAGGCGAGGAAAGGAATGAGCTTCTCTCCGTTAAAGGATCCAGGATCCAGGTCCGCTAATGCTTTGATCACTTGCGCTTGGATCTCAGAATCGTCGTCGTCGAGCAAATACAACAATTGCTCGATTGCCAAGCTATCCCCTCGGCGGGCCAATTGGCTCAAACCCCAAACGGCATGAATGCGTTTAATGCGCTCGCGACCATTCGACTCCTTTGTCAATGTCTCTCTCTCGGTTCGGGCAACCAGTTCGAACTGGGCCTTCAGGCGGATTCTTTGATCCTCGTGCCCAAGCAAGTTCCGGACCTCCCTAGTCCCCTTAGTCGTAAGCCCTTCTGCCAGCAACTGGGCCACGGCTTCGCGTTGCTTACGGTCAGCTCCCGATTTGTCATCGATCTTCCAGATCGCCCCCCGCTGATTGAGCGGATAGCCGCCGCCCCAATCGACGGAGTACAAGGCTCCATCAGGACCTACCGTCATTCCTATCAGAGGAATTCCCGCCCCGATTTGGTGGGAGTTGATCATGCGAAATGACGCTCCAGCTTGCTCGACTTGAAATGCGTACTGAGCTCCATTCAAAGTGCTGTTGACGAAAAAGTAGTCCTTGTATTGGGGATTCAATGCCGTGCCGGGATTAAAAACAAATCCAGCTGGACCGTCTACGTAATTGCTGATCGGCGGAACGATATAAGCTGGCTGGCCCTGAAACCAAGGCTTCCACAAGCCTTCCGCCATCCAGGGATTATAGCCATCGCCCCGGTATTGATAGTTGCACCGCCATCCAGCATCCATGCCTTCTACGATGTGGACGAATCGCTCGGACTCCCCTTTCTGATCAGAGTCGTTATCAACTCCAAACCAGTTACCATAAGCGTCGAAGGCGAACTCTTGAACGTTTCTTAAACCATGAGCAAATACTTCGAAATCGCTTCCATCCGGATTGCAACGCATGACGCCGCCTTGATTTGGAAAATAGAATCGCCGACCATCCTTGGAACGGGTATTTATTCCTTTGTCACCGATCGACCAATACAATTTCCCATCCGGCCCCATAATTAGGCCATGCATATCGTGTCCCGCGTAGGCGATATGAATTCCATAGCCTGTCGAGATAATCTCGCGATCGTCGGCGATCCCGTCGCCGTTCGAATCTTTCAGCCTCCAAACATCCGGAGCGATGGTGGCATAGAGATCCCCCCGATCCCAGAGCACGCCAGCCGCAATTCCCGTCACCTCAGAATTGAATCCTTCCGCGAATAGGCGAATATCGTCCGCTGTTCCATCGCTGTCTCGATCCGTAACTCGATAGATCCGTTCACTAGACACCATCAGGTCCCGATAGTCGTGCACACCATCTCCATTGTGATCCGCTACCCGCTCAGCGTTCGCCTCCGAGGTAGCCGCATCAAGCCGCGAACGAAACAGTAATCGCTTCGCTTCCACGCTATCGAGAGCCACGTCGTCGGGAATCCAATCCCGGTTTTGCCGAATATCCAAGTCCTGCGATTTTCGCCTCTGCGTCTGGGTCACATAAGCGGTTCCTTGATCATCAAAGGTAATCGATACGGGGTCCGGAACGTTAACCTCCCCCGACCACTTGCTGTAATCCAGCGTATGAGAATGATTATCCGCTAAGCTGACTGCAGCCCCCGCGATAAAAAACGCCAATGAAAGCCCCGTTTTCGGGAGTCGCTCTGGCCAAAATCCTCTAAAATTGTTCGCCCTCATGTACTAAAAGTGGCCTATCCCATGATTCAACATTGGCGGGGATGCGAGGGAAATTTGCCCAGCCAACTACTGATAGATGAGCTCACGCATTTCTCCTCTTGCATTGACTCGATTGCCTGACTACGGCATTCAGGCTATCGAATAACGCTACTCCATGAACCCTTCCCTATCCCGTCGCCATTTCCTGAAGACGTCCGCCGCCCTCGCTTCCGGAGCATTATTAGCTAACAATCTGCGGGCGGCTCATCACGGTTCCTATCCGCTGAAAGGGCGCCTGTACAAGACTCTAAAGATCAATATGATCAAGATTGACGGGTCTCTTACAGAGCGATTTCGAGCCGCTAAAAGAGCAGGATTCATGGGAGTGGAAATGAACTCCCCCGGAATGAACGTGGAGGAGACCCGTCAAGCAATTGCTGCCAGCGGCCTGCCGGTCGACGGAACGGTATGCAGCACCCATTGGAAGATTCGCCACTCTAGTCCAGATGCTTCCATGCGTGCCCAAGCCCTAGTTGATCTCAAGACAGCGCTGCGCGATACGCACGCCGTGGGAGGCCACACCGTGCTACTGGTCGTTGGCAAAGGCGAAGACGGGCCCGAATCGGAAATTTGGCCGCGATCCATAGAGAACATTCGCCAGGCGATCCCGCTTGCGGCCGAACTCGGCGTTTCCATCGTGATTGAAAATGTTTGGAATCAATTTCTCTACGACCACGAGGGCGGGTCCGATCAAACGGCTGAACGCTTTGTCCGCTACGTCGACGAGTTCCAATCTCCTTGGGTTGGGATGCAGTTCGATATCGGCAATCACTGGAAATACGGATCCATGGGGGATTGGATACGGATGCTGGGCAAGCGCGTCATCAAACTCGACGTGAAAGGATTCTCGCGGGCGGAAAACAAGTTCATGCAAATCGGCGAGGGCGACATCGATTTTCTCGACGTTAGAAAAGCCCTCCATGAAATCAATTACCACGGTTGGGTTGCCGCTGAAGTTAAGGGAGGCGATTTCGCCGAGCTGAAGCAGATCTCTGGCCAAATGGATCGCGTTTTCGGGCTCTAAAAATCCAACGCAAATTGCCTTTCAGCTTCCTCGACTATCGCTTGCCGCAATTCTTCTCGGCTGGATTCCTCCAGAATAGGCATATCGCTCTCGAAGGAAATGAACGCCGTTTCGCCCGACGCATTTTTCACGGTGACGCCGAATCCCGATACCGTGGCGACGAAATCAAAGTGCAAGCGACGGCGAATACGTGTATTCACGAGCTCTAGTTCCTCAGTCTCTTCGACCAGATTCTTTACCCGATTGTAATCCCCCAAGATCCCGAATTCCTGGCCGACGTCAACAGTTCCAAAGTACAGTTGCGAAAGGAACAGTAAGCCCAGCGATACGATCATCGCTAAGGAAACGCGTACGCTTCGCCGGACTGTTTCTTTGGATAAGGAAAACACTATGTTCGGGCATATCTGTAATTGCGCGGCTTTCGCAAGTCAGAATTCAATAAGGATCTCCAGGCGATCCAAGCGTTGTACCATCCGTCACATTTGCTCATTATTTTTGGGGATGGTATTATTCAATAGATCGGGAGGGCCGGCTCGGTCCTCCGATTTCCGAAGGTAGAGGACCGAGCCGATCCTCCCTGCCAAAAATGCCGAAGCAAGCTACGAGGTCGTGACATGAGGAAATAGAACGAAACCGCTTGATCGACGATCACGCATCCTGCTCTTGCGATCGCGGGGACAAGCTTTCAATTGCTCAGAATAAGGCTTTCGCCGAGCAATGCTTCCAAATAGAAAACTCAATATGATACGAGCGGCAGCCATCCAGTTTCAGCACCAGCCCAGCGACAAAGCAGCCAACTTGGCAACAATCTGCAGGTTTTGCCAAGAGGCGGCCGACAAGGGCTGCCAGATTGTCTGCTTCCCAGAAATGTGTATTACCGGCTATTGGCATGTTCGCAACCTAGGTCGGGAAGAGATCGACTCTCTCGCTGAAGCGGTTCCCAATGGACCCACTACCCAGGCAATCGCCGAGCTAGCGAAGGAGTTCAATTTAATCGTCGGCGCTGGGCTGATTGAAAAGTCAGATACCGGCCACTACTACAATACCTACGTCGTGGCCCAACCGAATGGCCAAATCGACAAGCACCGGAAGCTGCACTGCTTCATCAGCGAGCACATGTCTAGCGGCGACAGCTATACCGTTATTGAGACAGACCTTGGTATCAAACTAGGCGTGTTGATTTGCTATGACAATAACCTCATCGAGAACGTTCGCCTGACTGCCCTGAAGGGCGCCGACATTCTCCTCGCCCCCCACCAAACAGGCGGATGCGATTCGAGAAGTCCGGGGGCCATGAGCCCCATTGATCCCGCGCTTTGGCGAAACCGAAAAGCCGATCCTGAAGCTATCGAAACGGAATTCAAAAGCGTCAAGGGCCGTGAATGGCTGATGCGATGGCTGCCATCGCGGGCCCACGACAATGGGCTCTTCATCGTCTTCAGCAATGGCGTCGGCGAGGACGACGGCGAAGTTCGCACCGGAAATTCCATGATCATCGACTGCTACGGCCGCATTATTGAGGAAACCTGGCAGGCGGATGAGGCAATGGTCGTCGCCGACATGGATTTGGAATTGCTGGGGCGTTGTACGGGCAGGCGCTGGATTCGGGGAAGACGGCCCGAACTGTATTCAGAATTGTCCCGCCCGCAAGGAAATGAGCTCAATCCAAGGGAAGCTCGATTCAACGATGAGTAAATTCGCAACCTCATAATTAGTGTAGTCTGAACTGGCCAATATCCCTTTTCTTCTTTACCCTTATCTTATGGCGGAAGCGCTAATCACCGGATTCGGCGGTCTTGGCCTGTTTCTATTCGGCATGGCTGTCATGACCTCGGGCTTGAAAAAGCTCGCAGGGGAAAAAATGCATCGTTGGTTAGGGCAAGCGACGAAGACTCCCGTTTCTGGAGCCATGACCGGAGCGGCGGTAACCGCGATCATCCAGTCGTCGAGCGCCACTACCGTAGCTGCCGTTGGATTTGTTGGGGCTGGCCTCATGACATTCGCCCAATCTTTGGGTATCCTGTTCGGAGCTAACATTGGCACAACGATTACTGGCTGGGCTGTGGCTCTGCTTGGCTTCAAACTTCAGCTAGGCGAAGTTTCTCTGCCGCTACTATTTGTAGCCGCTCTGCTTTATTTGAACAAGAACCACCGCAAACTGAGAGGGTCGGGTAAAGCCTTGGCTGGGTTCGCTTTGATCTTTCTCGGTATCGACTTTCTCCAGACAGGGATGGGCGCCTCCCAGGATTGGATCGATCTGGGCGAAGTTCGCGCCAGCGCGTTCACGGGGCGAGTTGCGCTGGTTCTTATTGGCATAGGCATCACACTGATAACTCAATCTTCCAGCGCTACTGTCGCTGCATCCCTAACCGCCCTCAACGCAGGCGAAATTAATCTCCCACAGGCTGCAGCCATCATCATTGGGGCCGACATTGGCACCACTGCTAAAGCCATCATCGCAACCATCGGAAACAACGCAGCATCGCGGCGAACCGGAGTCGCCCACTTGGTATACAATCTACTAACAGGGACTGGGGCATTTTTCCTGCTACCTCTCTATCTCGGAACGTGGACAATCGTCAGCCCCATAAAGATGACCGAATCCCCTGAAGTCGTAGCCGTAGCTTTCCACTCCACATTCAACATTCTTGGCGTCATCCTTGTTCTCCCTTTCACAAAACAATTCGCTAGGCTCATCGAGCGCATGATTCCTATCCGCGGGCCCGCCCTGACAATCGCGCTCGACTCCACCCTCCTAGGAGATCCTGCCGCATGCTCCCAAGCCCTGGAATCTAGCCTACGCAAATTGGCCGAGACGGCTTTGGGCCACACTTCGTTTCTACTAAAGGCTGGTCGATTCGAGAAACCCGCCGTGACATTGAAAGAAATCGCCAGCGGCATCGACGAGACGCGAACGTTCGCCGTTAAAACCGGTGAAATAACAGATGAAAGCGATCTCGATACGTCTAGACTATTCGATTCTCTACACGCGATCGACCATCTTGAGCGCCTGACGAACCGATTGCTTCGCAACAAAGACCTCTTCGCCACTCTGAAAGAGGACTCCGGCTTGAGCCAAACTATTGGTCGACTTTTGGAAAATCTCGGCTCCGCAGCCGGCGACATCTCAGCTAGACAAGCGATCGGTTCTGTCAATGATCTAAAGCAAATCGCAGATGATCTAGAACTAGACAAGCCTAGGGCTCGAAGCGACTTAATTGCAGCCGCGGCTCGAGGAAAGCTCTCTAGCGACCAACTCGACGACCGACTGGACGCTTGCAGGCTTCTTCGACGGATCGCCTATCATTGCTGGAGAACTTGCTACTACATCAATCAGTTTGAGCTAAGTGAAACCCTCAAGGGAAAAAGATAACGCTTTGACCGAGACGAAGCCTCCGCTCCGTTAAAGTTTCCTTCATGATCGTACAACCCGGAGAAAAATTGCACATCATTCATCGTCAGAGGACCGTTGAATAGGTCGAGGGAAGCTTGATCGATTGAAAGGATATCTATTCTCTCTCGACGTGGCGACTAATCAGTTCACTCGCCACAACGTCCGGCACACTCGGATTCTTTCCCTGGAAACCGAATCGATTATTACCAACGTGCTGCCAGAATCCGCGAACATCGAAAGCATTCGCTACGAATACGTTTCCGCCGGTCACATACACGTGACCGATGGAGTTGACTGGCACCTAGACATATCTCGCTTGTAGACCTTTTCTTGCATGCTCGCCATCGTCGAACTCGCAGAGAAAATAGCCACCGAAACCCACGCAGGGCAATTCCGGCGAGGAGCAGCTATCCCCTACATCGAGCACCCGCGAGCTGTGGCTTCACGAGTCGTCGACGATCTAGACGCCCAAGTGTTGGCCAACCTGCACGATGTCATTGAAGATTGCGA
Source organism: uncultured Opitutaceae bacterium (assembly GCA_964404745.1). Classification (GTDB taxonomy): domain Bacteria; phylum Verrucomicrobiota; class Verrucomicrobiia; order Opitutales; family Opitutaceae; genus Pelagisphaera. The sequence goes on from CAYOLG010000006.1 coordinate 29,527, forward strand.
TGTATCGGCAGAAACCTTACAGAAAGGAGGCATTCCGGAAAAACATGTGTCAACAGTGCTCCGCTTGAAAAAGTCAGAGGGCCTTGACTACGCCAGCTATCTGGATCGGGCCGCCCGATATCCATTGGTCACTAAAGTGAAGATCGCCGACATGATTTCCAACCTAGCCGACACCCCCAATCCTCGTCAAATTCGAAAATACGCCGTCGGGCTGGAACGCCTGACCCGGGAAAGGGTTAAGTAGCGCAGTGCTTCTTCCCGTGTCAGTCTGGCTTCCATTTTAAAGGCTGGGGAGGTTCGACGAATGTACTCCCAACTGCATCGAAGGCTCTGTCTACCCTTCTCAAAACCAATTTAGCATTGGCAGACAAACATTCCCTACCCAAGGTCTGATTCCTCCCCATTCTAAACTACACTCGTTTTTCACTCTTCCAAACTCACTCTTCACTATTCCTAAATGGGTACGTTTCTTTCCTTTCTCTTCTTCACCGGCTTGGTCGGCCTGATCACCTATCTCCGCACCCGACGCGACAATCTCCACTCTTCCAAGGGCTACTTCTTGGCCAGCAATAGTCTCAATGGCTGGGTGATCGCCGGCTCGCTGATGCTGACCAATCTCAGCGCCGCCAATTTCACCGGCATGACAGGCAATGTCTACAAGGGGAACCTATCTCCCATCGCCTGGACCGCCACCGTCATCCCGGTACTGGTCTATTTCTGCGCCTATCTTCTGCCAACCTTCCTGAAAGGCGGCTTCACCACTATCCCCGAGTTTCTGGAGAATCGCTTCAGCCCGACGACACGACGAATAGTGGCCATCATGTTCCTATTCTCCTACATCCTTAGCGGCATGCCAGTCGCTCTCTACGGGGGCTCAATTGCCATTAACCAACTATTTGGCGTTCCGGAAGCCTTCGGCATAACCCCAGAAATCTCTATTTGGATTGTCGTTTGGGGCTTAGGGATCATCGGCAGTATCTACGCCCTTTTTGGTGGATTGAAAGGGGTAGCCGTTTCCGATACGCTCAATGGAATCGGTCTCCTCATCGGCGGGGCCTTGGTATTTATCATCGGCGTCTACCAAGTGGGCGACCAGAATTTCGTTGCCGGGGCCAAAACCATTCTAACCAAGAATACTGAAATCCTGGACGCCATCGGCGACGTAGCCGACGGGATTCCGTTCTCAGTCCTTTTCACCGGCATGCTCCTGCACAACCTGTTCTTCTGGAGCACCAACCAGTTCATCATTCAACGCACCCTGGGAGCGCGGAGCCTCGAGGAAGGCCAAAAAGGCGTCATGATCGCCTCCTTTTTCAAGATCCTGAACATCTTCTATATCGCCATGCCAGGAGTGATTGCCCTCCACTTGTACGGTCCTGGCCACTTCGATAACCCGGACTGGGTTTATCCCACGTTGATCGGCGACATCATGCCCACCTTCATGGTTGGCTTCTTCGCCGCAGTGATATTCGGTACCGTCCTCAGCACGTTTAACTCGGTTCTCAATAGCAGCGTCACCATCTTCGCCCTCGATATCTACAAACCAATATTCGGAAAGGATCTCGATGACGATACCATCATTCAACGTAGCAAGAAAATCGGTGTCGCCATGGCGGTCATAACGATGACGATCGCCCCTTTCATCATGTACTTTCCGGAAGGGATTTTCACATTCATGGTCAAAGTGGATAGTCTATTCGGAGCGCCTATTCTCATGGTAATGCTACTCGGGTACTTCTCCCGCAAGACGCCGCCTTTCGCCGCCAACATTTGCCTTGGCCTTTTCCTCGCCGTCTATGGAGCTTTCATGTTCTACATACCTGTTGACATGCACTACCTTCACTACATGGCCATCCTCTTCGTCGTATTTATTTCTTTGGCATTGCTGATAGGACGCATCAAACCAGAAACGAAACCCAACTTCCGGGATGCCGGCACTGAAGGTGTCGACATGACCCCCTGGAAGCATTTCAAAACCGTATCCATCGTAGCCACCCTCGTCATGATCGGGGCTTACATTCTCCTCTCCCCCATGGGCCTCGTCGATGCCGAACGCGAAAAGACCATAGAATATGGATACATCGCTATCGGCATCGTCATCGCCTTCCTGGTTTTAATTCTGCCGATTTTGCGACAACGGTCCCCAAGAGTATCCAATCGAACCGCATCATAGACAGAGAAAGGTGTAAAACTCTAGGAACTGCCCAAGAATACGTTTCAGAAAAACTCGCTTTTACCAGAATCAATCCTATGGGTGGAAAATATGAAAGAGAGTAGCTCAATCAATCGCCGCGAAATGCTTAAGCGAGGAGCCGCAGGAATCGTGGCCGGAGCCGCAGCAGGCACGGGATTGAATGCCCAAAGCGCGGGTGGCGGAACGACTTCCAAAGTTGTTGCCAATGGACGCATTCGCCAATCGATCATGGGCTGGTGCTTCCGGGACCATATGGATGCCGTGACCTTGGCCGGCCATTGCAAAGAGATCGGACTAGTAGCAATGGAGGGAATTTCCGCCGAGCACTATCCGGCCATCATGGAGTTGGGCTTGGAGGTATCACTAGTTTCCGGGAATCACGGATTCGCTCGGGGTCCCTGCAATCCGGAATACCACGATCTGGTCATCAAAGGGCTCATTGAAGGAATCGACTTAGCCAAAGAGGTCGGCTGCCAAAATGTGATCACTTTTACGGGGATGCGGTACGATGGCATGGACGACGAAAAAGCCGCCCAACGCTGCATCGATACCTGGAAAGAAGTGCTGCCGCATGCGGAAAAGCAAGGCGTCACCCTAGTCCTCGAGCATCTAAACTCCCGCGACGATACCCACCCAATGAAAGGGCACCCAGGCTACTTCGGCGACGACCTAGACTTCTGCGTCGATCTGATCAAGCGAGTCGGTTCCGACAATTTTAAACTGCTCTTCGACATCTATCACGTGTCGGTGATGAATGGCGACATCATCCGCCGCATTCGCCAGTATCACCAATATATCGCCCACTACCACACTGCCGGAAATCCCGGTCGTGGCGAACTCGACGACACCCAGGAAATCAATTATCCGCCGATTCTTGAAGAAATTCTGAAAACTGGATACACAGGATACGTGGCTCAAGAATTTATCCCTACTTGGGACGACCCAATCGCTGGATTGCGACACGCCGCCGAGCTTTGCGATGTGTAAGTGATTGCTTTGCAATTTCGCGGTCCCGCTAAGCGTGGATCGCTCCTACAATTTCGTCCTTACGCCTTCATCTTTCAACCTTAACGATTCACCATTTCCGCTTCCCTGACCATTCCTGAGCGCTGCGGCGCGATTCTGCTGCCCAAGGCGACGCTTTTTCCGCAGGGCGTTTTGCCGCTGCACATTTTCGAGCCACGGTATAGGCAAATGCTCGACGACGCCCTGGAATCGCACTGCATGATGTGTGTGGGCACGTTGACTCAAAACGAAACCGACGATCCTGCTGATTGTACGGCAAAAACGGGCACGATCGGCTTGATCCGTGTTTCTAAGGAGCAGGAGGACGGGCGTTCTAACCTAATTCTGCATGGCATCCTCCGCGTCGATTTCACCAATTGGCTGGATGAAAATGAATATCCTTATGCGGAGATCGAACCGAGCCCGTCCGTCCCGATTCCTGATGATGAGATCGATCAAGTTAAGGCTGCACTACAAGACGCACTATATTCGGCTTTGAAGCATTTCCCCGATGCGATTGTGGACCGCATCAAGAAGTCGCTCGCCCAGGTCGACTCTAGCTCTTCTGCGCTAGCGGATGTGGTGGCCCAGCAATTCGTGGTCGATCCTGACAAGCGGAGAGCCCTGCTGGAGGAACCGGATGTTAAGAAGCGATTCGAGATGCTGACTCGGGAGATTGGACACGCCGATTGGGGAAGCAGTAACTAGGGATTGGGTTGTTGGGATTTAACAACGCCACAATCGATCTAGTCAAAGGTAGGGCTGATCCCGCAGTCGCGTATCGGCGTCAAATTAAGCTCGCCCGGCTTGCGCCGCCGTAGAATCGCGTAGGCGTGAGGTCGAGTTCCACCTTTCTGCGTCGAGTTCAGGGTGGAACCCGACCTCCTGGCGGGTTTTAGAAGCGGATATTTGTCGAGTTTACACGCTTATAGATTGGTGGGGCTAAACCCGACAATATTGGGGCTCCTACCTTTCTGTTCTTTGAGGGATGAATGGAGGGGCCGGATTCCACGATCAGCGATCGCGACTACAATTCGGTGATTTACGAAACGTCCCAAACCTTTGCGAACCGGAGCGTTTAAGGTAGCGGGCGGTCTCCGAGCGCCCACATACGGTAGAACCAGCTTCTAGCCTGATAGCTCAATCTCTATAATAATGGCAGGAGGCCCGTGCTGCTTTTCAAATGGCCGCCCGGAGGTCTGCCACCACCATTAAGTCTCTAAAGATTCCTTAGGCTACGGGACGAATACCAATCCTCACTACCCTTAGGAATGTAACCTGCCAGCCGGAACTGCAAAATTTGAGAGTGTAATTGCGCAGTTTGGCCAAATCTGCTAGCGGTATAATTCTCGGTGCATCAGACAGATGCCGTTTTGTCCGAATTAACCTGAAACCTCGGAATATTTATCATGATTAACGACCCCCTAAATAGACGAAACTTCATTAAAACTACCGGAGCTGCCAGCGTGGCATCGCTTCTAGTCGGCGCTCAGAATCTCCACGCGGGTGGGGGCAATGATAAAGTAAAAATCGGCCTTATTGGCCTAGGCGGCCGTGGCTGCGGTGCCGGTATCATCGACTGCGCGGAGGCGGATTCCAACATCGAACTAGTCGCTATGGGCGACCTTTTTCCTGATCACTTGGAACAGGCGAAAGAGCGCATTAAAGCCAACATGGCTCGCCGCAACCTGCCGTTCAAAGACATCTACAAAGTCACCCCAGACACCATGTTCTCGGGCTTCGACGCCTATAAGAAGGTCATCGCTTGCGATGTCGATCTGATCATTTTGACCACGCCCCCAGTTTTCCGGCCTCTACATTTCCGAGCCGCTGTTGAAGCCGGCAAACATGTCTTCATCGAAAAGCCAGTGGCCGTGGATCCTATCGGTGTGCGGCACATCATCGAGACATCGGAGATGGCGGAAAAGAAAGGACTGACCGTGGTAGCGGGTACGCAAATGCGTCGGGCTCGCCATATCATGGCTGGCATTGAGGAAATTCACAGTGGGGCCATGGGCGACCTGCTTTCAGGGCAATCAACTCGGATTGGAGGAGCTCTCTCGAACTGGCGTTCAACGGAGGCTATTCGCGACAGCAGCTGGTCTGACATGGAATGGCAACTGCGGCGTTGGCTGTTCACTACCTGGGGCTCCGGCGATTTCATCGTCGAACAACACGTTCACAATCTCGACCTGGTTGATTGGGTAATGGGATCCCACCCCATCAAAGCGATTGGCACCGGTGGCCGCAGTAGCCGTACCGATTCCATCTACCCAAATGTTTGGGACCACATTTCCGTCGAATACGAATATCCCAATGGAGCTCGGGTAACCCATATTGGCTCGCAAATGGATGGGGTCAGCTCGCGCAACGACATGCGCATCGACGGCACCAAAGGGCGATTATTCCTCAGCTTCGCCAAGGTTACCATCGAAGGGAAAAAGCCTTTTTCCTACGAAGGTCCTCGCCCCAACCCCGCTGTAGTTGAGTATAAGGATACGCTCGATGCCATCCGATCCGGCAATACCATCAACGAAGGCAAGCGCATCGCCCAAAGCACCATGACCGCTCTCCTCGGCAGGATGGCTGCCTACACTGGCCGGACACTGAGCTGGGACTGGGCGATGAAAGCATCCAAGCTCGATCTGACTCCCAAGGAATGGAAATTCGGCGACCTAGCCATCGATCCGGTGGCCGTCCCAGGACAGACGGATTTGGTGTAGGAACGCGTCGCCGTTTCCGCGAAGCGTAGCGCAGACATCCGGACTGTTGCAAACACAGGCTCTAAGACCATGCTGCTCTAATAGCAATTAACGGCCTGCCAAATCGCGGGACGAGCGAATGAAAGTTACTGGTAGATGACATGAAGTTGCCGAGCCCAGCGCGTCAGCAGCAAACTCGGCAACTACTTGTCATCTACCATTTTTAAAGCGAAGAAGAGGATTCAAAATCGGGCTTCATGAAGGTCCGCATTATCGAGCCTGCCGAGCAGGATCTCCTCGATGGATATCTTTTCTACGAGAGCGAGGCCAATCCATGGCTATATCTTTCACATCATGAAAATAAGCGTACAGAAACTGGACCACGTGGCCATTGACGTTGTGGACGTCGAGAAGGCTAAAACATTCTACAGCGATCTGCTGGGCCTCAAAGAAATTCCACGCCCAGAGAGCTTTACCTTCCCAGGAGCCTGGTACGACTTAGGGAATATCGTTCTACACATTGTGGGTCCTCGGAAGCCTGCCCTCGGCAAGCACCACATTGCCTTCTGGGTGGATGACGTTCATAAGTGCGCGGAAGAAATTCTGAAAGCTGGATTCGACGTGAAATGGGATTCGTTTAAGATTCCAGGGGTGGATCGCTTTTTCACCTCGGACCCAGAAGGGAATCGTATCGAGATTCAAGGAACTGAACGTATTCAGTAATCGGATAAGTAGGTATAGAGTTCACGAACCTCGAATTCATCCAAGCATATCAATTTCGATCGCTTGGTGAAGTCGTTTAGCTCATGAGCGTCAATTCAACTGATATTGCTCCCTTAATCCCGCCCGGAGGTCGGGTTCCACCCTTGAATTCGATGCTAAAAGGTGGAGCCCGATCTCCGGGCGGGCTTGGGTTTAGATACGCGCGCTCAGCGGGAGAACCGTCCTTATTGTGCCGCTCATCGGAACATCCCGGCGAAGCACAAGCGATGACAAGTATTGTCAGCGTCCCGCTGCGCGAGCCTAGGAATCTCTGCCTGCGACAGAGCCAATAGGATTCGCTTCGCGAATATAGGTTCGGAAGCGAAATCAGCATTCTTGGCTTTACGCATTATCTCAAAATGGTCCTGCTAGTTTCTCGTTCAATAAGCCGAATGGCAAAATCCCTATTTGACAGTCAACTGAGAGCCTTTGCTTTTGCTACCATATTCGTTTCTGTTTGCTTTCAACTAGCGGTAGCGGATACCTGGACGGTGGAGGTGCTCATTTACGATCTGGAGACGCCTGAAGGTCCAGTTTGGGATGCTGAGAATGATCGACTCTTCTTTACGGAAATATTCGCTCACAAAGTTCACGAATACGACCCAGCCAATGGAGCATTCGGCGTCATCCGAAGCGACTCCGGTGGCGCCAATGGAATGGCCTTCGATGGCCAGAACAGGCTGCTCATGTGCGAGATGCTTGGACGTCGAGTGAGCCGGCTGGAAACGGACGGATCGATCACTACTCTTTGGGAAGCGGAACAGCCCGGCAGAGGCGGACCCAATGACATCACGATCAGCTCTATCGGAAACGCCTATTTCACCATGCCACGGCACGGGACTATTTACCGCATAACTCCTGACGACAAGGTCAGCCCGTTTATCGATAATCTTCCCGGAATCAACGGTGTCCTCCTTTCTAACGACGAACAAACGCTGTTCGTAACCGAGTATAGAGCCCGCAAAGTTCACGCCTTCCCTATTGATGACAAACGAGGCACCGTAGCTGAAGGAAAACCCTTCGCGGAGATCAAAACAGAAGGCGAGGAGCACGGAGCCGACGGTATGGCGATCGACTCTCATGATCAACTATACGTAGCCTGCCTCGGCGGTGTTTGGATATTTGATACGCGTGCAGGAACACAAACAGGCATGATCTCGATGCCCGATGAGAAAGTGACCAATTGCACGTTCGCGGGAAGCGACAACACGCTGTACATCACGTCGCAGAAAGGGCTTTTTGTCGCCCGCCGCAGTTTGCGGTAAGGTCCCCGATTTTTCTCTACAAACAATTAACCTGCGAATAGGCCTATGACTTAACCGCAATGGACGCTAAGAACGCTAAGCGAGGGAATTCAATCCCATCGCGATCTTGGCGTCCTTTGCGGTTTTGAAAAGAGCTAGGTCTGTAAAACAATAGGTTTCGGTTGGGGCCCATCCCAGCAATCTCATGAGCAAGCCCAGAACCGAATTTGCCTGACAAAGCTGGGCTTCGTCTGCCTTAACAGTGAGCAATGCCCTCTCCTACCCAATCCAGCAAACTATCAAAGCTTTTCTCGCTAATTGGTCCGGGGATTCTAGTAGCGGCCACGGGCGTGGGCGCTGGGGATCTTGCCACTGCTGGCTTTGCGGGAAGCCAGCTGGGAGTGGCCGTTCTCTGGGCAATTCTGGTGGGAGCATTCTTCAAGTTCGTCTTAACCGAGGGACTGATGCGCTGGCAGCTAGCGACCGGCAAGACGCTACTCGAGGGAGTCGCTCGCTACCTGGGACCCATTCCTGGCTGGTTGTTTCTAGCCTACTTCATCCTATGGTCCTATTTTGTCGGCACCGCCCTCATTTCGGCCAATGGCGTGGCCCTTCTAGCCTTGGTTCCGATTTTCGACGATCCGACTACCGGCAAAATCGCGTTTGGGGTTGGGGCCAGTTTTCTCGGGCTTATTCTCGCCCGCAAAGGCGGATTTAAACTCTTTGAGAAAGTAATGGGCGTATGCATACTGATGATGTTCATTACCGTTTCCATCTCTGCTATAATTGTCGCCCCTCCCTTTATCGAGATCGCCAAGGGACTGGCTATACCCACGATTCCCAAGCCCGATGAAGGCGGCATCGGATGGACCCTCGCCTTGATGGGAGGGGTCGGCGGAACCGTGACGGTTCTATGCTATGGCTATTGGATCGCCGAGGAAGGAAGGAGAGGTCCTGAGCATCTAGCATTCTGCCGGATCGATCTCGGTATTGGTTATCTGGTTACGGCTATTTTTGGGATCGCCATGACCGTAATTGGCTCAACAGTGATAGTCAGTGGCAGCGGGGCGGGTCTGATCGTGAATACCTCCGACGCCTTGGCTGAATCGGTTGGGGCCATAGCTCGCTGGACCTTTCTAGTTGGAGCTCTGGGGGCGGTTTTCAGTAGCCTGTTAGGGGTATGGCAATCCACGCCCTATCTTTTTGCCGATCTATGGCGTCTATTTGTTCAGAAGGCCAACATTGAGGCGAATTCACCTGCCAATACAAACTCTAAACCTTATCGGTTATTTCAATACGCGTTAGCTTTTATCCCCATGCTAGGGCTATTGGTGGAGTTTAAAGAGGTGCAGAAAATCTATGGAATCGCAGGGGCTCTGTTCTTGCCCATGCTTACCGTTGCCTTGCTGATCCTCAATGGCCGTAAGCAATGGGCGGGTAAATTAAAGAACCAACCCTTAACGATCGCGACTCTAGTATCGATTCTGGCATTCTTCAGTTGGATGGCCTGGCGGAGCGGGTTCGGTTGATTCCGACAATCCGCGTAGCGTAGGAGCGAGTCTTTCCCGCGATTTACGCGGCTGATCGCGGCCTGAGGACGGTGCTACGCCAATGAGGACTGAGACAGTCCTCCCTACCTGACTCTTGAATCGCCTAGTCGATGGTAGGGCCGGTTGTCCCAACCGGCCGAAACCGTTTCCACAACCCAGCCCACCGCGGCTGCTACTTTTGATCCCAGAGCTTGAAGGGGTCGTTCAGGCGTTTCATTTCAGCCTGCAAGGCCTCCTCAAGTTCTCGTCGCTTTTTGGCATAGCGTGGATCTTCGGCAAGGTCGGTTTCCCATCGGTTTTTCCGATTGTGTTCGGCGATATACTCGCGCGGGTTTTTGGCTAAATTGAAGAGCTGGGTCTCACGTACGGTTCCATCCAAGACGTCGAACTTAACTAGCTTCCAATCGCCAATACGGATACTCCGCATGCCCGGCTTGGAACCGCCGCAATAAACGCCATACAGCGTATCTCTTAACGGTTTGCGGCTTCCTTTGAGAATGGGCAAAAAGCTTTTGCCCTCAACAGTGCGAGGTATATCGATTCCGGCCATTTCGCACAATGTAGGAAGCGTATCCATCAGGTAAATATTTCCTTGAGTTCGATAGCCTTTTTTGACGCCCGGCCCCATGACTATATAGGGCACTCTCCAGGTATGCTCATATAGATTTTGCTTCCCCTGTAACCCATGGCGCCCGATAGCCATGCCGTGATCGGCTGTATAAATAACATAAGTATTGTCTAGTTCGTCCATGGCTTCCAACTTTTCCAGGACTCGGCCGATCTGAATATCGATATTTTCGCTACAGGCGAATTGGCGGCCGATCTCATTGCGTATCGTCCTTTCGTCTCGGCGCTCCCAGACACCACTAACCGCTACCTCGTCCCGCAAATTATTATGCCCATGATGAAAAGGATGTTCCGGCAAGTAATTTGGGGGAAGCTCGGGCTGGTTCGGATGGACTGGCGGCAGCGAATCCTTATCCGCGTGATTCGTCGCTCCGTACTTGGCTAGCAACTCGGGAGTTCCGTCGCGTACATCGTGAGGATGGGAAAATCCGAAATAGATCAAGAAGGGATCCTTATCGTTACGACGGTCGCGATCCTCCAGAAAATCCACGACCCGATCGCCATGCCATTCGCTCCCCGTTTCCGCTGTGCCGCCCCGCTTCGTGGCGTCATGGCGAACGGTGAATAGCTCGTTGGCCGCTTCATAGCTATTGCCTCGCTTACACGTGCGCATGGTGTCGTATCCTGCCCTGTTGAATACGGCCGGCATGGTATATTTTGCCAAATCGGGAGGCACCAACTGCGAATTGGTTACGTGAGGGTTCACCGTACGGCCCGGTTTATCAGGAATATGCCAAACCGTACGGCCGCTCATGATCATATGTCTCGATGGGGTGCATACGCCGCCTACCCAGGCGCCCATGTGATAGGCTCCGTCTATAATCATGCCTTCCCGAGCCAAGCGGTCGATATGCGGCGTTTCCAGATCCGAGTCCGGATTATAAGCCTTCAGGTCGAACGGCGATTGGTCATCGGCTAGGATGAAGAGAATGTTCGGTTTCGACTTGCTCACCACAGGCGGTAGAACGTCTGCGCCGCAGGGAAGCAACAAGCAAAGGGCCAAGATGCAAATGACTCGATTTGTATTCATATTAATAATTCGCGCGATTCTATTTATCCGCCCGCTTGATCTTCCAGGTGGAGACTTTCTGGTCAGCCGAAGGAACGGGCATATCCAGCGACCAAAATACGCTATTAAGAAGCATTCGCGTGAAGGCCTCTTCTCCGAAATCCGTTGGATCGCCAAATGACGTACCGAATACTTTGCCTCCCCATTCATTTTCCCAGGCCCAGGCAACGATATCCGCTTCGCTCGTATTTACCTGTACAGGCCCGATATCCCGTTCCAGCAACCGCATGCGTCCTTCACCTGTTCCGATCACCAGAGGGATACAGCCCGGCTCTAAGCGGGTTAAGTAGAGCGAGCCTTGGGATATCCAATTCGACTTGGCAACGTTGGCTAAAATCGGATGCTGGCGACGCTTTTCAATAACGGATATTTCTGTCGCGCCCTGCTGGTGAACAACGTAGGGAGTCCCCATGGCTCGGCGTCCGAAACCGTCATTCCACTCAAATCGCGGATGTTCTTTTCCATACCTAAACGAGTGAGTCGCTGTTCTCAGCCCGATCACTGGTTTCCCAGCTTTCAGATAGCGTTCTATTGGAGCCCACTCCTCATCTGGTAGCTTTAAGAAGCGCATGAGGAAGATCGCCGTATCCGCATCGTCGAGCGCTTCGATTCCCGGCAACACGTTGGTTGTTTGCTTCTCCGGGTCCCCCCGGCCAATAACGACTGTTGTACCGAATCCAAAACGTTCTAGCTCCTCGGCAAATGCCGGAAGCGTCAACTCGGGCGAATAATGCAAGGTGCCTGCAACCAGGACAACATGCGGTTTAGCCTGAGCGAATGGGACAATAGCAAAGAGGCAAACGATAGCCAGAAACCGGGATCTCAGGAGGGGTGTTGAGGGCATAGGCCGTATAGCCAAGCAGGTGCATCGAGAAAGACAACTTATTGTTTCGCATCTCTAGATCGATCCGCCCAATTGACGGCCAAGCCGCCATCCATTCGCTGACACCTAACATCCAATTTGCGGTCGCTCGGCTTGCGCCGCTGTAGCCGCGCAGAGGCGTGAGATCGACCGCTACCATTTGCTTTGCAAAAGGACCTTCGTGGTGTTCATTTAAACAACGCAAATCCCGCAATGGTAATCCCAATGAAGACTTTCTCAGCTTTTCTTTCCCTTTTCTGTTGTGCCTGTTCCCTTGGGATCGAAATAGATCGATCGGGATTTGAATCCGGGGGAACCTTCGCTTTCGGTGAAACCGAAAATGGTTTTCGCCTGCAATGGGCGACGAAGCGAGAAACGGCTCACATTGAATTCCAGTTTATACCCCGACGGGGAAACAATCCAGCCGGGCCGCTTATTCGGGAAGTTGGAATAGATGGGAAACCCATTATGACCGATCTCGATCCGAATTACCTATTTTGGATCGGCGAGCGCGATCTGGAAAAACGATCTGGCTGGTCCATTTTTTTCGATCGCGTGCCTACTCGGCCCTATTCCGTCGAAAAAGGCTATCTAACGCCAACCACCGCACACATCGAATCTAAAGGTAATCGGACCACCATCGAGATCGATGGATTAAAGAGCGTCCATTTTTCCGGCTCGTTAGCTTTCACATTCTACGAAGGCAGTCCGTTTTTCAATATGGAAGCCCGCGTGTCCACCGAACGGGAAGCAACTGCCTTCCTCTACCACGTCGGCCTGGCCAAATTGGATACCGACGGCCTTCAGCTACATTGGGTCAATCCCCTAGGCCGGCCACAGACTTCAGAAATCGTCAAAGAAACTGCCAAGGTATATGAAACCCGATACCGCTCGCTGGCCCTATCCTCTTCAGCCGGATCCATCGCCATCTCGCCCTTTCCCCATCAATATTTGTATCCCCTCGATTTTGCGGAAAACTATGGCTACAATTGGGCCGGTCACGAATATCTGGATATGATCGACGGCTTCGCCTTCGGCATTCGCCAGCCCAGCATTGGTGATCGTCGCTACGTGCCCTGGGTCAACGCGCCCCCTGGATCCCTGCAAAAACTGGGAGGGCTGATATTCATTTCCAAAGGCCACGGTCATGGAAATTTGGCTACTGTTACTCGCTATACGCGAGGTGACCGATTTAAAAAATTGCCCGGCTACAAGACCTTCACCAGCCACTACCATATAGAGCATTCACTGGACTACATCGAGAAGCAGCAAGAACAGGGTAATGATGGAATTCCTAGAGGACTGCAGCGCCCTGAATTCGTCGACGTATTCAAAAAAATGGGCGTGGATATCGTCCACCTAGCCGAATTCCATAAAGGCGTTACACCGCAACTGGAAACCGAGGAGCGTTTGACCCAGCTCAAGGTTATGCACGAGGAGTGCGAGCGGCTTTCCGATCGCGGCTTCCTCCTCCTTCCCGGAGAGGAGCCAAACGTGCATCTGGGCGGCCATTGGATCAGCTTCTTTCCCAAGCCCGTCAATTGGGTCCTCAACCGAAACGAGGGCCAGCCATTCGTTCAAGAGCTTGATGGCTTTGGCACCGTCTATCACGTCGGCAGCCCAGAAGATATCTACGAGTTGTTGAAACGGGAGAACGGACTCGCTTGGACCGCCCACGCGCGGATCAAAGGCTCCACCCGATTTCCCGATGCCTACAAAAATACCGATTGGTTCCAAAGCGAGCAATTCTTGGGAGCCGCCTGGAAAGCTATGCCCGCCGACTATTCTCGCGATTCACTTGGCTGGCGCGTAATCGATCTGCAAGACGATATGGCCAATTGGGGCCACGAGAAATACACGATCGGCGAGGTCGATATCTTCAAGATCTTCAAAGGGTACGAGCTGTTCGGAACCATGAACATCAACTATCTGAAGCTCGATTCGGTACCCGAATATAAAGATGGCTGGCAACCGATACTGGATGTCCTGAGCCAGGGAAAATTCTTTGTTACGACTGGCGAAATTCTCATCACTGATTTCTCGATCGGCGGCAAGGAGAGCGGCGATAGCTTATCTAAGAGACAAGCGAGCGGCGTCGCTAAACTTAAGGCTTCCCTCGAATGGACCTACCCGCTCGATCGGCTAGAAGTTGTATCAGGCGACGGAAAACGCGTCTATCGAGAGCGTGTTAGCCTGATTGATACAAAGGAATTCGGCAAGCGCGACCTAGCTCTGGACGTCGACTTGTCCGAACGAAAATGGGCTCGTATCGAAGTTTGGGATATAGCCAAGAATGGGGCTTTTACTCAGCCTGTGTGGATCGAGTAGAGGAATTTCTGATAACTTAATGGGTCAGATGAACTACGCTTCCTGTGTTGGCATTAACCAAATCCGAAAGCGTTTGCAGGAACGGGTTTACCCCGCTATAATGACGATGTAGACTGATCCGCAAGCGGGCGACAAAGATCCCCGCAGCAAACCACAGAGCATTCTAAAAGGTAGGGAGGATCGGCTCGATCCTCCGATTTACTCAGATGAAGGACCAAGCCGGTCCTCCCTACCTGATTAGGAGGACTACTTTCCCAAATATTCGACCCAAACGTAATAGGCGCCTCGTTCTTGCTGGGTTTCGGCATCCATGAACCAGGTTTGCAACAAGGTTTCCCCCTTGGGAAGCTCCATCTCGAAATTGACGAAAGCATCCTTCGGCTGGAGATTCTTTTCTTCTGCGTATTCGCCTATGCGGATACGGGCTTTGTTAGCCCCTATTGGTTTCTCAGCATCTTTGGGATAGCGCGACAAGCGGATTCTATAGCGACCCGCCTGTTGGGCATCCAGTGCCCAGAATCCGTTGACGAAGAGCGAGTCGTTCTCCACCAACTCCATTTTCCATATCACCCCGCCTTTCGTGTGGTGCCAATCTCGAGTTGTAAACCGAGTGGGATTCTCCTCCGACGAGCCTATGAAGAATGGCGTATACTTTCCACCGTGGCTGGTGACATCTCTAAAATGTTGTCCGTAGGCCTGATCAAGATTTTCGACCACTTCCGGGAATTGTTTGGCCACGTTAGTTCGCTGTCCAGGATCTTGGACAATGTCATAGAGCTCCGAGTTAACCAATCGCCAGCGCTTGGTGAGCACAGCTCGACTTGGATATTTCGCTTTTAGATCGGCTCCCGGATGCCACTTTTCGAGCTGATCAGCTTGCCGATCAACGAATAGTATCCGATCCCTCCCATTGTTTGCCTCGCCCCTCAAAAGACCGGCGATGTTTTCACCATCGAAATTCAAGTCTACAGGCATTTTCAAATCGCAGAGTTCGACAAAGGTCGGTAGCCAATCCAAATGAGCGGTAAGCGTTTCCACGCTTTTCCCTCCTTCGAACTTCCCTGGCCAGCGGATAAAGCAAGCCACGCGATGTCCTCCCTCATAGGTGGAACCCTTTTTGTCGCGCATGCCCGCATTGTATCCCTGCCCCGTCTTCGGATCGTATCCACCACCCGTCCCATTGTCACCCATGAAGACGATAATCGTATTTTCATCGATTCCCCATTCCTTCAGTGACTCCAGCAGGCGCCCCAGATTTTCGTCGAAGTTTTGAACCATCCCCAAGAACTTCGAGAGCGACTCATGCAAACCTTTGGCGAGAAACGGATCGGAGTAGCTGGGGTCCACCGTTAGAGGCCCATGCATCGCATTCAATGGCAGGTAGATAAAAAAGGGTTGCTCAAAATCGCTAGCCCTTCCCTCCTCGATAAAGCGGAGGGTTTCGTCGAAGAATACGTCCGTACAATAGCCTTCGAATTTTTCAGCAACGCCATCGCGGTTATAGGTGTCATCGAAATAGTCATTGCCCACTGGATTGCCAATTTCGTCGACTCCTCCTGCCAAGTGGTGAACAGTGTCCTGAAACCCTCGATACCGCGGCGCGTAGGGATAGGCATCGCCCAAATGCCACTTGCCAAACATGCCTGTTCGGTAGCCTGAAGCGGCGAACACCTCGGCCATAGTGGTTTCATCAGGATTCAAAAGCTGCCGCCCTTCCGTCACCGCCCAAGCTCCAACGCGAACGCTGTAACGGCCAGTCATCAAGGCTGCTCGAGTCGGCGTGCAGTAAGGATCTACGTGGTAGTCATCTAGGCTGATGCCTTCGTTATGCAATCGATCCAAGTTTGGCGTATCCAGCCAAGGATTTCCATGAACCGACATGTCGCCGTATCCTTGGTCATCCGTTACAATGAGAATTACGTTCGGCTGGGAGGCGATCGCTGACGAGAATACGGCAAGAAAGAGAGAGAACAAAGAAATGGATTTCATTTAGGGATACTAAAGGCTAATCAGAAAAACCTATATTAACAGTGATTTCGTCGCCAAAATCAAATCCCGCTTTGCTGGAGCAGGATCACGCTGCGCGTGAACAAGATCCAATCTTGCAACAATGATAATTTCAATTCCTGTTCGCGAAGCGAATTTTGCTACGCTCCGCGTCATTTTGGGAAGCAATTGTTGATAGGTTACAGCCTTTTGTGTCGAACGCTGTATTCACCGTTCTAAACAACTAAAGGCAAAATGGCAGGACCGACTGTTCTTGGTTGGCCGCGTTAGTCTGATATAACCGCGTATCGGCTGCTTGAGGACAAGCAGCCCTACCTTATTAACTTACGCAATCAATTCAGGAATTACCTGTCCACCGAACTGCGAGAGCTGCTTGTAGCGACCACCATGCAAATAGGTAAGCTTGTTATCGTCGAGTCCGAGTAGATGAAGCAGCGTCACATGCAAATCGCGAATCGGGTGAACGACTTCTACAGCGCTCTTGCCCAGCTCATCGGTCGCCCCAACGATCGTTCCCTTTTTCACGCCGCCGCCAGCCAACAACATGGTCATCGCTTCCGCGTTGTGGTCACGTCCAAGCGAATACACGCCACCACGCTTGTTGTTGTCTGGCGTGCGTCCGAACTCGCCTGTCCAAATGACCAGCGTTTCGTCCAGCATTCCCCGTTGCTTCAAATCCTTGATCAGGGCCGCCATACCGCGATCGACACTCTTGATACGAGACGTGTGTCCCTTCTCCAAGTAGTCATGGCTATCCCATCCACCGGAGAAGATTTGCACGAAGCGAACACCTTCTTCTACAAGCTTGCGGGCCATCAAGCATTGCTTTCCGAATACAGCAGTGTCTTCGTCATTCATGCCATAAATCTCGCGGATGTACTCCGGCTCGTTTTTGATATCGATCACATCTGGCACTTCCATCTGCATTCGATAAGCCAGCTCATAGCTTTCCATACGGGCGGATAGATCCGCGTGTTCCGGATGTTGAGCGGCGTGTTTCTGATTCAGGAAAGCCAACTCGTCTAATGCCTTTCGTTGATGCTCGCGCGTCTTGTTCGACTGCGACTTCAGGTCTAGAATCGGCGAACCCGTAGGCCGCAGACGAGTACCCTGATAGTGAGCCGGCAGAAACCCATTCGACCAATTGCCAGAGCCCCCTTGTGGCATGGCCAATTCGGTCATAACCACGTAGCCAGGCAGATTCTGATTCATGGAACCGAGCCCATAGGTCGTCCAAGCTCCGATCGCCGGATCGCTTCCTAAACGGCTACCAGTATTCATGTGGAACAAGGCCTCAGGATGATTAACCGATTCCGCTTGGCAGCCTCGATAATTACAGAGCTCGTCCGCGATTTCCGGATCCGCCATGTAGCGCCATTGATCGCACATTTCGATACCTGACTGACCTACCTTGCGTGAGCTAAAAGGACTGCCGACGAAGAATTTGAATGGATCGCCTTCCTTGGCCAAAGTGGACTCTGCCTTATGCAGACGTTGCAACTCCGGCTTGGGATCGAATGTATCCATATGGCCAGGACCTCCTTCCATGAAGAGCATGATTACTGCCTTGGCTTTGGCCGGAGCTATTGGGGCCTTGGGAGCCAATGGCCCTCTAGAAATTGCTGCCGGCAGATCCTTGGCGAACATATCGGTCATCGCCAGCGACCCGAGAGAGGCAGTCAGACCGCATAGAAAGTCGCGTCGAGTGACAGGGGTGGAAACTGGTCGTGAACAGATGGGTGATTTCATTACTTTAAAAGCGATTGGCGGTTAGCTATTCCTCTTAATATACGTGAACGAATTCGTTGCTATTGAATAGGACCAAGCAGAGGTCGGCAAGGGCTCTGGTGTCCGTGTCGACATCTGTAGCTTTCTTGTCCGGCGTGTAATCTTCGAATACGGGCAGGATCTCTTCGAACTCGAAGGGCAATCCGGAAAACTCTTCTACTAGCGATCGAGTCACACTTGTCGGATAGGTCACCGGATCCGGATCATTCTTTTTGTGATACGTTCGCATTTCTTCGACGTAGGCTAGCGAACGGGTCTTTTCTTCGTCGTCAGGCTTGCGCCCCAAGGCTAGCTCAAACGCCCGAACGACTCGCTCTTCGAAGGTGTCCTTGTCGCTCATTAGCCGATCCGCGAACGCTATTGAGCGATCGGTAATCAAATCACTGTTGAGCATGGTGAACGCCTGCGGCGAAACGGATGGGGCGTCCCGCATTTCGCAAGAGTCATTCGGATTGGGCTGGTTGAAGATCTCCAGGAAGGGATCCGCTTGGCCGCGTACCCGGTAGGCGTAGATGCTACGCCTGTTCCGTTGCTCCGGACTCGGCGAGGGCTGATAGGCCGGAGCAATTGAGAACTGGATCATCCGTGGCTGCAGAGCCACTTCCATGTTGATTTCAGGCTGTATAAACATGCCGCCCATTTCCGGATTCAACTCCCCCGTAATTTTCAGCATGCCGTCCCGCAATTCCTCGGCTGTCAATCGACGCGGCGTATGGAATGCGAGCAGCTCATTATTCGGATCCACCGTAGCCAGCTTTTCCCTTTCCGGATGCAGAGTCGCCTGACGATAGGAATCCGAAAGCATGATCATGCGATGCAGGCGTTTAATTTTCCACCCGCCTTCAACAAATTCGGCCGCCAGCCAATCAAGCAATTCTGGATGCGTAGGCTTGCCTCCTTTGGCCCCGAAGTTATTCGGGTTCCCGGCGATTGGCTTTCCGAAGTGGTGCTGCCAAACTCGATTGACGAACGAGCGGGTGGTAAGCGAGTTACGTGGATCGGCGATCCATCGAGCGACAGCCGTGCGCCTACCATCGATATCGTCGCCAGGAATCACATACGGATCTTCGATTCCGTCACCCAGGGGCACGCCAACCGCGCTCAAGACGCCTGCCTGCACTTTTTCGCCTAGAGCAGTCAACGCCCCTCCTGTTAGAATATGATTCTCCAAGGAGTCTTCCAGTTTTTCCGGACCCACTATCCGCAGCTTGCGAGCGTTAAAACTCTTGGGACTCGGCCCATTGTAGACGCTCTGCACCATGGGTTGGTAGCGTTCCTTGCGACGTTCCCAAACCCAGTCATCCTGCTCACGAACTTTGAGGCGACCTTGTTCGATGTAGCCCAACCCCACATGCCGAGGCGGTTTCACATCGTCAGGCATATCCTTACGGGTGGCATGGTCGACATATTCGCGATTGTTCTCCTTGTACCACTTGCGAGCGGCGGTTTCCCGCTTGTCGTACAATTCCTCTTTCTTCTGCACGGCGAAGCTGTGCAGGCGTTCTACCATAGCCGCGCCCTCTTCCAGGCCGTTCAGGTTTTCTTTCGGGTGGAAAGCCGTTGGACGTTCGGCCAATTGGGTACCTGCGAAGGCCGCATACATGCGGTAGTAATCCTTGGTCGGGATGGGATCGAACTTGTGGTCGTGGCACTTAACGCACCGCATAGTTGTGGCCAAAAAGGTCTGTCCCACGGAATTCACGACATCGTCGATAAAGATCTGTCGAGCCTCATCCTTTGGAATCATGGCTGAATCCCACGGTCCCATGCGCAGGAAGCTAGAAGCGATCATCCACTCTATTTCCTGCTCATTGTATTCGCCTGAGTCGTGAATAGAGCGAACAGCCTCCACGTCATTGTTCAAGCGCTCGCGAACCGACGCGTCAGCGAGCTCGTCACCGGCGACTTGCTCGACAATAAACTGATTGTAAGGCTTATCCTCGTTGAAAGAGCGAATCACGTAATCCCGATAGCGCCAGGCATTGGAACGTTCGTAATCGTTCGAGAGGCCACCGGTATCCGCATAGCGAGCGACGTCCAGCCAGTGCTGGCCCCAGCGCTCCCCGTAGTGCGGGCTATCCAAAAGCCGATCGATGAGCTCCGCCCACGCTTGGTCGAAATCTCGCTCGGCGGCAGCGACGAAGGCTTCGACTTCCTCAGGAGTCGGCGGTAGTCCAATCAGACCGAACGTGGCCCGGCGTATCAACTTTTTGGCGTCGGCCATGGGGGCGGGCTCGAAACCGGCTGTTTCCAACTTAGCGCCTACAAAAGCATCAACAGGGTTGATTATCCCTTCGCTGTTCGGAACATCTGGCTTCTCAACAGGCATAAAACCCCACATGTCTTCCGGTTGGTAGCGGCGATACGTCCATTCGTCGATCAAGCCGCCCGAGGTCTTGAAGAGCATTCCTTCCTCGTTAATCTCTACGTCTCGCTCAGCCACTCGAATAGCTTTCTGCGCAGCGTCGTCCGGCCAAGGAGCCCCGGCATTGATCCAGGTTTCTAGATCGGCGATTTGCTGCTCGGAGAGACGATCATTCTCCTTTGGAGGCATTTCATAGTCGGGATCCTCCCAGCGCACCGCTTGCATGATAAAACTGTGATCCGCGTTACCAGGAATCAGCACATCATCGAAAGATTCTCCACCGCGAATAAACGCTTCTCTGGTCGTGACCAGGAAGTCGCCTTTGACCTTTTTCGCTGGGTCCCCATGGCAACCTAAACACTTTTCCATTAGCATGGGCTTCACCTTGAGAGTGAATAGGCGATCCAGGTTTACGGCTTCGTCTGTACCGAAGGCAAAACTGGAGACGGTAAGAGCCGCCAAAGTCGTTGCTGCGCGCTTTCTCAACGAGAACCTCTGAAGCAAATCATGAGGCAATTGTGAAGGTAGGGAGGATCGGCTCGATCCTCCGAAGTTTGTAACTGGAGGACCGAACCGGTCCTCCTTACCAGATTCCTCTGCGAAGGAATCGCTGGATGAACCCGCTCCTACAACTTTTTCTCTAAATACTGATTCCATCATCACTTGCGAATTCGTATACAAATTTTATTTACGGCCGGCCTTTCTCATAGAGTTCCGCAATTTCCTCGCTGCTCAAAGCGTCCGCGAAAATGGCGAACTCGTCGATGGCCCCATTCAAATTTCTCAAAGCGAAAGTGGAATCGTTGCGTGTCGGCTCGTTCCAGTTTCCAATTGAAGCCGCTCCGATACGCACCGTGTCCACTAAAAACTCATCGCTGATAAAATCCCGGCCGATCGCTTTTCCGTTAACGTAGTGAGTGGTCGTTTGAGCCTCCACATTGTAGACCGTGGCGATCTGAAACCATTTACCACTCATGGAGGGATCCCAAAAACTTGGGGAATAGGTGATATGCTTGTCCGGACGCTCAGGCCAGCTTTCCCGCTTCTTTACGGAGAAGAATAAACGGCCATCACTCATAATTTGCCAGTGGGGCTCGTGTAGCTCATGACCATCCGTTAGAAAGAGCGAGTTGTACATGCGATCCAAACTATCGATACGGGCCCAGCAATAGAAGGTCATGGACCGGTGTTCACCCGGGATGGATACCCGCACCCGACTTCCAGCTGGGCTGAAGTTCAGGGCGCTGCTCGACTCGTCCCAGCGATCCGCATCCTTGCGAGCGCTGACGATCGTTCCATGAAAACCGGAACCCGAGCCATCGGCCAGTTGACGCCGACCTAATTCCTCTGAATTCATGGGAAAATAGGCTAGTACTCTCGGATCGCTCGCAACCTCCGCGCTCGCAACCTCCCAGGCTTCTCGTCGAGCTTGTCGCTGTCCCAGGAACCTCCGTTCGAAATCTTCAAGCCGAGGAAAGTCGGACGAAGCAAACCCCGATGATGAGAATTCCCCGTCCACGGTCCAGTGAAGCGACTGGCCATCGGTCAGACTGCGAACATTGCTCGCGTTTGGGTGCCACTCGATCTCCCCCTCGATAACATGCATCTCTGATCCTTCCGGTGTCACATCCAAGGAAAATTCAG
Organism: uncultured Opitutaceae bacterium; assembly: GCA_964404745.1. GTDB lineage: Bacteria > Verrucomicrobiota > Verrucomicrobiia > Opitutales > Opitutaceae > Pelagisphaera. Next base: position 51,674 of record CAYOLG010000006.1, read on the forward strand.
TCCCCAAGTCCACCACCTCCCCGGTAGCAGTGTTCACCTTGAATCCTTTAGCTGCCGGAGGAACTAAGGCCCGTATCCGGCCTTTCGCTACGGTCATTTCCATTGGCGAATGAACTTCAAAGGCGGATTCCCCTTCTAAAATCACGGTAACGCCGCTGAACAACTCCAGCTGAGCCACGCCCGATCTCAATTTCAAGGGGCCCTGAGGAAGCAAATCGCCTCGATTCAAACGGACACCGTCTTCCCATGCCGCATCCGAATACTCTGATAGCACTGCGAAGCCCGCGGCCCTTGGCTCAACGCTTAGAGGCGCTTCCTGAGCAGCCTGCCGACCCACGTTCCATCCTGAAAGCCCGATGATTAGGAGCAATGCTATTGAAGCGCCTGCTCCCAGCGCAATGGCATGCTTTCTCCAAAATGGAATCGCAAGCTCCGAAGACGAACCACCCAAGCGCTCGGACTCGATCCTCAGGCCATTTTCCAACTTGAGACGAGCATAGTACCTTTGGCGCAATGTCGGATCGACTCGCAGTTGGGCTTCCAGCCTCAAGAAATCCGCCTCGGAAATCGAGCCGTCAAGGAGATCGTCTATGAGGTTTCCCCACTGAACCTGACTCATGCTCTCAATCCTTTCTGCAATGCTAGACGCTTTTCGATGCAAACCTGCAAGCGATTACGAACGCGGTGGAGAGTCACTTTGAGCCCTCCAACGCTTCTGCCAATCTTCTGCCCGTATTCGCTAAGCGGCGACTTTTTAAAATAGCGATGGTAGATCAATTCGCGATCGGCGGGTTTCAGTTTTTGCAAGCATTCCTGGAGAGCCATGTGATGATCGGAGATTCCTTCCAAAGTATCAGCCATCTCTTCGGCAATGACTTCCTCTAGTTCCTCGCAAAATACGAGGCGCGATTCCGTAGCTTGCTTGTACCGATATTTTCGAACTTGGAAACGGGCTATGGCAAAGGCCCAAGCCTTGAAATTCGTGCCCAATTTAAAATCGCCCCGCTTCTCCCAAATAATAGCATTGGTTTCCTGAGCCACGTCCTCCGCGGCCCGATCGCCTGGAAGCAAAGATTCTACATACAAGTGAATCGCTGGCTGATGCTGGGTCAGCAGAGAAACTATGGTGGCATCTGTGTCCTTTGAATCCATGGGGAACGGTGGTAACTAGAAGCAAATCCGGATTTGACCCGAAAGGTTAACAAAAAAGATCCAGAATTATTTTTGGAGCTGAAATTCCCATGGAGGATAGCTAGGGGAGCGTCTGAAAGGCCCGAATTTGTACGGTCGCCGCTTGCGGCGACCGCGTATTAGATTTTCGCCCTCTTCTGCGATCGCCGCAAGCGGCGACCCTACTGAGAACAGTAAATTCTCATCTATCCGGCCATTTTTCGGCGATGAGTTGACGGAGGCCCTGACGAGTTTTCGCGTGGGCTTCCGAATCGCCCAAGTTAATCATTTCTTTCGGATCCGATTGGTGATCGTACAATTCGATTCCCTGCTCTGCTTCATCTCCCCATTCCGTATACCTCCAACGATCGGTGCGGACACTGTAGCCAGGCGCTCCGAGGAATAGCGTCTGCGTATAGGCTGGGCGATTCCACTCGCTTTGGGGATTCTTCAAGAGCGGCATCAGGCTAATGCCACTCAACCCCTCTGGTATGCCAATGCCCGCCAGATCAGCCAGCGTCGGGTAAATATCGACGAATTCTACTAGGCGGTGGCAATCCGACTGGTTCGGCTCCATTCCCGGCGCGCGGAAAATGAGCGGGGCTCGGGCCGACTCTTCATAGAGACTGTTCTTTCGCCATAGCCCATGCTCTCCCAAGTGATAACCATGATCGCCCCATAGGACGACAATCGTGTTGTCGCGCAAACTCAGTCGATCTATGGCGGCAAGGACTCTTCCCACTTGAGTATCGACAAATGATACGCAAGCCTCGTAAGCGAGAATGCACTCCCCAGCCTGTTCTTCAGTCGTGTAGAAATTGGGCCAATCAGGAGTCGAACTTAGGGCTGCGGCCGGAACAGTCTCGCGATAATCTTCCGGCAGGCGGGGCAACCTCGTATCCTCCAAATCGTATAAATCAAAATAATTCTTTGGAGCGATGTAAGGAATATGCGGCCGGTAAAATCCCACGGCCAGAAAGAAGGGATCAGCCCCTCTCTCTTCCAATAGCCTGATCGATTCACTAGCCACTTTGCCGTCGGTTTGCTCGATGTCCTCCCCATCCGCTTTTAGGTATCCCATGGTATCAGCGATTCCCAATTGGGGCGTGTAGATAGTCAACAGATCCTCATCAGCACGATCCCGGCCAATTGGATTAACCACCTCGTCCCAAGAACCCGGATCGTCGGATCCGCTGGTGCCGATATCGAGGGGAACCCTCTGGTGAAAGATCTTTCCGACACGAGCTACGTAGTATCCATTTGCCCGGAATAACTGCGGCAAGGTCACCGCATCCGGCGCCAAGTCTCGAAAAGACATGCGATTGTGCAGCATCCCGGTTTCGCTGGGCCGCAATCCCGTTAGTACCGAGGTACGACTCGGCCCGCACGACGGAAATTGGCAATAGGCTCGATCGAAGCGGACGCCCTCGCTGGCCAGACGATCAATGTTCGGAGAGCGCACGTGTTCGAAGCCGTAGCAACCCAACCGCGTGTTTAGATCGTCGATTGCGATGAAGAGGACATTGGGCCGGTTTTCGGCCAATACTCCAGTGGAAACTATCCAGAGAATTCCCAGGTTAAGGGCGACGATTCTACCCCAACCATTCCAGCCATGTGCAAACATTCGAATAATGTGATGCTTTCCGTCTCTCTTGGCAACCTGCGATCCTCGTCGCGATATTAAAGGTAGGGAGGATCGTCTCGATCCTCCAAAATATGAACTTGGAGAACCGAGACGGTCCTCCCTACCCAAAAGCCCATGGCAAATAGAATTGATCGCCACTTCGGGACGCATAGCTTGGTGGCCTATGTTGAAGAGATTATTCCGCTCCGCATCCCTAATCATCACTGTATTCTCGCTGGCCCATACCAGCTTTTCCCAATTCATCGTTTCCCGAGATAACGGCAGCATCCAACTGCCCGAAGGTTTCCAGGCCCTGGTCGTTGCCGACAATGTCGGGGAAGCGCGGCAAATCGCCGTTCGGGAAAATGGCGACATTTACGCTGCCTTGATGAACCCCATAGATCTCGGTTACGTGGTCGCTATGCGGGACACTAATGGCGACGGGGTAATGGATGTCGTCAAATACTTTGGCGAACTCGACAGCCAATGCAAATCGCTCCGCCTATACAAGGACTACCTCTACGTCGGATCGACAACTCAAATTGTCCGCTTTCCGCTCGACAAGCGCCAACTACTCCCCACCGGACCCTTCGAAACAGTTGTATCGGGATTTCCAACACCTAAAAACCATCGCAGCAAGAATATCACTTTCGATGACTCCGGCAACCTCTATGTGAGCGCCGGTTCGCCCGGGGACAGCTGCCAGGAAGTCGATCGCACCAAAGGTTCGCCCGGCAAGGACCCTTGCGACGAGCTCGAACGCTATGCCGGTGTTTGGATGTTCGACGCGGATACGCTCGGGCAAAAGCAAATGGAAGATGGCTTCCACTACGCAACCGGTATTCGCAACAACGTGGCCTTCCAATGGGACCCCATTAAGAAGGCGTTGTACGGCGTGCAGAATGGACGAGACAATCTCATGCAAAACTGGGGCGAACTCTACAACGAACGCGAAAGCGCCGAACTCCCATCAGAGGAGTTTCAGCTCATTAAGCCTGGCTCCAATTTCGGCTGGCCCTACACCTACTACGATCACGAGCAAGGTTCCCGCATCATCAATCCCGAATACGGTGGCGATAAAAAGAAGCGTCCAGAATCCGGCTTGTACGACGATCCCATCCTGACCTTCCCCGGCCACTGGGCTCCCGTTGGGCTGCAATTTTATAACGCTACCCAGTTTCCGGAAAAGTACCGCGGCGGGGCCTTTGTCGCTTTTCACGGATCTTGGAACCGCGCTCCCCTGCCCCAGCAGGGCTACAATGTTGTTTTCGTTCCTTTCGATGGTCGGGCGCCTTCGGGTGGCTACGAATCGTTCGCCGAGGGATTCAAAGGCGCGGAAGCGCTCCTCACTCCCAACTCCGCGACTTACCGGCCAACCGGCTTAGCAGTCGGACCGGACGGATCTCTCTATGTGGCTGAAGACCAAGTCGGGCGGATTTGGAAAATCATGTACACGGGTGGACGCGGCGTATTCTCCAACACGATCAAGCGAACGGAACCGTCAGAATCTGGAGCCAGCCCAGTAACGAGCGCCCAGCAGTGGGACATCGATCCCCAAGGCCAAGCTTTGTATAATCAATACTGCCTGGCTTGTCACCAAATCGATGGCAGCGGCGTGCCTAATATGCAGCCCTCTCTTATCGGGTCCGAACGCCTGGCCAGCCACGACAAGGACTTTCTCATACGACTGCTCCTGCAAGGCAGCGAGTGGATCGAAGATCGCCAATACAACAACCTCATGGCCAGCTTCGCCTTTCTGAGCGACAAAGAGATCGCCCAGGCCTTGAACTACACGAGAGCCCGTTTCGCCAACTCAGAGCCAACGATCACTGCCGAGGAGGTTGGCCGCCTAAGATCTCGGTACATTAGATCGAATTGAGTATCTCAAAGCTAGCGAGGCATCTTAGTTCTCCATCCCGCCAGAGCCAGGGCGCATAGGCGTCAACTTAACTAACATTCAAATAGATTAAACGCGCCGGGACGTCGCGTTCCACCCACAAAACCGTCGCAAAAAGGTGGAGCTCGACCTCCGGGCGGGCTTAAATTGTCGACAATCCGCGCTGGCGGGAGCGCGGAAAGATAGCCCTCCTGCTACCCAATTCCCGCCAAATCCGCATGGGCCCCGATGACCCAAAATTATCCGATAACCCCGAAATATCGATTTTTGGGCATCATGTGTAAAATACCCGCGCATATAAGCTGGACATAAACCATTCCCGTGATTGCCTCTGTGACTTAACGATTAACCGTTTTTCTGCTCCCACTTCCCCGTCACGGCCCAAATGGCTTTCTTGCGTTTGAAGCCAAGACCTAGCAGGAAAACACACAATTAACCCTTATGAGAGGTTCTTCCTAAATATGAGCGAAATACATCGATCAAGACTACTATGGGCTGGCTTCATGGCGATTCTCGCCGCTGGAGTTGGTTTCGCCGTTCGTGGCGGCATATTCGATAATTGGGCCGGCGAGTACGGTTTCACCGGCGCACAACTCGGCGCTATTGGTGGAGCGGGCTTTTCCGGATTCTGTTTCGGCATCATCATCGGCGGCGTCATTGTCGACAAGATCGGTTACGGAAAACTCGTCCTCCTGGCTCTCGTTTGCCACGTGCTTTCCGCCTTCGTCACTTTCGCCCCCAGCGCTGATGCCGCGACGGGCACCGCCTATAACTATTTATTCTGGGGCATGTTCATTTTCGCCTATGCGAACGGGACGCTCGAAGCGGTAGCCAATCCTCTGGTCTCGACGCTTTATCCGGAAAATCGGACGCACTATCTGAACATTCTGCACGCATCGTGGCCTGCCGGAATGATCGTTGGCGCGGTTGTTGGATGGGTGCTGGATGACCAAATCGGAATCCACTGGAAGTGGCAGTTGGCCATCTATCTCGTCCCAACCGTAGCCTATGGACTCATGTTCATGGGACAAAAATATCCGAAATCGGAAGCCCACGAGAAAGGTCTCGGGCTGGGTGACATGATGAAGGACGTCGGTATCCTCGGCGGGTTGGTAATTTGCTACCTTCTCTCTCTCTTCATGAGCGCATCGCTCGGGTTCTCCCAAACGCTTAGCTACGTCGTCGCCTTTGTTTTGCTTTTGGCTATCGGCTTTATCACCAAGTTCTCGATGGGAGCGGTCCTGCTGTTCATACTTTTCGTAGCCCATGCTCTTGTCGGAGCCGTTGAGTTGGGTACCGATGGCTGGGTCCAAAATATTACCGGAAATATTCTTTCTTCATCAGAAGGTAAGATCCTCTTTGTATGGACATCGACTATCATGTTCCTCCTGCGTTTCTGCGCTGAATTCATCGAGAAACGCTTGGGATTGTCTCCGGTGGGACTTCTGCTGGTTTGCTCCATCCTCGCTTTAGTAGGTCTGCAGCTGGCCGCAGGAATGACCGGTTTCATCGGAGCCATGATCGCTCTGGGCATCTACGCCGTCGGTAAAACGTTCTTCTGGCCGACCATGCTTGCGGTCGCCGGTGACCGTTATCCTCAAACAGGAGCCGTTGCCATGAGCATCATGGGAGGCATCGGCATGCTTTCCGCAGGACTACTCGGTTCGCCGGGTCTCGGATTCGCCAAGGACCACTATGCAGGTCAGGCGCTTCAGGATAAGAATCCAGCTATTTACGAGGTGGTAAAAGCGGATGCTCCCAGTTCCTTCCTTTTCTTGAGCGCAACCGGATTGGATGGCACCAAATTGAGCGAGGCCCAAGGACGCGTTGGCGATGGCAATCCTCGACCGGGGGACCAGGATATAGCCGAAGCTAGTATCACGGGTGACCGTAAAACGCTAAAAGCGGACTCCTTTATTCCCATGACCATGGCTCTCATTTATCTCGGCATCCTGCTCTACTTCAAATCGATCGGTGGATACAAACCGGTATCGATCGAAACTGGAGAATCCAAAGACGAATAGAGCTCTCCAGAGATTCACTTTTTCAAGGCGCTATCAATCGATAGCGCCTTTTTTTTGTCTAGCGGTATTGCCGATCATAAAAACCGCCCGGAGATCAGGTTCCACCCTCGAAGACGATTCATAAAGGTGGGGCTCGACCCCAATGCACATCCTCGGGATCCAGTAGCGAGATCGCCCGCTACCTTTTCGACGCCGAAACCTTCTTTGAATGTCCGCCTCTACAAATCCGTTCGCTCGACAATGACATCGAAGTCCTTGGGTAGCGGATTTCCCGAGGCGTCTTCGAGCCAGACATCGAACATGCCTTTTCCGGGATCGAGCTCAATCTCAATAAAACGGATACTGGCGATACTCTGACGACGCTCTACTCGACCTTTCCAGCTAACGACGAGGGTTCTTCCTTCGGGCTTGAGTTCACGCGAGTCGCGGATCGTGACCCGGTAGAAGCCAGGTTCTTCGACGAAAACGGGCCAGCCAACCGGCTCCAGATCAGTCCCATACTGGCGATGACCATCCTGATAGCGGCAAAGCAGAACGGGGTTCTCGTTTCGCGACCCTAATTGGATCATTCCCGGTTCGAAGCCGCGGGTAGCCTCCATTGCTCTGAACCAACTCTCATAAGCCTTCCGAAATCGTCCCAACACCTCTGGGTTGGACCCGGAGATGTCCTCCGATTCATCCTCGTCAGCAATCAAATCGTACAGGGCGATATCCAGATTTGCATAATCGGGCTGAAAGTTGGCATCATTGGCAGTATTCGGATAGGCAATCAGCTTATATCGCTGGGAGATTACGGTGGCGTTTTGGTAAGGAGCTTGAGCGATGGACTTGATGTGCTGAGTAACTAGAATCCGGTCTGGCCAATTATTGGCAGCCGAGCGCTCCGACCAAAGCGGCCACAGGCTTTTTCCATCAATCTTCAGCCCGTTAGGAGGAGTAACACCGGCCACTTCCAATAATGTGGGCAAGACATCGATATGGGCCGCGATTCGATCGACCGATCGTCCAGACTCAATTCGACTGGGCCATCTCACGTAGAACGGCACGCGAATGCCACCTTCATAAACGCTTCCCTTAGCGCCTCTCAATCCAGCGTTGTACCGCCCTCTCGTAGGTCCGTTGTCGGTCATAAAAATGACCAAAGTATTTTCGGAGAGTCCCTCGTCTCCTAGGGTCCCCAGAAGGGATCCAAAATTGTCATCCAGATTTTTCAGCATGCCGTAGATGGCTGCCGTCTTGGGATCCAATCCCCTATCTAGAAATGGCTGGCTGTAGGTTTGAGCGACATCCAACGGCGTGTGGGGAACGTTGGGGGCAATATAGATGAAGAAAGGACTCTCGGAAGGAGTTTTAACAAATCGAATAGCGGCGTCGAAGAAGAGGTCTGTGCAATAGCCGTTGGCTTTAACCTGTTCGCCATTGCCCCAAAGAATCGGATTGAAATAGTTGGCGTCGGTATCTGGAGTTTGTCCAATTCCTCCCGATTTATGAATCAGCGTTTCCTCAAACCCTTGGTCCTGCGGGCGCATGGGATAATTTTCCCCTAGGTGCCACTTGCCAAATAGGCCCGTCCGATAACCGGCATCCCTGAGCAGCTCGGCAATTGTGACCTCGTCCCCATGCATTTTCGCAGCTCCTCGAGATGTATGAAGAATTCCAGTACGCAGATAATAGCGCCCTGTCATTAGGCTAGCTCGAGTGGGCGCGCACAATGGATTGACATAGAATCGCTCCATTCCCAGCGATTCCTCAGCAAAACTATCCAGATTCGGCGTGTCAATCTGCTCATTTCCATGGACGCCCAGATCGCCGTAGCCCTGGTCATCGGTCATGACCAATATGATGTTGGGCTGGTTGGCGATAGCCGCAACCGCTATGCTAGCAGCGAGGGCAAACAAAAACAGTATCCGCGAAATACGCATGCTTCCATGTTCCTTTCTACCTGCTCCGATGCAAAGCATTTCAATCAAATTCAGCCGTTGCTATCGCCTGCAAACTCGCAACTTACTTGTGGTGTCACCAACATGATCGTCACCTTCTTCATCGCCGTCCAATTATCTATCGGCTACTACCTGTACACCACAGTGGTCGATGGCATCGGTCGGCATTCCTGGCTCTTGGCTAGCAGCATATTCCTATGCGTCGCTTGCCTTGTCGCCGCTTTACTCATGGAACGGACGCGCTGGTTTGCCCATTCCCTGGTAGCCTCGAAAATCGGCTATGGATGGATGGGGGTCAGCTTCATTTTCTTTTCTGTCGCTCTAATGCTGGACGCTACGCAATGGTTCCTTCCTGCCCTGAACGATAAAGCAGCCCTCTACTTTCTCCTGGGGCTAGGCCTTACGATTTCAATTTACGGACATGTTTCCGCTCGGCGGATTAATATACGAAAGGTCCAGCTTAGTTCTCCAAAAATCTCGAACACCATTCGCATAGCCCAAATTTCCGATTTGCATTTGGGAGATTCCAGCTCGCTAGAAAATGTCCGTCGTATCGTAACGGCCATCAATGATCTCGATGCCGATCTCATCGTCTCCACCGGCGATCTCTTCGACGGCTATTTGCCGCTCATACAACCCTATGTGAAACAGTTGAGAGAGATCCACAATACGGCTCTGGGCAAGTTCGCGGTTTGCGGGAATCACGAGTACTACGCCGATCTCGATGCCTGTCTCGAACTTACCCGGGAAGCGGGATTCCAGGTGTTGCGCAACGAATCGGTTAGCTTGAAGGACGAAGTGACGCTCATTGGAATGGACGACCCTACCGCTCGCGTGAGCAGGCTAAGGGAGGCAGTCGACCAGATTACTTTCGAGAACGTCGATTCTTCCCAATTTCGGATCTTTCTGTATCACCGTCCCAGTATACGTTCCGAGCGTTTTGAGAAATTCGACCTGCAACTGTCTGGGCATACCCATGGAGGCCAGATCTTCCCGTTTCATTTTCTCAATAAGCTATTCTATCGGGCCAAGCCCGGCCTGACGCAACTGGATAGGGATACCCATCTATACTTGAGTCGGGGCACGGGTTCCTGGGGCCCGCAATTTCGGGTTTTCGCTCCGCCTGAAATCACCCACATTACCATTACCCCAGAAAAATGAAAATCTCCTTCTCAAAAGCGAAATACTCGCGATGGCTCGCGTCGGCGATACCTGCATCCATCTTTTTGATATCGGGTTGCTCAAAGGAAGCGGCTTTGACTGAAGAAGAATTCGCCAAAGCGGAGACTGTCTTCAACGACTCCTGCCTCATTTGCCATAGCTCTCAGGAAATGCAGCGAGGACCCATCGTCGATGGGCTTCCTGCCTGGTATAGCCAAGCCCAACTCAAGAAATTCAGAGATGGCATACGGGGCCAGAATCCCGAAAATCGCTCCGAGCTGCTAATGGGATCCACTCGGGATCTTTTCGATGACGATGAATCCATCCGCCTCCTCAGCCAATACATCTCCCAGCTGACGCCCAAACCGCACATTAAAGTCGTGCGAGGAAACGCGGAGCGAGGGCACCTTATCTATGGCACCTGCCTCCTTTGTCACGGAGCCTACGGACAAGGCAATGAACGCCTGCGTTCGCCACCGCTGAACATGCTAGAAGATTGGTACCTGCTAGATCAGCTCCGGAAATTCGCTTCCGGAAAGCGAGGCTACCATCCCGAGGATCCCTATGGCATCCAAATGGCGTATTCGCTCAAAGGATTCAGCGACCAGGATTTGAAGGACGTTGTTGCCTACATTCAGGGATTCTCCAAACCGCCGGAAAGCGAGTAGAGGTAGGGAGGACCGTCTCGGTCCTCCAAAACTAGAAAATGGAGGACCGAGACGGTCCTCCCTACCCAATGCAGTGGTGTTCACCGCTAATGGGCGACAAATTCTTGCAATGCCGATATCATCAACAAGCCCTTCCCGTCTGTCTCTACTGCGCCACGAACTCCTGCACGGCTGACTTTAATTGCGGGTAAGCGAAAGCGAATACGGCGACCAAGGGGAGCATGCCCAGTGACGACCCCGCCATCAAGACGGCCTGAGGGGAATTCAGACTGCTTCCGTAAAGAGCAGCCAGGCTAATCGGCAATGTCCGCGTCTCTTCGCTGTTCAAAATCAGCATAGGTATGATGTGGGCGTGCCAGGACAGCACGAAATGGGCGAATCCAAAGGCCAGTAGAAAGGGTCTGACCAAAGAAAGCGTCAGCAAAAACACTCGAAACTCGGAAGCCCCTTCCATTCTGGCCACGTCTAGCAGGTCGCCAGGAACCTGACGGTAAACGCGGGCGAAGAATATCAGGCCTAAGCCGCTAACCATTCCCGGTAGAGCCACTCCAAGAAGACTGTCGAATAAGCCCAATGAATTCACCCACATGAACAAGGGAAGAGCGACCATCTGGGCTGGTATGAGGACCACCAGAATGCCTAAAACCAGAAATCCATTGCGAGCCCGAAATCGATTGGTCCCGATCACGAAACCCGCCATCGCGGCCAGCAAAGTGGCCCCTGCTCCCTGACTCAAGGAAACGAATACTGAATTCGCCAAAGTTCGGAGGAATGGAAAATAGTCATTGGAAAACAGCGTCCGGTAATATTGTCCACTCCATTCTTTCGGCCAAAAAATTCGTGTGTTGAAAATCTCGGCGTTCGATTTGAATGAACCAAGAATCATCCAGAAAAGTGGATACAAAAAGACCAGTGTCGCCAGGGCCACAAGACCGCCCAATACAATGGCAATGAGCTTTCGGCTCATCGAGTCGCGCCCTCCTTCCAGATGAATCTAGGAATCATGGCCACTAGTACAAGCGCGCCTCCTAGCCAAGGAACGATGGAGAGGCTCACCGCTGCCCCGCTGCCGAACCCGCCTCCGATAAAGGCTTTTTGATAGGCATAGGTCACCAAAAGCAAACCCGCATCATTCGTCCCTCCCGATCCGCCGAAAAGGACATAGGATCCGGCGAATTGAGCGAAGCAATCGATGATCAGGTAAATCAGGCAGAACGTCAGGGTCGGGGCGATGAGGGGCAAAGTAATGTGGACAAAACGGTTCCAAATACCGGCTCCATCCATTTTGGCCGCATCGAGAATTTCCTGAGGACGAGCGTTTAGGGCGCAGAGGAGGAAAAAAGCCATGAAACCGGTCCAGCGCCAAATCGCTTGAATCACTACAGCTGCCAAAATAAAGTCCGGATCTGAAAGCCAATTGATCGTTTCAAACCCAAGAGGTTGCAATATCCATCGATTCAGAAGCCCTTCCTGGCCATGGAAGACGAGAAGGAACAGCAAGGCCAAAACCGTAGGGGGACAAAGACCGGGGATCATTAGCCCGAATGCCAAGGGCCCTTGTATTCGGCGGTTGCACAGACGTAAGGCATGGGCAAAGACAAGAGCCAGCGCGATGGTAATAGTGACCGTCGCCAAGGTAAAAACAGCCGTGTTTAGAACCGCTCGCCAATAGCGCGAATCAAACAAGAGATCCCGATAATGCTGCAGACCAACGAAGGTCGACTCTCCAAACAGGGTATCGGATTCTAGGCTTAGCAAAAGCCCCTTCCCCAGGGGCGTGAGCCAGAACAGGGAAAGAAATACAAAAAACGGAGCCAGAAGCCAAACCCGACCCCAGCTTGGCCAAAACCTGTCGCTGAGCGAAGGCTGCATCGAGGAGGGTCTCTAGTTGGCCCCTGGAGGTGGACCGCCGCCACCTTCGAGCTGCTCCTTGAATCGGGTCAGAGCGGTCCGAGCATCCCCTTCGCCATACATGACCGAGCTCAGCATGCCCTCTCGGATCATGAAGACAGCCATCGGACGCTTGGGATTCATCATGACTCTCGGCACTTCCGGGGCGAGATCCACCAAAATTTGGCCCATTGAATCGTATCCAAAAAATGGCTGCGGTTGCAACAGACGGATGTCCTCGAAGGCGGGTTTGTAGGCGGGGAAACTATTGCCCTGCAAGAAACGCTGCGCATTCGCCTCCCGATTGGTCATGACGAATTTCATGAATTCCCATGACTCGTCTATCAAATCGCTCCCTTTATAGATGACCAATCCTTGCCCTGCGAAAGTCGACGTCCGGACCGAATTCGGATTACCGTCTTCATCGGTCCAAACGGGCAGCGGCATAATGCCCCACTCTCCTTCAAGCTCGGATGAAAACTGCTGGATCATATCCAGACCGTACCAATCGGCACCCATAATGGCGAGAATCTCGTTATTGGCCACATCGCCACCGAAAAACACGGGGTCGAAAATGGTGCTCCGATCCGGCATTAGACCAATTCGCTTTTGAGCCAGCTCGCCAAGAAACTCCAAGGTATCCACCGCCAGCTCGAAATCGGGCAGCACTTCGCCTGATTCCGAAAAAAGATGCCCGCCTCGCTGCCGCAATAGCATACCGAAATAGCTGGGATCCAAAGCGAGCAAGGGCTGATTCTGACCCGCCAGCTCCTCGCCGATAGCCACAAAGTCGTCCCAAGTCTTGAATTCGCTCGGGGACAGGCTGAACTGCTTAAAGAGGTCCCTCCTATAGTAGATCACCACTGCGCTCAGCGACTGAGGGAGCCCCAGTACTCGCTCTCCAACACTGAAGAGCTCCAGGCGCTGAGGCATAATGGACTCGTCTAGCCCTGCCGCCTTAACGCGATCGGTTAGATCCACAAACGGAGCCTCCCCTTGGAGATACATCCCGAAAAACACTTCATCGAGCTGCACAATGTCTGGAGTGTTGGTCTGCGTTTTGAAGGCGATGGCCAGCTTGTCCGGCATTTCCCTAAATCCGAATGCCTGCACTTCAGCCTGAAAATCGGCATCCACCTCCTGCTGGTAAAGCCGCACCATATTATCGTAGTAAATTTTGTCCTGCTGTGAACTGATCCAAATCTTTACCGGATCGGCCAATAAGACTTTCGCTGCGGAGCTTGCCATCAGAGTGGCCGCCAGAAAGCTCAGCCCCTTAGCGATTTTTGAAAAATTGAGAAACGCATTCATATTGGTATGATTTTCCGTTGTTAAAAGCTATTCGGGATTACGTCGAGGGAGAAGATGGAGGACAAAGACGACTGTGCCGAAGTTCCTATGCAGGATTCGTATCTGCGGGCACTCTCACGCCTCTGCATGGCTACGGCGGCGCAAGCCGATCGTTCTTTCATCGAATTTCTTGCCATAAACTGAGATCAGCGCGGCTGGCTGGCTGGATTGGTCGTATCGAGATGCGCTCAAGCCAAACGCAATCCTCGAATGGAATTCCGTTCGATACGGGCGTGACAGTACCCTCAATCCTCAACTACGGTGCCCTTCTATGCCGCAAATCGGTCAACGGAATCGTCTCGAAATCGTTCGGGACTCGCCTCAAGGGCCTTACATAGATGGTGAAAACCTTGGAGAAATATTGCTACCCGCATTTCAAAAGCCCGAATGGGCCAAGGTCGGGGATGTGCTGGACATCTTCTTGTATCGCGATTCTGAAGACCGATTGATTGCGACAACTCGGTCCCCTCGAGCGATGGTTGGAGAATTCGCCTGCCTCGAGGTAACTGACGTGAACCCCAAAGTCGGGGCCTTTCTCGACTGGGGTTTGGAAAAGGACATTCTCCTACCTTTTCGCGAACAAAAGAAACGAGTCCAGGTGGGGGAGAAAGTTATCGTCTATATCAAAGTGGACCCGGATACGGATCGCCTGATCGCCACAGCTCGCTTTCATCGCTATCTCGATCAAACCAAGCGCCACTACCGTAAAGGCGATCCCGTCAAGCTGCTGGTAATGGAAGAAACGCCCATTGGCTACCGGGCAATCATCGAGAATGCTCACACGGGCCTGCTATATAAAACCGAGTTGTCAGGGCCCCTTGAACACGGGGAGTCTTTCACGGGATTTATTAGAGATGTTCGAGAGGACGAGAAAATCGATCTGCGGCGCGATCCATCCGGCTATGGCCGAGCCCTGCCGCTTGCCGAGGATATCTATGATCGACTGATTGAATCCGGAGGCTATCTCCCATTCAACGACAAGTCCCCTCCCGAATTGATTCGCTATACCTTTTCCACAAGCAAGAAAGCCTTCAAACAAGCTTTAGGCATGCTCTACAAGCAGCAGCGCATCGAGTTCAAAGGCGACGGCATCGCGGTTGTCAGCGCGGAAGCAGAGAGATAGAACGCAGCTCGCCGTATGGAACGGCAGCTCAAACTAGCGCGGGCCGAAGCGCCGCGCTACCTCATTCAACTAACTACAGTCCCTTGAAGTAGCTATCCAGCAACGAGGGGGTTTTCTTTTTCCGCTTGGGAGCCCGCGAAGTCGTTTCCTCTGTCGACCGGGAATCGTCCTCAACCGCCCCCTTCTCAGGCAACTGCCCCGACCGGGTTTTCGCAAGGACCCGCTTCGGCTGAGTGAGAGGAATGACATCGAAATCGATTTGCGGAAAGAGATCCTCAGCTACGCCGTAATCATTCGTCCCCGTTCCCATTTTCGCGAGCAGCTGCTCGTCGATCGATCTTTCAGGAGCCACCGGTTCATGAGCGGATTCCAGTTGATTCATTTCCTGCTCCTGAGTGGACAGTTCCGAATCGCCCGCCAATCCCCGCAAAGGCTCATCGGTTTGCTCGTTCGAATCCAACAAACCTCGCTCCTTCGCTAATCGTTGCAGCTCCGAGCTGCGACGGCGACGGCGGGCAACCGCATCGAAAATCGACTTATCCTGATCGTCAGAAGGCATTTGCAACTCTCCAGTACCTTAGATTTTCGAGGCGATTTGTAAATAGCGCGATGAGAAAAGCGGTTTAAAGAAATGTTAAATGCTCACATTCCCACTTCATCCCAGCCAGGCAATTGCAGGAGATATCAGGAAGCGCCGAGTAGAGAAACGGGGGAAGCGAATCGAATAGGCGTATGGCGACGAAAATCAGTTTTTTCAATTTAAAGGGTGGCGTGGGCAAAACCTCCCTGCTGGTGAATGTCGCATCCTGTCTGGCCTATCTGGGAAAAAAGGTTCTCGTCGTTGATTTCGATGCTCAAAGTAACTCCAGCATTTGGCTCATGAGACTGGATCGCTGGAACGCCCTCAATCGAGATCCCAGCAATTTTATCCTCAGTCTATTCAAGGAACCGGGTCGCTCGCTTGGGTCCTGCATCCAGAAGGATGTCGTTCGCGACGCCAACGGCGAAATCGCCCTCAAAGGCTTGGACCTAGTTCCAGCCAGCTTCAACCTGATGGATCTCGAGCACGAGGTGCCCAACCCTTGGGAAAAGCCCTTCTACGCCCACTTCTTCCAGGAGCTTCGATCTGTGGAGAAGGACTACGACTACATTTTCTTCGATTGTCCACCCAGCTTCTCCCGCGCCCCCCAATGCGCCGTATTCAGCAGCGAACATATAGTCGTTCCCGCCAATCCCGATGCCTTGAGCATCATTGGATTCCACTTGCTCATCGAAAAGCTAGACTACTTTCGCAAGCAAAGCCTTCGCTGGAGGAAGGAGCTCTCAGCCCCCTTTCCTCACGTTCTCGGCATATCCATCAACGCCGTGAAGCCTGGTACCAATATCGACGTGCCACTAGAGCGATTCAAGGCCCAAATCGAACGCTTTGCAGCCCAGAAAAAAGTTCCCGAATCAGCCCGTATCTTTCCCGAGCAAATCCGGCACTCAGTCACCGTAGGACGGGCCGTTATCCAAGGCTTGCCGATGGTTCTCATGAGCAAGCGAGAGGCGTCAATCAAGGTGGCTGAGGATTACATCCGCACTACCCAACGCATCCTGGAGCTCATCAAAGAAAAGTCGTCTCCGGAAGAAGCCAGCTTACTCGACAGCTTCGGACAGAACTAGCTTCGTATTATTGGCCCTGTTATCTTTTGTACCGCAAGTGAATGTTAGCTTCTGATCTCGCGCCTTCGCTAAAGCTACGGCGGAGCGAGCCGAGCAGCCGTAGTTCCTCCGAAGTATTAGCGGTAGGTGAATCGAGTGTCCGCGACCTCAGGCGTTCGAGAAACGAGGATTCCTTCCCTATTCATGCCTTTAGAGAGTGGCCGAGCGTGTGGACGCCCTATCGAGCAACTAATTTCGGTAACGTTACCGAAAAGAGTTTCCATACCCTTCCTGCTACACTATTTGCTTCCCAAGCTCCCCCCTAAAAGCCCATTGCCGAATTGTGGAGCCTATTCATACTTGTATTCCCGGGGATTCATCGCCTCACTTCCGAATGGGTGGCTAGTTGACTTACCCGTTCGCTCTGCCACACACCGTCTCCTTCTAGCATTTTCCTATCTATGCCACACGATTTCAGCGGCCAAGCGTTCCTCGTTACCGGTTCCACGCGGGGAATCGGGAAAGCCATCGCCTCAAACTTGGCTAAGGCGGGAGGATCTGTAGCCATCCACGGACGCGATTTGGATAAAGCCCAATCCGTCAGCGGGGCGATCGATCCCGATCGGACCAAAGCTTTCGCCGCAGACTTGTCGGATCCAGAGAACGCAGCCCAACTCGTCAAAAGCGTATTCGAACACTTCGGCCGTTTGGACGGACTGGTCAACAACGCAGGCGGTGGTCGAGCCGTGGCGTTTCGAGGGCTGAAGCTCGACGATTGGCGGGCTACCCAAGCCCTCAATCTGGAATCAGCCTTTATCGCCTCTCAAGAAGCGTACAAACTCATGCGGAAGGCCAAAGCGGGCAGCATCGTCAACATGGCATCGCTGGCCGCCCATGGGCCGGGGAACCTTATGGGAGCCGACTACGCTGCTTCCAAAGCGGGACTGGTTAGCCTCACTCGCAGTTTGGCTCTGGAGGCGGCTCGATTCGGTATCCGTTGCAATGCTGTCTCTCCGGGAATCGTGGAAACGGATATGGCCGAAGGCATGACCGATGAGATGATCGCGAAAATGGCTATCCCGCTCAACCGGTTAGCCACTTGCGAGGACGTAGCTAATGTAACCGCCTTTCTGCTGTCATCCGATTCCTCCTACCTGACCGGCCAAGTGATCCATGTAGATGGCGGGCAATTCATTTGCGGATAAATCAGCCCTGAACGCCTAATGCCAAACGAATCCTCAAATTCCAACCGACGGGTAGCGATCACCGGGCTGGGAATCGTTTCCGCTCTGGGCATCGATGAAGACTCCGTCTGGGCCCGCTTGCTCGAGGGCAAAAGCGGCATCGATAAACTCCAGAGTTTAGATACATCCCAACTGAAAGCCCGCATCGGAGCTGAAGTGCCCGCTGGAATAGTCGAGGAAGCTTTGAAACCACTCGGCCGTCGCCCCACCGACCGAGCCTTGGACATGGCAGTCGTCGCCTCAGCCCAAGCCCTTCGCCAAGCTGGGCTTATCCTCTCCGATGCCCCCTACGAGAATCAGGATGTCTCCGTCATTCTCGGTACAGGAACTGGTAGCGCTCAAAGCCACCACCAAGCCTACCTAACCTATTTCGAAAAAGGGCCGCATAGTCTCCGTCCCACTACCGTCCCGCGCTGCATGTACAATGCCCTTTCTGCCGGCGTTTCACTACAGTTTCGCCTGACCGGCACGAACTACGTGATCGTTTCAGCATGCACCTCAGCCACCAATGCCATTGGAACCGCATTTCGCATGATTCGACATGGCTACGCCGACCTCGTTCTCTGCGGCGGCGCCGATGGATTTTTCGATCCTTTCTCCTTCGGGGCCTGGAACCATATTGGCGCCCTCTCCCGTATTGAGGATCCACTTGCAGCCTGCCGACCCTTTGCCGAGGATCGCCAGGGAACCGTCCTAGGCGAAGGAGCTGGAGCGATCGTCCTGGAGGCCCGGGATCGGGCCATTGAACGCGGGGCTGCAATCCGGGCAGAGATACTTGGATACGGCGAATCCTCGGATGCCACCCACATCACCAAACCGAGCTCAAAGGGCCAGGCCAAGGCTATGAATCAAGCTCTAGAAGACGCCCGCGTAAGCCCCAGCGAAATCTCCCTCATTAATGCCCATGGTACAGCCACGCCAGGCAATGATTCTTGCGAAAGCGAATCGATTCGACGCGTATTCGGCGATCACGCTGACCAAATTCCCGTTGTGGCCAACAAGAGCTATTTTGGTCACACCCTAGGAGCTTCAGGGGCCCTGGAAACTATCGCTTCCGTCAAAATGATCGAAAACCGCCAGGCTCCGCCAAACCTGAACCTGGAAAACCCGGATCCGGCTTGCGACATAAATCTCGTTAAGGACAAGAGCGTATCCATCAAACCCGGACCGATAATGAAAAATAGCTTCGGTTTCGGTGGAGGCAACGGCGTCCTGATTATCGGGCCTCATAGCAACTGACTTTGCAAATTTTCCCAATATGACAGAACCTGCTAAACAAGAAACCATCCTCGGGCAGCTCCGAGGCATTCTCGAAGAATCCTCGACAGTCGAGCCGGACTGGAGCTCCTTCGGCCCTCAATCGACGATCGAATCACTCGGCCTCGATTCCCTCACCATTCTCGATTTGCTGTACGATATCGAAGAAGTGATCGGCATACATCTGGAGGCCAAGGAAGTGCTCAAGGTCACATCCGTCGGCGAAATTGTAGAAATGCTCATCGCTAAAGGAGCTTGAAGCGACTTTGCCAACTGGCCGAGTACGGCTTCTTTCGTTGCGTGATCTTCCTTTGCGACACGCTTCCGTATACCCTCACTTGCCTCGTCGCCCGCGGAACCGCTAATCTATGGTGGCTCGTCGATAAAAAGAGGCGAATCGTAGCCCGCGAAAACATCATCCGCAGCGGCATCGAAACGGATCATAAACGGGCTTCAGCCATCGCCAAGAAAGCCTGCCACAATATGGCCCTTGTCATTGTGGAGTCCCTACGCTCTACCGATCTTCTTGAGGATGACAAGATCGGCCAGCATCTCGAGATTCACATTCCGGACGACGTTAAAGCCGTACTAGAGGACCCCAACCAAAGCCTTATTATCGCGTCGGGCCACTACGGAAACTGGGAAGTGGCGGGCCACTGGGTATCTCGATACAAACCAGTGGCGGGGATCACTCGGGCCATGAATAATCCCTATATCGAGGGCCTCGTGAAAAAGCGGAAATCCCGCTACCGTTTCCGACCCATCCCCAAGCACGACGGCAACACTGGACGGTTTCTGGAGGTTCTAGACAACAACGAGATCCTTGCCTTGCTCTTCGACCAGCACGCTGGCGACTACGGAATGATGATCGACTTCTTCGGTCACCCAGCCGCTACCTTTAAGACAGCCGCCATGCTGCATCTGGTCACGCGAACCCCTCTTTGTTTCGCCGCCTGCCACCGCACCGGCCCCATGAAGTTCGAGATCACGTTCTCGCCCCTTGTCCAGCTCCCTAGAAGCGGAAACAAGAACGAGGACATCAAAACCATCCTCAACAGCCTTAATCGCGATTTGGAAAACGCCATTCGCCAAGACCCCACCCAATACCTCTGGGGTCACCGCCGCTGGCGGAATTAGCATTTAGGCCTCGCACGTAGGGGAAGCGGCGCCTACTTGGATGGATTTAGGGAACAGACTTGTTCTCCCTGCATTCATTATTCGCCTTTCTTCAACAGGTGTTCAGCTACTGCTTGATATGCGGGTTACGAAGTAGGGTCGATGTAGGCTTTCTTCGCTTGAGGGTCAGAGGAAAACCGAACAATCACCATCTCGGAAGTCGGATCGATGTAAATCGTCTGCCCGTGAACTCCCCGAGCCGCGTAGGCTCCGTGCTCATTATGGGATACCCATCACTTGCTGCGGTAGCTTCTGTTGGGGATCGTCTTGTATCCCGCTTTCGTGAAAGCCTCCTTGAATCCGCCGGCGCGTATGCAATCAACAACCTTCGAGGGAAAGATACGCCTAACATTTAGCTCACCACTATTGAGCATGAGCAGCCCGATGCGTCCTAGATCTCTCAGACCAGCGCTAAAATCCGTCACCAGCGAGTGGCGTTCCCTTTGCTTCCACAGTCATGTATCCGTCCTGTTCTGAAACCACCTCGTTTGTGTGGACAGGTGTGGCCTGCTGTTAGTGTTGTGTTCATTTGTTAGATACCTTTTGGTTGTTGTCGATCCCCATATTTACATATGGGGATAAATGGGAGGGAGCCGAGGGGTTCGGGGAGCGGCGAGCGTCCCTGAGCATCTGCAATGGGCGCGCTCATGCCAATGGAGGTGCGTATTTGCCTGGTATTGTAGAAGCCCTCGATATAGGAGAAGAGGCTCTGGCGG
>CAYOLG010000006.1:72657-82202 GCA_964404745.1 uncultured Opitutaceae bacterium
GCGTATTTGCCTGGTATTGTAGAAGCCCTCGATATAGGAGAAGAGGCTCTGGCGGGCCTGGCCGATGTCGCGGTATTCGAGGCCCTGTACGCATTCGGCCTTGAGGGTTCCGAAGAACGATTCCATCGTCGCGTTGTCGTAGCAATTGCCTTTGGCGCTCCTGCTGCGGTTGCCTCGAGGCCGCGCAGGCTCTGGCGGAAGCCGTTGCTGGCGTAGGTGGACCCCCGGTCGCCGTGGCGAAGGAGATTCTTCCCCCCGTGCCCGGACCGGGCCTTCTCCAATGCCGAGACGGCCAGCTCGGTGTCGTTGCTCGCCGACAGGCTCCAGCCGACGATATACCTGCTGTGCAGATCCATGGTGGCGGCGAGATAAGCCCATCCTTGGCCAGTCTTGATATAGGTCGTGTCGGAGACCCAGTCCTCACGCGGTCGGCTTGGGGGGGCTTGGGTGGCAAGGACGTTGGCGTCGTAGCCGAAGTCGTGCCAGCCGTCGGCCGTCCATGGCTTGAGCGAGCGCTCCGCCATCTGCCTGACGATTCGCCTCCGGCTATGGAAAAGCCCCCCGGACCTCAGGGCCAGCCGCATCCTGGGATATCCGTAGACGCATCTGTGCTCGCGGCATATCCTCTCGATAGCCTAGCCTAGGTACCGATCCTCGCGGCTTCGCCTGGAAGGCTTCCTCGATGATCGAGCGTAGTGTCCCGATCGCGACAGCCCAAGGGCTTCGCAGACCGACGACACAGGATGATCTTGGCATAGAGACTCCATCACCTGCGGACTCGGCTTTGCTCCTCGCCGAAGATGCGTATCGTTTTTTTGGTATGTCCCTTTGCTCTGTCATGTAGGCCAACTCCCTGCGCAGACGCTCGTTCTCGGCCGCCAGCTCGCTCGCGCTCCTGGAACCAGCGGGAACCGCGGCGTCCATCTCGCAGAGATGCTTGCGCTTCCACCTCTTAAGGCAGCTGCCATGTATGTCCAGGTCCCGGGCGACCTAGTTTACCGAACGGCCTTCCAGAACCATCTGGACCGCCCTAGATTTGAAGTCCTCTTCGTACTCGCGAGGCACGGGTGGCTGCGTCATGATTTTCCTTTCTGATCAAGAGCCAACCGTGTCCACTTTTTCGAGGAAGTTTAAACACGGGGCGACCCGTGAGAAAGCCACAGCTTCAAAGTGGCATAGCCCAGACCAATCTCCTGGCAGAAGCGCGAGGCGCTGTAGCCGCTTTGATCGAAAAGCGCCAGAAGCTCATCGCGTTCCTGGTCGCTATACCACTTGCCCTTGGACTTGTTCATCCAAGCAGCCTAACCGAAATATCACAGCTTGGGAGGGGTCGATTTAGTTCCGCTTACCGTTCAATGGCGAACAGTGCAGCTTCCTCTAGGCTAATACTGCTTTCCCGAAGCTTAGGCATCCACTTGACGAATTCACGTCTCTCGGAAGACGATGCTTTAAAAAAGTCCGCTACTTGCTCTTTTGCACCTCTGTGTTGCTCAGCAGCCCATCGCTCGGCTGAGAGACGTTGTTTAAACTGCTTTCGCTTGCGAGAATATACCAGTCAGCTTAGCCGGGACTGTGACCTCAATCGATACATATTCAGTTAAGACACCGTTTCTCGGCTTGGTGTAAGTTATCGGGCGTATCCATATGCCGGATTTCTTCGGGTACTCCCACCTCCTGCCCCCATTGGATTTCTTGCTAGGCGTGGCAAGATCTATACATTAGTTACAACTAAATGAAACTAGTTTCGCCAGGATTCCGACGGGACAGCTCAGTAAAGAAGCTAAAATAATCCATAAAGTACTGATTATCAGCACCTAAATTGGAGGCGTGGGCGGGAATCGAACCCGCGATAGAGCTTTTGCAGAGCTCGGCCTTACCACTTGGCTACCACGCCGCGTTTTTTTTCAATCAAACGCTACCCGCTTTCGCAGGAGAGTGAAAAGGTTTGCCAATGCGGTTTGAGTTTCAAGCAGAATCTCTGGGAATTGTGTAAACTGCAGGCCCGACGGCGGGCTAGGAATAATCCGCCCTACCCTTTAACCTTTGAATTGGAGTGAGCAAATACCAATCTCCAGCCCAGATGATCGACATCAACTCGAGTCATTTGCAGTGTAGGAAGCTCGCTTGCTAGCGAGACAACCTGAGTCCAATTCCAGTGATACGATCGCTTGCAAACGAGTTTCCTAATCTAAGAGATCGACGCGTTCTATTTCCAGTGTCGCCGGATACCCCCGGCTCGCTTGGCGAGGCACCCGGGCTGATGGCCAATGACGATGCCCTAACCTTGGCGCAACTCTCAGCTTTTAGCCGTTGCCATGCGGTGAAATTGATCCATAAACCCGGCCCAAGATGGCGTGCACAGTATTTACGATCGCTAACCAAAAAGGGGGTGTCGGCAAGACCACGACCGCGGTGAATTTGGCGGCGGCTTTGGCCAGTCAGGGCGTGGATACTCTATTAATCGATCTGGATCCGCAAGCAAATGCCACAAGCGCTCTCGGTTTCGAGAAAGAAGAGGGCAAGAGTGTGTACGCGGCTTTGATGGGCGAAGGCGATGCCGCCGAGATTATCATTTCCACGGGCCGCAAGCGTTTGAGCCTGTTGCCTTCTGAGGTCGATCTGGCCGCTGCTGAAATAGAACTTTCCCAGCAGGAAAACTACCTGGGCCAATTGGCTCAGGCAATCCAGCCAATCGTTGATTCAGATAAGTATCGCGCCATAATTATCGATTGTCCCCCAGCTCTCGGTATGCTGTCCATGAACAGCTTAGCATCTGCCGATTACCTGCTCGTGGCCCTGCAATGCGAATACATGGCCCTAGAGGGACTCGGCCAGATCCTCAGCGTGGTCGAGCGACTGCATGAGGCTGGAGTCAACGAACGCCTTGAGATCGGCGGAATAATTATGACCATGTTCGACGTACGCACGAGGCTTTCTCGGGAGGTCGTTGACGAGGTGCGGCAAAACCTGCCGGATCAAGTGTTCGACACGGTCGTTCCGCGGACGGTGCGGATCAGCGAAGCCCCTTCTTTCGGGCAAACGATTTTCGAGTACGACAATGCTAATCCTGGTTCGACCGCCTACCGGAATTTGGGCAAGGAACTCATTACTCGCTTTGGGTTGAAGTAATTTTGGTCGTTGTTGTTTTTCAAAGGCATGGTAGGTTCAAAGCTGAGACGGCTCTTTGGTTCGGGTGGCTCGAGGAAAGCCAAGCCAGGGAAAAAAGGAAGCGGCAGCCCCTCAGCAGATCTTGCCCCTGCGATGATCAAGAAAGCTGAACGCTCTCTGGACTATGTATTCAAAAATAAAGAACTGCTGATCAAAAGCCTCACCCATCCTTCTTATTTGCTGAATTCGAAAGATCAGATCCATAACAATCAGCGGCTGGAATTCCTGGGAGATTCGGTCATTCAATTAGCCTTGACCGAAGCCTTGTATAAGAGATTTCCGAACGAACGCGAGGGAATGCTGACCAGCGTGCGGTCTAGTTACGCTCGCGGCGACCACATGGCTGGCATCGCCCGAAAGCTGAAATTGGATCAATATTTGCTGCTCAAGGAGAAGGATCGGAATGCCGGTGTCGCTGACAAGGACTCTGCCCTTTGCGACGTATTCGAGTCAGTTGTGGGAGCCATCTATTTGGATAGCGATTGGGAAACAGCCCGAAAACTTACCTTAAAGTACTATGGTCCGTTGAGCAGCAAGCCCGCCGGCAAGGGGAAACTCGCCAATCCGAAGGGAGCCCTTCAAGAGCTTGTGCAGCCGGAATTAGGGAACTTCGCTCTCAAGTATGAGTTGCTCAAGCAAACGGGAAAGCCCCACGATCGCGAATTCGAGGTGGCTGTGCTTTGCAATGGCGAGCAGTTGGGTTCTGGCAAAGGAAAGAGCAAAAAAGAGGCCGAGGAAAAAGCGGCGATCGAAGCCATAGAGACCTTGAAGGCCAAGCAATGACCGTTTCCTCCGGTTTACTTCCCGCTTCCTCGTCGACTGCGGTCGAGAGGCTCGTCGGCGTTGGTTCGGAGGCTCTGAGCCCGGTCCTTGAGGATTGGGCCAATCGGGCAAAGCAGCACCCCGTCAAGATAGTGATCGTGACCGACGAGCGGCTCGCGGAGAAGACGGCGGCCGACCTGGAATTCTTCCATTGGCGCGCCCGGGAAGATCGCGGAAGCTTTACCATTCATCAATTGCCCACCATCGAAACCTTGGGGGAAGATTTGGCGGCCCAGTTCGACGCGGGAAGCGAGCAGATAGCCGTTCTCAACGAAATTCGTTCCGCTACTGAAGAGGCAGGCATTGTCGTCGTCGCCACGATCGAAGCTCTGGCCCAAAGCGCTCCTGATCCCAAGGCGCTAGCGGCCTTGCAGATAGAACTCAAAGCTGGAGCCGAATATGGTTTTGATCAATTGCTTGAAGATCTCGAGCGTCTTGACTATGATCATGAGGGCCTTTGCGAAGCGCCTGGGCAATTCGCTAAAAGAGGTGGATTGATCGATGTGTATCCAATTACGACCAACAAGCCCTATCGAATCGATTTCTTCGGAGATGAGATTGAATCGATCAAGACGCTCGATCCAGTAAGCCAGCGATCGGGAGAAAACGTTTCTTCGATCGCTCTCACCGCCTCGCCTAGAATGGAGATCGACAAGGCAGCCAACGGAATTCTGGATTATCTGGATTCATCGGTGGCTTGGGCCTTGGTCGAACCGGAAAGCCTCATCGAGAATCTAGATCGCTACAGCCCAGAAGGAGCTGACCGCCACGAAGGCGCCTTTTGGAACTGCTTGAGGAAATCTAGGACTGCGCATGGAGACGTTTGGACCACGATTTCCGATCTCGATTTGGAGGAGATGGAAGCGGATTCCGGAAATTCGGTTACCTACGAGACAGAATCTTTGGATTTCTATCGCTCCTATCCGGACGAGTCCAAATTGGCCGATGAACGGCTGGCTGACGAGCAAGCGGCTCGTATTCGCTTTTTGGAGAAGCTTCAGGAATGGAATTCCGGAGGCGAGCGAATCGTTATCATTCTTCCTAGCGAAAGCGACGAGCGTCGCATTCAGGAGATTTTTCGGGAAACGAAATCGCTGGACAGGCTGAAACCCATTTTCTGGCGGGGCGACCTGAACGAAGGCTTCCGTATTCACTTTCGCCGATATCTCGGTCGATTGAATTGGCCGCTATTGGACGAGAGCAAAGGAGCCGTTTTCGTAACGGAAACCGAACTCTTCGGACGCAGGCGAAATCGGAAAGTTACCCTACGAAAGCGATCCCTCGTCGCTCAATCGCAAGTGGATCAACTCCTCGATTTCGCTGAGCTGGTCGAGGGGGAGTTCGTGGTGCATTTACAGCATGGTATCGCCGTGTATCGCGGGATCACCCGCGTGGACATCGGCGGGCAGCTTCGCGAGGTCCTGACTCTGGAATTTGACGAGGGGATTTTGCTGCACGTCCCCCTCCAGGAATCGCATTTGGTCAGCCGTTACGTGGGGATAACCAAAACCCGACCTAAATTGGGTAGGCTCGGGTCCAATCGTTGGGCTAAGACTCGGGAAGCGGCAGAACGAGCGACGTTGGACTTGGCTGCCCAGTTACTCCAGATCCAAGCTAAGCGCGATTCCGCTGATGGCTGGGCCTGCAGTCCCGATACCGAGTGGCAAAAGGAATTCGAAACCGCCTTTCCCTTCAAAGAAACGCCGGATCAGCTGAAAGCCATAATTGACACCAAGCATGACATGGAGCTGTCCAAGCCAATGGACAGGCTGGTGTGCGGCGATGTTGGATACGGCAAGACGGAAGTAGCTATTCGGGCGGCTTTTAAAGCCGTCATGGGGGGCAAGCAGGTAGCCATACTCGTTCCGACCACTGTCCTGGCCCAGCAACACTATCTCAATTTCCGCGATCGCATGGCGGGCTATCCGATCGTGGTCGAATTGGTCAGCCGCTTCCGAAAGCCAGGCGAGATCAGGAAGATCCTGCAGGCCACGCGAGCCGGAAATGTGGATATTCTAATCGGCACGCATCGCCTCATCCAGAAAGACGTTTCTTTCAAGGACCTAGGTCTTGTCGTGGTCGACGAGGAACAGCGATTTGGGGTCAAGCACAAGGAAGTTTTCAAGAATTGGCGGGAGACCATAGATATCCTTACGCTTTCGGCGACGCCGATACCTCGTACGCTTTATATGGCCCTGACGGGGGCCCGAGAGTTGAGCGTGATTGAAACAGCGCCACTCGAGCGCAAGCCGATCCAGACGATTGTCAAAAGCTACGACGAGAAGCTAGTCACGGAAGTCATTCGCCGGGAGATTGCAAGAGGGGGACAAGTATTCTATCTGCACAATCGTGTCCAAACGATCGATACGGTTGCTCTTCGCCTGCAAGAGCTGATGCCGGAAATTTCCTTTCAGGCAGGCCATGGGCAAATGGATGAAAAGCAGCTCGAGCGGGTAATGCTGGATTTTGTTGATAAGCGATTTCAAGTGCTCGTTTGCACCACCATTATCGAATCGGGTTTGGATATCCCGAATTGCAATACCATCATAATCGAAGGAGCTGACCGATTTGGCCTGGGGCAATTGTATCAGATTCGCGGGCGCGTGGGACGCTTTACGCGGCAGGCTTATGCCTATCTCCTGCTTCATAAGCACAAGCGCTTGATGGATATTGCTCGGAAGCGCCTGAAGGCTATTCGCCAGCACAATCAGTTGGGAGCCGGCTTCCGGATCGCCATGAGAGACCTTGAACTGCGGGGGGCGGGAAACCTTCTCGGCTCAGAGCAAAGCGGCCATATCGTCGGGGTTGGATTCGAACTCTATTGCCAACTGCTAAGGCAAAGCATCGCCCGACTTAAGGGCGAAGAAACTGCTCAAGCAATCCGAGCCAGCGTGAAACTCGACTTCGTCTATCAAGGCGAGGGCCAGGCGGAATCAACCAACCGCTACGAGGATGGGTACACGGCGTTGAAGGATGCAGAATCGACGAATGCATTTTGCGAACCCATTCAAGCACGCATACCGACCTACTACTTGGAAGAGACTCGCTTGCGTATCGATTTTTATCGAAGCTTGTCCATGGCGGAAACTCCAGAGCGTATTCGAGAATTAGAGGCGGCAATGAAGGACCGATTCGGCGACTTTCCTCAAGAGTTGAAGGCCTTGATCAAAATGACGGAAATTCGCGTACTGGCGGAACAAAAAGGCGTCCTCTCGGTCGTTTCGCAATACGGCCGACTGAAGTGCCGAATCAATCGCAATAACAAGGAGGCGTACATCAAGCTCGGAAGCCGCTTCCCCCGCCTAAGCTCGAAAACGGCGCTGAAACGACTAGACGAAATCATTGTGTTCTTGAGAAATCTTACTAAAAGCTCATAGTTTTGAATTTTTCGAAACCCGACAGACACCTATGTTATTACGTAACGCCAAGAGGCTAGCACTGCTAAGTTCCGTTTTGCCTATTGCAGCCCTCGCCCAGATTAGCGACGAGGACGCCGAACGCATGGTCAATGCCCGCTACGCCAATGGAATCACGGCGATCGCTGAGGAACGGATTTTTACCGCCGAGGACGTGCGTCGTCAAATTATGCCATTGGTGGACCAGATTCAGGCTGATTCCAAAGGAGATCCCGTCATGTTCAACAGGATGCTGGACGAGGCGGAGAACCAAGTCATTCAAACGCTCACAGACAACGTGTTGATCGTTAAGCAGTTCTACGAGGACAAAGGGCAAATTCCGGAGAGTTATGTCCGCAATGAAGTGGAAGAGCGGATCATTCGGCAATTCGATGGAGACCGATCGAAATTCCTGGCCTATCTTCAGTCGATCGGAAAAACCCCAGACGAATACGACAACGAGATCCGCGAGGAGATGATCGTCAATTTCATGCGCTTAAAGATGACGAAGTCGGAAAGCTTCGTGAGTCCGGTGAAGGTCGAAGAATTTTACAATGCCAACAAGCAGCAGTTTCACGAGCCGGAAGCAGTTCACCTCCGTCTAATTATCTTGGCCAAGCTGACAGACGAAGATCCGGAACTCCTCGATCAGACAGCTGAGGAAATTGTGCGCCAGCTGAATAACGGCATCGACTTTGCCCAGCTTGCCAAGAAGCACAGCCAAGATTCCAAGAAGGATGTTGGTGGCGACTGGGGATGGGTAGAACGCAAGGCTCTCATCCCAGAATTGGCGGAGGTCGCGTTCAATCTGGAAATCAGCGAGCATTCCGAACCGCTTCGCTTGAAGGATAAGATTTTCATTATGTATATCCAAGATCGCCGCGACGAAGGCTACGTGCCGTTAACAGAGGTCCGGGACAACATCGCCAGCATGCTCGTATCCGAGATGGCCGAGGAAGCCCAAAATCGCCAGCTCGAGCGTCTGCGCCGGGACGGATACGTTCGCCGGTTTAATTAATTGGGCGAATATTTGGTTTCCTGCTCCCGCGAGCGACTTAGCAAAAAGGTAGGGAGGATTGGCTCATCCTTTCGTCTGGTTGGAGATCCGCTTTCGCTAATGCTACGGGCGAGACTCGCAGTCAGCCCTGTCACCGGGCTCTGGCTTGTACTGCGTATTGGCATTTTGCTTGCCCAGCACTTTTTAGGTGGGCACCTTTTGTCCTTGGATCCAACCGTACGCAGCCGATTTTTGGCCTGCTTGCCCCACTCGATTATTTACCCCTGTCTAAATGCCCGCGCTTGCCCACCCTCCGCTTAAAGAACTTGCTGTGTCGGAACGCCCTCAAGAAAGGCTGGAGCGATTAGGGGCGTCCGCCCTGAGCGACAGCGAGTTAATCGCCATGATTCTCAGGAGCGGCAGCAAAGGAAGCAATGTGCTCAATGTCGCCTCCTCCCTGGTAAATCAAGCGGGATCCCTTTCTGGGATGATTTCTTGGACGGACAGCGAGTTCATGCGTATCAAAGGGATCGGCAAAGTAAAATCACTACAGTTGCTTGTTGTCATTGAAATTTGTCGACGCATTTTAGCCGCTGACGATGAAGCATTGCCCATTTTGGATACTCCAGAAAACGTATTCAAGTTTATGAGATCTCGCCTCATTGGTTTGGAAGTGGAGAAATTCTGGTCGTTGTCTCTAAATCGAAAGAATCGGGTCTTACAGTTGCACGAGGCTACGTCGGGGACTGCGAGCAACAGTCTAGCGCATCCGCGAGAAGTGTTTAGGGAAGCCATTCGTTCCGGAGCCAGCTCCCTAATCTGTGTACACAATCATCCCAGCGGCGATCCGAGCCCAAGCGCAGCCGACATTCGCGTAACCCGTCAGTTAGAAGAAGCTTCGAAAATCGTTGGCATACCCCTACTCGATCATGTGATCGTCGGGAAAGCCGCTAGCGATCCCAGCGGTAAAGGCTGGTATAGCTTTCAGGAAAGCGGGTTGATTTAGTTCCGCTTACTGGATTCTGCTCAATTGGAACAGGATTGGTTCTCCTCTGGAGAATCGCTTCGCGACTCCCTCCGGTCGCCCATCTCCAGCCGCTCTGCGACTTCCGTCGAACCTTGCGGTTCAAATCCTGTTCCTGCGGAGGCTTGGCTGAAACTGT
>CAYOLG010000006.1:82302-146691 GCA_964404745.1 uncultured Opitutaceae bacterium
TCCGTCGAACCTTGCGGTTCAAATCCTGTTCCTGCGGAGGCTTGGCTGAAACTGTACGGCACTCCTCGCGATCTTGCCAGCCGTAGCCTTGGCGAAGGATGGTGGTAGGAACAGGATTCGAACCTGTGTAGGGTTTCCCCAGCAGATTTACAGTCTGCCCTCGTTGGCCACTTGAGTATCCTACCCCAAATTGTGAAAGAGCCGGTAGCGTTATCGTTTTGTCACAAAGATCAAGGGATTTTTTCAATCCGAATCGCTGGTTGGGCATCCAAGAAGATGGCTCCATCTTGCTGCCGTCTCACTCATAGGCTTCAACTTGGCTGCAGCCGATTGGCGGACGCTCGCTTGCGAGCGATTGTTTCACTAGCAATCGAATCTCGTGATTCGCTTGCAAGCGAGCTTCCTACACCGCATACAGCTTAAGTAATATTGGACTCTAAAAACGCGCTCGGAGTTCGGGTTCCACCAAAAAATCCTAGTCAAAAAAGCGAGGCTCGACCTCGATTCCACCGGGCCCACCACATTGAACATATCGAAGCGCCGGGCGAGTTCGCTTTTATGCGCTCGACAGGGGACGAGGGCTGGGAACACTGCCGGTTCTCTGGCTATGGATACCGAACGCTTCGACTACGAACTACCTACTGAACGAATCGCCCAGCGACCAGCGGCGAAACGGGACGAATCCCGATTGCTTGTCGTTGATAGATCCAGCGGCCTGGTCGAGCATCGTCGCTTCAAAGATCTCCCCGAATATTGCCGACCGGGGGATCGTTTCTTTCGGAACATAGCTCGGGTCCTTCCGGCTCGCCTTTTCGGTCGGAGACCAACCGGAGGCCAAGTGGAGTGTCTCCTGCTTAAACAAAGCGATAAGAATGGCGGGAGCAACCGGGAAGCTTGGTGGTGTCTCCTAAAGCCAGGTCGCAAGCTTCCTCCGAGCAGCGTTTTCGGAATCGAGAGAGTGTTCGAGGCCGAGGTTCTCGAAAAGAATTCGCAGGCGGAATATCTGGTGTCCTTCAAGCTATCAGAAGGCGAAACCGTAATAGGGCTGGCGGAGAAGCTCGGGAAAATGCCCCTCCCCCCTTACATCCAACGGGAACGGCAAGACGACCGGGATGACGTCGACAGAGAACGCTATCAAACCGTCTATGCTCAGGACGACCGATCGGTGGCGGCCGCGGCTCCAACCGCGGGTTTGCACTTTACCGACGAGTTGAACCAACGGCTTATCCAAGGGGGATCCCATTTCTACGATTTGATTCTGCATGTGGGGATGGGCACCTTTAAACCTCTGGGCGAAGGGTCGGTGGAGTCCCACGAGATTCATCGCGAGATATACGAAATCCCGCAAGCTACCCAAGGGGCGTTAAAAAACGCTCCTCGCGATGGGCAACGCCGCATTTGTATCGGAACAACTAGCGTTCGCAGCATCGAGGACTATTTGGGTAAGGCGGACGCAATCGTTGCCGGCAATTTCCTCAGCGAGGCCAGTATCTTCATCTATCCGCCGGCGGAATTTAAAGGCGTGGATGCCCTAATCACAAATTTCCACCTTCCAAAATCAACTTTGCTTTGCCTCGTTTCCGCCTTCCTTTCTCCTGGCAGAGCTGACGGAATCGACTGGCTCAAAGAGATTTACGCGGAAGCTATTGCGAGGGAGTACCGTTTTCTCAGCTATGGCGACGCCATGCTTGTCCTCTGAAATTCGTCGAGGGCGGCTAGACAATTCTTGAACGTTAGCCTATCGTTTGAGTCAGTTTAGGGAATGTTCGATATATGACCAGAGGGCAATGAGCGATACAGCCGATATAAGCGACATCATCGAAGACGCCACATTCGACTTCACAATGGGCGATAGCGACCAAGCCATCTCCAAGCTGGAAGCAGTGGTTAGATCGAATCCGGACAGTTTCGAAGCTTGGCACGCCCTTTGCGAAATCCACTACTCGGCCAAAGCCTACGACGATGCCCTCAAAGCGGCAGAACACGCCCATTCCCTAAGGCCAGACGATCTTTTTATCAACACTAGTCTGTCCCGAATTTGGCTTGAACTCGGTTCGAAAGAGAATGCCGAGCATTTTGGAGCTCAGGCCAAAGTAGCGAGCTGGAAAGAACAATTGAAGAACCCAGAATCTTCGGAGGCAGGTCTTGATGCCGCTTCTCCCTAAAATTTCGCGACTCGTTTTGCCTCGACTTTAAAAGACGTCACCCATATCCGCCAAACTTTCCATCCCACGCATATGGATAAGAAATATACACTCGATTTTGAGAGGCCGCTTCGCGGTTTGATTAAGCAACTAGAAGCCTTGAATCAATTATCCGAGGAGAACTCGATAGATGTCTCCAACGAAATCAAGGCCATCGAGGCAAAGATCGAGCAAACGAAGCGCTCGGTCTACTCAAACCTTTCTTCATGGCAGCGCGTGCAGCTTGCTCGCCACCCCCTACGCCCCTACTCGCTTGATTACGTGGGAGCCATTTTCGAGGATTTCCAAGAGCTGTCAGGTGATCGGCAATTTCGCGACGACAAGTCCATCATTGGAGGAACGGCCTTTTTAGATGGGAAAGCCGTGATGATCATCGCCCAGCAGAAGGGACGTAACACCAAAGAAAACATTCTTCGCAATTTTGGCATGCCCAACCCAGAAGGCTATCGCAAGGCGTTGAGGCTTATGAAGTTGGCTGAGAAGTTTAACCTGCCGATCATTACTTGGGTAGACACGCCTGGCGCCTATCCGGGAGTGGGTTCCGAGGAACGTCACGTAGCGGAAGCCATCGCGGTAAATATTCGGGAAATGAGCCGATTGAGCGTACCGATTATAACGATTATCGTCGGTGAAGGCGGCTCGGGCGGCGCCCTGGGCATTGCCGTAGCGGATCGGGTTTTGATCCTGGAAAACGCCTATTATTCAGTCATTTCTCCAGAGAGTTGCTCTGCGATTTTGTGGAAAGATCGCTCTCAGTCCTCCAAAGCCGCCGAGGCCTTGAGACTGGGCGATCAGAAGATGCTGAAACAGTTTGGGGTGGTCGACGAAATCGTGGAAGAGCCGATGGGCGGAGCTCAGAATGATCCCGAGGCAACCGCTAAATCTGTGGAAAAAGCGATCAAATCGCAGCTCAAGGAACTGGCAAAGCTCTCCAAAGAGCAGCTTTTAGAAAAGCGTTATGCTCGATTTAGAGCTATTGGCGAGGTCGACGACGGCAAAGTGATAGACCTTAACGAAGCCGCCTCCTGAGCCGTAAATAGGCCATTTAAATAGTTAAAAACCCGGCAAAGTTCAGTTTCTTCGGGAAACCATTCTTGCCACCAGTCGCTGGACAGCCCTTTATTTCGCGAAATCCAAAAGAAATCATCATGAGCGCAACCAAAGAAGCCGACTTGCCTTCCCTAGATACCCGTGAAATGAACGGGGCCGACATCCTAGTCGAATCTTTGGTGCGCCAGGGTGTGACTGATATCTTTGCCTATCCTGGAGGAGCGTCCATGGAGATGCATCAGTCGTTGGCCAAAGCCAAGGACAAGATCCGCACCATACTGCCACGACATGAGCAAGGCGGTTCCTTCGCCGCTGAGGGCTATGCTAGAGCGACTGGCAAGCCCGGCGTTTGCATGGCCACGAGTGGACCGGGGGCTACGAATCTGATGACGGCGATCGCCGATGCCTACATGGATAGCACTCCGCTCGTTTGCGTTACTGGGCAAGTGTACTCAAAGTTCATTGGAAAAGCCGCATTCCAAGAAACTGACTTTTTTGGAATGACCTTGCCAGTTGTTAAGCACAGCTACCTGGTTATGGACGTTAACGACTTGGCCTATACGGTTCAAGAGGCCTTCGAAGTAGCCACGACAGGTCGACCAGGACCCGTGGTTATCGATATTCCGAAGGATGTTCAGCAGGCGAAAATCGTACCTCAATGGCCGAAAGAAATTAAGCTGCGCCATTCAAAACTTCCCGAAAAGGCCAGCGATACAGAGCTAAAGAACGTCCTCCATCTGATAGAAGAAGCCAAGTGTCCAATGGTTTACTACGGGGGCGGGATCGTCTCCGCGGAAGCCTACGACGAGCTACGCGCTTTCATCGAAAAGACCGGAATTCCCTGTTCCTCTACTTTGATGGGTGTTGGCGCCTTCCCTGAAACGCACCCGCTTTCCTTGAAATGGTTCGGAATGCACGGTTCCGCTTATGGAAATTTGGCGGTTCATAACTGCGACTTGCTATTAGCCTTCGGCGTCCGCTTCGACGATCGCATTACCGGAGAAGTATCTAAATTCGCCCCGCAAGCGGAAATCGTCCATATCGACGTCGATTCCTCCGAGCACAACAAGAACAAGATCGTTCATCACCCAATTTGCGGCGATATTGGCCACGCCATGGGCCGGATGGTCGAATTGATGGATCAGATCAATTTCACCAAACCGCGGATAGAGGTCTGGCTGGATCAGATCGCCGAATGGAAAAGAGATTACCCCTTTGAATTCGAGGACAGCCCCCACATTCTTGGACAGGAGGCGGTTCGCGCGTTGTACGAACTAACCAAAGGGGAAGCCATCATAACGACTGGGGTTGGCCAACACCAGATGTGGGCTGCCCAGTTTTACGATTTCGCCCATCCGCGACACCACATTTCATCTCTCGGTTTGGGATCCATGGGCTATGGCTATCCATCAGCAATCGGAGCCAAGGTGGCCTGCCCGGACAAGGAGGTTATCGATATCGATGGAGATGGCTCATTCATCATGAATCTGCAGGAACTGGCAACCGCGAAGATCGAGAAGATCGCAGCCAAGGCCATGATTCTCAATAACCAGCATCTCGGAATGGTTATGCAGTGGGAAGACCGCTTCTATGATAGCGTGCGCGGCAATACCATTCTTGGGGATGAGGAGAATATCGGTTCCCCCGAGAACATCGATGCTTTGTATCCAAATTATGTGGAGATCGCCCACGGATTTGGCTTGCCTGCCCGACGCGTCCACAAGAAAGAGGAGCTTCGCGACGCAATTCAAGAGATGCTCGATAGCGATGAGGCTTTTGTTTTGGACGTCATCACCCCATATACCGAGCACGTCCTTCCCATGATTCCAGCCGGCCGCACCGTCGACCAGATGATCGTCAAATAATAGCTAGGGCGTAAACGGTTCAGAGACGTCCCAGTACTCGCGGCACGCGGCTTGGCGGCGCTGTCAAAATCGCAGCCCGTTTCTCGGGATGGACACCTTTATATTTCGGACTACACCAGTGCGGGAGAATATCCTGGTTGAAATACCTGGGGATAGACTGGGCCCGCTGCACGACCGCCTCTCCGTCTTCGAGATAGATCTCAATTTTCCAACTGGAGTCGGTGACGTATACGATGGGAGTTTGGCAAAGCGTGTAGGCCAGGCTCTTTTCCGGAAGCTCCAAGACATTGAAGATTCCGATTGTATCAACGTATTTGAAATTGGAACTCGATGCGAGGAAAGTTCGTTCGCTTAACAGTCCCGTTTCAAAGTGGATACAGCCCAGCTCAACTTTAACTCCCAATTCCCTCATGCAAGTTTGAATATCCTCTTTTACCTGACCCGTCATTCCCGGTTGTTGAGCTCCCGCGTGCTTGGGTGTATGCGAGTAGGCATCGGTCGGGAAGGCCCCATACTTGCTGAGCGATGTGTATAGACCGAGACCATCGAGAAGCGAGAAATGACGATCTCTCAACGTTTCGCAAACGGCTTGGGACTCTCCCGTGATCCTCGTTTGCTCCCAGCTTTCCTGAGCGGCGAGGACGAGCTTCGACACCATTTGCCAGTAAACGCTTTCCACCCCTCCTATGCGAAAAATGTGCTCGATCTTCCGGTGAATTGGCGATGGTTGAATCTGTTCTCGAAAATCGTTTCGATCTCAGCGATCCTTTCGCCAGTTAGGATGTCGGCGTAATCGTCGCAAATCCGTTCTAACTCCAATCTAAGATCTGAGCTATTTCTGAAATCGCCCGCGAAACGGTATCTCCCATTGACATCCGATTGGATAATGCGGGCATCCTTATCTGCTAGCATGAGCTGTAATACGGGATTTCCCTGGACCGGTTCTGAATTGGCGACGTTCATTTCCAGAAACGCAGGGAGCTCTTTATCTGGATACAGCAGATAGCTATCCACGTCAGCCCGGTACAACTTGCTATCTCGCTAGGCTTCGAGAAGCTGAACCGATTCTTGCCTTGAAAGCAGTCCCGAGCTCAGAGCAGCCACCTGCCCTTCCAGCATTTCAGAAAGCCTATCCAGCCCCGCCTCGG
The DNA here is from genome assembly GCA_964404745.1 of uncultured Opitutaceae bacterium. Classification (GTDB taxonomy): domain Bacteria; phylum Verrucomicrobiota; class Verrucomicrobiia; order Opitutales; family Opitutaceae; genus Pelagisphaera. The sequence continues at coordinate 88,570 of CAYOLG010000006.1, forward strand.
AATCCTGGGAAAAATCAGCAGGTTATATGATTGCTACATGCCATCGGAGCGACGATTCGAGCGAATAGCGCCTTCAGTGAAAGTTCTCGCTACATCCAAAAAATCAATGAGATGCTTTGCGGTCCGCCCAGTTCTCTTTCCGCTTAGCCCTGAATCGTATAGATAGTTTCGATACTTTTCTACTGCCGAGCCGAGATCGCGCATCATACTCATTCTCGATCGGGAATCGAATCCGCTTTCTAAATTGTTCTGATCGCATTCGAAGGCGCTCTGCAAATCTTTTTGGAAGCGGTGAATTTCAGAGCTTATTGTGATGCCTTGACGTTAGCTAGAATCGGTCGATCAACCCCGTGGAGCAGCCGAGGATTCAGGAAGTCCTTTCTCTCGACACCAGCTAGCCTAACAGCCAAAGAGATGATCGCCGAGTAGAATGAATTCTCAAGGAATCGGGATACGTTTCTGGCCGGGTCAATTGGAAATGCTGCATGCCGCGTTACAACTTTGGTCGACCTATTTGCTGATTGTGTCGTATAGGAGCAGATTGATCGTCTTGTGTTATTCGAGATGCGCTACTCGCGCCGAACGGCGACCGTAACCGTCGTCAAATTGTCGCGCCCGCTCTCGTCTTTCGCATCCTTAATGATCCGCTCGGCCGGATTGAGATCCAAAAGGTTGGCGGGGGGCGTTTCGATCAAAGTTTGTATTCGCCGATTGGATATACCGTCAGTTACGCCATCCGTGCAGAGCGTGAACCTGTCGCCGGGCAAATATTCGACTGAGCCAATTTGAGGATCCAGCTTCTGAATATTTCCGCCGAGAGCTTGGTTGAGAATATTCCGGTCTGGGCGCGTCTTCGCCTCGAATTCGGAAATCTTACCTTGGCGGAGCAGATGGGCCACATGGGTATGATCTTCTGTCAGTTGCTTAAACTCCCCATCCTTAGGAAAATAGAAGATGCGGCTGTCGCCAACGTGAGCGAAATACATCTTGTCCGGGGTAAACCAACAAAGGCTTAAGGTCGCTCCCATCCCACGGCACTCCTCGTAGTGAATGCCCATATTGACCATCTCGCTGTGTATGCGTGAGAACAATTCCCCCAGGATTTGGGTGCAACCGCGGTCGATGCCCATGGCGGCTAAGCTGAAAGTTTTGGGCAAAAGATCGGTGATCTTATCGACGGCTATCTTGCTGGCGAATTCTCCGGCTTTGGCACCGCCCATGCCATCGCTAACCGCGAAAATAAAATCGTCGCCATCCATGGGCGCCGATCCATCTTTACCCAAATAGCGAACCTCCCGGGAGTTGAATGTCAGGGCCAGGAATGCGTCTTCATTGTTTTTTCGAAAACGCCCAACATCGGTTCGCCCATACCAGGATAAGCTCAATCTCGGTTCGGAATCGCCACTTGAACCGTCGCTAATCGTCATCCCGGTCCTCTGGTTGCAGTAGCCCTTCTCCACTCTCGATAATGACGGCGTATTCAAAATCTATAATACAGAAACGGCCCAAACGGGCACTGTAGGTAATGTTGCGGGATTCGGGATCGCCATGCCGCACGCCGTAGTCCTTTTCCAATTCCTTGTAGAGCTGAGCAGTGCGGGCCTGGCTTATGGAATCCTCGACTCGAGCCCCGCAATTCGTCGTCACCATGTAAAGCGTTTCGACATTGTATTCAATCAACTTGGGTACAAATTCGCAGCCTTTCGCTTCCAGATATTTGAGGACTCTGATTTCGTTGTCGAATCGCTCTTTGGCTTCGGCTCCGCGAAAGGTTTTATGAACCTTTCCGTCGAAGCCAATGCGGACGCTTGCTCTGTGCGTATCTTTGATCTCTCGCATGTTCTATTTTGAGCTAAACCACTGGTAAAATTGGGCACTGAAAAGAAATTTTCGTGTGATTTTATTAATTGTTGTGCATCGGCGCAACATTTGCTGACATCTTATCCCGTTCCAAAATTGGCAATCTGCTCCTGGAAGCGAAAACACTTTCGGGACAATTAAACCCTCAAAACCTAACGACAAAATTATGGCTAAATACAAGCTCGAATACATATGGTTAGATGGCTATCAGCCCGTACCGCATCTTCGTGGAAAAACGCGCATTGCATCGGAAGCGCCTAAATCGCTAGACGATTGCCCCATGTGGGGATTCGACGGCAGCTCGACGCAGCAGGCCGAAGGCGGCGACTCTGATTGCATGCTTAAGCCAGTAGCGCTCTATCCTGACGCTGGACGCAAAAACGCGTATCTCGTCATGTGCGAGGTCATGCTTCCCGATGGCGAACCCCATCCTAGCAATCACCGCGCGACGATCGTTGACGACGAGGATGCCTGGTTCGGCTTGGAGCAGGAGTACTTCCTGTTTGAAGACGGACGCCCGCTAGGCTGGCCCGAGGAGGGTTATCCTAGCCCTCAAGGCGAGTACTACACTGGCGTAGGCTACCGGAACGTGGGCTCAATAGCTCGCGAGATCGTAGACGAACACATGGAGCTCTGTCACGAAGCCGGTATCAATCACGAAGGCATCAACGCCGAAGTAGCCAAGGGCCAGTGGGAGTTTCAGATCTTTGCTAAAGGATCGCGCAAGTGCGCTGATGACATGTGGATCGCTCGCTACCTACTCGAGCGTCTCTGCGAGAAGTACGGCATTTACGTAGAATGGCACTGCAAGCCATTCACGGGCGACTGGAACGGTTCTGGCATGCACTGCAACTTCTCCACGAAATTCATGCGCGAAGTTGGCGGCAAAGATTACTTTATGGCATTGATGGATGCTTTCGAGAAGAACAAGGACGAGCATATCGCTGCGTACGGTCCCGACAATCACATGCGCCTGACCGGTCTTCACGAAACCCAATCTATCGACAAGTTCTCCTGGGGCGTCGCTGACCGTGGTGCTTCAATTCGCGTACCTCACTCCTTCGTTGCCGGCGACAAATATCAGGGATACCTGGAAGACCGCCGTCCGAATTCTCAGGGCGATCCTTACCAAATCTGCTCGCGAGTCCTCAAAACAATCGCGGAAGTACCTACACCGGCAAACGCCTAAGCATTCAGGCTACCAATTTATAAAGCGAGCGGCTCCGAACATTCGGGGCCGCTTTTTTTAACGCCTCAATACATGGTCAAGACTTCCATACTTGTCGTCGGCGAATAGACGCTCTTCGTCGCCATAGTATTCGCCATCGATAAAGATTTGAGGAACAGTTTTGGCTCCATTCGCTCGCCTTTTCATCTCAGTAGTTTTTTAGCGGGAGCTTCCAGACCAAAAGCATATGGACCTCTCTATACTGATAGGAAACCCCATTCTCATCCAGGAATCGTGTAGCTTGGCGGGTGTAAGGACAAAAGACGCTGCCATAAATTCCTAAACCACGTTGCTCCTCCGGGCTAGGATCAGTCGTTGTATCCAGATTCTCCGTGATCGCTTAGATCGAGGCCTATAACTTCGTCCTGTTCTTCGACCTTCAGACCGATGGCCGCCTGTAGAATCTTGAGGATCGCATAGGTGACGATTAGCGTGAAAAGCGTAACGGCGATCGCGGCAAATAGCTGAGTGCCAAGCTGCTTGCCCATTTCGATGCCCTCTACCTTTCCGCCTAGGTTCGGGGATCCGAAAATAGCCACCAAAATCGTTCCAACGAATCCGCCGACACCGTGGACGCCGAATACGTCTAGGGAGTCGTCGTATTGGTACCGACTCTTGATTTTTGTACACATCAAGTAGCAAAGGGCGGTTGAGACTGTGCCAATAACAATGGCTCCAATGGGACCGACCGACCCACTAGCAGGCGTAATCGCCGCCAAACCGGCGATTGAGCCAGTTACGATTCCCAAAGCACTCGGCTTGCCCACCTTGAGCCACTCGAAAACCATCCAGCCGAGAGCGCCGCAGGCTGCGGAGATGTGGGTAACGAAAATGGCCATAGCCGCATCTGAATTGGCTCCTAGAGCGCTACCGCCATTGAAGCCAAACCAGCCGACCCAGAGCATTCCAGCCCCGGTAATGGTCATAGGTAAATTGTGGGGCAGAATTTGGCGATTCGGGTAGTCGCGGCGCTTGCCGATGACGATACAAGCAACTAGAGCCCCCACCCCGGCAGTTATGTGGACAACGATGCCCCCAGCAAAGTCGATCACTCCTCTGTCGGCGAAGAATCCACCATCGCCACCCCACACCATGTGGCAGACGGGAAGGTAGACGAAAATCGCCCACAGGGCCGAGAACCAGAGCATGGCGGAAAATTTAATACGCTCTACGTAAGCCCCCACCATGAGGGCGGGCGTGATGATGAAAAACGTCATTTGAAACATGGCGAAGAGCGGCTCAGGGATGGTGCCCCAGGGGGAATTGACGGATACGCCCCTCATGAATACTTTGTCCAAGCCGCCGACAAAGGCATTCAACCCCGTTTTGCCAGCTTCCATACCCGCAGTTGAAAACGCTAAACTGTAGCCTACGACGATCCAAAGCAATGTCATCAATGCCGTCAGAGCGAAACAGTGCATCAAGACCGATAGCACGTTTCGCCCTCTGACTAAGCCGGCGTAGAACAGGGAAAGCCCTGGTATGGTCATGAACAGGACCAAGGCGCTTGACGCTAGGATCCAGGCTGTGTCACCCGTATCGAAACTAGCTCCATCTTGGCCGAACGCAATTGAAGGAAGCGACATCAATGATAGCAAAGCTATCGCGAGAGGGTTTTTTCTAATGTACATGGAGGTTGTGGGAGCGTTTTGCTGGGAAGTTGAAATCGGCATGGCCGAAGACGCAGTCGTTATACTTCTTGCTGCCAAGGCCGAAATCAACGGAAAATCTTCAAAATCTGTCGCTTAACAAGATTCCAAAGAGAACGATCGAAAGGAGCGGGAGCAGATCCAAGTGCCGCAGGGCTGCATGCCACTAAGGCCGTCGTCCTGCAGCCGGACGACGCTTGTTCCGAGCGGCACGCTATTTCACAGCGATCCGCGCCTCTCGTCCGCTATCTTCTGCGCTAGCAAGGAAAGCTCCGCTGCTTTGAAGGCGTGTTCCTGCGTCATGGCTTTCTCTGTCCGATTGATCATATCCAAAACCAACTCTCCGAAAAAGGGAAAATGTTGAGGGCCCTCGAAGGTCCTTTCATGTTCCTCCTCTTGATTGACCCAGAAAACGCTAGGCGAACCCTTGGGCCGTCCAACATCCAGGTATTTCCGCACTTCGATATAACCGTCGGTTCCCAAGGCGAAGAGGCGTCCGTCGCCCCAGGCTCGCGCGGCATCAGGAGTGAACCAGTCGATCCGGCAATAGCAGGAGGCTCCGTTATTCATAGTTAGGGAGGTTTCCCCGAAATCTTCGAGTTCCGGCTTGTCAGGATTGTTGAAATTCTCGACGCGGGAAAAATTGATGACCCCATCAGTCGCTCCGGTGAAATGAAGTAGCTGCTCGAATTGGTGGCTGCCAATGTCGGTGATGATGCCGCCGTAGCGCTGTTTCTGAAAAAACCACTCTGGCCGACTGCCTTTACTTAATCGATGAGGGGCCATAACCATGATCTGCAGCACCTTTCCAATTGCCCCTGAACGGGCTAATTCGCCTGCAAAATAGGTCGGGGCATTGTGTAAACGCTCACTGAAATAGACCATGTACTTGCGACCCGTTTCGGATGCCTTTTCCCGGGCCCGACCCAGTTGATCCAAAGTCGTGAAGGGACACTTGTCTGTGAAATAGTCTTTTCCGGCATCCATGACCTTCATCCCTAGGGCGCAACGCTCGTTGGGTATCGCTGCCGCGGCCACGCAGCGAACCTCAGGATCGTTGAGCAATTCATTTAGACTGCCAGCTATCGTCGCGTGAGGAAACTTCCTTTGAAAAGCTTCAGCCTTCTCGCGATTAGGCTCATAGATGCTTTTCAATCGAGCCCCCGAGCTTTCCAAGGCTGTTGTCATCCCATCGATATGGGCGTGATCGAGATGGGCCACGCCGAACATGAATTCTCCGGGTTCTACGACAGGTTTACTCTGCCCGCCAGGATTGTAGGTCATGCCATCGGATGCATTTGCCATAGGATATCTTTCTTTCTTGATTCTGTTATTCTTACCCGTTCAGGAAATGAGGGGCTTGGGTTCAGCGAAGCGGATGAAATGGGGTTTTCAATACCATTTTTTATAGGGAAGCGTATCGCCAAATTATTTTTGCCTGCCGATGTTAGCCACCCCTCATTCTTTTTCGTGATTGGCATTAGGCCTGCCGGTCGAACCTATGGCCCTTGACAGACCAGCCTATTATCGACTGAGAATTGCCTCCACTGACTGGAGGAGCCAAGGGATCTCGCTAGGCAAAATAATCTAAGGCCCAATGAGCCCCAATCGCAAATCGTATCATTTTCCCAATATTTTGAAGCGATTTAGGTACCTTAGTCAGGCTTCAATCAGGTAAAATGTTAGGTATCAATCGCCGCAACTTTACCGGCTCTCATCGGCCGAATTAATATAACATAAAAGTATTCGAATTATATATACATTCATATTGGCGGGAGATTCGATTTGCTATGAAATCGGAACATCCAAAAGGAAACGGGAAAAAACGTGAACGGTTGACTTTAGCCGCTCACGGCAAGGAAGCATTCCTAGCCATGAACCTAAAGTAAGCGAGACCTTGATTGGCCAATCATTGGCCGAACTTTCGAGTGCCCTTAAGGCATCCAAAGAAACCTATCCCTTCGAGGCGGGAATCACCACCGAACTGCTTAATCACGATGCAGAAAACATTCATTACATTGAACAAAAGCGGCTGGAAACAGTTTCATGTACTCTTGGGGCTGGGGTTGCCTTATTAAATAAAGAATCGGCTTAAGCCGCAAGAGATCGAGGTGAATGCTGACGTGCGAGCGACTTTAAAATTGCTGGATCTAGCTGAGGATTTTCTGCGGATCTCCAGTTTTTGTCGGGGACTGCATGCGATGCAGATCGAAATGGCCCTACATGGAGCTGGGATGGAATCTCTCTTCGATTATATGGGATCTTGCCATTCTCCCAAGATACGGGTTATCGACGACAAGGGACTGAAACTTCTGTTTAGGAAGTTCTCCCTGGAGAGCAGCATGCGATTGCGGCCGAATGTTTCGGATGAATTCTATGAAATGAGGTGGTCGTGTTTCGAAAAAAGCTGCGATTGGGGATAAGTCCGGAGGACTGAAAGATTCAGCGCGGCCCCTTCGCTGCGCTTGACTGTGGAATCTCTGAGCGGAGTACTTCTCTCCAGACGGCATGCATAACCCAGACGCCGAAAATGCAAGGAAGCAGAGTAATGAGAGATCCGGTGAACCAACTGCTCCGAATGGTTTCTAGGAGGGTTGGCATGAGCATGAAGACCGAGAATCGGTAGGACCAGGTTCGCTTGTTTCGCAGCCGTTCCTGCGAGCCCGGCAGGTCGGTGTACTCCACCGCTGGCTTAGTGCGAGCAGCGACGTGTCCGAAGTACCGGCCGTACATGTAGGCGTAGAACACCCAGAGCGCACCCCATAACCCTCCTGCTGTTAAAGTTGTCGTGTCTTGTTCCAATCTTTGCCCTATTTCTGTTGCGGAAGCCTTACCGAAGTACAAATTCTCTTTAACAATATGATCGGCCTCTTTTGTTAGTACCTGGGATAGCGTTCGAGTTCCCAGTTAGCGGAAGAGCATCCGAGCGCTTGGGGCTCTTGTGCCGCTATCAGTATTCGATACCAGCCACAATTTCCTGGCAACTTTTCAAGCCGTAGCCAATTTTCAACGCGATGGACTCAACAAAAGAGGAAGTTCTAGAGATTTTCCGGTCAACCAATGCCCTGCTACAGGGGCATTTCATTCTTCGCTCGGGTTTGCGGAGCGAATATTTCTTCCAATGCGCCCAAGTATGTCAGTGCATGGCCGAGGTCACGCGTTTGATCGAGCTGATGAAGCCACAGCTTGAAAAACTGGAGTTCGAGACGGTTCTGGCCCCCGCCATGGGAGGTCTCGTTGTTGGCCAAGAAGTCGCTCGGCAATTCAATGCCCGCTATATTTTCGTGGAGAAAGAGAACGATAAACTCGTATTACGGAGGGGTTTCAAGATCGCCCCAAATGAACGTATCCTGATAGTCGAGGATGTGATTACCCGTGGTGGACGTGCCCACGAGGCTATCGATATCGTCCAAGCCCATGGCGGAACGGTGGCGGGGGTCGCGGTATTGGTGGATCGTAGCCAAGGGAAGGCGATATTCGATTGCCCGCTTGTCTCGTTACTGCAAATGGGATTTCCCACCTTCGAACCGGACAAATTGCCGGAACACCTCAAGTCGATTCCACCCGTAAAGCCTGGTAGCTAGACTAGCCGTTAACCAAGCTCTACCCATTGGCCTCCAGATTCGAAGGACTGTCTCGTTGCGTCGGTGAAGAGCATATAGTTCATTCCATCCTCGAAACTAGTCAGCGTTACGGGCTGATTATCCCTAATCGATCCTACGAAATCCGCTTCGACGTTCCATTCGGCTATTTTGTCAGGGCCCGGTTCGACAATGGTTTCCGGCTCTCCGTTCATGGCTTTGAAGAGCTTTCCCGCCGCTAGGTCCAAACGCAGTGTCCCTCGCGAACCGCAAATAACATAAGCATCGCGACCACTACCCCGTTCAACCCCGCTCATCAGTCCGGTGAGCTGCAGTCCATCTTCATAGTCCGCCATATAGGTGATCGTTTCCGGTATACGCACCGCTTGCCGAGCGCCGGTCTCAGGATTCATGCGTTCCGAGGTGAATATGCTGCCGTGAGCCCATACTCGCTGCGGTTCTCGTTGTAGCCATCGTTGCGCTACCTCGTAGTAGATGCCCAGCATTAGCGTGTTGTTGCCACTGTATTCAATATTCTGACGCCAATTCATGGGGTCAGTTGGATTGGCGTTCATGGGCAAGGTTTTGATAATGCTAATCTCCAGCAGCTGCCCTAGTTCGCCTGAGTCCAGAATATCCCTAATCGTAGCGTCCCACTTTAGCGTGAATGGAGATGGAACGATTTGGGCTACCAGATCTGGGCGAGCTTGAGCGGCGGCGAGCATATCAGTCGCTTCACTGGCGTCCATCGCCATTCGGGCCTCCGTAAGAACATGTTTACCCGCATTCAGGGCCGCTATGGTGATAGGAGCATGCAAGTAGGGCCAGGCGCCAATACAAACGGCGTCAATGGAATCGTCTTCGACGACTTCTTCCCATTTCGTTGCAATCCGCTCTACTCCAAATTCATCAGCCGCCCTCTGGGAAGAAGCCTCGGTCCGATTGCAGATAAGATCGACGCTAACGCCATCAATCGCTTGAAATCCCGGAATATGTTTCAGCTTCGTGTTAGCTCCAGCGCCAATCACGCCAATGCGAATAAGTCTATCACTGCTCATATGAAGGCTTCTTTAGAGGAAACGCTGGTTACCTGGCAACTCTCGATGTTCTAATCTCGGGATTCATTCGGTCACCATATTCCACCTGCAACATCTCCCATACGCGATCGCGATTTTTGTAGCGATCGGATAGATACGGTTTTATCTCTTGTTCAAACTGTTCTTGAAGGAAGCTTTTAAGGTCCACCTTCCAGCTGTCTTCCCTTTTAAAGCGAAGCCTAATTCCCGTGTCTACCCGATGCCGATAGAGGGGGCCTGCCGTTACGCCCGCAAAGCTATCCACTTTCCCGAGAGATGATCGAAAAAAGGACTCCTCAAGTATTCCCAGTAGATAGTCCCCAAGAGGGTCTATAGAATAGTCTGGTTGTAGCTGCTCCAGCCAATCCTTCCAGTCTGATTCGCTCAGCGAATCAGAATGCATTCGGATCAAATAGACGAGGTACTGATCAAATGGATTGAGCGACGCCAGCGACTCTTCGTTCCCCACAATGATCCATGGCTGCAAGGCCCTGAAGTAGTCTTTAGACCCCGAATCCACTATTGAATCAAGCGCCTTCGTATCTCCGGCTTTCAGAGCTAGTTCGAAGGCCTTGAACGCATCTCTAGGCGACCCGGAGTTTGGCTGGCAAGACACCAGCGCTGTCAGGATCAGAAGGGCCATCATTGGGGGCGCTCGAAAGTTGCAGGGACCCGAAATCATTATGCGGCAATGTCAGCCCTTAGCCATTCTGCGAATACTTCCAGTCTACCAATTCAAGTTGCAAGGCCTTTTGCCGCCCAAAAGAATTCCAAGCCAGTCGATAAGCTATATCGATAGGTGTATCCAGCTCGGGAACACGTTTGGCCAAGTTCCACGCCACTCCTTGAAGCGGGCGCCCATACTTGTCGCTGAGCGAGAATCGAAAATGGGCCTCCTTGAAAATCTTCGGACGCTGTCTAAACCGGATTTTCCGTGTAGCGAAGACCGGCTCAGGGTTCTCTTGCCCAAATGGCTGTAGAAACGACAATTCATCCATGAACTGAGGCGTAATGTCCTCTAGCTCCAGATAAGTCGCTACATGGAGCGTTTTTTCGTAGGCGGGAGATGCGTTGGCCTCCTGAATGGCTCCGTGAAAATAGGCCTGAAGCGCTTCAACAAATTCGATGCGGATACTCACTCCCACAGCCATTGGATGCCCACCCCAGCTTTCCAGCTTATCCGAGAATCCGTTTAACGCTTCCACGAGATCGATTCCTTCGACGCTTCGCCCGGATCCTTTGGCTAGATCTCCCTCCTTTCCTAAGACGATACAGGGACGATCGTATTCCCTGGAAAGACGGCTAGCTACGATACCAACGACTCCCGGATGCCAGTCCTCGCCAAAGACCACGAGGCCGCTATTCTTGGACTGCGTCCTCTCGACTTGCTGTTTCGCTTCCTCGACGATAGAACGCTCTATCTCCTGGCGCTCGCGATTAAAGGAGTCGAGCTTTAAGGAGGTTTCCATGCAAAAAGCGGCATCATCGCTTAGCAGCAGCTCTACCGCCAAAGAAGCATCGGCCAATCTGCCGCTAGCATTGATTCGTGGTCCTAGTTTAAAGGATACGTCCACGGGCTTGACTCCGTGTTGAGCATTCATTCCCGCAACTCGCATCAAGCACCCTAGCCCCTTGCGTTTGGTATTCGATAGCGCTTTGAGGCCGATGCGGGTGAAGATCCGATTTTCCCGGGTCAAGGGAACCAGATCGGCAATGGTTCCCATCGATACTAAGTCCAGATGATCGCGTAGCGTTATGTTAAAGGCCTCGGGCTCTTGCCGCTCTCGCTTCAATTTCAGTATACCATGAGCGAGTTTGAATACCAAGCCGACGGTGCAAAAGTCGGAATCCTCGCCATTGCCTTCCACGTGGGGATTCACGAGAAGAACTCCTTCTGCCAATTTTCGCTTGGCTTGGTGATGATCGACAATGACTAAGTCGCATCCTTGAGATTGGATGAACGCGGCTTCTTCAACCGAGTTCGTACCGCAATCCAAAGCTATGAAAAGATCGGCCTTTTCTCCGCAATCCATGGCTCGTTCCGCTGTTCGTTGCGTAAGACCATAGCCTTCCTCCAAACGCAACGGGACGATGAACTTCGGGTAGCTGCCGAACTGCTGGAGAAAATCCACCAGCAGAGCGGTGCTCGTAACGCCGTCGACATCGTAGTCCCCGCAAATGACGATGCGCTGCCCGTTGTCGAGCGCCTGGCAAATCCTTTCCGCTGCCCGTTTAAGATTGGGGATCTCGAATGGGCAGGAAATGCGGCTCAAACGTGGATGGAGAAATTCTCGGGCTAAATTTGGGCACGTGAACCCAGCCCTAGCTACTAGCTCCGCGGTTGCTCGGCTTATTTGCAGTTGTTTGCGTAGGGCGCCTACCCTTTGCGCTGGTTGCGGATTGTATTCCCAAACAGACAAGGCTGAGATCAGCTCCCCTCCTTAGACTCTTTGGCGCCAGCTTGCCACTCGTATTCGGGGGCGACGTCGTGGCTCTTTTCGACACTTCTGCGATCGCCTTTATGCCACCAGTAGAATATTGGGCTCGCGATGAATATTGACGAGAACGTGCCGGTTATGATGCCAATGGTGAAAGTGAACGCGATGTCGCTAATTATTCCCGATCCGAAAACGTACAGGGAAACCGCTGCTAACAAGGTAGTGAAGCTGGTTAGCAAGGAACGCGAGAGCACAGCGTTGAGAGCGGAATTCACAATATCCTTCAGCTTGGTCGTAGGCTTAAGCTGAAGCTCCTCGCGTATCCGGTCGAAAACGACAATGGTATCATTCAACGAATAGCCGACAATGAGCAGAATGGCGGCAATCATGGGAGCCGTGAATTGGTGTCCTGGTATAAGCACGAATACGCCGATGGTCAGTAGAATATCGTGGATAGTCGCAACGATAGCTCCAATGCCATACCCGATTTCAAAGCGAACGGCGATATAGAGAAGTATCAGTCCGAGCGACAGGCCAATCGCGTAGATAGCGTTCTTCTGTATTTCTGCTCCAACGGACGGTCCGATTACATTGGTGCCCACCGCTTCCAGATTCGCAGCAGGAAAGGCCTGCTCTAGAGCCTCCACTACTTTGGAGCTCTTTTCGAAAGGCGTTTGCAATTTCAGGACTTCTTTACCTCCGCCAAGGGGAGTAACGTATTGCGGGTTCACTTCGCCGAGCTCCTGATCCGCTACGAGTCTGGTTATATCCGCTTGATCGATACGCTGATCGAAAGTAAGCGAAACCTCGTCGCCTCCGGTGAAATCGATACCAAAGATGCTATCCGATTTCACGTAAAAGGCAATCAAGCCGATAAGCACCAAAGTCCAAGAAGCGGCGAATGCAGGAAGCCGAAAACTGAGGAAAGGCACCTTGGGATTGTTGACGATCGAGAGCATACGGAACTTCTTCATGATATCCGTATCGATCAGAAGTTCGAGCAACAGTCGGTTGACAACCAGGGCGGTAAACATGGTGGTGACAACCCCGATAGCTAGGGTCAGTCCAAAGCCTTGTACGGGACCGGTGCCAAAGAAAATCATGACCATGGAAACCAGGAAGGTCGTTACGTTGGCGTCGAAAATCGTGGAAAATACTTTGTCAAATCCGCCGAGCAAGGAGGATTTAAGCGACTTTCCAAGTTTAAGCTCCTCACGAATACGTTCGAATATGAGGATATTGGCGTCAACCGCCATGCCGATGGTGAGAATTACCCCAGCGATACCAGGCAAGGTCAAAGTGGCTCCAACGCTCGCTAGGGCTCCGAGTACGATAGCCAGATTGAGGACGACCGTTATCAGAGCGATGGCTCCGCCAATCATATAGTAGGCGGTCATGAAAATGGCCACGAGAGACACGCCCCAGACTGCCGCGCGCTTTCCAGAATCGATGGAATCTTTTGCCAACGTCGGACCGACCTCGTAAAGCTCCGCTACTTCGAGAGAAAATTCCAGCGGGTTGTTGAGAACGTTGGCCAATTCGATGGCTTCTCGTTGAGAAAAGCTGCCGGAAATCGATGCCCGTCCGCCTCGAATCGGTTCGTTCACAGATGGAGCCGAGTAGAGGACGCCGTCGAGAACGATGGCCAAACGGCCTTGGCCAGCTAGTTTTTCGGTAATTTCCGCGAATCGGTCCGCCCCTTCGCTGTCGAAACTCAAGGAAATCTCAAACCCGCCAACCGAGTTTTGCATAGGGTTGGCGTTATCTACGTATTTTCCGGTCAAGGCAGGATAACGACTAACGTAAAGCTCCTCTTCGAAGGATTGATCGCCAGCTTCCCTAGAGAGGGTCATGACCTCATAGCCAAAGGGTTCCGGGTCGATGCCTGGCCTGGCCGTCATGTGAACTTCACGAAAATCCAAGCGCGCTGGGCGCTTGATGTCCTCAAGAATGTCCGGATTGTCTTTGACGCTGATACCGGCAAGCTGCACTTCTATCCGATCCTCTCCGACCAATCGGACGATTGGCTCGGAAACCCCATATAGATTCACGCGGCTCTCCATAATCTCGATAGCCTTGGAGAGCTTTTCTTGCCGCTCGTAACTGTCCGTTCCTTCCAAAGCTGCCGGATCGACTTGCAAGGTCATGGCCACGCCGCCAGCTATATCCAAGCCAGGGCGGAGATCCGCTTTGGAGGCGTCCAGCAAGGCATTTAGCAAAATGCGATTGCGCTTTTCCAGGTTTCGCAGCGAACGCTCCAAGGGGATCTGAGGAAAGTATTCAGATAGATCGATCTTCTCGTCGGTGGCGATCGCCTTCAGAGCCATGTAGACGCTAACTACCTGATCGTCGGACTTCGCTTTGGCGATAGCTCTATCGAGCAACCGATGAAATTCCGCGCTTTCGGAGGCTTCTCTTAAGTGTTCGCTAAAATCCTGATCCTGCCACGGGATGAGATAGGAAATGGAAAAAGCCGCTATGACGATAGTCGCCACGAGTTTCCAAATGTGCTTTCCAGACATGGTTCGAAAATGTGTTCGTATACTGCGTTACAGTTTGTTAATAGTGACAATTAATCTGGGCGCGAATAATCGAAGTTGGGCCCGGAGAAACCCGCAGGGCTCGTCAGCTAGTAAGGGCGTCTTCGCTGGAGATGACGCTGGCGATAGAATTTTTGGTAATCTCGATTTTTGTGCCTTCCGCGATCCTCAAGACGAAACGGTCATCCTTGACGTTGGTTATTGTACCGTAGATCCCCCCCGAGGTAACTACATCGGCACCAGAGGTTAATTCCGATATCATCTTCTGATGCTGTTTTTGCTTTTTTCGCTGGGGGGCGATTAGAAGAAAGTACATGGCTGCAAACATGATCAGAATGGGAAGCAAGCCTCCCAGACCGGACCCCCCCCCGCCAGGGGCTGATTGAGCGAATATGAGCGAAAATAGTTCCATCGATTGACGCGTTTGTGGTTGATACGTAAGGTTCTTGCAGAAATGAAGTTGGCTAATCAAGCGAGCCGCATTTCAAAAAGCAAGTGCAGAAGAAAGAAACGGGGCTAAACAAAATTGTCACTAAGAATAATCCGTTAACAGACAGCCCCATCGGGATTAATGCAGGACCTGGAGGAACAGAGACAGCGCTCAGCGAGCGAGGATGGCGATATCGTCTTTTTTGACGGAGAGTGCGGGTTTTGCGATACGGCCGTCTGGCAGATCATGCAGATCGATACGGGCCAGCATCTTCGCTTTGCCCCTTTGCAGGGCCAAACCGCCATTCGCCTTCTTGATGGAAGTCTAAGAAATCCGGAAAACTTGAAAACTCTCGTTTACCTGGACGCGTCCCGGCGAATTTGGACCAAATCGGAAGCGGCGATTGAAATCCTCAATCGGGTCGGGGGTGGTTGGAAGACTGCTTCGCTGGCAAGAATTTTGCCGGTTGGTTTTCGGGACTGGTTTTACGATCGGGTCGCGGAACGTCGCCATTTGCTCATAGGCAAAGTGAATTGTCCGCTTCCAACGGAGGCGCAACGGGCGCGAATATTGCCCTGATTCTCGCTACGGAACCGTTTCAATTGGGCGCTTGCGTTTAGAAAACCATGCGCCATATGAACCAGGCTCTCCTTTCCTAGGAGACATTTGAACCTTCTTAAAAAGACAACATGACGACTGACATCATCGATATTAATGCTCGCGAAATCATCGATTCCCGCGGCAACCCGACCGTCGAAGTAGACGTAGTGCTGACATCCGGGATTGTAGGACGAGCAGCGGTTCCTTCCGGAGCCAGTACGGGCGAAAACGAAGCGCTGGAATTGCGTGACGGAGCTTTGCTTCCGAAGAAAGCTCCCAAAGGGGCCAAAAAACGCTATTCGGGCAAAGGTGTCCTGGCAGCCGTCGCCAACATACACGATAAGATACTCCCGGAAATCGTGGGTATCGACTCTTGCGACCAAGTATCAGTGGACAACGCCATGCTGGCCCTCGATGGAACCAAAAACAAGTCGAAGCTCGGCGCCAACGCGATCCTCGGCGTATCCCTAGCCAATGCCAAAGCGGCGGCCCAGGCTTCGGGACTGGAGCTTTACAAGTATCTCGGCGGACCCAACGCCAAAGTGCTACCCGTACCCATGATGAACATACTCAACGGCGGAGCGCATTCCGATGCCCCGATCGATATACAGGAGTTCATGATCATGCCAAAGGGAGCGGATAGCTTCCGCGAAGCTCTCCGCATGGGAGCGGAAATTTTCCACGCCTTGAAAGGCGTATTGAAGTCGAAGAATCTCTCGACCGCTGTTGGCGACGAAGGTGGTTTCGCTCCTGCTCTCGATTCCAATGAGCAAGCCTTGGAAGTCATAGCCGCTGCTACCAAGAAAGCTGGATACAAGCTCGGCAAGGACATTTTCATTGCCTTGGATGTCGCTTCGAGTGAATTCTACAAGAACGGCAAGTACGTTTTCGATAAGTCGGACGGTTCCAAGAAATCTAGCAAGCAAATGGTCGATTTCCTTAAAGATCTGCAAAGCCGCTACCCGATCATCTCTATCGAAGATGGATTGGCGGAAAACGACTGGAACGGCTGGAAAATCCTCACCGATGAGATGGGCGCGGATACGCAGCTAGTCGGCGACGACTTGTTCGTTACCAACACCGAATTCCTCAAAAAGGGAATCGACATGGGTGTGGGCAATTCGATCTTGGTGAAGGTTAACCAAATCGGTTCGTTGACGGAAACGCTGGACGCTATCGAGATGGCCAAGGAAGCCTCTTACACCTCGGTAATATCCCACCGCTCAGGCGAAACCGAGGACACCACCATTGCCGATATCGCGGTGGCTACTAATGCCGGCCAGATCAAAACCGGTTCGCTCTGCCGCAGTGATCGCGTCGCCAAATACAATCAGCTGCTGCGGATCGAAGAAGAACTCGGTCCCAATGCTGTTTATGGCGGCAAGCTGTAGTTGGTTGGCGAATTCCAATTTAACCAAGCCCGCGGATTGGTCCGCGGGCTTTTTGCACCTTGGGGAAACGCGTCGAAGCGTGTTTTGATCGTTGGTAGGGAGAATTTGCTCAGTCCTCCGCGCATTAGAAATTGATGGAGGACCGAGACAGGCCTCCCTACCTTTAGTTTTCGACTGAAGTAGAAGCCAGATTAGGCCACCATTGAGATTCGGGGCAGCTTCTCGCTTGATTTCCTTGGAGTGTCTTTTAGTCCTGCCGTATGCTGGTGGTATTCGATGTTGATGGAACGCTGATCGATGGGGAGGCGTACGATTGGAAATCCTTCAACGACGCTTTCACGGAAGTTACTGGAAGGTCGTTTACCATTGAATTCTGGAAGTCATTGGATGAGGTAACCGCTTCCGCGATCGTGCATCAAGGACTAGCGGACTTACCAGAAAATGAACGGGCGGAACTCGAATTGCTAGTACGCGACCGCTGCTTAGAGAACCTCAGAGCCGAACGGAAGCGGAACCCGACTGCTTTCGGCAGCTCACTCGCGACCAGGGAACTGCTCCAACATCTCGAAGCGCATGATTCTATTGACTTGGCTATCGCTACAGGAGATTGGCACAAGACCATCGAATTCAAATTAGAGGCCGCCGAGATCGAGCTCGAACGGTACGTCCATGCAACCTCTTCTGATTCTCCCATTCGTTCGAACATCATCCAGATCGCCGCTAACCGATCGCGTCGCCAATTGAAGGATACTATTTATGTAGGTGATGGCGTGTGGGATATTCGAGCCTGTCACATGTTAGGAATTCCCTTCATTGGAACGGGGCAACGGGTTGATGCTCTAAAAGATGCCGGCGCTCAATGGATATTGGAGGAATTGGAAACCGAAGCGCTGCTGGACATTGTCGAGCAAATCGGGAAAGCGCGAACTATCGACAAAAGCTAGTTGCCAATCACGCTTACGCAACCCGTATCCAATAATCACGACTCATTTCTTTTCACGTAGAATCGAAGTTGAACGGTCCTGCAGACGCTCAGCGGTCTAAATTCAACTAAAACACGCCGATCGTTTGTTGTGGGAAGCTCGCTCGCGAGCGATCGTTTCTCTCGCTTGACCTTTCTTGATTCGCTCGCGAGCGAGCTTCCTCCATACGACTAGTAACCGAATTGTCGCCAACGCGGTTCGGCTCTGCACAAGCTCTGCTTTTCGCAATTCGCCATTGCCCGATCACTTGCTTACATGAAGAAATTAGGCGCGATAGCGGATACGATCAGTATTTCGATCAATCCGACAACGCCCATAAACGCCAATAAGACTGTCCAGGTTTTCAAGGTCTCTTTCTCGGTGAAGCCGCTCAGTTTGCAGACCACCCAAAAGCCGCTGTCGTTCATCCAAGATCCCACTTGCGAGCCAAATGCGATAGCGGCAAACAGGTAGATCGGGTGATAGTCGATAACGACGCCGCCGCTCAGAATGGCCGCGACGATTCCAGAAGTCGTTATCATGGAAACCGTACCCGATCCCTGAGCGACTTTCAGCACCGCTGCCACGAGCCAAGCTAGGATGATGAGCGAAAACCCGCTTCCTTCGGAAATCGCAGAGATTGCATCCCCTACCCCGGCATGTCTGATCATAGCGCCGAAAGCCCCACCGGCGGAAGTGATCAATATAATCGTGCCAGCCGTGCCGAGGGGGCCTTCCATCGCGTTCCCCAAGTGCTTGATGCTTACCCGTCGTTGTTTGGCCAGGAGATAGAGAGCGATTACCGTGCCGATAAACATGGCTACATTCTTATTACCAAGAACCTCAACGACCCGATAAAACGGACCTTCAGTTGTCCAGATCGCCAGAAACGAAGCGAAGGCGATCAGCAGAACCGGAAGTACAACGGGCAGCATGGACATGAAAAAAGGCGGCAACTCTTTGTCTTCCTTGGCCACGATCGCTTCGATGTCGGCGATCTTAATACCTGGGCTTTCCCTAACCGTGATCGGCATGCGCTTATCGATCCACTTGCCGTAGTATAGACCGGAAATGGCGGGAATGATTCCCAGGGCGAAACCAGCCACAATAGTGAACCCCAGGTTCAAATTCAGGGTTTCTACCATTACCAGTGGACCAGGCGTAGGCGGAACGAGTCCGTGAGTAATAGCGCCGCCACTACAGGTCGCCATGACGAAATAAAGATAGTGTTTGCCCAGCCGGAATGCCAAGGCCTGGGCCAGGGGAATGAGTAAAAAGAAAACCGTGTCAAAGAAGACGGGTATGCTTAGTATAAAAGAGCAAATCACCAAGGCCACCCCCGCCCTCGATTCCCCCAGCGTACGAACCATGCCTCGGACAATCCGGTCGGCCGCTCCACTCTCCATCAGGCAAACTCCAATAATGGCCGCCAATGCGATGACCCAAGCGATTGCCCCGGCCGTTCTGCCGAACTCGGTCATGGTCAGCCCGATTGCTGTAACAATTTGATTGCCGCCATCAGCGCCTGGCAAGGAGGCCGCAAGTCCGCCCACCACGACTGAGGCCAAGATTAGAGACAAGAAGGCGTGTATCCGAAAGACAGCGATAGCCACCACAACGAATAGGATCCCGATTAAGAGAACAGTGAAGGGCCAAGCAGAGGAATTAGTCGCGGCGAGTACGTGGGGAAGCATAGATTTAGAGATAAGGGTTTGAGGGAAAAGCGACCCTGGGAGAAAGCCAGGAGGGCAATATCCTGATAGCCATGCCCTACCTATCAATAAAAAAGGATAGGATGGTTGGGAACCTCCGCGATATGTCCGCCGCTGGAAACTATTGACTCAAAAACAGTGCCGCGATCGACCATAGTCAGCCAAGGTGTGTTAAAATCGGGCGTGCGAGCGAGCTTATTCCGCTATATTGGACCTGGAAATCGCGGCATTAAGAGCTCCTACATGGCTTTATTGATCTGTTATTGACACCTTTTTGGAGACCTAGCCAGCCAATCCCAATTCCTGTTCTGCGTATTTGAGGCAGAGCCGAATATTATGTTCTTCGAGCTCGAGTTGACCATCATTAGAGCGATTAGAGATTCTAGGGAGGGGCTTTTCGCTCGCATTCGATCTCGCCATTTGCAAGGCGCTTGCCAGTCGACGAGCTTTCGCGTCCGAAAAGGTGGCCCAATAGTTTTGGGTCAGACAGGGGATTTTCAGAGGGTCTCGGGTAATCATTTCCAAGCAGAACTGGACTTGGGGATTGGCTTTTTCGCAGAGGTCGAAAATGCCTGGCAGATCGAGGAAACCCCGACCCAGGGGCACCTCTGAAAGCAAGAACCCATCGGAATATTCCTTGACCCCCATGTCCTTGACATGGGTGGTTAAAACGCTTGGAGCGAGCGCCCGGGCCGTCTCCATGGGATCCTCGAGCAAGGCGATGCTGTTGCCGGTATCCAGGCAAATGCCAAACCATTCGCTCCCTATCCCCTCAACAAACTCCACCAAATCGTCGATACGCCAGTCCTTGTGATTTTCGACGGCCAATTTCACCCGATGCCTAGCCGCTATCGGCTCGGCCAATCGAAACGATTTCCAAGCTTGTTCTTTCATGGCCTTCCAACCGTCGTATGAGTCGAACTGCTCGTAGCGCCTTCCGCCTACGGCTACGCGGAGCACAGTCGCCCCAGCCTCTCTCGCCCTGGAAATCTCCTTTTCGAAGACGCTTAGATCCCCAAGCTCCTTTGGCAGTGCTATCTGTCCTTCCAAAAACAGCCCTAATGATTCCCGCTTGTCTCGGACTTCTCGGGCGAAGGCTTCGCTCCACCCGCTAATCCCTGCCTGCAAACCGCCAGCGCCTATGGCATGACAGTGTTCAAGAAGTTCGACGGCGTCCTCGAAGGGCGGATACCGATTACTCAAATTGCCATTCGATCGCCTCAAATGGTAGGAGTAGACGACGACTCCCATTCGTTTGCCTCTGGAAACCGGCTTCTTCGCTGTGAATGGGTTGGTGGCGAAAACCGCTCCTCCTCCAAGGGCCATTAGCCTGATTCCTTCTCGGCGATTCATCATGATACTATAGTTTTCTTAGTTTGAGAGGGCCTTTTCCAGGACCGGGCGAATAACGCTGGCCCACAATGCATTTCCCTTGTCGCTCAAATGGAGACCATCCTCGGCAAAAAGCGATTTGCTTGGCGGCATACCGGTAGCCAGCATCGGTGTAGCGATGTCGGCGTAGTAGAGATACCGGCTTTTCTGGCTGCGGGTGTAAACCAGTTGGTTCATCAGGTCCATCAGGGGCCAAAGCTGAGCGCGTTGGATACTTGGCTTTATGGGAATGTAGACAATCTTGGTGTCGGGCAGCTCCTTACGGACCATGCTGTAGAAGGTCTGGAAATTGCCGAAAACTTGCTCCACGGTTTTTCCCGCTGCGATGTCGTTATCGCCTTCGTAGAAAACAATCACGCTCGGTTCGTATGGCCTTACGATTCGATCGAAAAAATAGATGCAATCGGAAGTTTGCGAACCGCCGAATCCGCGATTGATGGAATCGATCCCATCGAAAGCAACGGCCGTATCCCATCGGCGTATCGAAGAGCTTCCCAAAAAAAGGACTTTCCCTTTTTCAGGTCTAGACTTTTGATCGGCTGCCTCGAAAGCCTCGATTGCGTCGTCGAATCGGTGGGGATCGGCGACAACTTGAGCAAAGGCGTTAGCCGATATCAGGGCCGCAATCGCCAAAGTTAAAAACATGCATGATTTCGTCATAATGATTGGGCTTTTTCTAGCGTCGTCGTGATTTCTCCGGCCAGGGCAAGACCTCCGTACGTTTGGCGTGTTTGTGCCACATGTCCAAAAGTTCTTGCTTCTTTTCCGGATGAGATTCCGACAGGTCGAACAATTCGCTTCTATCTTTGGAGAGATCGTACAATTCCCAGTGAACCTCGTCCTCTCCATGCCTACCAACAGCTACGAGTTTCCAATCGCCTATACGAATGGCTCGATTTCCCTCGTGTTCCCAAAACAGGTATTCGCGTTCTATCTCGCCTCCTCGGAATACGGAGACAAGACTCTTGCCTTCCAAAGGCTGTATCGAATTACCGTCATAGGTTCTAGGATACTGCGCTCCTGCAACATCCATGCAGGTGGCCATAATATCGATCAAATGCCCAGGCGTGTGGCGCAGTTCATTTTTACCTTGAATCCCATTGGGCCAATGGACGATGAGCGGAGTCGATATGCCACCCTCGTGCACATAGTGCTTGTAGAATCTGAAAGGCGTATTGGAAACGTTGGCCCAATTGACTCCATAGCCGATCGCGGTATCTGCGGGCCCAGGCATGACGTGTCCTCGTCTCATCGGGTAGCCTTCTCTAGACTTTTTGGGGGTCATGTCGTACTGGAGCTCGTGCTCCGCCATGGGGTTTTCTTTGGAACCACGCTCGACACGAGGTCCAGCGCTATCCCGACCGTAAGCCTCCTGGCAGCCGCCATTGTCTTGCATGTAGAAAATCAAAGTATTGTCCAAAACACCCTCGCTTCGGAGCGTGCCCACCAATTTTCCGATGCCGCGATCCATTCGATCAATCATAGCTGCGTAAACCTCCATACAAGCGGCCTCCCACTCCTTGTCTGGCTGGGCTTCCCAATCGCCAACGCGGGGCGAATCTGATCGTTGCGCCAATAGGCGAGGAGATGGATCTGGCTGAGCCTCCCAGTCTCCAATACGCGGCGACAGTCTCGAATTTTCACCGATGACTCCAAGCTCCAAAGCTCTCTGATAACGGGCCACTCGAATCGGTTCGTAACCCGCATCGTACCTACCCTCGTATTCGGCAATATCTTCAGGAAATGCATGCAAAGGCCAATGGGCAGCGGTATAGGCCACGTAGACGAAAAAGGGACTGTCCTCATCATGCTCCTCTATGTATCGGATAGCGTTGTCGGTAATCGCATCCGTGTAATAGAAGCGTTCGGGCTTGTACTTTGGATCCGATTCAGGGGAAATCAGCTGATTGCCGCGCGTTAGCGAATTTGGATCGAAGAAACTTCCGGCCCCGTGAATGGTTCCGTAGAACCGATCGAAACCTCGCTGAAGGGGCCAATTATAGCGCTCGGATTCGTTTTTCGGATTAACATGCTTCGTCACATGCCACTTGCCCGACATGTAGCTTTTGTAGCCTGCCGATTTCAGCGCTTCCGCAATCGTCACAGAATCTTTTGAGAGATTTCCGAGGTAGGCTCCCGAATACGTCTCCATCATATGCCCGATGTCGGCTTGATGCGGATACAACCCAGTAAGGAGGCTGGCTCGTGTTGGGCAGCATCGACCGGCGTTGTAGAATTGAGTAAAGCGGAGCCCATTCGCAGCGAGGGAATCAAGATGGGGTGTTCCGATTTCACTTCCGTAACAACCAATATCCGTATATCCCATGTCGTCGGCGAGAATAACGACTATGTTTGGTCGGTTAGCAGAATAAACTGCCAAGTGGACGAAGACGCCTAAAATACAAGCGACCAATACCGCGAATTTCTTCGGAACTAGGTAAAAATTCATTTGGGGAGAAAACAGGTTGAGCAGATGCGGATTGGAATCGCTTTAGGATTCATTGTCGATTGATAAAGGAAATTCAGTATTGGCGATTGACGCTAACGGCCCGGATCGATCTGTCGACCTGCTCGTTTAGCTAGTTCCGCCACCGCTTGCGTCATTTCTTCTTCCGCTTTTTCATAGAACCAACCTAAGCCGTTGCTAAGGCCTCGCGTTTCGTATCCACCATCTCTGACTATTTGGGCGGTGGGCAGGTAGCCAAAATAATCATGACAGTAAGACGCTATCCACAAATTACGATGCCCGATAGCGTTTTGGATAGCTAGCGCGTACCCGCTGACTACTTCTCCGCTCAAACCCAATAGCGTTAGATCATCAGCGAATAGCCATACTGATATCGGGGCCTCAAAGTGTTTAGGAAGCGAGTCGCCAGCCTTCAGCGCTTCCGCCATCTTTCGGGCGTTTCCCTTAAGCCAATTGGGTCCGGCAACTGCGATCTTTTCCAACTCCTCTATTGGTCTGGAGGCTTGCATCGATAGTCGAGCATCGGCGCGCTTCACCGATAGCGGACCACGCACTGGGGAGAGCTCTTGGCTGAGCAATCGGCATACTTCTTGGCCAACTGTCCTACCATGATCGGCTGCGATCTCCAGTGTTCCCCTTGGATAGGGATTAGCATTTCCCGCGCATCCGGTCATAAACATAGCGTTAGATCCTGGATACGCTTCCTCGATATGCAATTGAGCGAATCCAGCAAAATCGCTGCACAGAGCATAGTTTTTGGCGGTGAGCGTTGTATTATGACAGGCCACTTGAAAGAGAGTCGCAATCAGATCCTCATTTTGACCCTTAACTTCAAGGCAAGGCAGGCTGCGGTCCACGTGCCCACTCGGATTCGGATTCAGGCGAATTCCATCCGCGGTTCGCTGCCGGCGATTCATCACGAACGGGACGAAGCCCTGCCCCCAACTTAGTTCCGCTGCCTGCAGGGATCGGGCGGCCAGGTCCACAACGCGAATGAGCTTCTCGCTAAGTGTCTTCGTATAATCGATCGAGCTCTGGAGGTACCCGTCGGCAACGGCGGGGTAGCTTTTATTTGCCTTCCGCAGTCTAGGTCCACTGTGGGTGTGAGACCAGGGCAGTAGTATATTCTCTTGTTGGATACCAGTTTGCCTGGCTTTCCCCGAGTACATTCCAGGGTTCAGGTCAGCGTTGATTCCTGAAAGGTCGGTCGCGATAACCGCGAAGCGAGCGCCGGTCGAGTCTTCCAAAACCAAGGCTTTGGCCCAAAGGTCGTGAATAATCGACTTAAAAGGCTCCGTCCGTCCGGCATATCCGGCCATATCAACGGGTTTCTCGGGCGTTATCTTAACTCGAGCGGATCCAGCGAACCATTCCGCTGATCCAAATGGGAGAAATCCCGAAACCAGAAACGCGACAACTAGTAGGGGCGTGAGGGGTGGCTTCATAAGCAACCCAAACCGTACTGAATTCTTGAAGCAGATCAATCCAGCAAACGACTCCAGAACTAGGTATTGCCCTGTTTAAGGAAGATTGACGAGCCGGGACAAGATCTCTCCGCGGGAAAGTGTCTATTATCTATTCTCTGCTTTGTTCAAAACCCCGAAATTTTGACCTTTACCAACTCGGAGCGCGGGCCTCGACTCTAGTCTTTCGCGTTGCAGGAAGGTCGCTTGCGAGCGAATCAGCCAGGGCTCCACCGACCGCTCAAAAGCGAGGTTCCTTCTGTAGATCTTCCGCGTATTATAACTAAGTTGACGCTGAAGTTGGTAAATCCTCCGGAACAAGGGCTAAATCGCATCGCTACTGATTTCCCTTGAGGCTTGCGTAGGATAAATTTGCTGAAAATGGTAGACGCGTTTGGGCAATTGGTAAAAAAACGACCGGCCTGCGAAGTTCCACTCAGTCCGAATAATATGCGAATCAATCGATTATCAAACAGCACTTTATTGGCGCTATTCTTTCTAGCAGGTTGCAGCACGATCGACAGAGAAGCATCCACGATGGATTTAATGTCATTCAATATTCGATACGGTTTGGCGGATGACGATTCGAACAGCTGGAATTATCGGCGCAATCTCGTTTTCGAGGTCCTGAAAAACCATGATGCCGCTATCGTCGGGCTGCAGGAGGCCCTCGATTTCCAAATCGAAGAGATTCTAGCGGAAATTCCAGCCTATGCAACGATCGGAGTTGGCAGGGAAGCCGATGGCGGAGGCGAATACTCGGCTATTCTCTATTCTAAAAAGGAATTCGAACTATTGGACAACGACACCTTCTGGCTGTCGAACACCCCCGGAGAGCCCTCTGCTTCATGGGGAAACAATTTGTTTCGCATTTGCACATGGGCATTGTTTCGCTCCCGGGCTAACGACCGGGAGTTCTATGTATACAATACCCACTTTGACCATCGCTCGGAAGCATCGCGAGAGGAAGGCGCCCGCCTCATCGCTACCCGCATTGCCAGCCGAGAGCATGCGACGACCCCATTCATCTTGATGGGCGATTTCAACGCGGGGGAAGACTCAATACCCATCGGGATTCTTATGAACCAAAAAGGGAAAGCTCGAATGGTGGATACCTTTCGCTTAATCCATCCAGAAGAATCCAATACAGGTACATTCGGAGCGTGGGTTGGCAAAACCGATGGAGAAAAGATTGATTATATTTTTGCCGATGCCCGAATAGACGTCATGGACGCCGCTATCGTTCGAGACCACGCAAATGGGCGTTATCCTTCCGATCACTATCCGATCACTGCCCGGCTAAGGTTCTAGAGACCTACTTTACCCGCACCGGTTTCAGTTTCCAGATATTGCTAGCGTATTCGCTGATAGTCCTGTCTGAAGAGAATTTTCCCATACGCGCTGTATTCAGGATAGCCATTCGGGCCCAGCGTTCTTTATCGCGAAAAGCCTCGTCTACACTCTTCTGACAGGCGCAGTAGGCCTCAAAATCGGCTAGAGCCTTGAAAGGATCGCCTCCATCTAAAAGGCTGTTCCTAAGCGGTCTTAGGGTGCCCGGCTCGCCAGAGGCAAAGTAATTAGAACTAAGCCAGTCAATGACTGTTCTCAGGCTTTCATTGCGATTATAGTAGTCCTTCGGATGGTACCCGTTTCTGTCCAAGGCAGCAACCTCTTCGACATCCATCCCGAAAATAAAGATATTGTCATCACCTACTTCCTCCTTGATCTCGATATTGGCCCCGTCAAGCGTTCCTATAGTGAGGGATCCATTCAAGGCCAGCTTCATGTTTCCCGTTCCCGAAGCTTCTTTTCCGGCTGTCGAAATTTGCTCGGAGAGATCGGCGGCGGGAATGATCCGGGCTGCCAGGGATACTCGGTAGTTGGGAAGAAAGACCACCTTCAACTTCCCTTGGATGCGTTCATCGTTGTTAATAACATCTCCGACTGCGTTGATAGCCTTTATGATCGTTTTCGCCAAGTGGTAACCAGGAGCCGCTTTCGCGCCGAAAATGAATACTCTGGGAACGATATCCAGGCTCGGGTCATGAAGAAGGCTCCGGTACAGATGGAGAATGTGCAGCAGATTCAAGTGCTGACGCTTGTATTCATGTAGACGCTTGATCTGAACATCGAACAAAGCGCTGGGATCCACCTCGACGCCGCACTCTTTTTTTATGATCTTAGCGAGAGATTGCTTATTAGCGTATTTGACATCCATATACGCTTTTTGGAAGGGCTTGTTATCAGCGTACTTTTCCAGTTTTCGCAGTTCGTCCAAATTCTTGGCCCAGCCATCGCCTATTTTGGATGTAATCAGATCAGACAAATCCCGGTTGCAAGCCAATAGCCAGCGCCGCGGCGTAATGCCGTTGGTCATATTCGTGAATTTGTTCGGATAAAGCTCATCGAATTCGGGAAACAAGCGGGTCCTTAGCAATTGCGAGTGGATGGCCGCAACTCCGTTTACGGTGTGGCTTCCTACTACCGCCAAGTGGGCCATGCGCACCATTTTCGGGTGGCACTCCTCGATGATTGATAATTCCCGTTTAACGTGATTCTCGCCAGGCCACTTTTTTTCAACGGCCTCCATAAAGCGACTATTGATCTCATAGATGATATTGAGATGGCGCGGCAGCACCTTTTCGAACAAAGGCACGCTCCACCGTTCTAGGGCTTCCGGAAGCAGGGTGTGGTTGGTATACGCGAAGGTCCTCGTTACCAGATTCCAGGCATAACTCCAATCAAGCGCCTCTTCGTCTACGAGTATGCGCATGAGCTCGACGACGGCCACGGCCGGATGCGTGTCATTCAATTGAATGGCGACTCTTTCCGGAAAATCATCCCAATCTTCGAAGGAGCCTCGGAAGCGGCGTATGATGTCGTGCAGCGAGCAGGTAACGAAAAAATATTGCTGGACGAGGCGCAGCTCTTTCCCGTTTTCAGTTTTGTCGTTGGGATAGAGCACCTTGGAAATGGTTTCACCAATAGCCTTTTCCCGAACCGCCTCGACATAGTCGCCACGGTTGAACTCTTCCAAGTCGAAGTCTTCCGAGGCCCGCGACGACCACAGTCTTAGGAAATTTACAGTGCCGGTGTCGTAGCCGGCAATCGGTATGTCGTAGGGGACGCCCTCGATTTCCTTTGTACCCACCCATTCCTCACGGAAGTCACCATTGCGATCGAATACTTGCTCCACCCGTCCGTAGATCTTGATGCGTTGCGTGTATTCAGGTCTTACGATCTCCCAAGGCGTGCCAAATTTTTTCCAGTTGTCGGGATGCTCGATTTGGTGGCCATTAACGAACTCCTGTTTAAATAGGCCAAATTCATAGTAGATCCCGTAGCCGACGGCTGGAAGATCCAGCGTTGCCAGAGAATCGAGAAAGCAAGCGGCTAAGCGGCCAAGGCCACCATTTCCGAGTCCCATGTCGACCTCTTCTTCGATGATCTCATCCCAATCGAGCCCCAATGATTCAATGGCTTCTCGGGCTTCATCATAGATCCCGACATTGTGCATGTTGTTGACCAGAAGCCGACCCATCAAATACTCCATTGAAAGGTAATAAACGCGGCGCGTCTTTTTGGAGAAGTGAGTCGCCTGCGTCTTTATCATATTAGTGACAAGGCGATCTCTGACCGCCAAGGACAAGCAGTGCCACCAATCATGTATCGTGGCTTGAGATGGATCGTGAGCCAGAGTCAGCTTGAGATGTTCTAATATCGCTTCTAAGAGCGATTGATTGGCGTCGGTCTCGGACTTCTTCTTCGCTCGTTTTGCTGCAGTCTTCTTCTTCAGAGTTGTCATCATGATAATCTAATTTGCCGATAGGATTCTTCGCAGTGAGCGGATAGTAATCTACTAGCGATACACAAGCCTTTCCTGATTCCGGCGCGAAACCCTTTCTCAATCGAAAGATTTTGAGAAACGCCGTTAAAAACGGTTAAAACCATGCTCTCCTCTATCGGCTCGGGGTCCGATGAAAGCGACGGCGTAATTCACTATTGGAAATCTCGATAAACGTGGGTCGCCCTTGCGGGTCGGTTAGCGGATTCCTGGTTTCGAATAGCTGGTCAATCAAGCTTTGCAGTTCCGCTTCTGATAGGCTCTCTCTATCCACAAGCAGTCTGGCTACCGATTTTAGAGCGATCGCTTCGGCGCTGGATGAGCGATTCTTGTCGCTGATGCCGCCCTTGCGAAGCAAAGCCACGATGTCCCGGAGATAGGATTCTGCTTCTCCCTCCGGCAGCCAACTTGGGATGCCTTCGATCCTGAAGAAGTTTCGTCCGAATAATTGGGCCGATAATCCGAAGGTTTCCAGCATTTCCGCATTGTCGGCGAGAACTGCGGCCGACACCGGGTCGAATTCGACCGGTATTGGCAACAACAGCGACTGAATCGCTGCTGATCGGTTTTCGATCTCCTTTAAAATTCTTTCATAAACCACTCTTCGTTCGACGGATACTGTGTCCAACATTACTATACCATTATCAGTATCAAAAAGAGCGTATTCGGATTGCCCCCACCCTATGAAGCGCCATCGCCGGACGCTTCGCGGTACTGTAGCATGAGACTGGAGGTCGTCATTCCCCACTTGCGCTGGTGGGTGGGGCGATGCAATTGAATCCCCATTTACCTTATTTGCCGCCTCATCGGCATTGCCTTTCTCGGACAGTCCAGATTTGCCCAGACGCGCTTTCGTATCGACGAGTGCTTTCTTTGGGGGCAAAGCCGACGGTGGTTCCGCGCGCCTACCGGAAACCGTTTTCGGCTTTCTCAACTCGAGCTCTACTGGCGCGGCTGCGATTTCGACCGAGCTACGCAGGGATTTCAAAATGGATCGAACAGCAAATCCTCTGACCGAGGCCTCCTGCCTAAATCGAATCTCTCGTTTGGCGGGGTGCACATTAATATCCACTTGCTCGGGCGGAATCTCGAGAAAGAGAAATGCCACTGGGTATCGACCTTTAGGGATGTGCCCGTAATAGGATTCGATAAGGGCGTAGCCTAGCGTTCTGCTTTCGACAGGCCGTCCGTTGACGAACATGAGCATCTCGTGTCGGCTCGAGCGCGAGTGTCCCGGGGCCCCGATCAATCCCCAAATTCTCAGATCGCCCTCCAATGCATCTACATCAATTAAATGCCCCACGGTTCCTTTTCCGAAGATTTCGCTCACTCGGTCCTTTAGGCCAGAGCATGCGGGTGTTCGAAAGATGAAGCGATTCCCGTCACTCAGGGAAAACGCGACTTCAGGGTGAGCGAGGGCGTAGAGCCTAGTCGTGTGGACGATATGGGCAGATTCCGTCGCCTCGGATTTTAGGAATTTGCGACGAGCGGGAACGGAGTTGAAAAGCTGGGAAATCGTTATGCGGGTTCCTGGCGGCATTCCGCATTCGCGGCAATAGGCGAGCTTGCCTCCATTGATAAGTATCTCCGTCCCGGATTCCGACTCAGCCTCGCGGCTTTGTAAGACAAATTTAGATACGGATGCGATCGAGGGAATGGCCTCCCCTCGGAATCCCATGGAAGTCAGTTTATCTAAGTCTTTGGCGCTGGTAATCTTGCTGGTCGCATGCCTTTCGAGAGAAAGCAGGGCATCGTCCTGGCTCATGCCGCAACCATCGTCTTCAATGCGGATTAAGTTAGCCCCGCCCTTCTTAAACTCCACACGGATCGATGTAGACCCCGCATCGATGCTGTTTTCGATTAGCTCCTTAACGATCGAAGCCGGTCTTTCCACGACTTCGCCAGCCGCGATCTGATTGGCTACGTGATCTGGCAGTACCTTGATCTTACCCATGCTGAGAACGCCGTCTCAATCGTCGTACCGCTTTTTCCATCGATTGATCTCTTTGCGAATCTGCTTCGGGCCAGGCATTCCTATGCCTCCTCGGCTCTTGAAGGCTCGCTGCAGATCGAAAACCTCGCGCCACGGACCTTTGAGCTTGGGATGTACGGTCTCGGCCTCCGAATCTGGAACGGCGTTTAGATCAATCCCCAGTTCCTCCGCTTTCGCGACCAAAGCTCCTACGATGTGGTGGGCTTCTCGGAAAGCTACGCCTTCGTTGACGAGCCAGTCTGCCAGGTCAGTTGCCAGCAGAACTGGATCTGAGACTGCTTTGGCGCAGTTAGATGCTCTGAACAGGCTTCCGGATATCGTTCCCCGCGCTACCCGCAGGCAAATCTCCAGTTGATCGAAAGCGTCAAATACCTGGACCTTGTCCTCCTGCAGGTCTCGATTGTAGGTCAAAGGCAGGCCTTTCACCATAGTGTACAAGGCTTGCAAACTGCCCACGATTCTGCCCGATTTTCCCCGCAAGAGCTCTAGGGAATCCGGATTCTTCTTCTGAGGCATCAGACTGGAACCCGTGCAAAAAGCGTCGGGTAATTCGATGTATCCAAATTCTGAGGTATTCCAAATAATGAGATCTTCCGCTAAGCGGGAGATATGGATTGAGCAAACGCCACAGGCGTGGCTGAAGTCGAGAAACAGATCTCGATCAGCAACGGCATCCATGCTATTAGTCGTTACCCGAGCTCGACCTCGCTTATCAACAAACCCGAGCTCCTTGGCCACGAACTCCCTATCTATCGGCAACGTCGTGCCCGCCAGAGCTCCGGAGCCGAGCGGGCACCAGTTCGCGTCCTCAGCCACTCTTATAAATCGATTGACATCCCGGCTAAACATTTCCACATAGGCAAGCAAATGGTGGGCGACCGAGACGGGTTGGGCGCGCTGCAAATGCGTGTATCCAGGAATGTATATCTCTTGATTGGATTCCGCCAAGGAAAGCAGAGCTCGTTGCAGACCGTTCAACTGAGTTATCAGCTGTTGGCAAGCCTCTTTCAGAAACATGCGTGAATCGGTAGCTACTTGATCATTGCGGCTCCTAGCCGTGTGCAGCTTGGCCGCTTCCGGGGCGATCTTCGTCAAAGCCTGCTCAATGTTCATATGAACATCCTCAAAGGCAGGATTCCATTTGAACTTCCCATCTGCGATTCGCGCCTCCAAAACCTTCAGTCCCTGGTGAATCGCCCGCATTTCACGTTGGCTAATCAATCCAACATGTCGAAGCATAGCGCTGTGGGCTCGACTGACAGCGATATCGTAGGGCGCCAAGCGATGGTCGAAAGAGACGGACTCGCTGAAAGCCAGCATTAGGTCCGCCGGGCTTTTCGAAAACCGCCCGCCCCATGTAGCCTGAGAATTTTTAGCCATGCCGAACGATGCTTTGAATGGCCTTGGTCAAGGCAATACAAATAAAAAGACGGGCGTTTATCACTCAGACGTCTCGTTTATTCCCTTTTCGGTTATAGGGGCGTTGCTTGCGAAGAGCGCAGAAAAAATAGGACTCATAAAATAGAACGGTCTCCGCAAGCGACGCCCCCACGGATTTTGAACGCCCTTCAGTGGCCGGCAGCGAAGGCGAAGGTGACCGATTCTATGCCGGCATGGGAGCAGGCATCCATGACCTTCACCACCATTTCGTGCGGCGTTTTGTCGTTCGGGGCGATGGTGATCCGCGACTTGACCAAATTCGCTTCGCTTGCTTGTCGAAATCGGTGCAACATCGTTTCCAATTGCCGGTAGCGAGTGGCGGCAGGATTATCATAAGGATAATCGTTGACCACCGCTTGTCCATTTTCCATGACCTGGACAACTTGCTCGTCTGGCGTTTCCAAGGGTTTCGATTGTTTTATGGCCCCCGGCAAGGTGAAGCTGATATCCGTCTCCTGTTTTTCGATCGTGGCGCTAACCAGAAAATAAAAGAGGAGCAGGAAAACGACATCGATCAATGGAGATATGGGCAGCTCCGCGACGGGTCCTCGCTTCGATCGTTTCGATTTCGCGGTTTTATGCCTATTGCTCATTCTCCCTGAAAGGCTCCGTAGATATAGTCGCTAATTCCCGCCTCGCTAGCGGCGGTCATGGCTTTGCGGATCTCGGCAAAGGCCGTTTGGCGGTCCGCTCGGATACGGAGCTTCATCCCGGGCGTTCGCTTGCTCAGTCCAGAGAGGCGATCGGCCAGCGCGGATTCGGGCACTCGGGCGCCCCCCAGATAGAAACTTCCGTCCTTCTGGATAGACAGCAGCAACCGCTTAGAGAGATCTTTCGGCGTCTCGCTAGAGGTCGATTCCGGCAAGTTTAGCTCGACGCGATGACCAGCCTGCGACAGCGAGCTCACGCACATGAAAAACACGAGCAACAAAAAGACCATATCGATCATCGGCGCCATAGGCACCTGGGATACGTCGCGACGCTTAAAGGAGAGTTGGGGTTTCCTTCCTTTCACCAGGGTATAGAATTTCCTCGACTATCTATAAAACGGCCCGAGTCCCCAGTTGTCAATGCTTCGATGGTTCCCAACATTTTGGAAACCGATTGTTCTACGGTCAGATCGGCCCCCAATCCACCCATATCGGTGGCAACCCAGCCTGGACTCATGGAAACAACGACTCGTTTTGTCGATTGGAAGGACCGAGCGAGTCGCACGGTGAGCATATTCAAGGCCGCTTTGCTTATCGAGTAGGAATCCCCGTCCGACATGCCCTCGCCGCCCCATTGCAAAGACCCGAGCCCTGACGACAGTTGAACGATCTTGGCATCTTTCGTCAGGACGGAATCCAAGGACTGGGCGAGAATCGCTGGGCCAATTACGTTCGTATCAAATGTATCTGTAAAGCGTTTACGAGTCCAGTCACCGAAAGATTCGTTCTCGAGAATGCCGGCATTGGATATGAGAAGGTCGATAGATGTCGCGCGTTCAGCTAAAGTGGAAGCGAGGCGAGAGATACTGTGATCGGAAGAAAGATCCAGAGGCGCCACGCAGAGATTTGAGCAGGAAGACGCGAGCTCTTTTAACGCATTGGCTTTCGATGGATCGCGGCAGGTCGCTAGCACGCTCCATCCCTTCTCGGCATAGGCTCTGGCGAAGCCCAGTCCGATGCCACGATTGGCTCCAGTAACCAGAGTAGCCATTGCTACGTTTCCTCGCGCTCGCCGTTCGATTTCCGCCAGGCAGCGTATCCACCTTTAAGATTCCAGACGTTCTCGAAGCCCGCGTTCATCAAATACTTGCAGGCGATACGGCTCGAGACGCCACGGTAGCAATAGCATACAATAGGTTTCGACTTGTCGTTAGTCTCCACGAAATACTCGATTCTCCCCTTATCCGCAAGCATGGCTCCTTTCGCGTGGGATTTCTCGAAATCCGCGGGACGTCTTACGTCATAGAGAAGGGCTCCCTTCTCTTCAACTAGCTTCTGAGCTGCCTCCACAGAAATTTGCTTTACAGGATTCCAAAACATACTGAAGGAAAGCTAGGAAAAGCGTGGGTGAAAGCAATACTGGTTGATCTATCCTGATTTTCGAGCTGGAAATATCCATCACCCTGCGTAAGGGTCTCTTCCATGTATCCTCCCGTCACTCAGATTAAACTGATTTCTGGTATTTCCAGCTTCTTTGCCTGGGCCCTCCTTGCTTCTTCAACCGAGCTAGTAGCCGATACGCTCGACGACGACGGAAAACTCAATATCATAGTTTTCGGGGCCCACCCGGATGATGCGGAATTAGAAGCTGGTGGAACAGCAGCTCTTTGGGCAGCTGCGGGGCATCACGTCAAATTCGTTTCCACAACCAACGGCGACATTGGCCACGCCCGCGAGGCAGGAGCTCCCCTCGCCCGCCGCCGAACCGAAGAGGTAAAGCGAGCCGATGCCATTCTCGGGGTGAAAGCGACTGAGGTGTACGACATTCACGATGGCGAAATCATGCCCACTTTGGAAAACCGCCGCAAGATCACCAAGTCGATTCGCGAGTGGAATGCGGATGTCGTAATCGCCCATCGCCCCAACGACTATCATCCAGATCATCGATACACCGGAATTTTGGTTCAAGATGCGGCTTTCATGGTAATCGTGAAATCCTTCATGCCTCTGGTCCCCAATCTCACCAAGAATCCGGTTTTTCTCTACACGGAAGACGGTTTTCAAAAGCCAAATCCCATGGATCCCGACATCGTCGTTAGCATCGATTCGGTCATCGACCAGAAAATCGATGCACTGTGGGAGCTCGAATCGCAAATTGAGAGCTATTGGGCTACCCGCGACTTCGAATCCGTCATACCAGTGCCAGCTTCGGGGCAGGAGCGAGAGGCTCGAAAAGCCCAGCTTGCCCAGCGAATGAAGGTGCGCTACGGGAATATCGCCAATCGCTTTCGGGCTAAGCTTATTGAGCTTTACGGGCGCAAGATCGGATCCGAGGTCAAGTACGCGGAAGCCTTCGAGCTTTGCGAATACGGCCGCCAGCCAAGCCGGGACGAGCTCATGGAAATTTTCCCGTTTTTCGGGGAGTAGCGCTGCGAACTCCGATTAAATAATTCATATGCTCCAATGGGTAGCGACCGATCTCCGAGCGGGCATAATAGTTTTGTGTGTGGATGGCCGATCGGAGAGCGGCCGCTACCGTTTGTCCTAATCCGGCAAAGCGAAGGCGTAAACAAAATCGCCCGATTTAGTTCGAGCCACCTTTTGTCCACCGCCAGCGCAAACAACGACGTATTGCTTGCCGTCGATTTCGTAGATTGAGGGCGTCGCGTAAGCGCCGAAAGGAAGCTGAAACTCCCAGAGCACTTCTCCGGATTCCGAATCGAAGGCTCGAAATTTCTCATCGGCCGTTGCCCCGATGAAAATGACTCCGCCACGCGTGGCTACTGCTCCCCCAAAATTTCGCGTGCCGGTGTTGCGTATTCCAATTTCTACGAGTTCCGGATACTCGCCTAAGGGTCTTTTCCATTTAATCGATCCGTCGTCGAGGTCAACCGCGGCTAAGCTTCCATAAGGAGGCGAGAAAAGAGGCATTCCATCATCATCGATGAAACGGATGTATCCTTGCAGCAAGTATACCACCTTCGTTTCCTTTCCCTCGAAGCTTGTATTTTTTGTATCAGGTTTTTCGATATACATCAACAATCCGTCCAATTGTTCATCCGTGAAACTCTTGTAGGGCTGCATGGCTCCTTTTCCATTGAGTATGATCGAACGCAACTCGCTGTCAGATTTGGTCGAATCGGCTAAAGACGGTATGGCTGGGGGCAAACCCTTCAATTCTAGCCCGTGGCAGGAAGCGCAATTGAGCTGATAAAGGGCCTTCCCTCTTTCGTATTCGCTGAGTAGCGAATCGTCTTTCAGCATTACCGTTTGATTCAGCCTCATGAGGTTCGAGCTCTCGTTGACGTTTACATAGAGCATTTTCCTCTCCGTATCGAAGGAAGCCCCGTGGTATTCCATGCCGCCTGACATGCCAGGAAAAAGTACGTGGCCGCGCAAGCTCGGCGGCGTAAACATTTCAGACGGACCAAAGCTGCCGAAGACCTCCAAGGCATTGGCTCGAGCCTCGGGAGTCCGATCGGTCAAATCGTCTTTAGTAAAACCTTGGCGCGTCAATGGAGGCGGTTTCAAGGGAAATGGCTGGGTTGGCCAGGTTTCTTCACCAGGAACGTCGGAGGCAGGCACTGGTCGTTCTTCGACGGGGAACAAAGGTTCTCCCGTCTCCCGGTCTAGGACGAACATATATCCCATCTTGGTCATCTGTATCACCGCATCTCGCGGAGCCCCGTCGATCTCCAATTCGACCAAAATGGGGGCCGGAGGGTTGTCCATATCCCAGATGTCATGATGCACGGTTTGGAAGTGCCAGATCCGTTCGCCCGTTCGGGCGTTCAGAGCCAGCACGCAATTGCCAAAAAGGTTCATTCCTTTCCGATTGGCTCCGTAGAAATCATAGGTTGGCGATCCGGTAGCGGCAAAGACCCAGCCACGTTCTTCGTCTACAGTTAGCCCGCCCCAAGGATTGGCCCCTCCATAGGTTTCGCCTTCGACGAATTCCCAAGTATCGTAGCCGAATTCGCCTTCTTTCGGTATGGTATGGAAGATCCATTCAAAGGCCCCGGTGCGCGCATTATAGGCTCTCACTGGTCCTGGAGAGGATCCAAACCCTTCGCCCACTCGCGTTCCGAGAATGAGGTAGTCTTCGAAAACCGCGCACGGCGTGGTCATAGACGTATCCACAGTTTCAGGATCTACTCCTAGATCGTCGCGAAAGTCTATCCGCCCATTCTCGCCGAATTCCGTAACAAGCGTTCCCTCTTTAGCGTCTACTGCATAGAGGAAGGAATCCGTAGAAAAAAAGATGCGCTGCTCTTCGCCGTCCGACCAGTAAGAGGCTCCTCGACTGATGACTGCGTAATTGCCATTTTTTTGCTCTTCTGTTCTCGGATCGTATTTCCATTGAAGCGCTCCGGTGGCCGCTTCTAGAGCGGTGAGCTGCCCCGCTGGGGAGACGAAGTAAAGCAAGCCGTCGATGATGATGGGATTGGATTGAATGGCCGAACTTTTGGTGGCGTCCCCCGTTCGGTAAGTCCAAGCGACTTCCAGTTTGGATACATTATCCACATTGATTTGATCGAGCGAAGAGAACTGATTGGACCGCTGGTCGCCCCTGTAGATGCCCCAGTCCCGATCGTTGTCGAGGTCCTTGACAGTTTTGATACGAGACTCCTGAGAGCAGCTAGAGAGAAGGAGGCAGGCGGTGGCTCCAAGTAAGATAGATGATTTGCAGGATTGAAGCATACGAAAGGATTTAGCGAACTTTATGAGTGGCTGGTTAAATCAGGAAACTTGCGCTGTTTTGCCTTCGAAAAATTCATGCATGACGGCGCATATTTCGCTAACGTCTTTTTTGCCTCTTCCATCTTTGATTCCGGTGCGCATCAAACTCAAGGTTCCATCCAGGGAAAAGGCTGGAACCTGGAAAGCCTCGAACAGC
This sequence comes from uncultured Opitutaceae bacterium, assembly GCA_964404745.1. Taxonomy (GTDB): domain Bacteria; phylum Verrucomicrobiota; class Verrucomicrobiia; order Opitutales; family Opitutaceae; genus Pelagisphaera. Next base: position 126,183 of record CAYOLG010000006.1, read on the forward strand.
TTGCGGATGTAAGTTAGATCTTTGTGAGCGAGCTCAAGCGTGAAAGCCAAGTCATAGGACTTGGATATCAATTTGGGAGCGTAGAATTTGAAAGTGCCGCAACCCAGGCCGCTTTCTGAAATGAGTTCTTCGAGTATGCGGCTATCCAAGCCCATCTTTTCTGTCAGGGGAAAGGTTTGCGCATAGGCCGCTATGTAGGAAAGACCGATAAAGTTCATCATCAGTTTGGCCAGGTGGCCCGAACCGCTTTCACCTGCGTATTTATATTTGCCGCAGAAGCTTTTCATTATCGGTTCCAGATCGGCGTAATCGATTTCTCTGCCTCCAAACAAAACCATAATCTTCCCGTTTTCGCAATCGTCGGGAGATCCTGCCAACGCCGCATCCACAAAAGTCCCCCCATGGTCTGCGACTTTCTGGTTGAGTTGCTTCGTGGAGAAAGGATCGCTGGTCGACAGGTCAATCAGCGTCTTCCCCTCTACGCCTTTTTCCAGGAAATGCCCCACCAGTTCTTCCACTTCTTTGGAAGAAGGCAGGGAGAAGAAAATAAATTCGCTGTCCCGCAAAACATCGTCCGGACCATCTGCAATCGAGGCAATCGTCTCAAACGGCTCCAGAGCATCGGCACGGAGATCATAAACCGTCGTTGGATAACCTTTTTTGATTAAGTTTCTGCAGATACCGAAACCCATCGCCCCCAGCCCTATAAATCCAATTCTTTCCATATTCAAATTCTAACTTCAGCGGTTTTCATACCAGACCACATTTCCAGACCAATGGCCGGCCACGAGGAAATCTAAATCGCCATCGCTATCCATGTCTTCCGCTCTAAGATCGTACGAACCCTGATTCACGCCCACGAGGTGTTTCGTGAAATTCCCCAAACCATCGTTCTCATACCAAAGCATGTCGCCTGTCTGGAAGCGGCCGCAAGTGGCACCATCCAGATCGCCGTCGCCATCGAGATCTTGGAGAACCAGACTATGAGGGCCCACGTTTTTCGGGTCGATCTCTATTGACTGGAAGTCTGGACCTTTGAACCAAAGAAGCCCTACCCCGTGGCCTCTTGAGGCCATAAAATCCATATGCCCATCGCCATTGAGATCCCCGGGATGGATATTGGACGCTCCCCACTCCCTGTCAGACAATAGGCGCTTTTCCCATTTTTTCGAAGGGTCCTTGGGCTGAATCCAATAGGCGAACCATTCACCGTCTGGAAAACCTATGCCGCCCTTCGCTCCGGCTGCAATTTCCAGTCGGCCATCGCCATTCACGTCGCCAATTCCCATGTAATGCGATCCGCCGGGAGCATCGTTCCGGGCGAAAACATGGCGTATCCATTCATCCGATCGACTCAGATTTTTTGGCGTTTCTATCCAAGCAATGGAAAACGGGATCTCAGTGTTCTCCGGTCCACGTCCCGAATTGGCGATCAGATCCTCTTTCCCATCGCCATTGACATCGCCCGTAATGAGGCAATGGGTACCGAGTATAACGTCGTCCACGGTTCGATACTGCCAAAGTTTTCCTGAAAAGGGCTCGTCTGGACACTCCAGCCAGAACACGGTGTTGTTGGAGCCGACGAAATCCATGTCCCCATCGCCATCGACATCTAGCAGGCAGGAATGGATACAATTGTCTCTTGGACGGTTTCGCGACAATCCTGGCGTAAACTCGTGTATGACGGTAGCCTTCCAGTCGGGGCCTCGGTGAAGAACGACATTGCCCCCATAGGACGCGATGACGTCCCGTTGCCCATCTCCATCAAAGTCAGAGGTAACAGCCGAATTAATATCGCCGGAACCGGATGGAACGATGGTGTGTTTTTTCCAATTGGGGACCTTGTTGTTTCTAGGTAGAGATTCCCACAGACGAACATCATCGTAAGCGATGGCCCCTTCCCCGCCGCGCGATTTCAAGTTGCCCGAAGCCTTGGGTACATCCAAGCGGGGGTGACGCATTATAAGAATCGGTCCTCCTTCGATTTGAGAGAGAACCTCGTCGCCGCGGGTTTCGATCATAACTCGATACCAGCGGTCCCGCTCGATATTCCAGTCGGCCCGGTCCAGGATCTGATCCGTGTCGCCTTCAATCTGAGAGTTCCGGTCCTTTTGCAAGGCGACCCCATCATCCACGCTGAGAATGAGCCGAAAAATATGGCCGGAAGTGTCTCGAGTGCTTCCCTCGTTGAGTCCGATATGGACCGCTTTGAGTTCGCCACTAATCTTCACCGACATTTCCAGAATACAATCCCTCGCGGAGGCGATCAACCTCATGCTGGGAGTGGCGCCCGTGTGGTTGTCGCGGCTGGCCTGAAACTCCTTGGTGGACGGTATACCTCGAAAAACGCCATTATCGATCTTCCAGCGTGTTCCGTGAAGGGACTGCCATTCAGGTTTCGGTTCCGATTTGGAAAAGCGATCCTCGAAGAGCAGATCCCCTTTTCGGGCTATCAGCGGCTCGAGAGCGTGAGCGCTTAGGGTGGTTAACAGGTTTAGCAGCAAAACGAGGGAACGAAACTTGTTCATGACTAAACAACTATCACTGGCAGCTCTCGATCTGACCAGAAATTTCGGCAGCAAGCAGATGGCTACCTTGATTCACAGCTAAGCAAGTTTCTTGGTAAAAACGCGTTTCCGCGGATGAACATCAATTGAGCTCGCCCTGAGGTCGAGCTCCACCCATTTGCACTATCATCAAGGGCGGAACGCGACGTCCCGGCACGTTCATTTCTCCAATCTTTAGTTAAGTCGGCGCCCGTGAGCAGGACGGGAGAAGTTCACAAAATTGAGCGGTCCAAAGGCCATTCCAGTGGAGCTAGATTTCCCTGAACGCTTCGCTGGTAACGACCAACTCAACCAAGCCCCGAAGGCCGTAGCCTCTATCTTCCAACTGCGAGACAATGAACTCAACGGCTGGACGATCGGAAAAATGAAGCTCCCTGCCGAGGGCATAGGTCAGCATCTTTTCAGTTAGACAGCGAGCGAATTGATCCTTCCGCGCTAACAGCAATATCTTTAGTTCATCGATATCGGTAAAAGCTTCCCCGCTCGCCAAGGCTCCAGCTGTATCCACTAGGTTAGTTATCTTTCCGTCATCATCGCGATAGTGAGAACGGTGGCCCCCGATAGGGTCGAAATTTTCCAATGCGAACCCGATAGGATCGATCTTTCGATGGCAGTCCGCGCAGGTTTCCACTTTCCGGTGCTTGATGAGCTGATCTCGGACAGTGGTTGCTCCCCGAATATCAGGTTCCAGCGGCTCTACGTCCGGCGGGGGCGGCGAAGGGGGCGTCCCTAAAATATTCTCTAATACCCAGATTCCTCTGACAACTGGCGAAGTTTCCACTCCATTGGAGGTAGCAGTTAGTATGCTGGCGTGCCCCAAGAGCCCGCCCCGATTCGAGTTTTCGGGCAAAGACACTTTGCGCAGCCGATCGCCCGCCACCCCTTCGATTCCGTACAAGTCCGCTAAATAGCGATTGAGAAAAGTGAAATCGGAATCGATGAAAGTATCAATATCCAGGTTGGCCCGCAAGGCCTCCTGGAAAAAGAGCCGAGTCTCCTCCTTCATCAATGGTTCCAATTGCCGGTCATGGTAGGCTTTGAATTTCATGGTATCCGGCGGCATGGAGCCCAGCTCGTTCAATTGCAGCCAGCTATCGGTAAAGTGGTCCGCGAAGGCTTTCGACTTCGGATCTTCCAAAAGCCTGAGCGTGTGTTCCCTGAGAACTTCAGGGTCGCTCAGAGCCCCAGTCGCTGCGCTTTCGAAAAGTTCGTCATCCGGCATGGAACTCCAAAGAAAGTAGGATAGGCGCGATGCCAGGGCGTATTGGCGGGACTTTTCGGAATCGATCGCTCCCTCTGATTCGCCGAAGTTCTGGGGAGCCTCCACATAGATAAAATTCGGCGAGCAAAGGATGGCTTTAAAGGTTGCCAGGGTGGCCTCTTTCACACTTTGGCCGGAGCGAATCAAGGATTGGCAATACTGCTGATAGCGATCCACTTCGCTGGCCAGCGGAGGGCGCCTGAACGCTCGACCGACAAAGCGTTCAATGGCTTGTTCGGCTTCTCTCGTGGAGTCGAGATTCGCATGCCTACCGAAAAGAGCCATCGTTGCTCTCGAGACTTCAGCTGTCTGAGCAGGTCCTTCTACTTCCATATAGTGGATACGCATGCGCGGACCTTCGTAAACGTCAGAGAGATAGATTTCCTGATTCTCGGCAGGCTTGGCCGCCACCCCATCTCGCCAGTTGCTCGGCAGCACCTCCGGGTGATAGCGAGGAGCTATTCGGGTCAACACTCCCTTGAAGGGCTGCGGCCCGTTGGCGTAGCGGATAACCGGAACAAAACCTTTATCCATCCACGCGTGGATTTCGTAGATCTCTGTCTCATGATCCAACAAAGGGATACTGGCTACGACGCGATCTGATACATTGTATCGCCTACCTGGATAGTTGACGCTAGGATCTGTCACCAGAACTTCCATTTTTATTGGCTCGTTTGGATCGATCCCCAGCAAATCGGGATCGTAGCGATTGATTCGGTTGATGGCCTCCGCTTTGACTCGAATGGTATAATAGCCATCGGCTGGAACGCCTTTGAATCGATCCGCGTAAACGCGATCTGATTTGCGATCGCCATGGCCGACATCGACGTAGCTCCCATCCACATTGACTTCAAACCAGATTTGCGGGCGAAAATGAAAGATCCGGTCGCACATGTCGTCAGGAGTAAAATGCTCATCGACATAAACGTCCGGATTAAGGATTCCAGCCGCTTTATCAATCACTTGAGACCCTGCTTCCAGATAACGTTCTAGTAAGTAGTCCGAAAGCGTTAGCATATCGCCAATATTCTCAAAACCTTTGTGGCGACTATCTGGCGGGAAGGAACTGGTGGGATCGAAGGAATCGATCTTCACGCCGCAGAGATCTCTAATTGTATAGAGGTATTCATACCGGGTTAGCCGGCGAAGGTTGGATCCACTTTCCTCGGCATGCAGGGCATAGGCCGTTTCCAAGTTGCCTGTTATCCAACCAACTATGGCTTTGGATTCGGCATTGGAGGGAGGCGCCTCCTCCTCAGGCGGCATGTCGCCGAGGTTGATCATATCTAGAATCTCTTGCCACGCGTAGGCATCGTCCTCGCTGGAAAAGTCTAATCCAAGGCCATCGAACCGCCGATCCCCTTTTTGCTCATTCTCGCCATGGCAATGGAGACAATACGTATCCAGAAATTTGAGCGGATCGATTTCGGAATTCGAACTTTGGGCAGAGGAAGCTGCAATTCCAAATAACCACACGATTAGGATTTTCACCGGTATTGAAAGGCAGTGGGGACCGATAAAACTTAAGCGATGTCGAAGGGCTCGGTCCTTCGCCTTTTTGACTGACCGGAGGGCCGAGCCCAGTCTTCGCATAAGCGTCGCCCGGCACGCAGTTCTCTCTGCCCCTACTAAAGCGTTCTGGAAAGCCCCTATCACTTCTTATACTAGTCCTTCCAAGGTTCCCGTGCTCGTGCCAAACTGGTCTATTTCCAGACCAAATCGCTGTAGCATGGATACGAAGACATTACAGGCCGGAGTCTGGCGACTGCCGGATTTGCTATAGGATTTATGTTCGCCGTGGCGAAATCCCCCACCAGCCAAGATCAAGGGGAGATCCCTATTCGAGTGAGAACTAGCATTTCCCATTCCGCTGCCAAATAGCACGATTGTTTTTTCCAGCAGCGATTCGCTATCCGAAGCTTGAGTTCGTTTTAGTTCACCCAAAAATTGAGCGAACTGCCTAGTGTGGAAAGTCTCGATGATCGACAACTGTTGCAGTCGGGTTTCGTCTTGTCCGTGATGCGTGAGAAAGTGGTATCCCTGGGTCACTCCAGGAAGTCCGGAATCTCCGCCCCAGCCATTGATAGCGCAAGACAGGACGCGTGTTGAGTCCGTTTCTAATGCCAAGCGCATCAAATCGTAGAAAAGAGGAACTTCGTGATAAAAATCGGCAGGAATAGGTTGAGGCAATCGATAATCGGTTTTAGGTTTGGGCTCCGACAGCCAAGCAGCTGATTGAGCCAAGCGTAGCTCTACCTGCCGAATGGACGTGAAATACTCGTCCAGTTTTTCTTTGTCCGCTTTACTGATACGTTTTTTCAGCGCTGCTGTATCGTCGCGAACCACGTCTAGTATACTGCTATTGAGTTTGTAAGATGTGGCCAATCTTTGCTTCTTGGATTCAGGCGTTTCTTGGAAAAGAGCGTCGAACAGATCCTGAAGCGATGAGATCGGCGGGACCTCGACACTGTTTCGCGTCCAGGATATGCTCCCTCCTCCAATACCAATGGAGATCGAGGGATAACGCGTTTGCGAACCGACAAATTCGGCTGCCTTTTGATCTACAGTGATATTCCCCTCTGGCATAGCTTTGGCCTTATTGGACATGATGCCGGATAGGTAGGTGTGCACCGCTTCATGCCCACCCTTGATTCCCGGATGATCGAGCTGAGAAAATACGGTAAATTCGTTGCGAAGGCGGGCGAGAGGCTGCAACAGCTTTGGAAGCTTGTAGTCAGGACCGGTTTCGCTGGGGAAGAAATCGCCTGGGTAGAGGCCGTAATTGAGGCCGATGCAGACCATGCGCATGGGAACCTGGTCAGCAGGGCTAGCGGTAGCCTGCAATGGACGGGTGATATTCAGCGATTCCAGAAACGGTAATGCGACTGATGCGCCTAATCCCCGCAAAAAGGAACGGCGATCAACGTAAGTGGAGATTGGTTTCATCTTAAAGGACCCCTAAGCTAACCACGGATTTCACAGAGAGCACAGATTTATTTTCTAAATATAGGAGGAATCTCCTATCGAACCCCATCATTATCTACGCCATCTGTGATATCTGTGGTTGAGAAACCTCTTACTGATTGAAAGCCCTGACTCTCTTTATTCCAAGTTTGGAGAATTTGAAGTTCAACAGAAAACCCGTTTCTATAACCGTGATATTCAAGGAGCCAAGCATTTGCGCCATGTAACTTTCGTTGAAGGCGGAAGCTACTTTTGCATCCACAACGAGATCGTCTTCTACGATGAGATCGGGAACGAGCGTCCCAATCAGCTCGTCCTGGTAGTAGACTTCGAATGCCTTCTGCCGGTAGATAGCTATACCGCGTTTATTTTCTTCAACTCGATGACAAGAGCTCGCTCGTAAAGCTTTTCATCAAGTCCAGGTTTGAGCGTATTCAAAACGTCCATCGCCGACCCAATAACGTTCTCCGAAAAGGTGCTTTCAGTTAAAGTCATTTATTGTTGGGATTGTTATTGAACCACAGATTACACAGATAACTCAGATAAGAGGATCATTTGGAAATTAACTAGTCTGTGTTCTCCCTGGAAGTCGTGGTTCAAAATCTATTACCTCGGTAGACGATCCGCTTTTCTGGGCCATGGACGTTTGCGGTCATAATAGTCTCCGTATCCAGAGTAGTTGTTGTAGGGCACTGCGTCGGACTTCCAGGAATCAACAGCTCTATCATAGATGCGACGCATTTGACTGAGAACCTCAGGGCTTTGATTCGCGACGGCTCGGTTCACCAATTCCAAACGATCTTGGCTCACGTGAAAGAGCTCTTCAGTGGGCTCAAAGCCATCGCCGCCAAAGGGCCAATAGATGTATTTCCAATCTTTAGTAATGACTCCCAGGCTTTGGGCCTCGATCGACCCCCAAGCATTGATCAATTGCATCGATTCGTGAATGGTCGCTTGCGGATCGTCGTAAAGGGGAAGCAAGCTTTTCCCATCCACATCCCCCGGTATCGGTAAACCCGCCAAATCAAAAATGGTAGGAGCGAAATCGATGTTCCCAGTTAACGACTGAGTCCGGTACCCCTTGCCGCTGTTTTCATGCCGTGGGTCGTACATGATGAGCGGAACGCGAGAGGCTTCTTCGTATGGCAGCACCTTAGATCCGTATCCGTGCGATCCACAAAAAAAGCCATTGTCTGATGTGAATATTACGACGGTGTTCTCGCTGACACCGCTAGCCTCTAGGGCATCGCGTATCATTCCTACGGCGACATCGATGCCATAAATTTGCTGATGATAAATGGCCATAACTTCATCGTATTTGTCGTTGTAATTCCAACCATGGAATCGCTCCCATTGACGGCCCTGCTTGCTTTGCTTAGACAAATGCTCGCTATATTCGCGGCCATAGTTACCTGGCTTGGTAAAGGTCTTTCCCTTGTAGACATCGTCAAAACGCGGATCCGGCGTTGTCGGACGATGGGCCGCTTTGAAACTGATGGACAGGCAGAACGGTTTTTCTCCAGAGGACGCCTCTTCTATGAAATCCCGGCTGAAGGCTCCATAGGATAAGGTCGAGTGCGGGTATTCCTTAGCATAGCGAGCCATCGACTGGTTTTTTGCGGTTTCGTAGTGGGTCTGTCCTGGTCCCCCGCCCCACCAATCGAAATCCTCCTCTGGCAAGCGGCCTTTTGCCTGGGGATTGTCGGCGACCAGAAATCCGAATTTACCAGCGAATGCGGTAACGTATCCGGCCTTTCTCAGCAGGATCGGATACGACCGTTCCCAGTGCGACTGCATCATGTCGCCATGTTCGAAGTTCGTCCCGTTTTTGTATTCATATTTCCCGGTCATCACATTGGCCCGGCTGGCCATGCAAATTGCGGTAGTATCGTAATGATGATCGAATACGAGGCCGTCAGCAGCGAGCTTATCGAGATGCGGAGTTTGCGCGTCCGGCGCGCCATAGCACCCCATGGTGTAAAAGCTTTGATCGTCGGTCAGCAGGAAGACGATATTAGGCCGTTTGCCTTCGGTATTGCTTGGGAGAAAAGCTCCAAGGCAGGCAGTAGCGACACTCCAGTAGATCAGTCTGAATCGAGGAAGGTTACTCATCGATTGAGATTAAACCACGGTTGCTTTGGAAATATCGAGAGAGAAAATGTACTTAGGAAGTGTCTAAAAGTCGAGGATATCGAGTTTTTCGCTATAGGGACAACGCTTGCAGCGACCCTAAGACGATGGTTTATTAGACACTCTCTTAGACTTATTCAGCCCTTTTCGAACGGGGACCGTGATGCTCATGCAATGAAGAGATCCCCCTAACGCGCTGATGGCGTCGCAATTCACCCACTTGAGAGCGGCGGATGGATAAACCTCCGAATAGCGGTTTTCCACCTCGTTTTCCATAGCATCGTACTCGTCCTGAGATTCCCCCTCTTGGGGCGAAAAACGTGGTAGCAGGATGAGCGCTTCCGATCGTTCGTTCACGACAATGAGGCTATTAGCATACGAACGATAGAAAATCCAGTCATCCACATAGGTATCCAGATATTCTTGTACACCTAAATCGAGATACTTGCGGGAAAGCTTTTCTAAATGCTCATCATTATTGAAATTGATATTCAAACCTGTATCCATGAGGATCTCAAGAGCAACGGCGCTGCGAGCGGCCTCTACGCCTTTAAGCTTGTGGTTCGGATTGGTCGCCAACGCGTAGTCAACACCAGCCTTTCGACAAACGATTTGAGTAATCTCTTTTCTCAATCGATTCAGTCGAGCATCCCGCTTTACGACGAAGGGACTTGGCATGGGCAATTGAACGATTCGCTTTTCAGGAAGATTCCGTTTAAGGTAGGCCAAATTATTGGCAACCGTTCGCTTCAGCTGCTCCCGCATAGTTCGGTTGTAGATCGAAGCTCCTGGCTGTAAGGCCGGCGCTTGGGAAACGAAGATCGTGTTCTCGCTGACAGCTTTGAGAAGCACGTCCAAATGCCGGGCCGTTTTCCCATTCGGGGGGCTCAGGACGTAAACATTTTCCGCCCCAAGGTACTGATCGAAAATCGTTTCGATTCGGTCCCAATTTTCCCCGTTTTCCAGAACTGTATCCTCTGTCAGGAATACATTCCCGCGACCATCACTGGCGAAATCCCCGCCGTGTAATTGTAGGGGTGGCCGGGAAGGGATGGTCTCGTACTCGTGGAATGAACGGAGATATTTGCCAATATACTGAGGCGTCAGGTCGTTGGCATAATGGATATGATTGAGATTCCCCATGGACGCATCTCGCTCGTTCACCGCTATTGCTTCGAGTTGCCTGTAAATAGGATCGATGACCAGAAGATTGCCGTTTTTCAATTGGCCGAACTGCGGCCCATGGTCCCGTATCCAAAAATTCTGGGCTCGGCTTTCCACATAGTCGATTCGAGTTTCCGCGTAATTTTTCAAAATTTCGCTTTTCTCGATTTCCCGAATGAACCGACCCAGCCGCATCTCTTCATCTCGATCGAAAAGAATCCCCACTGGAATGTGGGCGACAGTCGCTTCAAGAAATGCGATTACAAAGGATAACGCTTTCGGCTCAGTGAGGACAATCCCGAGAGGAACGCTTATTAGAGCTCTGCTAGCGGGTTCCCATTCTGCATAGAGACGATGAACGGGAACTGGCGCTGTCGGTGTTGTCGCCGGGGTGAAAAACCCGTCGGGAAGATCCCGGTTCAGTTCCCTTCGGAACTCCGCAATTTCTTCTAGTTCTTGGACGCTAGCCAATACGCTTGGCAAGAAGCAAGCCCCCGAAAATAAAACCGTCCACGCTCCAACGACGCCCACTGCAAATCTCATTTGATTGATTCCACGAAAACGCTAGCCCTTGGACCGCAGTTTCGCTAAAAACGAAAATTCTAAATAGTTTATACCTTTTTCGCTTCAGACATTCCGATAGAAGACTAGAAAGCCGTTGCCCTCAAAGTCCACCGACGACTTGGTACCGAGCCGGATTTTCATCACCGTCAATCAGCTCTACCCTGAGCTCATATGCCGGACTCGAGGAAGCGGGAAAGACGAATACAAACTCTCTAAGACCACCGGCGATTTCAATCGAGCCGTCCAAATCAGCTACTTCCTGACCATCGATCCAAAGCCGAAGGTCACGCGCCCCTTCCAGGTTTAAACGAATGGAACCCGCCCGATTCACTTCCACATTTCCCTTGGCGATGATTGAATTGCTGGAAGATTCGCTGGCATCTATCGATAGCTCTCCTCTAGCCCTGCTGTAGTGTCGTTGCCAATTGGCTATATCGTGGATAGATTGGTCGGACATCGATTCCGGAGCGATAGCGCTTTCCGCAGCATCCCATTTCCGAATCACTTGAGCCTTGGATACCGCGAATGGCCCTGGGCGACCGAGCTGAGCCACGAAACTGGTAAGGTCCAAAAACTCTTGTCGATTCTTGAGTTGGTTGGCCAACCCTGCCGGCATAAGCGAGGGCATTTCCGTCATTTTTCGAATGCGATTGCGGGCGATAGTAACCTCTTGCGAGGAGATGGCGTCCTTGATGGTGACCTGCCGTTCATTGCGGAATACAAGCGATCCCACGTAGGCCCCTCCATCTCTGGTGACTAAGCTGAAATTCTCGAAGTGCTCGGCGAGCGCTTTGTTCGGCAACAATATCGATTCGACGATGTACTCAGCAGGAGCCGCTGATCCTATGGCAGTGAGGTCGGGACCAACGCTAGGACCGGCTCCTCCGATGGCATGGCAACTCGCGCAGGCCAAACTGGTTTTCCGAAAAAGGATTTCCCCGCGGAACGGGTCCCCCTGCTCCAGGGCATCAGAAGCCAGGACGGAAACGTCCTCGGCGAGCAATCTCTCTGCCAAAGAGCCCGAGTCATGAGATTCCAGAAGCTCGGATAATTCGGGCGATATCAGCCCCACTCGATTGACATAGGCCTTGAGTTTTTGGCGAACCGAAGTGTGCAAAGACCGCTCGCCCAGAGCTGCTTTAAGCAGTTCAAAACCGCCATCCCGAGAGGCGTATTCGCGAATCAGAATTTCAGGATCCGCCGCCCTGGAATCCGACTGTAGAGCCTCAGCAACATAAGGGGTAGCCACTTCTATATCGCCGTGCATCATTCCGTAGGAAGCCAAGTAACGCGCCTGCGGATCGCTGGAATCGGTAAACAGGGCAGCCAATCGATCCATGTGCTCTTTCTGTTCTAGCCGTCCAATTGCTGCCGCTGCGGAATGCCTCAAATCAAGCGGACGGGAGTCGTCCCCAAGAATCTGGTACAATGCAGGAGCCGCTTCGTCGATCTTCCAACTGCTGAGCAATTGTAGAGCGCCCGAAACCAGTTCATCGTCGGGAGACTTCATATACCTCGATACAGCCAGCATTTTCCCTCGCAGGGGAAATTGAACTTTAATGGATACGCGGCTCAAGGCATTCATCAACCCTAGGGCGTGTTCCTTTGGAGGCTGCCGCCGCTGGCTTAGGGCATCGATGGCTAGAGCCAAAACATCAGACTGACCGGACCGAGAAAGTTCGCTCCACAAAGAGGAAACTTCCCGGTTCGTTCCGCTCCACGATGACAAGTAGCTCTCCAGCCGTTGTCCAAATCCAAGACCGGCCGCCCTCAGGGCGTAGTCACGGTGACGATCTTCGCTAAACGCTAGGGCCCCGTCTTCCAACAACGGCTTAACGAAACTAGCCAAGGCGATGGAGGTTTGCTCTAGGGCTGATTCGATGGCTTTGTCCACTGGATAGTCCAAAGCATTCAAAGCGGCGGGTAGAGCTCTGGCGTCTTCCAGAAATCCAGCTGCCAGGACAGCCTCCATTCGCGTTCTTGGGAAGGGGTCGCTAGCCATTTGGGCGACGATGCCAATCGGATCCGATAAATCTCTATGCCAATAGCGAATTAGACGCGTTGCCGCGGCTCTGGCTTGACCCGTATTGAGTTCTAGGGCTCTTCGCAAATAAGCCTCATTCGGCTCGTCCAGCGACTGGTAGAGCCATAACCCCTCTATGATATGGTGATCATAGTTCGGATCGCTGGGATCGAGATTTTCGCTCCATGCGGCAAGGGCTCGAAGGGTTGCTTGCAGATCGGTTTCCGTGAGAACGAGTCGGCTTTGATCCCGTACCCAAAGCTCTTCGCTCTGCAAATTGGCAACGAGTTCTTCGATCGATTGGGATAAAAGATCGGGTTTTTCAGCCAGTGGCCGACCCTTGGCAGTGATACGCCAGATGCGCCCATGCTCGGCATCCCGCCGCGGATCTCGGAAATCGTGTTGCGCATGGTTTATAATGGGATTATACCAGTCAGCGACATACACGGCTCCGTCGGGGCCCATCTTGACATCCACAGGGCGAAAATTCGGATGCTTGGCGGAAACGAGAGGCGTTAGTTCCGATGCCTTGAAAGCGGATCCATCTTCATCGAATCCGTAGCGGATAACGGCTCGGCTTTTAAAGCGTCCACTCATCAGTTGCCCATACAATTCTGGCGGCATGTGGCTTCCGCTTATGAGGTCGCCCCCACACTGCTTTTGCGTGGATATGAGCGTGAAGGCGCCGATTTTGACCCCGCCGTTCCCTGTCGAAGGGGACAGGTAATTAATTCTTGGATTGTCTACCAGAAAGGACTGACCCCAATAATCAAATACATGTCCCCAGGGATTGCCGACGCTTAGATTAGCGAAAACGCGAAACTCCCCCGTTTGCGGCTTAAACTGGTAGACGCCTCCATCGTTGTTGCGGACGATGCCATTCAGGGTGGGTACTTGCGTGCGGATAAACAGGCCTTCCTGAAAATAGATCCAACCGCCCGGCCCTCGACGCCAGGCGCTGATCGAATGGTGGCTATCTTCGATGCCGAAACCGGTCAGGGCAACTTGCCGGATATCCGCCCGATCATCGCCATCCGTGTCCTTCAGAAAAAGGATATCGGGAGTCTGGCCGACATAAACACCGCCATTGGCTAATTCAATGCCGGTAGGAATATAGAGTCCATCCGCGAAAACCGTTGATTTGTCTGCAGTCCCATCGCCGTCTGTATCCTCCAATATTATGATCTGATCATTGGGCCGCTCCCCGGGCCGCAATTGCGGATAGGACCAGGAACAAGCCACCCAGAGACGCCCGCGCGGCCCCCAGACCATGTGGACCGGATTTTCCAGCATAGGCTCGGCGGCGAAAAGATTCACTTCGAATCCGTCCAGCACATCGAAGCTTTGTCGTTCAACTTCAGGATCATGGTTGTCCATCAAGTCGAGATCCGCTCCCACTTGATTGCTAGCCTTGATCGGGGCGAGCCCCTGGGCTCCTGCCATTGACACAGAAAAAATAGCCAAACAAGCGGCCGAAAGAACTCTCATTGGAATCGAATGGATCATTTCAATCTACCACCTTTCTAAACTCCCAGCGGGACGTTTCGTCAAATTCCGGGTACTTGGCGAGTTCGCGCTCGCCTACCTCTGCGTTCGCCCGAAATTGCTTAAGTTCTCCTGGAAGGGCCCTTCCGCTGGGGGATTTGCGCCGCGTGCCTACGATGTGGACCTGGTTCAGGGATCTCCAGCTGAGGAAAAACTGGTCGTTCTTCTCTACGATCCCTTTGCGAAAGGCTTCCACCTGCGATTGCTCGGAAAGATTTTTCAAGGCAAGACCCTCGTTCCATTTGGAACTGGTGGCTCGGGCTATTTCGCGCCCATTTACAGTCAAGGCGTAAACGCCTTCGTCTAAGCCAGTAGCCCGAAGGCGATCCGTCCAGCGCCTGAGCGAAGGATGAAGGGAACTGTCCTGCGGTGGTGGAGTTTTCCAACGGGCTTCCGATTGGTTCCACGAATACGCTTGGTTGCTGCGCGCTTTAGCCGCTTCGATATTAGCCCCGTTAGCGACAACCGGTTCGATTCCGCCTAGGGCTATTTCCAAACCACTGTATCCGGGAGCAAGACCGTCGGCGATAAAATGGCTGGACACCCAAGCCCCGTATGGGCTCAAAATCACGCCATTGGTCGTCATCTTAGACGCTCCGCCCTCTTGTGACAAAGCCAATGTAGGTGAAAACAAGTCGATGCACAGGAGACCGTTCTCTTGAGCCACCTCTTTCATAGCCGTAGCGTATACAGCTAAATTTAGATTCTGGGCCTCGCCATCAGGCATGGGCTTGCCGAGATTCTCGAAAGCCAGTGGAGTAACGAGAATGACCCGAGGTACCGAATAGCCATTGTATTGGTTAGACTGATACTCATTGATGAGCGTTGTAAGATTTGCTCGGAATCGGCTAACCCCCTCGGGTCCTGCAAACGATTCCCCTATTCCAAAACAGGCGATGATAACATCAACCCCGAATTCTCTCAGCGAAGCCGCCTCAGACTCGAAATTCTCAGGACGGGCTCTTTTCTCCAGTGCATCCCCCGCCCAGCCCAAATTCCGTACCGTCAATTCTCCTTCCGGCGCTCGCCTCTTGAGCTCCGTTTCCAAATAGCCATAGCGCCGCAACTGATCGGCAATCGAGTTTCCCACGATGGCGATGCGATCGCCATAGCCAAGCAGCCGGGCGGGGATCGGCTGAGTATCATCCGCTTCCGCGTCTACCCAACAAAAACTAAAAGGCAGGCAGAGGGACAAAAAGAGATGAGCTATACGCCTGCAGGTCATGGATTAAGGGAAGCGGGTGTCGTGATCGAGAATGCAGGTATAACCCCGCCCGATATTTGCTTCGTGGAAGAGAAAAATGCGAATTTCAAGGACAAAACAATCGATAATTACAGGTCTCTCGGGTTGTTTGAGTTCGCCCTCTTCCAAATCAATTTTTCTACTCGGTCGGCGACCAATTGGGAATGGATGGCGTCGTTCCGGCTCCGACTCGAAAGCGAATGATCTGGTCGTCGATTCTCAGCGATAGGAATTCCTCGATGGCCGCGATTAGGTCCTCTTTAGCTTCGGCGATCCTGCCGGCCCGCTTTTTAACGCTTTCCGGATTCCACTTGGCTACGTCCAGTTTTTCGTAGGGGTCGTTGCCAATCTCGTAAAGCTCCAGCGTCGGTTTAATCGGGTCTTCGGCATCGGCGGCTGAGCGATGGATGATCAGCTTCCAGAAATCCGTGTTTACGGCTAGGCGTTCGATTTGGTCCGGAGCTTGGTCGATATAGCTGAACCATAGGCGGTCCTCTAGCTTGGCCTTGCCTCGCATAGCGTCGAGCATGTCGATCCCGTCGAGAGGTTTCTTGGGTGGAACCGTGACGCCAATCATTTTCCGGATGGTGGGTAGAACGTCGATATAGCCCATACGCTCACGTATTCGCTTGCCACCTACAATACCACCATTTTTCCACATGGCGGCGGCTGCCACGCGAATCCCGCCTTGGTAGACGGAAGCTTTGGCCCCCTTCAATTCTCCGTTGCTGGCGATATTGTTCACTCCACCATTGTCGCTGAAAAACAACACAAAGGTGTCGTCCAAATCGCCGCGCTTTTCGGCAGCTTTCAGGATCTCTCCGATGGCCTGGTCCATCGAATCGACCATGGCGGCGTGAATCTTCTGCCTCCCTTCCCGCTGCGGGTATTTGGCCAGATCGGTCTCTTTGGCCTGCAGGGGCGAGTGAGGAGCGTTGAAGGGGACGTAGAGGAAGTATAGGTCCGATTTCGGGATGCTGTCGATGAAGGCCGCGGCTGCTTGGCCAATGAGATCGGTGGAATAGCCATCTTGCTGGAATGGGGCATCATTTTTATGCCAGTCTCGCTCTCCATCCCGTTCATGGGTGAAGTAATCGATGGCTCCATTGTAATGCCCGATAAAATCGGTAAATCCGCGTTTGGTTGGGCCCCACTTCTTTTGCCGGTGACCTAAGTGCCACTTGCCAAATATCCCCCGATGCCGGTAGCCCGCTTGGGCAAAAACATCGGCCATGGTTTCTTCGGTTAAGTCCAAGCCGAAATCGCGCTGCGGAGGAATGACTGCTCGCATAAGGCCATAGCGTATCGGATAGCGACCCGTCATCAGTCCTGCCCGCGTCGGCGTGCAAACCGGGCAAGAGTAAAAAGCCTCCAGCTGCGAGCCTTCCCGAGCTAGGCGATCAATATTGGGCGTTTGGATGTCGCTACCGTGAAAGCCGACGTCTCCGTAGCCGAGATCGTCGGCTAGGAAGATAATGACGTTGGGCTTTTCTACAGATAGCAAGGAGATTGAAAATAGGAAAAGGAAAAGAGGCAGAAGAATGATGGGGCGAGGAAGCGTCATCGGCTTTTGGATCCTGATTGAGGTGATGGTTTTGTCAACGTTGACTCGGAGATCCTCCGTAACCCTAGTCATGGCAGGGAGAACTGGCTCAGTCCTCCGCGTCAACCTGTAGACAAGGAGGACCGAGCCGGTCCTCCCTGCCCTTAAATGAACGAGCCGCTCGGGATGAGCGGCTCGGGGAAAAAACTGATTTCTAACAGTTTCGATTAGAAATCCCGTGTCACCGTGAATCGATAAGCCCGTGGAGTGGGAAGATCGAAGCGAGCGTACGCCGGGCCGCGTCCACCAGGAACCTGCCAAAAGGGATCGCCATCGATGGCCAAGCGGCTAGGAAGGATGTCGCGGTTGTCCAAGGCATTGATAACGTTCAACTGAAAAGTCCAGCGACCCTCGCCCAAGAAATTGCCTTTCATTTTGTAGCTCACCATGAGGTCGGTATTTACTTCAGGCTCGCCCTCAAACTCGACCCCATTCTCTTCGCCGATGATATTGGCGTCCGTCCAGCGGAATCCGCCCCCTACGGACAAGCCCTTCCAACGGCCTTCGTTGAAGTCATAAGCAGTAAACACGTTGAAGCGGTAAGGGCGTAGGCCCCAGCGTTTTTGCAGGATCTCCCGTTGTTCGTTGATATCGTCGACCATATTGTAAAGCGACCGCGAAATCCCTGTATTATCGAGGGTGTAGTCACCTGGTAGTTCGTTTTCTAAAGCCAAGTATTTCGAAATGACACCGTCCGGCTCGTAGGCCGAGCGATCGATCGTGTATCCCTGGATGAAGCTACCCGGATCGGAAGGGTCTTCGACCTCATTGGCCTCCTTCGCCCCTTGCACGACGAGACCATTGCCGTCTTCCTTCAATCCAAAGAAATCTACAGCTTTGCTAAACATGTTGGATACAATGCGGTCGGTATGAGCAGCATTGAGCACCACGCGCCAGTTTTCAGTCACGTTGGCGGTTAAGCGCAGCTCGTATCCACTCGAGACATTGTCACGGAAAAGACCATTGACCTCGGGTCGTAGCTCTTGGCGGCGGCTCAGCAGGTTGTCCAGGGCGGCCTGGTTGCCAGTTCCCGGGATCACGCCCCCATCACCGTCAGGAATGGGGGAAAAAGCGTCTTCGTAAGCAGCATAGATGGCCTCCATGGGACCGGAGGCTTGGGAGCCTCCGACCACTTCCTCGATAGCGTCCGTCTCGTAGTAAACCAAGCGGCCATTAATGCGATTGTTGAACAAGTTGAAGTCGATTCCATAGTCGACCCCTTCACCCTTGCTGGGGGGCGAAGTAGCGCCATCGGGAAAAACCGTTCGACGGAAATCGGGAACGCCTATGTTGTTGGCTGCGTTAGCTACTAGAGATAAATTCTCGTTCAAGTGATAAACGCCTCCAATCGTTCGGACCGTCCCCTCAAATGAGGTTTGGGGAGCGGCTGGACTAACTCCTTGCGACGAAGGCGTATTAGGCGTAATCGACAGGTCAGGCACCCACCCAATCATCGGATCGATTCGGTGGCCTGCCCGGTCAATGGTGACCTCGTCCTTGCGATACCCGAGGGTGACAACGAACCGATTGTTGAGGAAATGGCTCTGGGAAACGGCCATGTAGGAATCGGTCACCTGGTCGATCAAGTAGTTGATATTGCCTGGATTGGCCTCTGCCCAGACTAATGGGTAGGCTTGTGGCGTGCCTGGCGACCATCGGTCGGTATAGATGACCTCTGGCAAGCTACGCCAGCTACCGGCCTTCCAAGTCGAACGATCATCGACGTCGAAGTAATTGCGGATTGTCACTCGATTGTCGGCATGCAGGAAGTTGACCGCTTCATGCACGAACCCGTTCAAATCCGTGAAGTTGCCGCGCTGTGCGGGATTGCCACCTAGAGCCAGCCAGGTGTTGCCGCGCAACTGCTCCTCATCTACTTTGGAACCCGCTACGGCAATGCGATGATTGCCCAAACGCTCCGTATCCAAATTGTACGAGCTAGACACCCTGATCTCATCGTAACGGGAAAGGTTTTTGTCGCGGCGATAGTCGCCGTCGAAGTAGAACTGGCCGGCGTACGGGTTCGCTGGGCCATTGATACCTTGAATCGTATTCGGGTCGGCCCGGAACTCAGGACGAGTTCCCTGTAATTGGGGCACGTCGATATCCGCTCGCTGGTGACCCGCTTGTATGTTCAAAAACCAATTGTTGGTTAGCTGAATGTCGGCGAAAAGGGAATGCAGGCTCAAGTCAGTTTCCCGGTAAAAGTCCGGACCGCCGGGATTCATGAAATAGGGCAGAAAGTCGGGATCGTTGATACGGTGGGCCCGATCGCCAAGACCGGGTGAGCCGTCCGGATGGCGCACGCGCTCATCGTCGTAGCCGCCCGTAACGAAGGTGCCTGCCGCATTGAAGAACGTGCCATCGTTCTCGATGAAGGTGAAACGGTTGGCGCCATTGGCAGCCCCAAGAGGATTGTTGTTGTTGATACGGGCATTGCCGTCCCGGTTAACGACGCCCACCGCCCGCATGGCATTGTTCGGATTTCCGCCGGTAGGCTTGAATAGCACTTCATCGAGCCCGAGAGCGAGCATGTTGTCGTACCAGGGAAGAACTTGGTCGGTCACGGTGCTAGGCTGCAACGAGGTTCTGTGCTCGAAGCCATCCTCGTAGTTGGCTCTTAGCGTAATTTTGTCATTAACCTTCCAAGTGAGTGCGGTAAAGATACGCTCTTTGTCCTGGCTAACCCAATCGCGAAAGTGCCCGTTTTCCTGGTACACTCCGGCTACCGTGAAGCCTAGCTTATCTTCCAAAAGGACGCGATTCATGCGAAACTCCGCCCGCTTGCGTTCGCTGGTTCCAAAGGAGAGTTTGATGCGACCGCTATCTCGCTGGGTGTTGGCTACGATGGAAGTCTGATTGATCAATCCTCCCGCCTGGCTAACTCCGAATAGCACCCCGTTGGGGCCACGAGAGTCGTCGTAGCGTCCCACTTTGTAGGAATCGTCGGGCACGATGGATTTGAAGTAGTCGATCGCCCGAGTAGACTCGACGCCGCGCGTGCGGATGCGTTGAGTAACCGCGGTGGCGTTGGTGAACACATTGAAATTGCCGCCGGCTCCATCCTGGTCGTTGGTGTCGAGAACCGTATTCAGCGAGTACTGAATGAGCTCATCGATTTCAGTGAGACCGGTATCTTGAACGAACTGCTCGGTCCAAACAGATACCGACGCGGAAACGTCACGCAGGCTGGAGTTAAAACGGGTTCCCGACAGGGTGTTGGTAGCTCGATATCCAGTGTCGCTGGATGAATCGACCGAAAAAGGGCTCAGTTCCACTACGTCCTCAGGAACGTCTTGAGCCGCGCCGAATGACGCGAAAAGCCATTGCATCATAGCAATAGCAACCAAGGGGATGGTTCTATTCATAGGTGTACTAGGGTTAGGACAGTTTGTAGGTAAAAACCCGAAACGCGCCTGAGATGAGAGTATCGTAGGAACGCAGC
>CAYOLG010000007.1:0-145806 GCA_964404745.1 uncultured Opitutaceae bacterium
AGAGGAGTTCTTCCTTGGATCAGCCCGGCGAGCGAGGTCCTTGGGCTTTGCTCTACAAAACCTGGTTGATACGGCGTATCGATCTACACCCAACTGAAATTGTTGATATGAAATTCCAAAACGATAAAGAAAAGCTGGATACGCTGGGAAAGGAGCTATTTTCCTGCGTCATCGGGGACGTTATGGACGGCATGGGCTATACGCATCAATACCTGCCGCCTAAGATACGGCCGCTCCAGGATGGCATGACGGTTGTGGGCCGGGCAAAGACCGTATTGGAAGCGGACTGTGCTGGCCAGTCGATTCATCATGAGAATCGGGAAGCGCCGTTTGGCGTGATGCTGGACGCGCTCGATAGCATGAAGGAAAACGAAGTCTATGTTTGCTCGGGGGCCTCGCCGACCTACGCCCTGTGGGGGGAGTTGATGAGCAATGCCGCTCGATATCGAGGGGCGGTCGGCGCGGTTATGGAGGGCTACTCTCGAGATACGAAAGGCATTTGCGAAATAGGATTCCCCACTTTTTCTTTTGGTCCCTACGGGCAGGACCAAGGCGTGCGCGGACGGGTAATCGACTATGATTGTCCAATTCGTTTTTCAAATCACGTTCAGGTTAATCCTGGCGATATCGTATTCGGCGATATCGATGGCGTAGTCATCGTCCCCAAATCGATTGAAGATGAGGTCATCGCATCCGCTCTTGAAAAGGTTCGCGGGGAAAATGTGGCCAGGAAGCGCATCCAAGAAGGCACGCCAACCAGGCAGGTCTGGGACGAGTTGGGCATCCTCTAGGAATAAAGTAGCGCAGGCATATCCTGTCTGTGTCTTCAGATTGGGTTACAGGCAAGATGCCTGCGCTACTCAAGAACCGGGACGAGGAATGGCCTGTGTTTTCGAAGTCTCGTGAAGTCTCAAATGAAATGCGTTTTCAATTCGATTAGACAAGGGCGGAGTCCCTTGTTTTTATACCTTAGTCGAGTTACCTTTTCCCAGTCCCCATGAAAGCAATCCTCAAAAAACGAATCGCCAACATCATTTTCTCTTTTGGACTAGCGATCCTGCCGCCGATCGCTCTCGCCCAATACGAGAATTTTCCAGACCAGTCGGGGACTCTGCAGGAACGGATACGAGAAACGGGTGGGAATCTGCTGCTGGAAGCTGGGACTTATGCGATAGACGAGACTCTAGAATTCGATTTGCATTCACTAGGGGCGGTTTCCGTTCGCTGCCGAGGAGCGGTAACCTTTATTATGCGAGGGCCCGGTCCAGCACTGCGTTTCGTGGGTACCCATGAAGGCACGGCGAATCCAAGTTCCTTCGATCCGGATACGTGGAAGCAACGAATGCCTATAATTGAAGGTTTGGAAATCCTGGGCGACCATCCAGAGGCGGACGGAATCGAGTTGTTGGGAACCGTCCAGGCGACGGTAACTCGGGTCGCCGTGCGTAACGCCCGGCACGGCATTCGGCTACACAAGCGGAATCGCAACGTCGTCATTTCCGATTGCCACATCTACGAAAACTCAGGGGTCGGGCTTTATCTGGATCGGGTGAACCTGCACCAAATCAACGTGGCCAACAGCCATATCAGTTACAATCGAGAGGGTGGGGTGGTCTTGAGGGATTGCGAAGTGCGTAACTTGCATCTTACGGGTTGCGACATCGAGGCGAACATGCCGGGCGATGCGACACCCACTCGAGCGGCGAATGTTTGGATTGATTTATCGGCCCGCAACGAAGGTACATCCGTTGCGGAGGTCGCCATCACAGGTTGTACCATCCAGCACTCGGCCAACAAAGGCCGGAAGGCTGTCACAGCGCCAGGCGGAGCCAACATACGAATCGAAGGAAGGCCGGAATACCCGGTAGATACAGTGACTATTGGAAACAATATTCTCAGCGACACCTCGATCAGTATCGATATCGATTACGCCAAAGACATTGCCATTACCGGCAACGGTTTTTTTACCTCCATGCCGGGAGACTTGCTGGTGCAGAATAGCCAACGCGTTGTCGTTAGCGGGAATACTTTCAACCCGCGTCAGGAGTGGTCGATTGGCGGCATTGTTTTTCGAGATTCCGAAAGCTGTATCTTCAGCGCCAATACGGTTCATGCAATCAAGGATCCGAAAGCGGCCATCCTATTTGAGCGCTGCCGGAACTCCCGCATTTCCGATTGCGTGATCACGGATATCAATCATGGAATTCTTTTACGCGAGTGCCGCAATTGCGAGGTGGTGGATACGATAATTGCCGAGCCGAAACAGGGTGGACCGAAAGTCAGACGCGAGCGCAGCCGCTAGAGTCCTTCAAGCAGCGCGGCGCCACTGCAGCCAGCCTAATCAAGCAAAAGCTCATTAATAAAATTTCGCCAATTTTTTGGTGCGGGAAGCTTAAACGCCTCGGAGCTTGCCCCGGAGATAATAACTAGATTTGATTAATTGAACATCTATGAAAGCCCTAGAATTAGTCGCCAAGAGCGAATTCGAGTACAAAGAGGTAGCTAACCCTGAAATCAAGGACGACGAGGTCTTGATTCGGGTCAAGGCATGCGGCATCTGCGGCAGCGATGTCCATGGCATGGACGGGAGTTCCGGGCGTCGCATCCCCCCGATTATCATGGGTCACGAAGCTTCTGGAGTTATCGAAGCTCTCGGGAGCTCGGTGGACGCTAGCGTGTGGAAGCCTGGAGATCGGGTTACCTTCGACTCCATGGTATATTGCGGCGAGTGCTGGCATTGCCGTCGCGGCGAAACCAATCTCTGCGACAATCGTATGGTCCTTGGAGTGTCTTGCGCGGATTACCGCAATCATGGGGCTTTTGCCGAATACGTGGCAGTGCCGGAACGAATTCTATACAGGCTGCCGGACTCGCTCAGCTTCGAGCATGCGGCTCTGACGGAAGCCGTGTCCGTGGCCGTGCACGCGGTAGATCTCTCGCCGATTCGTTTGGACGATTCCGCAGTAGTCGTCGGTTCGGGGATGATCGGTTTGCTGGTTATCCAAGCGTTGAAAGCGGCCGGTTGCGGCAAAGTGATCGCGGTTGATTTGGACGAAGAACGGTTGGCTTTGGCGAAAAAGCTGGGGGCCAGCGAAATTGTCAAAGCGGATTCAGGAGATGTCCCAGAGGCTATCCGTCAATTAACTGAGGGTCGGGGCGCTGACCATGCCTTCGAAGTCGTGGGAATGGACCCCACATTGAGAACCGCTATCGACTCGGTGCGCAAGGGAGGCACGGTAACGCTGGTCGGAAATTTGAAACCGGTCGTGGATTTTCCCTTACAGGAAGTTGTCACACGGCAAATCAATCTAATTGGCACTTGCGGATCGGCGGGCGAGTATCCGGCTTGTTTGAACCTGATTGCGGATGGAACCATTCGCGTGGACGAAATTATCAGCGCCACCGTCCCCTTATCGGAAGGAGCCTCGTGGTTCGATCGGCTTTACAAGGGAGAGAAGGGACTGGCCAAGGTGATCCTGAAGCCGGAGTAGATGGTGGATGCTGTTAGGCTTCGATTGCGGTGAAGTCCGAAGTTGAAGGAACCAATGAAAGGCTGGAACGAATAGCCACGCTTCTGGATGCCGCCTTTCCCATTCCGGGTACGAAAATCCGGGTGGGTTAGGATAGCATTGCCGGTCTCATTCCGGGATTGGGCGATGTTATTACCGCCACGCCGCTCTTTTATTACCTTACCGTAGTTTACAAATTAAATCTAGGATGGAAAATAGCCGGCAAGGTTATCCTCAATCAGCTTTTCGACTTGCTTATATGGACAGTGCCCTTGCTCGGCGATCTGCTTGACGTCGTGTTCAAAGCTAACATTCGAAACGCCAGGCTGCTGATCGAAGCCCTCAAACAAAGAGACGCAAAATGAAATCATTGAAAACAGGAATCATCGGACTTGGGAAGGTGGCTCACATTCATGCGGCTGCCTTGCAGAATCTGCCGCAATCGGAATTCGTTGCGGTTTGCAGTCGCAACCCGGAAAAGACGAAAAATTTTGCCAAGCAGTACGGAGTGGCAGGATACACGGATTTGGACGCGTTTATTTCGGCATCGGGTGTGGAGGTTCTGCTGGTATGCACACCGCATCCAGCCCACCGGGACGTTTCCGTAGCTGCTGCGAAGGCAGGTATCCACCTTTTAATCGAAAAGCCTTTGGCTTCCTCGCTGGAAGACTGCGATGACATTCTCGAGGCGGTAAAAACGGGGGGCGGCAAGCTGGGTATGATCAGCCAGCGGCGCTTTTTCGATCCCTGTCTAAGGGTGAAACGAGCGATCGACGATGGCAAGATCGGCGAACCTATACTTGGGTTCGCCACGATACTAGGATGGCGAGATGAACCCTACTACAATAGTGATCCTTGGAGAGGCTCGTGGGACGGTGAAGGCGGGGGCGTGTTGGTCAATCAAGCCCCCCATCAACTGGATCTGCTCCTCTGGTACATGGGTGAGCTGGACGAGATTTTCGGTTATTGGAGCAACCTGAACCATCCCTATATTGAGGTGGAGGACACGGCTGTTGCTGTGGCGAGATTCAAAAACGGTGGTCTGGCCAATATTGTCCTCAGCAATTCCTTCAATCCAGCCATCCAAGGGAAAGTGCAAGTTCTGGGAAGCAATGGGGCTTGCGTCAGCGTACAAACGGATGGTGGGCAGATGTTCGTGGCCGGAATGAGCAAGATCGAGGAGCCGCCTTTCAATGATATTTGGACCGTGCCCGGGGAGAGTGAGCGTAGGGAGGAATGGGAACAAGCCGACGGCCAGCGGTTTGCGGAAGTGGATCCAATTAATTACTACCACCGTCTGCAAATCGAAGATTTTTTGGAAAGCATAATCGAAGATCGACCGCCGTTAGCTGATGGCTTGGCCGGCCGGCGGGTAGTCGAATTGTTTACGGCAATTTACCGATCCCAAAGGGATAAGGCGCCGGTGAAATTTCCGCTTCAGCCAGAGCGGGATCGCAGCGATTTCGATGGCAGAACGCCTTGATCCGAATAGGAAACTTGAAACCTATCTGTATATTCTGAAAATCTATATTCTATGAAAATCTGGATTCCCCTCGCTTTATTGGCTGTCGCTTTGTTAGGATGTAACGACAGCTCGAATACGGGCACTTCGACTCGCAAGGACGATCGGCCCAATATTCTGTTTATTCTGGTCGATGACTTGGGCAAAGAGTGGGTGAGCGCTTATGGGGCCGAAGATATTGAGACGCCTAACATCGATCGATTGGCCGCCACAGGGATGAAGTTCGACAATGCCTATGTTATGCCCCAGTGCACGCCTACGCGATTGAGCTTCATGACGGGGCAATACCCCTTTCGCCATGGTTGGGTGAATCATTGGGACGTGCCGCGTTGGGGCGGTGGTTGCAGCTACGACTGGAATCGAAACCCTAGTCTTGCCCGTGTGGTCAAAGATGCTGGTTATGCTACAGCGGTGGCCGGCAAGTGGCAGGTGAATGATTTTCGTGTGCAACCGAATGCCATGGTAGATATTGGCTTTGACGAATATTGCATGTGGACGGGGGGCGAAGGGGGAAATCCGCCTAGCGACGAGCGGTTTTGGAATCCGTATCTACATACAAAGCAGGGAAGCCGCATTCATGAAGGCGCGTACGGACCCGATGTTTTTACCGACTTTCTTTTAGACTTTATCGAGACGAATAAGGATCAGCCTTTCTTTGCCTATTTCCCCATGGCGCTGACGCATACGCCTTTCGTGACAACGCCGGACGATCTCGAAGCTTCGACGAACCTAGAGAAGCACAAGGCCATGGTTCGCTACACGGACAAAATTCTGGGACGTTTCATGGAGAAATTAGAGAGTCTAGGTATTCGGGATGATACCATTATAATTTGGACGACAGATAATGGCACCACGGGATTGATAACGGGCACGCAGGACGGTCGTCGGGTACAAGGAGAAAAATCGAATACGGTCGAGCCAGGTTTGTGCGTGCCCTTTATCGTCAGCGCTCCAGGCCTAGTTCCGGAGGGGGTGACGGCGGATGGTTTGACCGATATTACCGATATGCTTCCAACCTTTGCCGATCTTGCGGGAGGCTCACTGCAACCAGGCTATGAATACGATGGGGTTTCGATCGCCGATTATATTTTGGGGGAATCGGATGATACGCCACGCGAATGGATTCTAGGAATGGGTGGCAAGAACGAAGCGAAATTGACGGATGACGGCGTGGAAAACCGGTATGTTTTTCGCGACCGCGTTCTGCGAGAGAAGCGTTTCAAATTGTATGTCTCCACTGAGCGGAAGCCCGTTAAACTAGTGGATGTCTTGAAGGATCCTGAAGAAAAGAATAATTTGATCAATAGTGAGAATCCAGAAGCGCTAACCGCCCTGGGACGGCTAAGCGCAATCATTCCGACCTTTCCAGAGCGCGACAACGACCCGATTTACGATCCGCTTCCCCCGCAACCTTGGGATGTGGCTATTACAGCGAAAAGCGAAGTTTGGAAGGAGTGATTTAAAGGATGAGGGATGAAGGCTGAAGGAGGAAAGAATTTTGGCGTGAAGACGGGCTTCACCTGTTTTCATTCCGTTGGCGCGTTCCACCCTTCAGCTAATTGAATCGAAATTAGGTTCTTTGCTGAATTTGGAAGGGGGCAATCTCCGAGCGCCCACACACCAGGTCCATGAATGGGCCCTCGGAGATCGCCCGCTACCTTAAATGCGCCAGAGCTTGCCTGAGAACGTCTGCTTTCGTGATACTCCATTCAAGTTCCCGAGAAGCGGGATCATGCGAGCGAGAGACGAACGCATCCTGTTGAGTCACCTGATTACCAACTAGATAAGATTTCTCAATTTCTTGAGATAGCCTGGGATCGCCTTGTAGGGGTCCTCTTTACCCTCGTATTCAAGGACGAAATACCCGCGGTAATTGGCGTTCGTAAGCAGGTTGATAATACGGGCGAGATCAGCATGCTCTTTCTCTCCGTTGACCGGGATTTCCACTTTTATCTGGGCGTTGACTGAGTAGGGAGCTATGCGGGCCAATTCCTTATAGGGATTGCTGGTGGGGGCAATGTTGCCTGAATCGAAATTGACGCCAAACCAGGGAGAGTCGACAGCTTCCACGATCGGCAACATGCGATCGATATCGATGAGAAAATCATGGTTCTCCATTCCCAGGATGACTCCTTTCTCTCCCGCGTAGTCGCAGGCGATCTTCATATTGGCGATAATGTTTTTCACTGCTTGCTGCTCGCTGATTCCGCTATCGGGTTTTCCTCCGAAGACGCGAATGACGGGAGCGCCAAGCTCTGAGTAGCGATCGATCCAGTAGCGGGCCTGCGCGAGCTGTTCGCGGCCTTCGTCGCTGCTAGGAGCATTGGTAAAATTGTTGCTGATGGCCCCGCCGCTAATGTCCAGGCCGTGCATGTGGGCTCGCAGCTTTAGCTGGTTGATGGCTTCGCGGGTCAGAGGGCTCGGCATGAAATAGCCTGTTAATTCGACCCCATCTATTCCCAAAGTCGCTCCGTAGTCGATGAACCCAAGCATATCCATCTCGCCTTGGGCATTGGGGTCTTTACGTGTATCGGGAAGAAACTTACGCATAGAATAGGCGGCAAGGCTCAGTCGAAGAGGAGCCTTGCTCTTGCGAGTGATAGGGCTAATGGAGCTGGCTAGAGGAGATGCCGCGAGACCGGCTAAAAGGGAACCCGAGGCAGCGATCGCCTGGCGACGGTTCATTTGATAGGGTGATGATGAGCGTTTCGAATTCATACGCGTAATGAAGGATTTCTGTTAAGTGTAATGAGGTAAAATGAAAGGTTCAACCAAGTGAACCTCGTTGACATGAAGCGCCTTTCTGGTCACAAAGCAACAATGGAAGCTCGTACTGTTACGATTGCTTTTTACTATCATGTGGGCCGTGCGACTACCCCAATATTTGATTCTCTTGCTTGCAGGGATTATTGTCGCGAGTTGCTTTCCGGTGGTCCTTTTCGGGTAGACAGAGGACGACCCTACAAGTATGGGTTCATTACCCGCTACTCTAGTGGCCAAAGCTCGTGAAGGCGCCTTTGGGCGTAGAGGAGCTCGAATTGCAATCCAGGCGATTTGACGGCATTGATGTTTTCGCCGGGATCTGAGCGATGATCGTAAAGTTCCTGAGCATCTATATAGCCGGTACTGGCATCTCGCCATTCCGTGTAGCGAAAATTCTTGGCGCGAACCGAATAGCCAAGTTTGCCTCCGCGATGAAACTGGCTGTAAGCAACGGTTTTTTGATCGTCCCATGCTTTGGAATTCGAGATAAGGGGCTTCAAAGACTTTCCATCGACTTTTTCTGGTATGGGCAGTCCGGCCATGTCGGCGAGTGTTGGATACATGTCGATTAGTTCGACACGGGCGGATACCCGTTTGCCCCTATTGGATTCACGAGGATCGACAACGATAAATGGGATGTGAGTCGATGTTTCAAAGTTGGTGTGCTTGCACCACATGCCATGATCTCCTAGTTGGTAGCCATGGTCCGACCATAGGGCGATGACGGTATTGTCCGTCTCCCCGGTCTTATCTAGCGCATCCAAAAGATCGCCGATCAGGGAGTCGATGTAGCTTATGCAGGCAAAGTAGGCATGTCGCGTTTCCCGGGCCAGAGCATCGGGCATGGGCCCTTCCTTGGGCATTCCCTTGAAGCTGCGAACGTATCGCCAAGGACTGGTGGCGTACTCCGGCGATCCTTGTGGAGAAAACGGATTGGAAGCTAGCGGGAGCATTTTCCGATCATAGAGATCCCAGTACTTTTTGGGGGCGTTGAAGGGCGTGTGTGGCTTGTGATAGCCAATGAACAGCAGGAATGGCTGATCGGACTCAACGGCTTCCCCCAGTTTTTCTATAGCTGCAAGATTCGTAACCCCATCGCGGTAGGCGTCATCGGCGACCTCCGGCCCTTCGAACAGCGGAATTAGATTGTTAGATTCATGAATTCCGTCAATAACAGCGGTTTTGTCTGTATATTCGGCAGAAGCGTATTGATTCTCGACTAAGTAGTGTTGCGGTTCAGACCATGACTTATCATCTCGGTGCGTATTGTGCAGCACTTTGCCAAAACCGTAAGTTGCGTAGCCATTGTTCTTGAAGTACTCGGCTAACGAAATCGCATTCGGTCGGGTGTCGCGAAAATGCGTTTTGTTATTGTATGCCTTTACCGTGTCCGGCCTGAGTCCTGTGAACATGCTTGAGCGGGATGGGCCGCAAATAGCGTATTGGCAGTAAGCCCGTTCGAACAGCGTTCCCTCGCTGGCCAAGCGATCGATGTTTGGCGAATGGATGTAAGCAGCACCGTAGCAGTTCAACTCCGTACGTAAATCATCAATACCGATTATCAGAATATTCGGCCGCTCGGCGAACAAACTCAGTGTAAGGACCAAAAAGCTAACAAATAGTCTCACGGAATATCTAAACACTATGGGGCAAAGTTCTAGTGAACAGTGGTGCCGTTCCGAAATCAAGTCCTGCGCTGCAGGAGCAGAATCTCGCTTTGCGAGAGCAGGATCAATTCTATCAGCTAGGGTCGACTATCTCTAGTCGACCGCATTTGCGCGGTTTCACTTTATAAGCAGCCCTGCCTTTCTAACTACCCGATCAGTTCTGGGATAACTTGGCCGCCGAATTGGGACATTTGTTTGAAGCGGCCGCCATGGAAATAGGTGAGCTTGTTGTCGTCCAAACCGAGAAGACTGAGCAAAGTGACATGTACGTCCCGAATGTGATGAGCGGTTTGCACCGCTTCCGATCCGATTTCGTCCGTAGCCCCCACCGTATGGCCTGCGTTAACGCCTCCGCCGGCAAACCACATGGTCATGGCTCGGGAATTATGGTCTCGGCCGTATGCGGCGCCGCCATCGCGAACGCCGTTGTCGGGGCTGCGCCCGAACTCCCCGCACCAAATGATAAGGGTTTCATCGAGGAGTCCGCGTTGCTTCAGATCGGTGATGAGTCCGGCGATGGGCTTATCGATGCTTTTGATGCGAGACCCATGGGCTCGTTCGATAAAGTCGTGGGAGTCCCACCCAGCATTGTAGGCTTGTATGAAGCGAACGCCTTTTTCGACAAGCCGCCTTGCCAAGAGCAGTTTGCGGCCAAATGGATCCGTTTCATCGTCTCCAATACCGTACATCTCTTTGGTTTTTTCGTCTTCCTGATCGATATCGAGAATGCCAGGAACCTGCATCTGCATACGGAAGGCCAGTTCGTAGTTCTCGATCCGGGCTTGCAGATCGTCCTGCCAAGGATGCTCTTCTAGATGGTCGTGATTGAAGCGGCTAAGCAAATTCAGATTCTCGCGTTGGTGTTCGGCCGTTATTCCCTTAGGTGGCTTCAAGTCCAAAATCGGAGAGCCTTTAGGCCGCAAAGGTGTTCCTTGGTAATGGGCTGGCAAGTAGCCATTTCCCCAATTAGGGGCCCCGCCTTGCGGATAGGAAAGTTCAGGAAGAACGATGAAGCCTGGGAGATCCTGGTTTTCGGAACCGAGTCCGTAGGTGACCCAGGAACCCATGGCTGGATCGCCTCCGAATCGGTTGCCGGTATTCACTTGGAAGAGAGCAGTCGGGTGGTTGACCGAGTCCACTTGGCAGCCGCGGTAGAAGCAAATGTCGTCGGCAACGCCTGCCAAGTGTTGCCAGGGCTCGGTCATCCAAGCTCCCGACTTGCCGACTTGCCGGGCTTTCCAGGGGCTTTGCACATAGTATCGAGTGCCGCTTTCCATAGCGGATTTGGCTTCTCCGCTGCGGGTAAACTTTTTCAGGTGCAGATCGTTTAGAGCGGGTTTGGGGTCGAAGGTATCGATGTGGCTGGGGCCACCTTCCATCATCAAAAAGATGCAATTCTTGGCCTTTTGGGAAAGGTGCGGTTTCTTGACCGATAAGGGTCCTGCTGAGCCGGCTGCGGCGAGTTCTTGAGGCAGCAGGCTAGCGAGAGCGATACTGCCTAAACTGCTGCCCATGCCATAAAGGAAGTCCCGGCGGTTGAGGGATTTGGCAACAGAGATGTTTTGCTGGATTTCTCGCTGTATCTTCTTTTTCATTACGCTTGGGAAAATTTTTACAATTTTCTCATTGGTAGGGAGGGCCGGCTCGGTCCTCCATCTCTAGTTCTCGGAGGTTCGAGCCGATCCTCCCTACCTTTTCTCAATACACATAAATAAATTCATTGCTATTAAAGACGACGAGGCAAAGATCGGCAAGGGCTCGGGTCTCCGCATCGACCTCGGCAAAGGTCGGATCCGGAGTGTAATCATCGAAGCCGAAAAGAACTTCTGTGAAAGTGAATGGGGCTCCGGACATTTCCTCTACAGCGGAACGCTCGACTTCGCGGGGGAATTCTCTCGGTTCGAATTCCAGATCCTCATGTCGTTTCTCCATGCTCTTCCAGTGATCCAGGCTGAGCTTAATCTCTTCCCGGTCCGGGGTGCGGCTATAGGCCCGCTGAAAAAGGTCTTCAACAGCTTTTTTTCGGTTCCTGTTTTTATCCAAAAGATCGATGGCCGTGGCCACTGAGCGATTCAGCGAATCATCGCTGTTGAACAAACTGAATACCTGTGGCGTGACCGTGGAGCTCTGGCGAACTTCACAGGATTCGTCTGGGCTGGGCTGGTTGAAGACCTCCATGAACGGATTGCGCAGCCCTCGAATCTTTTTGGCGTAAATAGATCGCCGGTTGCGTAGCTCAGGCGTGGGGGCGGGTTCGTAAGAAGCGGCGTAGGAACCCATTACCTGCCGAGGTTGCAGGGCGACATCCATGTTGATCTCTGGACGGGCTGGCAGGCCGCCAATCGAGTCGCTCAGCTCGCCAGAAACATAGAGTATGCTATCTCTGACTTCCTCGGCGCTTAAGCGCCGGTGACGGAATACGGCGTATGAG
The DNA here is from genome assembly GCA_964404745.1 of uncultured Opitutaceae bacterium. GTDB lineage: Bacteria > Verrucomicrobiota > Verrucomicrobiia > Opitutales > Opitutaceae > Pelagisphaera. The sequence continues at coordinate 11,893 of CAYOLG010000007.1, forward strand.
TTGCCGAGCGGATCCCTTTCTGTGACTAGGTCTCGGTTTGGGTGTTCAGTCGATCGGCGATACGCTTCCGAAGTCATGATAAAGCGGTGCAGCTCTTTGATAGACCAGTCGTTTTCCAGGAACCAGGTCGCCAGGTAGTCGAGCAACTCAGGATGGGTCGGCTTGCCTCCCATAGCCCCAAAGTTATTGGGCGTGTTCACGATTCCCCGACCAAAGTGGTGATTCCAAACGCGGTTGGTGATGGATCGCGGTACGAGCGTGTTTTCCGGGCTAGCCAGCCATTTGGCGAAAGCGAGACGACGACCTTCAGGAGAATCTGGGATACTATTCCAGGGCGTGGCCTCAATGGTGTCGTTCGAGCCGGGCAGGGCGCTCATGACCCCGGGGGTGACTTCTTCGCCGCGGTTGAAGGGATCCCCTCCAACGAGAATGCGCATTTTGCCCACGGGGCCACCGCTGGATGGATCCTTGGGCATCGCCAGCATGGAGCCAGACCTGACTTCCTTTTCCGGAGGGGGACCGCTGTAGACGGACATAGCGTACGGTTCGAACTTTTTCATTTCGAAGGTTGTACGATTAACGTTCTTGTCGCCCACCTTCATGATTCCCAGTTCTTCGAGGCTTAGACCATGATTCCGTGGAGGCAATTGGTCATCGGGAACGCCTTGTTTCGCGAGTTCGCGCCGCGTACCCACGGGGACTCCATTTTCACGACACCACTCCTCGGTGGCTTTTCGTGATTTTTCGCGCAGTTCGCTGCGCATCTTATCAAAATACTGGATACGCTTTTCCATGACTGCCTTCTCTGTGTAGTCCACGAGATCCTCGTAAGGCTGGAAAGGCACGGTTCGATCGGCGAATTGGGTCGAATCGAAAACTGCCTGCATCCGGTAGTAGTCTTTAGTGGGGATGGGGTCGAATTTGTGATCGTGGCACCGGGCGCACTGGAGCGGGTGGGAAAGAAATGTCTGACCCACACTATCCGTAACGTCGTCGAGAAATTGCTGGCGGGTGATCCGGGCCACGGACATGCTGGTGTGTTCCCACGGGCCCATTCGCAGGAAGCCTGTTGCGAAAATCATTTCTGGGTTTTCTGGATCCCATTCGTCCCCCGCAATCTGCTCGATGGCGAACTGGTCGAAGGGCTTATCTTCATTGAATGAGCGAATCACGTAGTCGCGATAACGCCAAGCGTGCGTGCGCTCGTAGTCGTTGGAAAAGCCCGACGAGTCGGCGTAGCGCACGACATCTAGCCAGTGACGTCCCCACTGCTCCCCGTAGCGCTGATCCGCTAGCAGCCGATCGATCACATCCTTGAAGGCCACCAAATCGGAACGCTTGTCGTTGACGAAGGCCTCGACCTCTTGCGGTGTGGGGGGCAGGCCGACCAGATCGAAAGTGGCTCGGCGGATCAGGGTGCGGCGATCGGTCATCGGCGCGGCTGGAATGTCTTTTAGCTCAAGCTGGTAGTCGATAAAGGCGTCGATGGGGTGTTCGGCTTCGATTTTCGTTTCTGGTACCGCTGGGTTGGCGATCGGCTGGTAAGCCCATAGGTCTTCCTCCTTGTACCGGCGATTGGCCCAATCCTTAGAAAGCGCGCCACTCGTTTGGACGATAACCCCTTCCGCATGCTTGTCGCTAATCGCGGCCACTAGATCGTCATTCGGCCAGGGAGCGCCTTCCTCGATCCAATCCCGAATAGACCAGATTTGTTCCTCCGTGAGACGGTCGTTTTCCTTTGGAGGCATCTCATAGTCAGGATCTTCCCAGCGGATGGCCTCCATCATAAAGCTAAACTCGGCATCGCCGGGAATGAGGACATCGTCGAACGACTCGCCACCTTTAAGCAGCCTTTCGCGGGTCGTCATATCGAGGCCACCTTCGACTTCGTCCGGATCATCGCCGTGGCAAGAAAAGCACTTGTTGGCCAGGATCGGCTTAACGTCTAAGGCGAAGAGCATCTCGCCCTTGGAGTATGCTTCTTCGCTGTGGGCTGCAAAGCTGGACAGGATGGTGGCGATCAAACCCGTACGGAGACCAAGTTTGACAGTGTTGCCCAAAGCGGATTTGGGCGACTTAAATTGTGAGCAATGCATCGTCACGAGAGGTAGTGAAATAAGTTTGTTAGAAACGGTATTGCGCCTGGCAGGAATCCTGGCAAGGCGATTGCGAACCGCCACCCTGCCGAATTAACCTCCCTGGTTGCGTATTGGACGCAATTTTGAGCTTTGAAGGGTTTTTGCCGAGTCGATCGATGGAGGTTTGAAAAGATTTATTGATGCCTTCGATCAGAGTTTATTAGTTTACCGGTCTATGCGTTTACCTTTCGTTTCCCTCTTTCTTGGCCTGTTGTGCCTTCTTGCCGGTCTGTCCAGCGCAGACAATCGCCCGAATGTGCTGATAATTCTCGTTGATGACCTCGGCTACTCGGATCTCGGCTTTCAAGGTGGAGAAATTGATACCCCGCACATCGACCGACTGGCCAACGACGGATTGACCTTCACTCAGTTCTATAATGCTGCCCGCTGTGGCCCGACCCGCGCGAGCATCATGACGGGGCTCTATAGTCACCAGGTAGGGGTTTACGAACTCGAGCCCGTGGAACCAGACAACAATATCTTTTTGTCCGAGCTACTGGGAGACAACGGATACGCGACCTACATGTCGGGCAAGTGGCACTTGGGAAACACGCCTGAAAAATTGCCGCCGGCTCGAGGATTTCACCATTCTTACGCTTACCAGGGGTGTTGTGGCGACTATTGGCAGCCACCGCTTTACGTTTTGGAATCTCCTGAAGTCGAGCCTATCCACTATGGCGAAGGCGAGTTCCATGCCACCGATGCGACCACGGACTACGCGGTCAAGTTTCTCCAGCATCATCAGAAGAGCGAAGCAGATACCCCCTTCTTCCTCTATTTGGCCTATCAGGCGCCTCATTCGCCTATCCAAGCGCCGAAGCATCTAATCGACAAGTATGTCTCCCGCTACGAAATTGGCTGGGACAAAATTCGCGAAGCTCGTTGGAAAGCGATGAAGGAAAAAGGCTGGTTCAAGCAGTACGATTCTGTTCCTCCTTTTTCCGACTCGCCCCCTTGGCATGACGAGCACGCTCAACCCACCCCGATTCGGAAGTGGAAATCCTTGAGCAAGGAAGAGAAGGCGGACAACGCGCGGCGCATGGCAACCTATGCGGCGATGGTCGACCAGGTGGACCAGGGAGTAGGCAAAACGCTTGCCCAGCTAGAGAAAATGGGAGAGCTGGATGATACGCTGATACTATTCCTTTCCGATAATGGAGCGAATTACGAAGGGGGGCCAAACGGAAATGACGGACCCCTGAGAGGGAAGACTCTCGCCAACATGGGGCAGCCAGGAACCAAGCATCATGTGGGTTCGCAATGGGCCGCGCTGAGCAATACGCCACTTCGTCTGTATAAGCATTTCAATCACGAAGGCGGGATTCTGACGCCTTTCATTGCCTATTGGCCAAAGGGAATCAAACGGTCGGGAGAAGAGGAAAGGCAACGCGGGCATGTTATCGACTTTATGTCGACCATTGTGGAGCTGGCGGACATCGAGTACCCCGATACGTTTGCCGGAAATAAAATCCTGCCGATGGAAGGCGTTAGCCTGATGCCCGCGTTCAGAGGCGAGAAAATCGAAGATCGCGCCCTTTTCTTCGAACACGAGGCAAATCGTGCCCTTTTCAAGGGTGACTATAAACTCGTATCCAAAAACTTTACCTCTTTGGATGGACAGACTCATCACGACTGGGAGCTGTACAATATCGTCGAAGATCCGTTGGAGCAGAATGACATCGCCTCGCAGCACTATTACGATATGGTTATTCCGCTTGCTCGTGAATGGCACCAGTGGGCGACACGGACTGACGCGATCGTCGGGTACGAAAAATGGATGCTTAAATTGCAATATTACTGGCAGACAGGATTGCGCACCTACCTCAACGACGCGTTTTAGCGAGGGAGGACAGGCATCCTGCCTGTTTATTCGCTTCGGCTTTTTGGTAGGGAGGACCGTCTCGGTCCTCCGTCTTCGAGTTTCGGAGGATCGAGACGATCCTCCCTACCTTTGGAATGTCTCGGGGCTCTTGAAGGGCATAGCCTTTAGGGCGTAGACGATTGCCCCTGGAATCTTGATGTATAGAAACAGGCCCGTCGTCGCTCGCTGAGCTATGCCGGTTACAACTGGAAGTCAGTGCTACCTTATTCACATTCAATTTAGGGGCGGTTTCACGCCCCGATTCATTGCGATGTTCCAATCGCGGCGTAAAGCCGCTCCTACATTTTGGCTCAGAGGCGAATCTGAGTTGAATTCTGGATGAAGCCATCTACCGTGATCGCATGTCTAAAGAGGATAATTTGAAGCGATTTTTCCGATCGGACGGGAAGACGGTGATTCTTCCCATCGATCATGGAACCGTTATTCCCATTGAAGGCCTTTTGAGGAAGCCGGAGGAATTGATTGTGGAAGTCGACGAGCACGTTGACGGATATGTGGTCAACTATGGTGTGGCAGCCGCCTGCTCGGACGCGTTGTCAAATAGCGGCATATGCCTGAGGACCGACGGCTATAAGCCAACGTATCCGGGGAATCCAGACGATGGATCTTACTTGATGTATTCGGTTGAAGATGCTGCGGCTCTGGGGGCGCATGCTATGATGAATATGCTTTATCTGCACCATCGAAAAGAGTCAGAAAACTTTCGGGAGTGCGCTGGCATCATCAGCGAGGGACGCGAGTATGGCATACCGGTGATCCTGGAAGCCCTGCCTTTCAATATTGGGCGACCTAAGGATTACACGGTCGAGAATATAGGCTTTGCCGTCCGTCTGGCTGCCGAACTCGGCGCGGATGTAGTCAAGACAGCTTACCCGACTGATGGCTCGATTGACGACTTTAAATCCATTGTCGAAACGGCGATCGTTCCCGTTGTGGTGCTTGGGGGGGCGGCGATGGGAGACGACCCGGCATTGCTGAGAATGGTCAAGGACTCCATAGACGCGGGAGCGAGTGGAATAGCCATTGGCCGCAATGTCTGGCAGCACAGTAATCCAGGAGCCATGGCTGCGGCGATGGCGGCAATCGTTCATGGCGGGGATGGGGTAGATACTGCACTGAAGCTGCTTCAGTAACGCTGGATTAAGTAGCGAAGCGATTTAGCCCGCGCAAGTTAATCTCCCGTTTTTGAACGTGGAGTAAGTGTTACAATAGTAAGGTTAGGGGCTGTAGCGAGGGTAGCGAGGACCGGTTCGGTCCTCATTATCAATATGCGAGGTAACAGTTTTCTCCCCGGCAGTCGGATGTGCTACAACGGGCAAGTTTTTCGGTTTATCAGACCGAATGCGAATGAAAAAGGTCGCGTTGCCAAAAATTAAGCCATTTCGCAAGTGTCATAACTCAGGGATTGATTCGCCACGGGAGTGTCTCTAGCTTTCGCGTTTCTACCCTGAAGCGTTTCCCCTTACTATGAGTAAATCGATTGGTTTTGTCGGAGTCGGCCGAATGGGGGCCAACATGGCTCGCCATTTGAAATTCGATTGCAGATACACGGTATCGGCAGTTTACGATATCAATCAGGATGTGGCGGTGGAGTTGGCGAATGAGCTAGGCTGTAAAGCCTGCCAGACCTTGGCTCAAGTTACATCGCTGTCTGATGTCATCATAACCGTGGTAACCGACGATGCCGCGATGCGAGCAATCTATCTTGAGGGTGGAGACACTTTGCTCGAGGGAGCCAGCGGAAAGACCTTCATTAATTGCGCCACGCTCTCGCCGGCAATCCACCGGGAAGTGGCGGCTGCTTCACGCGCTGCCGGTGCGAAGATTTTGGAAGCCTGTATGGCGTCGAGTATCAGCCATGCCCGCGAGGGCAATCTCTATCTCATGGTGTCCGGGGAGAGCGAAGCCTTCGATGCGAATCGGCAGCTCTTAGAAGATCTCAGCATTAAATTGCGATTCATCGAGGGCGGTCCCGGTAAAGCGGCGGAAGTTAAAGCCCTGGTGAACATGGTAATGAATATCAACACTGCTGGTTTGGCGGAAGGGCTCGGGCTAGCCAAGGCCTTGGGGCACGATTTGCAGATGATCTGCGAAGTGTTTTCTCAGACAGGAGCCAATTCACGCGTGCTGGAAACGGATGCTGAAGATATGATAGCTCGCGAACACGATTGCTGGTTCTCGGCCTCTCATGCGGCGAAGGACTCGGGAATCGCCAAAACGATTGCCGAGGAAAACGGCCTTAGATTACCCGTCAATGACGCGACCAAAGCTCAATATGACTTGATGACCGAAGCGGGACTGGGGGAATTGGATAAATCGGGAATAGCTGAGCTCACTTTCCCAGGCCGTCACGAGTTTACAAATACATAGATCTGGCTAATTTTTCTAACTAACCAATAACTAATAAGATTATGGGCAATATAGCACCGGTGATAAGCTCAGGGGTGGCAGGGCCTCTAGGCGTGCTTAACCTCCCTCGTTTCTGGCAGAAAATGTCGCTAGGCGCTGTTGGCAAACTTCACGATGACTATCCTGCATGCGGGGTAGGCTACGATCAAATGACGCTGAACGCGCTTGGCCTGGGTAGGGAAGCGACGCTGAGCTATATTAGCGAGAACAAGCCCAGCTACTTCGAATTTGAAGCTTGGGTGAAGGAGAATATGAAACCCGACGCCGATATCGCTGCTCATAACGACGCGGTTTCCGGATACATCCATGACAATGCCACGAGAGCGGAGATCTTTGGCGCCCCTGGTTTGACTGACGACACCTGCTCGGCTAGAGACGCAGTCAACTTGAACAACGCTGACGACTGGACTATTTTCCACCAGCAGGAAATTGTCGGCTGATATTGATTGATCTTTTTGAATTGAATCGCCGCCTTCTTTAAGGGCGGCGATTGTTGTTTTGACGGGGGAGAATTGGAAGTTAAGCTTTAGCGAAGATAGAAGTTATGAGTGAATACAGAGTAGGTGTCATTGGTTATGGCTGGGCTGCGACGGCTCACATTGAAGCGATAAATGCGACTAGTCAGGGTCAGGTAGTGGCGGTATATTCATCGAGGCCCTTGGACGAGGCTTCACTGAGCGCCCAGCATGGCGGATCGATTAAAGCGTATCAAAATGTTGAGGATCTGTTGAGCGACCCGGAAATCGACGTGGTTTCCATTACGAGCTACCCGAGCCAGCACGGCGCTCAAGCGATCGCCGCTGCAAAAGCGAATAAACACGTCATACTGGAAAAGCCCATGGCTAACTCCTTCGATGAAGTGAAGTCGATTGTTGAGGCCGCCGATCAAAATGGTGTATTTGGATGCGTTTGTTTCGAATGCCGTTTCTCAAGTCAAATGCAAGCGACTCGAGCTTTGATCGAAGAGGGAGCTTTGGGGGACGTTCACTATGCCGAAGTAGACTATTATCACGGTATTGGCCCTTGGTATGGCCAGTTCCGCTGGAACACTGGCAAAAAAGATGGCGGCAGCGCTCTCTTGACGGCTGGTTGCCACGCCTTGGATGCCCTACTCATGTGTATTGATAGTCCGGTGGCGAGCGTGTCCAGCGTTTCCACAAAATCCTCGAGCGAAATTTTCGCACCATACGAATACGACACGACGAGCGTAACCACATTGAATTTCGCTAATGGGGCCATCGGCAAATGTGCCGCAGTGGTAGACTGCTTGCAGCCGTACTATTTTCACACGCACCTCGTGGGTAGCCAGGGCAGCTTATTGGACAACAAATTCCACTCTGAAAAGCTTAAGACGGACAAGAGTCGATGGAGCGAGTTATCTATGAAGATGCTCGATTCGGGCGATGTGAGCGACCATCCTTATCAAGCTCAATTCCAGGCTTTCTTCGATGCCCTTGATCGAAATGAGCCGATGGAAGAGACCAGTTTCCAGCAAGCTCTCAAAACGTTTGAGGTTGTTTTCGCCGCTGACGAAAGCGCTGCGAATGGAGGTCGGGTGATAGAGCTGTAATACCACTTACGAAAAGGAATGAGCCTAAGGCGGAGCGTGAAATCGTCTGTAGCGAGGCAGCGCGGTCTCGATGCGAGCCCTGTGGCCCGGACGGGGCCAGATAACACCGCTGCAGACGATTTCATGCCCGTCCCAATTGGGATGCGGTCCAGATTCAAGTTCGCGGAGTTAGGCAAGGCCATCCGACACCCGTGTCGCAAGGCCTCGCCCGCCTTGTGCTGCTTGATTCTGGACATGCTCCTCCAGGTTTTCGCGAGCTCGTCCTAGCTCTAGGTAGCCACGCTAGTGTCCTCTTGCTAGACATCGTCCAAGCTAGATTCGTAGTCGGTTTCCAAATACGCATAGTCGGATAGGGCTTCTTGGAGGAGGTCTTCATCCTTGGCGCTAAATCCGAGATGAAGGCGCCGTCGCCATCCTTCCGCGTACCGAAATTTGCCTGACAGTTGCCCGACCTGTTCGGCGAAGCGATCCATTTCCTTCAGATAGGAGTCCATTCCTTGGGTCCTGTCCAACCATTCTTTTTGACTCTTGTGGGCCGCTAAAGCCTCGCGCTTACGGTCCTGGGTGGAAGCGGTATCGATGTACAGTCCAGCTTTGATACGCTTGCGTAGAGGATCTCGCATTCCGTGAGGCATGGCGTGGTAGACAGTGACGTCGTTGGCAACGGCGTCTACCGGAGGATCGGATACGAAGTTTGGCATGCCGCGGCTGAAAGTGGCTGTAACGGCCAGTTGACTGGCAATCTCGTGATCAGACATATAATCGACTGGCGAGTGGGTAAGCACGATGCTAGCTTGGCATTCCCTGACGACAGAAGCGACTTTGCGGATATTGTCAGCGTTGTAGAATATCTGCAGGTCGTGGCAGATGCTTTCGTGATAGGTAGCCCCGAGGATCTGAGCTGCCTTTTTCCCTTCGTTTCTACGAATCTCTTGTGTGGCAATTCGATCGTGATCAAAGCTCCCGAGATCGCCACTAGAAATGTTGAAATAATGGATACTCCAACCTTGATCGGCGAGCAACAGAAGGGTGCCGGCAGCGCAGAATTCGATATCGTCGGGGTGTGCGAATGCCGCTAGGGCGGATTTCGAATAGGCCATCGAGTAGTAGGCGGGCCCTTAGAGCTCCTTGATTTTGATATTGCGGAATTGGACAAGACTCGAGGCCCCGTTCCAAACGCTTTCGGCTTCGTTATAGCCTCCGTGGTGCTGGAGAGCAATAGGGCCGGATTCGGGAACACCGGGGAGATGGGCGTTCTCGATTACCGTTTCTCCATTGAGGACCACGGTTAAGTGATCGCCTTTCATGGTTATGTGGAAGGCGTTCCATTCGCCGATCGGCTTGTCGGCTTTCTTCTTCGGCGTAACGCCAGCTCTAATTAAGGGATCCTTTTGGTTGTTCCGGTAGCCGTAGACTTCACCTGAGCCGATGTCCCATGCCCAAATGTTTAGCTGGGATTTGCTCGAACCACGCAAATAGATTCCAGAATCGGCTCCCGGTCTTGGAGTGACGACTTTCTCGCCGTTCGCATCCAGAAGGTAACTACCATCCGGCAAGACCGTGGGCGTATTGTAGATGCCCTTCAGTTCTTTGATGCGCCACTCTACGTGAAGCTGGAAGTCGCCATACTCATCGTTTGACCAAAGATTCTTATCGTCCTTGCCGCCTTGCAAGGGTTGGCAATCGATCACCCCATCCTTGATAGTCCATATGCGCTCGGCGATTTCCGACTTCATTTCCCATCCGGAAAAAGACTTTCCATCGAATAGGGAGACCCAGCTGTCAGAGCCGCGGGCAGGATTAGATTGCTGGGAGCAGGCGGCCATGAGAAAAGCGGTTGCCAGGACTGGGAGCAATTTGCGCCGAAGGCGGCTATTAAACATTTCGGTAATCATGAATTTATAAGGTTGTTACGTCTATTAAACATTCTGAGGAGTGGGGTGAATCCAAGGTTTCCTGTATTCCCTGGCAAGCAGCGCATTCGCTTCATCGTCGCCGACCACTTTTCCATTGGCGGAATCCCAACGGATCGTTCGGCCTAGCTTCATAGCCACGTTGGCCAAAATGCAAGAAGCGCTAGAAATGTGGCCTTGTTCGATGTCGGCAATTGGTCGGCCTCGAGTTTCGATATTCTTCAAAAAGTCTTTCATGTGGCCGCGGATAGCGGGAGCCACGTGTTTCTCCAGGCCTTCCTCGGTCTTGTCTTCCGGGTACCGCTCGAGTTCGAAAACCACATCGCGATGGATGGGCTTAGCGTTTTTGTTGCGGGGGATGAAGTCGAATTTGTGGACGCTGGCTTTCAGGGTTCCTTTTTCCCCATAAAAGATGGCAGCCCAAGGATATTCCGGGTCGGCGGGGTGTCCCCAGGTCCGGTGCTGCCATACCATTTGCAGATCTCCATAGTCGAAAGTGGCGCTCTGCGTATCGCTGATATTCGCTTTGCTCTGCCTGTCGACAAGGATACCTCCATGGGAGCTAATTGAGCTTGGCCAACCGCGATTCAGCATCCAGCGAGCCATGTCGAGCATGTGAACGCACATGTCCCCCACGATGCCGTTCCCATACTCCATAAAAGCGCGCCATTTTCGGGGATGAACTAGCTTGTTGTAGGGACGCATAGGGGCTGGGCCGGTCCACATGTCATAATCGAAATGAGCGGGTGGCTGAGTATCGGGCGGATTCTCCCGTGTTCTCATGTGATAGTAGCAAGAAAGCTCTACGTGAGATATGGCTCCCAGCTTGCCCTCCTGGATGATGTCGCGGGCTTCTATTAAATGGGGCGTGCTGCGGCGCTGGGTGCCGACTTGAACCACGCGCCCATATTTGCGAGCAGCCGCAAGCATGGCCTGGCTCTCTACTACGTCGACGCCTGTCGGTTTTTGTACGTAGACATCAGCTCCTCCCTGTATGGCTTCGATCGTGGGTAAGGCGTGCCAGTGGTCGGGAGTGTCGACCAAAACGATGTCTAAGTCCCTCTCCGCCAGCATTTCTCGGTAGTCGCTGTAAAGGCGAGGGCGCTTTTTCGAGAGCTGCCGGCTAGCGACGATATCCCCTGCTGCCGATAGCATCTGGCTGTCCACGTCGCAGAGGGATACGACTTCTACGGGAGCGACTTGGATGAGTCTGAGCAAATCGCATTTTCCATACCAGCCAGAACCAATTAGCCCGACGCGTTTTTTGGGAAAATCGAATTGAGCGAAACTAGGGCGCCCTAGGGCGGCAAGCGCCAAGCCGGCAGCGCTGGATCTCAGAAAATGTCGACGGTTCATAGGTGAATCTTTGGGCGCAATTGGAAAAAGTTCAACCCCTGTATTTATCTGCAAAAATAGGTACTAAAACCTTACTCAGCAAATTCGGGATTTTCAGATTCTTGCCCAAAAAAGCTTTTTTCTCAATGTTCGATCTACGCGCTGTATTATTTGGAAAAGTATTATTCTAAAGGATACGTATTATGGCAACGTCCTCTTCTCGCCAAACAAGCCAATCCTAGGGTCACAGGAACCGGGGACCATGGTGGCGCTTTTCCTAAGATAGCGACGGTGCAAGCGAATAGGCTGGAACCGGCGAAGCAGGAAAAAGAGAAAGATTCAGCGATATTGTCCGTGGTTTTCCGTTGAGTTTCGTTTTATAGGTAATTCGATGTTTTTGGAATATGCTTGAAACTGAGAAGCGATCGAGCGCTTGGGTTGGAGACGCGGTATTGGCGCTTTTCGCCCGCGAATGGATCTTGCGGCAGTCAGACATACTGCCGGGCGAGCGCATAGAGGTTTTTACAGGGATGACATCCAATCGCTTTTTGGCTTGTTTTGGAGAACCGACTGGCATCGAAGCGACTATCGGAGAGATTTATCAGAAGGAGGGACTGGGCTCAGCCTTTGCCTACGTTGAAAACACTCTGCTTCCCGTATTTGTAAAACAGAGGCGAAACCAAGCGAAGAGCCGAGGAAATTGGCGGACTCGGGCTCGCTAGTTAGGCTAAGCGCTGGGAATTCGCGTGAACGAAATTTGGTTGATCAAGGTGTCGCTTAATTTTGGGTGCATCACCGGGATTGATCGTAAATCTTCGCTAAGAGACTCCTTGAACTGTGTCGCTTCTTCGGGACTGATTAACATCTGATCTCTGATCTCGGCCAGACCGCATCGAAATTGTAGCCAGTCTGCCTTAAACTTTAGAAGCAGGGGGCGTTTAGCGATCGCTTTTTCGATGGCTCTGATTTCGCGGGTTTTGAGTTCGCCCTCAATCAGGTCATTGACTTGCAAGAGCAGGGACCATTCGGAGTCCGTGAGCTTTTCGGTCTGGAAGCCAGTTAGAACGCACTTCATTTTGGTTAGGGCGTGGGTGATCTCGCTCTTCTTGATACGCGTGGCCAAATGGAGGGCCCGATAAGACCAATTTTGGTAGTTGCGGGCAACGAGAAGGAAGCGCTGCGTATGATCGAGGTCGTTAATGCGATGATAGGTTTCCTCAGGCAGTTTGAGTGAGGGGACCGTAGGCAGGCGTTCCAGCTGAGTCTGCAAGAAACGCTCGAAGTCGGAAACGCGCCTGATGTAAGGGGTGTATTTCCAGCATCGAAGATAAGTGGCTCGGATTTGCTCGAGACGGGCTTCGACTGAAGTGAATCCGAGCAAGTAGAAATATTCGGATAAGAATTCAGTATAGCAGGCCGCGGCTTGGGTGAAGGCGCACGGATTCCGCTCACCGCTTTTCCTCAGCAAACTGCGCACTTGATTGCGGCACAAGTCGAGCTTTGGCAATGAGGGCGAGATTAGGTCTTTTCTAAACGTCATCAGGTCAAGGGATGGCTCAGCAAGCCAAAATTGGGACGAGGCTAGATGGAAGGTAGCTTAGTCCTCTTCGAACCGGGATTCAGAGGCGGCTCGGCAATCGGCGGCCACGCGAAGCCAGATTTCGCGGATGTCGAAGATCCGCATTCTCGCCTGGCTGACGAACTCCGACAGCGATTCTCTCTCAAAATGGTCGATACTAGAAAGGCGAGCCAAAAGGGCGTTCAAGTGGGCAAAGCCGCGCTTTATGTAGGCAATGGCGAGCGAGAAATCGGCTAAATCGAGGGCGGTCACTGCCAAGAGTCCGTATTCATCGGATTTGGATATCGCCTCTTGGAGGGATAGAGCGCTGTAGATGGAAAGCCGATCAGAATGCTTGTTGGCCTCTTGTTTCCAGTTTTCAGATAGCCAGCGATGGAGGGCTTTGTTAGCGATGTATAAAGGATGCTTGTGCAGCGTGTAGGGCTCGCTTTCGGGCAATTCGGTCAGCTGATCGGAGTGGTCGCCAGAAGAGGAATCTCCTCGAGCATCCCAGCCCATGGAGCTGGCGACTTTGTCCAGACGATCCACGTCTTGGGCTTTGCTAGCGTAAAGACGTTGATACTGATATACTTGCCTATCCTCGGACTTGAGGTAGCGCTCCCAGTCGCTTTCGTTCCAAATCGTTTCCCAGCTATCGTCCCACTCGCCGTCGGCGTTGCTGTCAAAATCGAAGTTAGCCATATCGCTGTTATTTAGCCTTAATGAAAAAGCTGAGCGAAGTTACGAAGCGGGATTTTCTTTGGCAATCGAATTGTCGAAAATTATTTGCTTTGGGGTTTAAACTGGGGGAGGCGGATTTATCGGCAGTTTATGAAATCGATTTTTTGACATTGGCAAAGCGCCTTTTTCCTTCAAGATAAGCAACTTATGGAATCAGAAGAGGTTGTTTTCCACTTGTTGGCTCACTTCACAGGCCATGTGCAGGGAGTCGGATTCCGCTACAGCGTTAAACAGATTGCCCGTGGTTTCGAGGTAACCGGGTATGTTAAGAATCTGGCCGATGGCCGGGTCGAGTTGGATATAGAGGGAGATCAAGACGAGTGCCGCCGGTTTTTGCATGAAGTGGTTAGCGAGCTGGACAATTTCATACGGAAAACGGAGCAGTCGGATGGATATCGAGAACGGTTCTACACGAGATTCCGCATTGCCTGATTCGGAGAAGCATACTCATGAGCGTTGCCATATCAATCCAGGGGGTCAGCAAAGACTTTCGGATCCCGGGATCCAAGCGGCGGTTGAGAGCCGTAGACAACTTGAACCTAGAAATCGATCAGGCGTCTATCTTCGGTCTACTTGGCCCCAATGGATCGGGCAAAAGCACGACGATAAAAATGGCGCTGGGATTAATTCGGCCATCGGAGGGGAGATGCGAGATTCTCGGCAAATCTTCGTTAGAACCCTCCGCGAGAATGGGAATAGGCTATTTGCCGGAGGCTCCCTATTTTCAGCGATTTCTCACAGGCAGGGAACTGCTACGCTATTTTGGAAAACTATCGGGCCTCCCCAAATCTAGTTTGCAAGATCGGGTGGACATGCTCCTCGCAAAGGTAGGCTTAGATGATGCTGGCGACCGCCGTGTAGGTGGCTATTCCAAAGGAATGCTGCAGCGGATCGGCTTGGCCCAGGCGATGATTGGAGATCCAGAAATTCTAATTCTAGACGAGCCGACTGCAGGAGTGGATCCGATCGGCGCGGCGGACATCGCTTCGATTATAAGAGAGCTGAGGGATGAGGGTAGGACGGTTTTGCTATGCTCGCACTTGCTCTCACAAGTCGAAACGATCTGCGATCGGGCTGCCATCATGGTCAAAGGAAAGCTCGCCTTGGAGGGATCGGTGGATTCCCTGACCTCGACGTCCGAATGGTCGTCTATATGTATCGATGGGTTGACTACGGAAGGAAGGGAAAAGCTCGAGGCTCTTGCAGAGGAAGCGGGTTTTGAAATTTCCACGCCTCGGCGTAGCTTGGAGGAGCTTTTCTTGGAACTTTCCAAAAGAGGCGGCGATAGGAAATGAGCAAGAAAAGCGATAGATTGCCATGGTCGCCCGGTCGAATGCTCGTGATCGCCAGTAACACCTTTCGGGAGGCGGTGAGGATGAAGCTATTTTTGGCCATGACCGGTTTGGCTATTTGCGCTTTGGCGAGCTCCTTTCTTTTTAGGGAGTTCAATTTTGGCTCGTCCGAATTAAAATTCATCACCGATTTCGGTTTCGGCGGAATGACGGTGTTTGGATCTGCCCTGGCAATCATCGTGACCGCTCAATTGTTTCTAGGAGAAATCGAGCACCGTACTGCCATGACGTTGCTGGCCAAGCCCGTTTACCGTTCGGAATTCGTCTTGGGAAAATTTATGGGAGTGTGGATCACCGTAGCCTGCTTTATCGGAATGCTGACGTTGTGTTTAGTATTGGCGTTATGGATGCGGGAGTCTAGCATTCGATTGGAGTATCCTGAAGAGTTCGAGCGAGGTCAGGGCCTAGTACAGTACGGTGGGATCGTTTGGTTTTCCCTGGCCCAGGTATTCCGAATAGGAATTCTATGCTCCCTCGTAATTCTGTTTTCAACCTACGCAACCTCATCGCTCTTCGCGATGGTTATGGGGGTGCTAGTCTGGATCGTGGGTCAGTTGCAGCACATCGCGTCGGAGGTTGGCCATGCGGTTGAGAGTTTGGCCCTCAAAGCAGTTTACGGGTTTGCGGGATTCGTCCTACCCAACTTCCACTTGTTTGATGTTGGGGAGGGGCTAGCTATGGGAGAGGCTTTACCGATTTCGGTAGTCGGCAAGCTCCTGATTTATGGAGCGCTGTATTCAATTTTCTATTTAGCGGTGGCTACGGTCAGTTTCAATCGCCGTGAACTCTAGCTATTCGATTTTGCCATTCGCCATATTGCTGGCGCTACTGCTTGGCTGGACCGTTTCTCCATTGGATCGGTCCATTGGGCTGCAATTGGGCCGACGTTCTGATGTCCAATCGCTAAAGGATATCGAGTCGCGCTTTGGGCAAGGCCTTACGATGGCGATACTGGGAGGATACCGTTCGATCGCCGCAAATCTGATTTGGCTCTCGAAGAATCAAGACTGGGAGCAGAGAGATGTTGCCGGCACTTTAGGGAAGATTGCTCTGGCTACCAGTATCGACCCGCGCCCTGAGATGTTCTGGCTCAACGGGGCGCGAATTTTGGCCAACGATATGCCTACTTGGATTGTCGGGCTGGCCAATGCGGAACAATTGGAAACGACAGATGCGGGACAGGCTATTGCCAGGCAATATGCGGAACGCGCCTTAGCCTTCTTGGAGGAAAGTAGGGTTTACCAACGAGGCAATCCGAAGATTCACATAGAGGCAGGCATGATCTATTGGAAGAAGCTCGGCGACGTGGAAAGCGCTGCCCATCGCTTCAAGTCAGCTATCGACACAGGGGAAGCACCGTATTTCGCCTATAGGATCTACGGCGACCTCTTGGTGGAGTTGGGGCGCAAGCGAGAGGCCTTGGAAATGCTGGAGAACCACTACGAGACACTCCCCGATGGCTTGTTAGAAGCCATGAAACCCGTCGTT
Organism: uncultured Opitutaceae bacterium; assembly: GCA_964404745.1. Classification (GTDB taxonomy): domain Bacteria; phylum Verrucomicrobiota; class Verrucomicrobiia; order Opitutales; family Opitutaceae; genus Pelagisphaera. The sequence goes on from CAYOLG010000007.1 coordinate 28,279, forward strand.
GGCGATCGAATACGATTGCTTAGAATGGATTTGCAAACCTCGAATTAACTTTTCTTGCTCTATATAGGTCGCCGTTTAATAAAGCCTAAATGATGGAGAACCTGCACCCTATTCATGACCGACTCTTGTCACGGGCTCATCGTGAAGCCCGTACCGGGCAACGAGGGACCGTGGTCTGGATGTGCGGCCTTTCGGGCTCCGGCAAGAGCACTTTAGCAACTGCCCTGGAGCGGCGTTTGCACAACGAAGGAAAACTTGTCTATGTGCTCGATGGTGACAACATCCGCACAGGTTTGAATAGCGGACTCAGCTTTTCGGATGATGATCGAAGGGAGAATATCCGTAGGATCGCGGAGGTATCGAAACTTTTTGTGGATGCGGGGATCATTACCATCAATTCCTTCATTACTCCCAGCGAGGAGCTGCGAACGATGGCTCGGGACATAATCAGAAAAGAAGACTTAATCGAGGTCTACGTAAAGGCCTCTTTTGAAACCTGTATGCAGCGCGACGTGAAGGGTCTTTATGCCAAGGCTGAGGAAGGGTTGATTTCTCAATTTACTGGGAAGGACTCCGGGTTCGAAGAGCCTCTTGATTCAGATTTGATCATCGATACGGAATCGCAGACCGTAGAGGAATCGGTAGGGACGCTTTTCGAATACGTATTGCCGAGAGTCTCGCTCCCGTAGCAGGACGTATGTGGGGTTTTAGTTCGTCGGCTGAACGATGACGCTCTATTTAATCAAGATTGGCAAATGGCTGCTGGGCAAATCGGCGGTAATTGTCATAGCGACTTTGGTTGCTGTTGGCGCATATGCCTTGTACTTGTATATAGGTGATAGCTATCGAATGGAGAAAGAGCGTATCGGTCAGCTTGCTGAGGCTCAAGAGGCTGTCAAGGCAGGTTATGGACATCTGGAAGCCATGCAGGGCAGCATTCTTGAAGTTACTCGCGAACTGGAGTCCGCGCGAGAAAGGCTGGCAGTGGCGAATGAACTCGTTGAGCGACTGGAGGGATTTCTTTCAAAGATCGAGTATCTGCTTTCTTCAGCGGATGAAAAAAAGGCGATCGATCGGGAGTTGGCAGAGGCTAGGGGGGAAAGCACTTGGCTTGAGCCTCTGGTCAGCCAGTTAAGACAACGTAGGGCAGACTTGCGTGTTTCCCGGACCGACCTTGCTTTGGAGGTCGAAGCCCTGGAAAACCGGATAGCCGCTCTAGAATCCAGTTCTTCTGAGGTTGCCCGGTATATGGACGCTTCTTGGACGATTATCAGCCGCTACCTTCCGATGGCTTTGGCGTTGTTTTTGTTGGGCCCTGCGCTTCTGAAATTGACTGCTTACTACGCGATTGCCCCATTCTTCCAGAGGGCGAAACCTATCCGCTTCTGCCAAACTGCTTTACCAGAGCCGGCGATTCGGGACAGCGGAGTGTCGGTCACTCTCGTTTTGAAAGAAAGCGAAAAAGCGTGGATCAAGGAATCCTATCTGCAGGCCTCTGATGAGCAATTGGAGCGCTGTACGCGATTCGTATTGAATTGGCAAATACCAATTACCTGCCTAGCTGCTGGGCTTGTAGAACTGGTTGAGTTCGCTGCAAAAGAGAGTATGCCAAGCGGGTCGATAACGGCATCCACCCAAGACAAACCGGATATGGAACTCAGTTTACTGGAGGTTCCCTCGGATAGCTCGATCATTTTGCGACCAAGTCATTTGGTGGCCCTGATCGGTTCTCGAGAGCAGCCTTTGGCCATTCGCAGACGATGGAGTTTCAGTCGAGCCCAAGCTTGGATGACGCTGCAGTTTCGCTATTTCGAATTTCTGGGCCCGTGCCGCTTGGTCGTATCAGGTGTTAGAGGCGTGCGAGCGGAAAAGATCGAGTCCATGGCTAAAGGCGGGAGACGAGCCAACCAGGATTCGACAATTGGATTCACGCCCGACTTGAATTTCGCGGCTGTAAGGGCCGAAACCTTTTGGGCGTATTTTCGGGGATTCAACCCATTGTTTGACGACGTGTTCAAAGGCAAAGGGACGTTTCTGTGTCAGGAAATCTCGAAATCGCAAGAAACCGGCCCTGCCCGATTTTGGGCTGGAATGAGAGACGCCATTTTAAAAGTCATAGGAGTTTAGATGTTGGGGGTGATTTTCGATTGGGATGGAGTCGTCATTGATTCTTCAAGACAACACGAGGAAAGCTGGGATTTGCTGGCCGAAGAGGTAGGCTTACCCTTGTTCGAGGGGCATTTCAAAATCGGCTTTGGCAAACGGAATGAATTGATCATCCGAGAGATACTCAATTGGACAAGCGATCCGCTGGAAGTTGCTCGTCTTGGCGACCGGAAGGAAGTCCTTTACCGGAGAATCATTCAACGGGATGGCATCGCCATGCTCCCAGGCGTTGTCGATTTCATCGAATCGCTTAGGCTCGAGAAGGTACCCTATGCCATTGGATCATCGACGCCGAAAGAGAATATCGAATCTGTTTTGGGGTACATGGATCGGAGGGGTTGGTTTCGGCATGTTGTGGCAGCAGCGGATGTTACACGAGGAAAACCGGACCCGGAGGTTTTTCTCAAATCGGCAGAAAAATTGGAGCTTAGCCCGGACCGCTGTGTCGTTTTCGAGGATTCGCTTAGCGGAATCGAAGCGGGCAAAGCGGGCGGCATGAAAGTGGTTGCATTGACGACAACCCATACGCGGGCGGCGCTTGAGGATTCACCTGCAGACCTGATCGTCGACTCTTTCCACGAAGTGTCAATCGACTGGTTGACCGAGCTCGTGGGTCGAAATTAGCGCAGGCATCTGGCTTGTCCTGTACCATGATAGGGTTCACAGACTGTATGCGTGAGCTACCAATCGTGGCCGCTCTCCCGTCTTGGTCCCTAAAGGGCCATGCGCGTCAACTTCGTTGAAGATCGCGAAAGAAAAGCGCCGGGACGTCGAGTTCCACCCTGAGCGTCATGCAAATAGGTGGAGCTCGACCTCCGGGCGAGCTTAGTTTGGATTGGAGGGTTGTTTCTTAGGAACGATCCGTCCTAAAGTGATTTATGGTAGATCGTGAAACCTCAAATTTATGGAACTGCACAAAATCAAATTAACTCGTTGGATTGTCTTGGCGATGTTGGCCGGAGCCGTTACCGGCTTAATCATTTCCCAGTTCGTGGAGTTCGCTATCGATTCAGGGACCGGTCGCGTGAAGCTGGATGGCCAGAATCGACCGATTTTGGAAAACAGCTTTGCGGCCGATTACATTGTTAATGGCTTTTTCCAGTTTCTTAGCGAGGCGTTCATCCGCAGTCTCAAAGCTTTGGTGGTACCGCTAGTATTCGTCTCTCTGGTCTGCGGAACGGCTGCTATGGATGATGTCCGTAAACTGGGATCCATTGGTTTGAAAACGCTGGCTTTATACCTCTTTACGACCGCCATAGCCATAAGCATCGCGATCGTTGTGGCTCTTGTTGTTCGACCTGGTGAAGGCGTACAAGTGACGGAGGCCAATGACTATGTTCCCGGAGAAACGAAATCGCTGCTTCAGGTATTCATCGATATTTTCCCGGAAAACGTTGTATCCGCTTTCGCCAATGGAGAGATGCTTCAGATCATCGCCGCGGCTTTGGCATTCGGAGTTGCCCTTGTCGTCTCTGGCGAACATGGAAAGCGAATTTTGGACCTATTCAAAGACCTGAATGAGGTAATAATGAAACTCGTGATCATTGTCATGCTCATGGCCCCTTTTGGCGTATTCGCAAAGATATCGCAGGTTTTTGCCAAAGAGGGATTCGATACGATCTTCGCGTTGGGCAAATACTTTATTTTGGTTATAGCGGTATTGTTGATACATGGATTGGTGGTGTATCCAACAATGCTGAAGGCTCTCACCGGATTGAACCCCATTCAGTTCTTCAAGAAGATGCGAAACGTCCAGTTGTTCGCCTTCAGTACAGCCAGCAGTAACGCCACGATTCCCGTGACTATTAGGGCCGTGGAAGAGCGTCTTGGAGCTTCCAACAAGGTAGCATCCTTTACGGTCCCTCTTGGGGCGACGATAAACATGGATGGGACAGCCATAATGCAAGGAGTCGCCACCGTTTTCATTGCCCAATTGTCGGGGATCGATCTTACTATTGGCCAGTATCTCACGGTCATTCTTGCGGCGACCATGGCATCCATCGGGACAGCCGGTGTGCCAAGCGCAGGATTGGTAATGCTTACTATGGTACTTGGGGTGGTGGGGCTGCCCCCAGACAAAATAGGGCTCATCATAGGCATTGACCGGCTGCTGGACATGGTAAGGACAGCCGTGAACGTCACGGGAGATTCGGCTATCACTTGTATTATTGCCAAGTCAGAGGGGGCCCTCGACGAGAACGTATACGATCGTTCGCATTTGGACGAAGACGTAAGCTGAGACAAATGGATACAGCGAAAGGCGAGGCGTCTTTGTTTGATTTGCGATCGGAGTATGAGCCAATGGGTGATCAGCCCGAGGCGATCGAGGCGATTGTATCTTCAATCCAATCTGGCAATCAGTATCAGACTTTGCTTGGCGTTACGGGCTCGGGGAAAACGTTCAGCATGGCCAACATCATTGCCCGTTGCGGCCGCCCGGCTTTGGTCATATCTCACAACAAGACACTGGCGGCTCAGCTCTATTCAGAACTGAAAAACTTTTTCCCCAGCAACGCAGTCGAGTATTTCGTCAGCTACTACGATTATTACCAGCCGGAGGCCTATGTTCCTTCGACGGATACGTTTATAGAGAAAGATTCGTCGATAAACGACGAAATTGACCGGCTGCGGATTTCGGCTACCAGCAGTCTGATTAGCCGGCGGGATGTCGTTGTAGTCGCTAGTGTATCTTGTATATATGGACTGGGGTCGCCCGAGGATTTCGAAGAACTGATGATCGAATTGCGTCAAGGTGAAGAATTAGGCAGGGATAGCTTTCTCAATCGGCTCGTGGAGATTCAGTACGATCGCAATGATGTGGATCTAGCCCGCGGCAGATTTCGAGTGAGAGGCGATATCGTAGATGTTATGCCCGCCTATCTCGAGAAAGGGTTGCGTATCGAATTTTGGGGAGACGAGATTGAGCGACTGACGGAATTCGACCCCCTGACTGGTGAATCCGTTCGGGATCTTGAACAGTTCAATCTGTATCCTGCTAATCAATTCGTGACCACGAAAGGGAAAACGGCTCGGGCTATTGGATCTATCAAGGAGGAATTGAAGAGCCGGGTCGCGGAATTTGAAGAGCAGGGCAAGCTATTGGAGGCCCAGCGAATCAGCATGCGAACGAATTACGATTTGGAGATGCTGCAGGAAGTTGGATTCTGTAGTGGCATTGAGAATTACTCGATGCATCTATCAGGCAGGAAACCCGGAGAAAGGCCATCCTGTCTAATCGATTTCTTTGACGATGATTTCGTCCTTCTGGTTGACGAAAGCCATGTAACGATTCCGCAAATTGGAGCGATGTATGCGGGAGACCGCTCGCGCAAGTCAACTCTAGTCGAGCACGGTTTTCGATTGCCTTCCGCTTTGGACAATCGACCGATGAATTTCGATGAGTTTCTGGACGTGACAGGAACGACCGTATTCGTATCAGCGACTCCAGCGAAGTTCGAATTAGAGAAGAGCGCATCAGTGGCGGAGCAGATTATTCGTCCTACCGGACTGCTTGATCCTCGAATCCAGATACGCCCGATCAAGGGTCAAGTGGAAGACTTGATAGGGGAAGTTCATCGGGCCATTGAACAGGGGGAGCGCGTTTTGGTCACGACCTTAACCAAGAGATTGTCTGAGGATATTACTGTTTTTTTAAGGGAGCGGGAGATCAACGTCGAATATCTCCATTCGGATATCGATGCAATCGAGCGGGTAGAAATCTTGCGACGCTTGCGGGCGGGCGACTTCGACGTTTTGGTAGGCATCAATCTGCTTCGGGAAGGCTTGGATTTGCCGGAGGTGGCCTTGGTGGCTATTCTCGATGCGGATAAAGAGGGCTTCTTAAGAAGCCAAACGAGCTTGGTTCAAACTGCCGGTCGAGCCGCGCGCCACGAGAATGGAAGGGTTATCTTCTATGCTGATGTCATTACGGATTCCATACGCAACACGATAGAGATCACGGACCGAAGGCGTTCTAAGCAGATCGAGTACAACACAGAGCACGGCATTACTCCCAAAAGCGTCGTACGCCCTGTGCAAAAGAGTTTGTATGAGGTGGGCGCTCCAAAGGAAGAGGCATCTTATATCGTAAGCGAAGATGAAGATGTAGAAGCGGTTATCAACGAGCTCACGAAAGAAATGGATGAGGCGGCTTCGAAGCTTGAATTCGAACGAGCGGCTTTGCTCAGAGATCAAATAGAGACGCTTCGTTCAGGAGATTTCTCGAAAGGCAATAAAAAGCGGGGACAGACTCATGGCAAACGAGGCTACGCTGGTCGGAGGCGCTGACTGGCCCAGCATAGCCTAGGGTAGGGGGGGTGATCTTAGAGCGCCCATTTTTAGATTAGCGGGGCATTTCGACGTCATCACGAAGAGATATGGGAAACAGGCTGGAAGCCTAAGCTAAATCATTTTTGAGCCATCGGAGATCGCCCGCTACCGGACAAAAAAGCGGAAGCAGCATAGCCGCTTCCGCTTTTTTGAAAGACAGTTTTGTCGAGCGTATCTACAGCCCAAGATTGGCCAAGTGCACTTTACGCACCTGTTCGAGATAGCGGGTGACAAAGTCGCGAGGTTCGAGAGTATTAGCTCGCTCGAGGTGAGGGATCGCTTTGCCGTATTGCTCGCGAGCGACGAAGGAGCGTGCCCAGGCGATCAAACCTTTAACTTCGACTTCCGGGATTTTGGTGACCCGTTCATAGTAAAGGTCGGCGCGAGCATAGCCTTCGTTAGTGTCGAGCGATGTGTAGTGATCCGCGAGCATCATTAATGCTTCGCCATCAAGTGGATCGTTCTGAATAAGCTTTTCCAAGATGGGAATGAAGACATCGGTCTGACCCTCACTCATGGCGATATGGGATTCCATGCGCAGCAGACGTGTATCGTTGTCTGTAGTAATGCGACTACCATAGGTCTGGCGGATGTCCGCAATAAGAGTTTTGGCTTCCTCGAAGGCGCCCCGTCCTACGAGAATATCCGCGGTATCGATATGAGTCTTCACCGGACGGTTGGGATCCTTTTGTATAGCTTTGCGGTAGTAGATGAGGGCTAGCTCGTTCAGGCTGCGCGACATGTAGATGTTGCCCATGAATTCGAGCGATTCCGGCGTAGACTTGCCTAAGCGATCGACGATTTCCTGGATGGCTACAGCGGTTTCGGCGTCATCTAACCCCAAGTAAGCGTTAGCTTGGCTGATCCATATGATCTCGTTTTCAGGCTCCTGCAGAAGAATCTCTTCGAGAACTGCGATCGATTCCTGGTATTTCTTTTGATTGAGAAGAGCCTTGGCGAGCCCCAACTGCCAGTCTTTAACCGTGGCATCGAGCAGGATGGCCTCGCGGTAGGCGGTTTCCGCTGAAATGAACTGGCCGCCGTTGACGTAGCATAAGCCGAGCAGGCCAAAGGTTGTGCTATCGCGAGATCCGAGATCGATGGCCTTGATAAAATGCTTTTTAGCCCTCTCGAATTCTCCCGACTGAACCATCATAATGGCCAAGTTTCGCTGGGCGCGGAGGAAATTCGGATATTTTTCGATAGCCATGAGAAAGTACTCCATGGCGGTTTCGTTGTCGCCTTTTTCACCGTATAGACTACCGATGATAAATTCCAAGGAGCCACTAGATTCGGGAGTGATGTTGGCCTTTAGCATCTGTAGGGCCGCATCTTTGTCGTCTTTCATCACTTCCATAATTTCCCGGAAGACCTCTTGCTCGGACTCATTGAGCTTAGGGTTTTTCGCCACATCTATCTCGTAGTCGCCAATGTATGCGGCCCGTATGTGGGGTTGATCCCAGAAAGTCGCCGGATCATATTCGAGTTGGGCATGAGCCGAGGCTAGTCCGGCCAAGCCCAAGAGGCTACTAATGGCTAATTTAAATCGGTTGCTCTTAATCATTTGTCTTTCGTTTCTAAATTTAGTTTTCTTGGTTCGCTAAAGACTATTCTCCTTGAACGACTTTCATAGTAACGCCTTCTGCGCCCGCTAGAATGCAGGTGTCGTGCACTCTTACGTAGGTATCAACCAGAGAGTCTTTTTCCACATTTATCGTGATAGGGTAAACCTCCTGCTGCATTTCTTGCTGCACGACCGCACGAACGCCGCCGACGCCAATATTGGTTTCATTGGCGCCAATTTTGGCGAAGACCTCCCCGTTGTTTTTAATCAACAGAGACAGCCGGTCTTTCTCCTCATCAGGTTTATCAAGATTGGGAGCTGGGTCGGGGGTGTTGGTTGCCATGCCTTCCTCTTCGACGAATACCGTGGTGACGATAAAGAAGATCAGAAGGATGAAAACCATATCGATGAGCGGGGATATGTTGATATCCGTAACTTCATCAGAGGTATTGAATTGCTTCTTGTTTCTCATGCTCTGAACGCGTTCAGACGTTTCTTCTCGCGATCTAGTTGTTCAATTTTTCCAAGGAAAGGTGGATTTGACCGGCTGGAACTTCCGCCAATTTGCATTCATCAATTAACCGGGCAATGGTTCCGCTAGATGCGGCGGCGTCTGCCTGAATAATCACTGGGTAGTCGCTATTTTCCCTGATCAGTCGTCGCACCTTCACACGGATGCCATTCAAGCCCACTTCTTCGCCACCATAGAATACATTGTTCGATTCGCTGACCCCGATTAGGATACAATTCTTGGGAAGGTCGGCGGCGTTAAAGGCCATCGGTTTGACGATATCGATCCCAGGTTCCTCAACGAAAACGGTTGTAACGATGAAGAAGATCAGGAGGATGAAGACCATGTCGATCAGCGGGGAGATGTTGATGTCTTCAACATCGTCCGTGGCTGATAGGGCTTTTTTATTTTTTCCCATGTGACTTTGTCTTTAGTTCACTCTTCTTGCGCAGGTCAAAGGACCTTGCTCAGCCCCTTTTGCTAAGCCCATTAACAAATGCGACCGAAGCTTGTTCCATTTCGCCTAGCTTTCCTTTAGCCATGCGGGTCAAAAGGGCTTGGGCGAGCAAGGATGGGATAGCCACGTAGAGGCCGTACTCGGTGGTTATCAGAGCTTCAGAAATACCGGAGGATAGCGATGCCGCATCACCGGTACCGAATACCGTGATCAACTTAAAGGTCTTGATCATACCCGTAACCGTCCCAAGCAGTCCGAGGAGGGGAGCGGCTCCCGCGGTCAACGCGATGAAGGCCAAGAAGCGCTCAAGTTTTGGTTGGGCGGCAAGAAGGCGTTCGTATAGAACCTCCTCTAGCAGCTCTTTCTCTTCGTCGTGATGTTCGACGCCGGCCACTAGCAGATCGCCGAAGGGACCGCTGACAGAATTAGCGATTTCCAGAGCTTCTTGCTTCTTGCCAGCATTGAGGTGATCGAGAATCTGCTGGAGAGCTCCTGACTTTGGTCGCTTGACGGAGGTAATTTCAAACAGCTTAAAGATAGCTACCATCAAGGCGGTGAAAGCTAATGGAATGATAATGTAGATGGTGGTACCACCCTTGAGGGCGTGCTCGATAACCGTTTCCTCTAGTTCGGCCAACTTGAATGCATCGCCCTCGGTGGTGTCGATAGGCAAAGTGCCTTGGCCACTACTGGCCACTTGAGTAATGCTGGCGACAACTTCTGGAGTCAGTCCATCGTTTCTGACGAGTGGGTAGGTGGCGTTGGGCCGTCCTTGGGCGAATCCAACGCTGGTGCCGTCGCTGCCTCCGAAGAAGGCGAAGGGACCGACAAGAATGAACTCGCCTTCAACCGCTCGGTCGTTTGCCCCAAGAGCCGTTCCTGGGAATTTGTGACCCCCGACAATGTTTTTGATGCGCTCGATGGATGCCTGTAGGACCCCAATTTGGGCCGTGAACCTCTCGTCATCGGTGGCGGTGTTGTTCTCCAGAATGCGTTCCGCAGTGTTGATAAGGTCCTCTTGGGACTGCATCTCCGATTCGTGGATGCGGGTGCTGTATTGCTTGATGTAGCTAGACATCAAGTTTTTCAGATAGATATTCTCATCACGTCGCTTGTCTACGCGCTCCTGTAAGGTGCCTAGTCCCACTTCGCGGTTTTCCGCGGCACTGACCACTTGATCATACTCGGTACGCTTGGCTTGTACTTGACTCTCCAGTTCAGTTAGCCGGACGGAGATCGGAACTTTCTTTTCAGCTATCTCCTGGCGGAGTTGGGCGAGTTCTGTTTCCGCTCTCTCGACGTCTTCTTTAGCCTTCAGGGCTACATCCGCAAATTTAGTCTGGGCGATCATCGATAGTCCGGTCGCCAGAGACAATCCTAAGGTGAATATTTTAACCGCTTTCATGTGCTTGTAAATCTTAGTGTTACGTTTAAGGGAGCTCCGTTTAGTTGATGCTGACGGGCAGGTTTACGAATTCAGCAGTTTCTTCGCGCTCGTAAATGCCAATCGCTTGAGCAATTTGCTCTGCCATATCATTGCGGGCCTCTTTTTCCCAGCCGCCTTTCGCGGGACGCAAGACGCCTGCTTCCGTTCTAGTTCCATCTACATAGTAGGCGACAGCCAATCCGATATACATGGTCTTCACGGCTACTTCAGAGTCGCCGATGCGCTGCATGGTCTCCTCGACAGTGATTTGGTTGTTGAATTTCTCGATTTCGCCCAGGATGCCGATCACATACTGGATACGGGTGGACAGCCCAAGGGCGTCCGCTTCCCTGGCGTTGTTCGGCATACGCTCGGTTAGGAGAGAGAGCTTGTCTTGCAAAGATTGGGGGAAGTACTCCATGAGATCGAGGACAGCAGCCTCGAGATCAGTGGCCACCTGTTGAACAACGGCGGAAGCTCGTCTCAATTCATCTTCTTCGTTGTTCAGCGATTGACGCTCGAGCTGAGCAGCGTCAGCATCTTCTTGCATAGCTGTGATTTGCTCATCGAGCTTCTCGATTTCCTGGGTGAGAAGATCAATCGATTCATTGAGTGTTTGCTGTTCGACAGCCCAGCTGCTGCGTTCTTCTGAGATGAGCTTTTTGAGCTCGACCCACTCCTTCAAGGTGGCCCGAGTTTGCCCGAGTTCAGGAGCTGACATCACTGCACTAGAGGCTGCGAGTGCAAGCAAGGCTGTGATCGTTGGTAGCGCTTTGATCTTAATCATTGTATAGTCTCTTTTTCGTAAGGTCTGTTGGACGCGGTTGAGTCGCTTCAGGATCTTTGATGCGACGTTTCGCGTCGGTTAAGGATTTAGTTGGGACGGATAACAGTCTTCTGCAAGTAGTTCTAGGGTTCGGATTATGGCGTCAAATGAATGCCAAGCAGAGGGCGTTCATGGAGGGAACGTTGACGTCATTGGGTGTAAGGGGGATTAGAATTCGAGAACGTCAAAATATTGCAATCTGCTGATAAATAAGGAAAGGGTGACAGAAAAATGGGGGTTTTAGGGCGACTGCAAGAACTTAAAACAATTTTTCCTCCTTCTACTGGAAATTTTCTAAGACTAAAGGGTGAATGAGCTCGTTGGGTTAGGAATCGGGGGATTCCTCAAGCTGTCAAATCAAGTTTTATCTACGCAGGTTCGAAGGGAATTAGATTTTTGAATACAAACTAGCGCTGAAGCAATTGAGAAACCTAGTAATTTAATGGATGAGGCGCGTCGTTGTCAACTGAAAGATCACAACTGTAGTCATAAGGCCGGCGATAGTAGGGCGGGTTCCTCCGCTAAAGTGATTTTCCGTCTGCTAGGCCGACGATTTCCCAAGGGCCTCGATGCCGGTAAAGGCGGAAGATTGTTCATCTGCGTGGTAGGATGAGCGCACGAGGGGTCCGGACTCGACGAAATCGAAACCGATATCCAGGCCAAACTGTTTCCACTGCTCAAATTCCTCTGGGGTTACCCAGCGATCGACGGCCATATGTTCAGGAGAGGGTTGCAAATATTGCCCGAGAGTGACGATTCTTACAAAGTTAGAACGCAGGTCGCGTAAGGTTTGAGCGATCTCAGTTTCGGTTTCACCTAGTCCTAGCATAATACCGGACTTGGTTACGAAGCCTTTTTCGGCCGCGTGTTTAAGAACCGAGAGTGAACGCCGATACCTAGCTTGCACGCGCACGGGTTTTTGCAGCCGCTCAACGGTCTCCACATTGTGGTTGAAAATATCCGGTTCAGCTTCCAGCACTGTATCGACCTGGTCTAGGTTGCCCCTGAAATCCGGAGTGAGAACTTCGATAGCGGTCCCTGGGTTGCGATTGCGAATGGCTCTTATTGTCGCCGCCCAAACGGAGGAGCCGCCATCCGACAGCTCGTCTCGAGTCACCGAAGTGATGACGCAATGTTTGAGTCCCATTTTGGCGACGGCCTCAGCCACTCGAGCTGGTTCTCCCAGATCGAGCTCAGTTGGCCTTCCGGTCTGGATTGCGCAGAAATTGCATGATCGCGTGCAAACGTTACCCAGAATCATAACGGTTGCGGTTCCTCGGGACCAGCATTCTCCCATATTGGGACATTGAGCGCTTTGGCATACCGTGTGCAACTGATGATCGTCCACCATTTTCCGTACGGCCCCGTAGCCTTGCCCACTGGGCAATTTTGCCCGGAGCCAATTTGGCTTTCTTGAACTCATGCGGCTAAGGTTTCTTATTGAATAGAAAACTCAATCCAGAAAAGCCGTTCTATTGGAGAAGGCTTGAGGGGTGGTTATGGGGCTTGGATGTAAGCTTGGTGCGGAAAGGCTTTGATTTTTTAATTCGCAGGGTCCTTAACACAGTTGAATTTCTATCATGAGTTCAAACCTTTCAGAAATCTCCCACGACCAATTAGCCGTCAGGCGACAAAAGCTGACGGATCTAAGAGATCAAGGAATCGATCCATTCCGTTCGTCCTTCAGCCCGGAGCACACGGCTTTTTCCGCCGTCCAAGCTTACGTTGAAGGTTCCGAAGAGCAGCCGCGTGTGAGCGTAGCGGGCCGCTTGAAATTTATTCGCAAGATGGGAAAGGCCCAGTTTGTGAAAATTCAAGATCAGACGGGGGTGATTCAGGCTTACGTCAGAATCGACGCGCTAGGGGAAGCTGCTTACAGCAATTTCAAAAAGCTTGATGCGGGGGACATCATTGGCGTCGAAGGGGATTTGTTCAAGACGAAGACTGGCGAGATTACTATTCGGGCTGATCGCTACGAAATGATTTCCAAAGCCTTGCGTCCCTTGCCGGAGAAATTTCACGGTTTGACCGATCAAGAGCAGCGAATCCGCCAGCGTCATCTGGACCTAATCATGAATCCGGAATCTAGAGAGCGGTTCTTCAATAGAAGCCGAATCGTATCTGGGATTCGCCGATTCCTTGAAGATCGAGGGTTTCTCGAAGTAGAGACTCCGGTGTTTCAGAATGTCGCGGGTGGAGCTGCGGCTAAGCCGTTTGTTACTCACCACAATGCCCTGGATAGGGATTTTTCGCTGCGTATATCTCTGGAGCTTTACCTCAAGCGGTTGCTTGTAGGCGGTTTTGACAGGGTCTACGAGATCGGGAGAAATTTTCGCAACGAAGGAATTTCTCGGCGTCACAACCCGGAGTTTACGATGTTGGAACTCTATCAGGCCTACTCGGACTACCGAGGAATGATGGAGCTCATTCAGAGCTTAATACGCTTTCTAGTCAAAGACGTGATTGGTAAGAATGAGATCAAAATGCCCGATGGCGAGGTGATCGACTTTATGGGGGAATGGAAGGAGGCGCGGTACAAGGATTTGGTCTGCGAGAAGGTGGAGGACCCAAATTGGTTCGAATTGCCGAAGTCGGAGAAGATCGAGCGAGCAAGAGATATGGGCCTGGAGGTGGACGAGGGATTCGAGGACTATGAGGTAACCGATGAGGTATTCGGCAAGTTGATTGAACCTAGCTTGATCCAGCCGACCTTTGTCACCCATTTGCCCAAGGAGCTTTGTCCATTGGCGAAAATCACTTTGGACGATCCCAGTACTATCGACGTTTTCGAACTCTGCATTGGGGGAATGGAGATCGCTCCGGCTTACTCGGAGCAGAATGACCCGGATATGCAGCGGGAGATGTTCGAGAAGCAAGCGGGGGAGGAAACCCAGAATATAGACGAAGACTTTCTGGAAACGCTCGAATACGGCATGCCCTCAGCTGGGGGACTGGGAATGGGAGTCGATCGGATTGCCATCCTGCTTACTGAAGCGGAAAACATTCGCGATGTTATTCTCTATCCGCAATTGCGCTCATAGCGGGCAGCGCTCAAACTGATTGGCAAGTAAAGGATGCCTTGGTATATATACATTGCGCTCAGGCATCTGTTCCCGCAAGGGAAGCGGTTTCCCGTTTTCACGTTCATGTCCATAACCGGAGTGGCTCTCGGGGTGGCGGTTCTGATTGTCGTCAACAGCGTTTTTAGCGGTTTTGGACATGAAATACGTACCAAAATTGCGGATACTTATGGGGATTTAAGGGTTGTTAATGGTTCCATAATTTTCGATCCGGACAGCCTTGCGGAGGCTTTGGAGTCCTCGGAGAAAGTGGAGCGAGCGGTTCCCTATGCTCATGGAGTGGTTATGCTCCTCTTTCGAAATCAGCCCTTGTATCCAATTATTGAAGGTGTAGACGTCCGCTCGGAAGCTGAGCTAGCGAAGTACGACAACTACTTGATATCAGGCTCGATGGACGATTTGGATGACGACTCCATCCTTTTAAGCGTTGGGTTTGCCTCTCAACTAAATCTAGCCACGGGTGACGAGGTAGATGTTTACACGCCCCTGATGGGGTTGCGGCTCAAGGATAGCGGTGGAGAAGAAGTCGTTCTCCCGCGTTTGCTGAGAGTCGCGGGGATTTACCAAACGGGTTGGCAGCGAGCGGATGAGAACACGGTTATCTGCACTTTGCGCCTTATGCAGGACTTGTATGATCTGGGGGAGGGGGCTCATGGGTTGAGAGTGGAGTTGAAAGAGGGCGTCGATGCCGATCGAGCAGCAGCGGAGATAACGGACTCTCTCGGTCGGCCTTTCTTCGCTCGAAGTTGGATGGAGTCGCAAGCGGAATTCCTTTCGGTACTGCAATTCGAGAAGCGCATGATGTTCTTTCTCCTCTTTATCATCGTGATTGTCGCCGCTTTTTCGATTATGTCTTCGCTTCTGATCTTCGTCATCCGCAAGACCCGCGAGATCGGGCTTTTCGCTGCCATGGGGGCGAGTTCCAGGCAAGTGGCCGGCTGCTTTTGCTTTCAAGGATTGATAGTGGGCGTTACTGGCACGCTGGCCGGATTTTGTCTTGGATTTACGCTGCTAGGATTTCGGACTCAGATAACGAAAGCCATTTCCTGGTCGATGGGAGTTAGCGATTCCATGAAGGAAATTTATGCCTTCTCCTATTTGCCGGTCCATATAGTCCCATCCGATCTCGTGATAATATCGGTACTTTCAATACTTGTAGCTCTGCTAGCCGGGTTGGTTCCCGCTTACCGGGCGAGCAAACTCGAGCCAGTAGAAGCCCTGAGAAGTGAGTGAAATCATACTAGAGACTCAAGCGCTTTCCCGAAGCTTTGCCAGTGGAGAGGATTCCATCGAAGTTCTTCAGGAAATCGATTTCTTCATTGGCTCGGGTCGAAGCGCCAGCATTCAAGGCGAGTCTGGATCGGGGAAATCGACCTTCCTGCATCTATTGGCGGGATTGGATTCGCCCACAAGCGGAGCCGTATTTTGGGAAGGGACGGATTTAAAAGCCCTCGACAATGCAATCTTGGCAAAAAAAAGGGGATCGCTAGTCGGCATGGTGTTTCAGTCCTATTACCTCGTCCCTGAATTGAGGGCCTTGGAAAACGTTCTTCTTGCTGCTCGAATAACCGGCATCCTGAACGAAAAGACTGAAGAAAGGGCTCTTGCATTACTGGAGAGAGTCGGATTGAGCGATCGAATGACGAGTCTTCCATCAACGCTTTCGGGGGGAGAGAAGCAACGGGTAGCTATTGCCCGCGCCCTGATTACCCAGCCCAAGGCCCTACTAGCCGATGAACCGACTGGTAATTTAGACGAGGAAACGGGCGATTCGATCATGGATCTCCTCTTGGAGCTTTGCGCAGAAAAGGAAGTCGCTCTTGTATTGGTAACTCACAATCCAGCCTACGCCAGGCGCCTGGACCAGTCGTGGCGCTTAAAGCAAGGTCGTCTAGAAGAGCAGTCATAAGGCATCTCATGGAGCGGAATTTTAGTTTATGAGCAATTCGAAATTGAAGTGCGGTGTAGCAGGAGTTGGCTATCTGGGGCAACATCATGCCCGGCTCTATAGGGAGATCGATGGGGTAGAGCTAGCTGGAATATTCGAGACCAATGAAAAGAGGGCGAAGGAAATTAGCGAAGCCTACGGCTGCCCGGTCTTCTCCTCGCTTTCGGAATTAGCTCAGGCCTGCGATGCTGTTAGCGTCGTCGTTCCGACCGATAAGCATTTCGAGGTAGCGATTCCTCTTTTGGAAGCGGGTTGCCACCTGCTGATCGAAAAACCGATTTGCGCCAACGTGGAAGAAGCATCCAAAATTCTGGCCGCTGCCCGCGATGCCAATGCGTTGGTTCAGGTGGGCCATGTCGAGCACTTCAATCCAGTGATGAGCTACCTAGAAGAAGTGGTCAATCGCCCTCAGTACATAACGGCTGAGCGCTTAGCCCCATACCAGCCCAGAGGCACTGAGGTGGGGGTTGTCCTAGATCTAATGATACACGACATTGGTGTAGTGCTGCAGCTAGTGAATTCGGACCCGATTGACGTTCGCAGTGTCGGGGTTGCCGCTTTGTCCAAGACCGAAGACATCGCAAATGCTCGAATCGAGTTCGAAAATGGCTGCGTTGCGAATTTGAACGTAAGCCGCGTCAGCTCAAAGAAGGTTCGAGAAATTCGCGTTTTTCAATCTAGTGGATACCTTTCCCTGGATTTCATGAATCAAACGGGGCATCACGTGGCTATCGGGGCCTGCGGCTTGGACAAGTTGGAGGTGCCCATTGAAAAAGGGGAGCCTTTGAAGTTGGAACTCGAGTCATTCGCGGAAAGCGTTCAAAATCGCAGGGTTCCTAAGGTGGGAGGCGAACTAGGTCGCACCGCTCTGGACTTGGCCATTCAAATCACCGATCAAATACGAGAAAGGATGGCTTGATTGTCGCGGATCAAGAGCCGTTACTTCAATGTCCCGCGCGAATCAGATCGAACCCGTTTCCTCGTTGCCGCCTCCGCAAAAACCCTCGGTGGATGTTTTGATCATTGCTGGCGAGCATAGCGGCGACGAGCACGCTGCCCGCATGGTCCGTTCATTATTCGACATCAATGCGGAAGCCAATGTGGTCGCCTTGGGAGGTCCAGAGCTTAAAACGGCTGGAGCCAACCTGATTTTCGATATGATGCCCTATGCGGTGATAGGGTTCGCGGAAGCTTTAAAGCGGTATTCGGCGTTCAAAGCTCTACGAGACGCAATCGTGAATTGGGTACTTGAATACAGACCCAAGGTGGTTTGTTTCGTTGACTATCCGGGATTGAACTTGCGAGTCGCGGAGATTCTGCATGACAAGAGAGTCACGAGCAAGTCGGGTGGATCGATACGTCTAGCCTACTATATCAGTCCGCAAGTGTGGGTCTGGAAAGCCGGGCGCCGCTTCAAGATGGCTCGCTTGCTCGATGGACTTGGAGTGATTTTCCCCTTTGAAGTGAATTCCTTTGCGGATACGGTCCTGGATACGAAGTTCGTCGGGCATCCGTTTTTGCAGGCGGATTACCAATTGCCCATAAGCTATGATTCGGAAGGAGATATTCTCTTATTGCCAGGGAGCCGTGAAGGACCGATCTCCAGAATTGCGCCTACCATGTTTTCAGCCTTGGAGCGGCTCCTAACGGACAGGGGCGATTTGCAGGCCAAGTGCATCTATTCAAGTACCGCCAACAGAAATCTGTTGATGGAATTGCTAGCCAAGCATCGGGCTATAGAGGGCAAGGTTGAGCTGATTGCCAATTCGGAGAAAGCGCGAGCTCGATGCGTGTTGACCAGTTCAGGAACGATGTCGCTCAATTGCGCCTTAGCGGGAGTTCCGGGTGCAATCGTTTACCGGATACATCCAATTACTTATTTGTTGGGAAAAGCGCTGATCAGGATTCCTTATATTGGCATAGCAAACATTCTTCTCGATAGCCCACTGTATCCTGAGTATATTCAAGGAGCGGCCCAGCCGGACGCCTTGAAGAGGGAACTGCTAGACTGTATGGAAAATCCCTATCGTATCTCCAGGGCGCAACGGGGTAGCGAGAAGCTGAGAAAAATCCTCGATCAGCCAGGAGGCGGGGGCGCAGGAAATTGGCTTCAAGCCTTCATTGAAGGCGCAGCCAAACGCTAGGTCGTTTCCGAGAGTAGGGCTTCGATCTGTTCTCGAACAACGCTTTCGCCTACGAGTCCTGTGTAGCGCTGTCGCGTTTCGCCATCTCGATCGAGAACGACGAGGGTGGGAATATACCTAACCGGTCCGAATGCTTGGTCCAGACTTTCGTTGTCTCGGACGATTGTGTAGTTGATGTCCCATTCTCTGGCAAAAGATTTGATATTTTTGGCGGGTTGATCCAGCGAAACTCCGACAATTTCGACTTCGTCATGGGCAAACTCGTTTCTCAAAGCAATGAGAGCGGGAATTTCCTCAAGACAGGGGGCGCACCAAGTAGCCCAATAGACGATCAGAGCCACCTTCCCTTTACAGGTGTCAGAGCCAATGCGCTCTCCATCGATGCTGACAGCTTGCCAATCTGGGGAAGCGTGGTCGCCGACGACGAGAGCTTGTTCACCACTATCATTTTGCAATCCGTCGAAGATCACATTGCTGACTAGGCAGACTGGGCATTTGTCTGTGCCCATGCTGAAGCCGAGGTAGGCGGCTAGCGCTCCTATCAGAATCAGCGTCGACCATTGGCGTTTGAGAAATTCCATTGAGCTAACAACTTCTTTTTTATCTACCCGAGATTGAACGCGTGATTGACAGGAGTGATTTCAAATGGATCAGGAAATACGGTTAACAGCGGGCGATTTAGGGGGAATGTCCCACCCTTTTCCATAGGCAGGGGGTATTGGCAAACCTATTGAGTTGCTGAAATTCGTTCATCAACTGAGCCTGTCCCGTATACAAGGGCGAAATTTTCCATACGCGACCAGCCTTCTTCGCCATTGGGAAGCGATACTTTTATCCACCCGAGAAACGACTTCAATGGGAGGCAGATAGAACCTTCTGGAAGTGGCGTCTCGATTTGCTCCACTTCGAGATCGGTGGGCACGCTTTTCAGCCGATCTTCGGAAACGACAACCAAGGCGTTCGGATTTGCCATTGGACCGTATTGACTGCGGGCATACTCGAAGGCGAATACTGAGGCGACAGCGGCAAGTCCAGCGATTGCCAAAGCAAACCGAATACGCCGGAAATGAGAGGTGTAGGCGAATCCGACCCATGCGCAAAAAGCAATACCGGCTAGAATCATTGCCCAATAAGCGAGGCGCTCCCATTGGGCGGGAGTCCAAAGCGATACGTAGGCCATGAGTCCATCGCCTTTTACCAGACGGGCGAGAGTCGGGTGGTAGCCACCACCTTTACTTAACCCCACCTCGAGGTTCCACTTGATGTCGCCGTTGCGAGTTTGGAGGAGGAAAGCGGATGTCCAATGGGCGATTGCTTCGCCCCACCTATCTTGCTGGGCTGCTGCCAGACCAATATTGTTGCGAATGGCCCAGTCGACGCTATTCGATTCGAGGGCTTGTTTCCATTCAGTTTCGGCCTTTGCAAAAGCGGCGGCATTGTAGTGGCCGATGCCTTCGTTGCTGCCGCTTTCCGATATGGTCAAAGTTACGCACAGCAAGGCAATCGACGCGAGCCAAGCTTTCTGCGTGAAAAACTGATTGAGCGACAACCCGGGGGCTCGATTCAGGGAAAGAAGGTCGCGAAGTTCCGTTTGCCATTCCTTAAATGGGGGAGCTTTTTTCCCGAAGAGCATTCGGTCCGAATTTTGCCAGAGGATTTTCCAGCGATTTCCAATCTCAGTAGTGCTTTTTTCGGATACAGCTTGGGCAATATCCTCGGATGATGGCTCTTCCGAATGAATACCCCAGAACTGCTTGGCAGCCTCCCGCCAAGCTAATTGCGTCCTTCTCAGCCCGGTTTCGGAATCATCCAAGGACAAGGAGGCCGCTTTCAATTGCTTAAAAGCCTGGCGTCGCGAGCGGTTAGGATCCATCTTTATTGATCTAAAGAGAGCAATTCCCAGCCACAAAATAGCGGGGGCGATAAAAGTGTAAGCAAGATACCCTAGCCGGGTTCCTCCATGCGGGATAGATCCCGCGGAACCGGGTTCCAGAGGAGCTCTCAAAAGCGCAGCAGGCTTGTTTAGCAAATTGATTCCTGCTGGATCCAAGGCGAATGCGAGCTCGCCACCGGGAACGGTAGAGGAGCCAGAAACAGGCGGGTCGGGCTGGGACTGGCCAAGATTTTGGCTCGAGGCGATGGGGTTGACGACAATGGTCTTCTCCGGAATGCTGATGGTTTCGTAGCGATCTGACTTGGGGTTGAAAAAACTAAATTCGACCGGACCGAACTGGAAATCCCCGCTTTCAGTGGGGATGAGTACGATGTCTTCGGTCAGGCTGCCTTCAAAGGGAGAGTCCTCGGAAACCTCTTTATTGATATCGGGCTGGATCGTCCGAAAACTCGTAGCCACGTTTCTGGGATTGAGAGAAAATCCTTGAGGCCAATTGCCGGTGCCGCTCAATCTAAGTGTCCAGGTGATGGGTTCGCCGACTTGGACGATTTCGGGTACAATCGTCGATTCGAAGCCGAATTCGCCAACCGCTCCAGTGAAGGAGTTGGGCTCTCCTGTGGGAAGCGCCTTGATTTTCAGTTCCAGGGTTTCCGAAGCGATATTGTAGTTGTCTACCACCGGGTCATCGAAAATGAAACCTCTTCTACGTCCCACGACCATGGATACGGTTTGATTGACCTTTGGCAGCTTTATCGTTCCGCTGCGAGTAGCCATGGCTGGAGTTTCAAATAGGACGGCGGAGTAGTCGTGATTTCGAAACTTGAAATTGGCAGACCGATGATTTTCGAATCCTTTGGTGACGACGCCTACGGGATTCCATTGGGGTTGGGAAATTTCGTTGAGACGGTTTTGATAGTCCTGCCGAACCCCGAGCACGTAACGCAGCGTGAAGATCTGCCCTTCGTAGATAGCGTCCTCTATGGCGCTCAATTCGTTTTTAAAAATATCCTCAGGCCGCATTCCCGTATTTCCGACAGTGGCTTCAGTGACGTCGAATTTGGCTGCCGGAACGGCTATTCTTCCTTGATCCGTTTCCACGGAGAATTCTGGGATCGAGAGTTCACCTTGAGCCGCAGGCGACACTTGGTACTCGATAATCAGCTTCTGTACTACGCGCGAGTTGAAGATGTTCATGGAGCTACTCTGCCCTACGCGGGCGAAGTCGACGTTTGCCGTATTCGGCAGATCAACATTGCCAGCAGGTGAACAGCCCTCAAAGTGCAATTGCAGTTTATTGGCTTTTCCTTGCTGGAGAGTGCCCGAATTGGGTGACCAATAGACTTGCTGTCCCGCAGCGAATGTCGGCCCCAGCGCCAAGATAAGGGCGCAGGCAAACAAGTTCCCCATACTGTAAGCGCATTTCCTCATCACCAGTCTTTTTGCGATTTGTAAGAGGGCGGTTGGTCAGAGCGCTCAGCGTTCTGTAGGAGCATGTGAAGAGCTCCCGGCTTATCTTGCTGCTTAAGTTGCTCGAGTTGCTGCAAGGTCATGGCCTGCTTGGCTGAACGGGGAGTCTGCTCGGATTGTTCGCCACCCACTTCGCGTGTTTCTTGTTTGTTTTCCTGCACTCTTTCCTGATCGAGTTCAGGGGAATTTGCGGATTCATCCATATTGCCAATGCGTTCCTGCTGCTGGTTTTGCTGCCCGCCCTCGCTGCCATTCTGCTGTTGTTGCTCCGATCCGTTTTGTTCTTCCTCGTTTTCCTGCTCACTGTCCTGCTCGCCTGATTGCTCGGAGTTCGGTTGGTCGCTTGAATCTGGATTCTCTCCTTGTTCGGAATCTTGATTGTCCGAGCCGTTTTGATTGTTGTTTTCGGATTCCTGTTCCTCCGAATTCTCATCGTTCTGCTGTTCTTTATTCTGATCTTGCTGATCCTGGTCTTCCTGTTGGGGTGGTTCTTCAAGCAGCTTCTCCAACTCCGAGCGAAGGGCGCTCCAATCTGTGTGCATGGGAGCAATTACCTCGCCGACATCAACGGCGTGGATTCCATCCCAGATCGAGGGGTCTGGAATTCTTTGACCTTGCTGCAACGCTGATTGCCCGATTTGCAGAGTCATTTGGGCCAATTGCTGGAAGTCGCTGGCTTCTCGAGAGGATTTTTCCGCAATGGACGCTATCGCCTCTCCAACGCTCGGTCCCTCAGCTTCTCTGCCAGTGGCAGGGGACTCAGCTTGCAGGCCCAACTGCGCCAGGGACGAACTGAGCGGGATGGCGAGAATGGCGAAAAACGAAACGAGCCACCCGCAATGCGCACGGTTGTTTGAACGTTTGGTGATCATCTAGCTACCACCTTTCTTTGCTGAATGAGACGCGGCTTGGGAGTAAAAGGAAATTCTCGATACAGGGAAATTAGAATTAGCAACAAGCCGGGAGCCAGGAAAATCTGATATCGCTCGATATGTATGGATTGAGATAGGCGTCCGGTTTCGCCGGCCGCTCCCCTTTTGACCGTTTCTTCTATTAGGGCTGACAGGTCGACCCATACATTGGCTTCGCGATAAACACCGCCTGTCTGGCTCGCCAAGGATTGAAGGGTGTCCGGCTCCAACTGGGTAAGCACAACGGCTCCCGCTGAATCTTTGTGATAGCCTCCTTGCCCATCGGGGATCAGACCGCCATCTGAGGTTCCGAATCCCAGGCAAATCGCTCGGGCATTTTGCGATTTCAGAGTTTCAACGTGCTGGGACCAAGAATTGTCCAGGCTTTCGCCATCGCTTATGACGATGAGAAAGCGGTCCGCTTGACTGTCTGATTGCTTAAACGAATCCAAGGCCGTTTGGAGCATAGCATCGTAATTGGTGCCGCCTTGGGGGATGAAGTCTGGATTTAGGTCTTTGAGAAATCCTCGCAGGATCTGATAATCTGGGCTCATTGGGCTTTGCAAGAAGGCTGTCCCGGCGAAGACAACTAGGCCGACGCTTTCGCCTTGGAGGCTATCGAGCAAACTTTCCACCACCAGCTTAGCCCGCTCGAGGCGGCTGGGTTTGATGTCCTCGGCTAGCATGCTCTTCGATAGGTCCATTGCGATGATGACTTCGCGAGAACGCTGAAACACTTCGGTGTAAACCGCTCCCCATTGCGGTCTGGCGAGGGCGATGATGACGAGCATCAATCCTATTAGGAAAAGCCACTTGGAAGGCCGGGCCAAACGAGACTCTATCTCGGATACGCCTGCGAAGGTGGCCCGAACTCGTTTCACCTTTGGCAACTGATTGGTAGAAGCGACCCTATTTTTGAATACGATAATCCAAAGCATTCCGATGATTGGAACAATGAGGCCAAACAGGAAAAGCTCTTGTCCGAAGGTCATCCTAGGGCTTCCTTTCGATTCGTGGCTCCCAGGCCAAGCGACAGGAACAGCATGGCGCTGGCCGCTACGGAGAAATAGGGGAATAACTCCGTGGTTATGCTGTATTGGTGAGACTCGAATTCGATTTTGCTTTCCTGGTCAATGGAGTCGAAGGCCGCTTTGATGGTGTTGGAATTATCGGCTCGGTGGAATTCCCCTCCTGTGATGCGGGCGATTTCCTTTAAAGTTGGCTCGTCTGTTTGGGAGGGAACACGTACGGTGCCAATACGTTCGCCTTTAGCGTTCAGCCTGGGCATGGAAACGATTCCGTCGCGGCCCGCGCCGATCGTGTAAACGCGTATATGATTCTCGGCGGCTAATTCGGCAGCGGCTATCGGTTCGATGGATCCAGCTGTATTGGCGCCATCGGTCAGAAGAATGGCAAAGGCGCCTTCGCGTTCGCCTGACCGTTCCTTGGCTCCCTCTTGTAGCCGAGAAATGGCGACTCCGATGGCATCCCCGATGGCTGTACCGTCTTCAATGAGTCCAATGGAAAGCCGGCTGGTTTGTCTTGAAAGCCAATTATGATCGAACGTTAGAGGGGCAACGGTGTAGGCTCGGCCCGCGAAAGCTACCAAGCCAATGCGATCGTTTTCTCTCTTATTTATAAAGGCGCTGAGGACCGGTTTTACCGCTTGCAGCCGATTTATTCGCTTCATCCCGTCTTTATAGTCCTCGTATAGCATGGAGCTGGAAAGGTCTAGAACCAGCATGATGTCATAGCCTTTACTTTTCGTCTGGCGCTCAAAATCGAGTACTTGCGGACGCGCTAAAGAAAAGATGATTAAAGCGGCTCCGACGAAAGCGAACAAGGACGCCATTCTCGATCCGCCCGCGAAAAGGGATCGACGCCATTCGCCGGCAAATGGTAGAACGAGGGCAGCAGATGCACGGCGATTGCGTAGGGCAGCGATCGCGGGAAGAGCGAGCAAGGCCAGTAGCCACCAGGGATCTACGAGGTTGAATGCGTCCATAAAGAAATTGTTTTAGCTGCGTCCGTAGCGGAGAGTTCGCTTGTGGAATAGCTTAACGATAGCATCGAGGGCGTCATCACCCGCCTGCAAGGTTAGACGATCAGAATCGACGGGGAAAAGTTCCCTGAAAACCTTGCCGCGTTCTAGCTTCCATTTCTCGTGGGCAGCTCGCTGAGCGCTAGAATTGCCGCTTAGACTAAACAGATGCCCGGATACCGGATCGTACACAGACTGCTCGCCGTTTTTTGGAAGTTCCCGTTCCCAAGGATCCTCGATACGAAAGCCGACGGGTTGGTAGCGTTTTTTGAGGGCGTTCCAACCTTCGGGCTTGCCGCGAATCGGGAAGTCGCTGAGCCAGACGAAGACACTATGCCGCGGAGCTGCCCTTGCTAGGTACTTCCAAGGAACGGCGGACTCTTGCGGGCCAAGCGGATCGGGCGGCGGCTTTCCCAATAGAGTGGCAGCCGTGTGTAGGACCCGTCCTCGTCCGGAAGCGCTTTTGGTGAATTGGTATCCGTCCGGCGAGGCGTAGATCAATGATACGCGATCGCCATTAACGGCGCTCAACAGCATGAGAAGGCTGGAGAGTTCCAATAGGGCTTCGCGTTTCGAACGCTCTCCTGAGCCGAATTGCAAAGAAGGCCGATCTTCGAAAAGGAGCAACAAAGTGACTTCGCGTTCTTCGACGTAGCGCTTGACATACGGATCTCCCAGTCGGGCGGTTACGTTCCAGTCGATATCCCGAACGTCGTCTCCATACTCGTATTTTACGACCTGATCGAATTCCATGCCCTTGCCGCGAAAGGAGGATTTGTATTCGCCGCTGAGGACGCTCTCGACGGCATGCCTTACCCGCCATTCCAGCTTGCGAAGCATGGCCAAAGAAGCCGACAGATTATCGAAAGTATCCGATATCTTGTGATCCGCGTTTGCCATATCGTAAAGAGGGCTTTAGATCGCCGAAGGCGTTGTCGGGAGAGAGGTTCGATCTAGGATTATTTTCAAGGCATCGTCAGCAGTAATTTCCTCGGCTTCCGCTTCGTAGGTCAGGCCGACTCGGTGCCGCATTGCATCCAGGAATATTTCCTTTATGATCGATGGCGTGACGTGGTCCAGCCCTCGAAGCCAGGCCAGGGCTCTGCCAGCTTGATAGAGGCTTAGCGATGCTCGCGGCGAGGCCCCGTACGACAGGAAGCGCTCTTCCTGACTGTCTCCAGAGGCCATTTGCCGTGTCGCTCGAACAAGCTTCAATATGTAGGCTTGGATCTCATTGGAAACATGGACCTGATCCACCTGCTGGCGGATATCGAGTAGCTCTTCGCCCGTAGAAATGGGTTCCAACTCCGGTTGTCGAGTAACCTGTCCCCAGCGTTGCATCATTTCGAATTCGTCCTCTTTTCGAGGATAGTCCACAATCAGCTTAAACAGGAACCGGTCGCGTTGAGCTTCGGGGAGCGGGTAGGTGCCTTCCTGCTCGACAGGGTTTTGAGTTGCCATGACGAAAAAGGGTTTTGGCAGGGCTTGAGATTCGCCGCCTATGGTGACCTGTTTCTCCTGCATCGCCTCGAGAAGCGCGCTTTGCACTTTCGCGGGGGCCCGATTGATTTCGTCGGCTAGTAACATGTTTGCGAATACCGGTCCTCGGTGCGGAACGAACTTCCCATCATTGGACTGGTAGACCATGGTCCCGACAACGTCGCTTGGCAGGAGGTCAGGCGTGAACTGAATGCGCTCGAACTGCAAACCCAACGCGGTTCCCAAGCTTCTTATGAGCAGCGTCTTGGCCAAGCCCGGCATCCCTTCCAGCAATACGTGCCCGTCGGCCAGCAAAGCGACTAGCATTCGTTCGACTATCGTTTCTTGGCCGATAACGGCCTTACCTACTTCGTTTCTGATTCGTTCAGCCCAATTGCTCATGCGATAGCGTTTGTCGTAATAGTGTATAGAGCGAGTTTGGTCCTAGTGAGTTGCGATTGACCGCGAAATCAAGACATTGTTTCCACTAGGAATTGAGAAACCGTTGGTTCCGCTAATTTGCGTAAAACGCTTGTGATACCGTGTCGTTTCTGATCCCAGAATGCTTGGCGGGAGAGGGGGAAATCTTCAATCCGTTTCCGAAAAAACCGCGCGCTGGGATCGCAAGCGTCTGCGAATGCCCGAGAGCATACTCTCTTGGGAGAGCCCTGCATCTTCTCTGAGTGACGCCACATCGGACCCGTGATCGATAAACCGGTCAGGCCACCCGATGCGGTGTACAGGCGTAGATAAATGGGCGTCGGAAAGCGTTTCGAGAACAGCAGATCCAAATCCGCCTGATAGAATTCCATCCTCCATAGTAATCATTAGCTGCGATTGTCGGGCTTGCTGGAGCAAGAGTTCATGGTCCAGGGGTTTGCTGAAGCGGGCATTAACGACCCCGATGGAAAGTCCGTCGTCGATTTTCAGGCGATCGCTGAGTTCTAGAGCTTCATGGACCATGGGACCTAATGCCCATATGTTGACATCGTCCCCCTCCCGAAGAATCTCCGCTTCTCCAGTTTCAAGCTTTTTCGGCTTTGATTTTATCTTCACGCCGACACCAGCTCCTCGCGGGTAGCGGATAAATGTTGGGCCGTTGATCGACAGGGAAGTATGCATCATGTCGACGAGTTCATCTTCGTCTTTTGGTTGCATTGACGTCGCATTGGGTATGGAGCGGATATAAGCGATGTCGAAGAGGCCATGATGAGTCGCGCCGTCATTTGGCGATAATCCCGCACGGTCCATGCAGAAAAGCACCGGCAGATTTTGCAAACAGACATCGTGGATGAGTTGGTCGAAGGCCCTTTGCAGAAAGGTTGAGTAGATGGCGACGACTGGACGGATTCCCCTTGTCGACAAGCCGGCCGCGAATAGGGCCGCGTGCTCTTCAGCGATTCCCACATCGTAGAATTGATCAGGCAATTCATTGTGTAAGTGAATGAGCCCGGTGCCGGACGGCATGGCTCCGGTGATACCGACAATGGAAGAATCCTTTTTGGCGAATCTAACCAGGGCTTTGCCAAACACGTCTTGATAGTTCGGAGGGCCCTTCTTTTTCGATTTCGATTTACCAGAGGCGACTTCAAAGGGGCTAGTCCCATGGAAACTCTCGGGATGCTCGATGGCTGGATCGTATCCTTTACCCTTTTTTGTCACCACATGAAGTATGACAGGCTCGTTCGCCTCCCTCGCGAATTCTAAGTGACGGGTTAGGAGGGGAAGGTCATGGCCATCTATGGGACCAAAGTAGCGAACTCCATATTGCTCGAAAATGGAGGAAGGAACCATGATGCTCTTCCAGCCTTTTTCCGCATTTTTGCCGATCTTCAGCAAATGCTCTCCGCCAGGCACTTTCTGTAGCAGCGTGCCGACATCATGATGGAGGCGATTGTAAATTGGATTCGTTATGAGCTCATTCAGGTACTTGGCAATGGCCCCGACATTCTTGGCGATGGACCATTCATTGTCGTTCAGAACGATGACCAGCCGCTTGGTTGAGGCGGCGACATTATTGAGCGCCTCCATCGTAATGCCGCAGGTGAAGGCGGCGTCGCCACAGACCGCGACCACATGTTCACTGCCTCCAAGCCGATCGCGGGCCGTTGCCATACCCAGGGCTGCGGAAAGAGCCGTTCCAGCATGCCCCGCTCCATAGGCATCATGCGGGCTTTCGCTCCGCGAAAGGAATCCACTCAGGCCATCGGTCTTTCGTATTCGGTCAAACTCGGAGCCGTTACGCCCAGTGAGCAATTTGTGGACGTAGCCTTGGTGGGAGGTGTCGAAAACGAATTGATCCTCGGGCGTGCTGAAAACCCGGTGCAGGGCGATGGTCAGTTCGACTACTCCTAAGTTTGGGCCTAAATGGCCCCCATTCGCGGAAGTCGTTGAAATGAGCTTGTTGCGAATCTCGCTAGCTAATGCCTCGAGGGCTCCGGTATCGAGCTTCTTTACGTCTGCTGGGCCGTCAATTCGGCTCAGAATTGGGTACTGCCGAGAGGACTGGCTACCGGATTGTGTGTTCTCGTTCAAGGTTCAGTAGGAAAGAGCGGGAAGGACAATCCAAAGGGGACACTTTGTCCAACCTATTGAATGAAAAATATCTAGGCGTCGGGATCGAAATTCTCGAACTCGGGATCTTCGGCGTTCTCGTTTTGCAAAATCTCTATCTTAGCCTCCGCCTCGGCAATGCGTTTGTCGCATTGAGCAAGTAGCTTGGAACCGGCCTCGTAGCGCTTGACTAGCTCGTCGAGCTTCAGTTCGCCACTTTCCATCTCCTCCACGATCGCCTCGAGCTTTTCTAGGCCCTCCTCGAAGGAAAAGTCATCTTTGTTGGTCTTTTTGCTCACGAAGAATGACTATGCTCCTGAGGCGCGGCGTGACAAGGATAGGTTTCACTCGACAACGGAAAGGGCTTAGCGCCACATTTTCGCGATGACCACCTTGGAAACCGCTTTCATAATCGCCCTGCTAGCGAAAACTGGCATGGAGCTGTTGCTAGAGGCTCTCAATAGACAACGGGCCAAGCTATCGGGGGATGAAGCCCCGGAAGGCCTCGGCGCCGTGATGGATACTGATACTTTTGCCAAGTCGAATCGCTATACGTTGACGAAAAGCCGCTTTTCGAGTTTGCAGCTATGCGCCGATGGGCTAGTTCTGGCCGTGGTTTTGCTCAGCGGATTGCTGCCTGCCGTTTTCAATTGGTGGTCAGGCATGTTGGGGAGCGGGAATGTTTCCTCCGCCTGGTTTCTCATATGCGTCTCCATGGTTTTGGGGGTCCCGGGGTTGCCATTCGATTATTGGAGCCAGTTCAAGATCGAGGAGCGCTTTGGTTTCAATCGAAGCACCCTCAAATTGTGGATAAGCGATAAAATCAAAGGCGGACTAATAGGATTAGCGATCGGATTTCCGCTGCTGTGGCTTCTTATCAGTTTAGTGGGTTGGCTAGGAGATTGGTGGTGGATCTACGCGTTTGCCGTAATGATGCTTTTCCAGCTACTTATGATGGTGCTCTATCCGATGATAATCATGCCCCTCTTTAATAAACTCTCTCCGCTAGAAGAAGGGAGCCTCAAAGATAGGCTAGTGGAATTGTCCGACCGGGCGGGTTTCAAAGCGAAAACCATTCAGGTAATGGATGGGAGCAAACGCTCAGGGCATTCCAACGCATTCTTCACCGGTTTCGGCAAATTTAGGCGTATTGTTCTTTACGATACGCTTGTTGAACAGCTTTCAGAGGAAGAATTAGAGGCGGTCTTGGCTCATGAGATTGGCCACTACAAGAAAGGGCACATTCCGAAAATGATCGCGATATCGGCGGTGATGATGCTTGTGGCATTTTGGGTTATCGACTTTCTGATGAGCAGCTCCTTGTTTTTCGAAAGCTTCGGTTTTGCTCCTCTAGCGACTGGCGAAATTGGCAATCTAGGCGTGGCCCTTTTGCTGTTTAGCCTTCTGGGCGGTCTCGTGACATTTTGGACTGGGCCTATCTTCAACGCAATGTCGCGCAAGCACGAATACGAGGCGGATGCTTTTGCCCGAGAAGCCGTGGGAGATTGGAAGCCTTTGAGCAGGGCCCTGAGAAACTTAAGCGAAAAGAACCTCTCCAATCTCAATCCCCATCCGTTGTACAGCGGATTTCACTACTCGCATCCGACACTACTGGAGAGAGAGCGAGCCATGCGATCTTGATAATAGTGAAATAAAGATGCATAATCCCCTGTGAAGAAGTTGGCCGGAAAAACGCTGTGGAATATGCCAATCTTGTCAGGGGCGATTTTGGCAGGAGCAATAGGCTTCTCGTTATTCAAGGGAACTAAGGAAGGCGAGGCCCCTTACGGGTTTAGGGGTAAGGTATTTAGTTTCAGCGCTGTTGGCCACGAGATCCATTACAGTCCTGGAGTCGAAGCCAAAGAGCTTGTCGCGATTGGAGAATACCTTGAGCGGGTAGGCTATTTCGGGACGGAATATGGAGGAATTATTCAGCTAAAGGCTAACCAGCAAGCATTAGAGGTGTCTCTCAGCTATTCAAAGCGGTATTGGGATATGCCCGAATTCGCTGAAGAGGTCGCTGGAATCGTGCATGATTTGGAGAATTACGTTGTTAGCCGTCCAGTCATCCTTGTCGCTGTAGATGAAGATGCAGCAGGGTTGCATCAGCGACAATTTTACCCTTGAGTTGCGAGGTTATGGGTTTGGCGAGATTCCATGGGAAAAGTCGAGCGTCGAGTATAAGGGCTGCAGTCTTTCCCCTTTATTTTTCCCTAGCGATTGCCATAGCCTGGGCGGAAGAAGGGGCGACCGTTCGCGTAGCTACTTACAATGTCCGCAACTACTTGAGTATGGATCGGCTTGTAGATGGACGCTGGCGCCCAGAATACCCCAAGCCCGAGTCAGAAAAGAGAGTAGTTCGAGAGACTATAGTTGCGGTCAGGCCCGATTTGATTGCCTTGCAGGAAATCGGGGGGAAAGCCCATTTAGTGGAATTGCGCCGCGATCTATCGAGCCAAGGTCTGGACTACTCTGGCATGGCGTGGCTGGAGGCCCATGATTCCGAGCGTCACCTGGCAGCCCTTTGGATCGACGATCTAGATATTCAAGTGGTCGAACACCCGAATCTGCCTATTCGCTACATGGGGGAGATCGATTTCGTCAAACGGGGCATGCTCGAACTCAAAATCAATAGCGAGAATGGTCCCTGGAGCTTGTTCAATCTGCACTTGAAAAGCAAATACACGACGGTAAAGTCGGACCCGCTATCTTCGAAAAGAAGGACGCTGGAAGGTCGCGCGGCTCGGGATCGAATTCTCGAAATCTACCCGGGTCCTGATAAAGCCCGATATTTAGTAATTGGGGACCTGAACGATTCGCCGATTTCCGGGGCGGTTGGGGCTTTTCTGCGAAAAGGGGAGCGAATTCTAAGCTTGCCAATCGAGTGTTCGGACGATTTGGGCTCGCGATGGACGCACTACTATCGCAAAGAGGATTCCTATTCGAGAATCGACTACATCCTTCGTTCGCCTGGCTGGGGAGATACGCTAACTGAAGTCAAGGGGCAGGTTGATCGCCGCTCGAATTTCTACGAGGGGAGCGACCACAGGCTGGTTTGGGTCGATCTGCCGGTAGGCGAAGCGGCAGTCCGTAAGATTACTATTGATTGAACAGGATGCAGATAGGGGCTGGCACGTTGATTAAGGCTGCCCTTTGGTAAGTGAGCTCACCGGTCTCTTGATCGATCTCGAATACGGAGACTGTGTTAGAGTGTCGTCCCGCTGCGAGTAGCCAGCGACCTTGCTTATCCATGTTGATATTGCGTGGCCAAGCTCCTCGAATAGGCTCCACCTCTGTAACTTTGAGCCTGCCAGTGTTCGGGTTCGCCCGATAGACGGTTACAGTATCATTGCCCCTGTTTCCTGAATACACAAATCGACCGCTTGGATGTACGACGATCTCGGAGCTAGAATTGAATACTTCCTTGGCCTTGACGCTCTCATCGAGCGCTTTGGTCGTCGACAAGCGCTTCGTCGTTCCGGTATTCGACTCATAAGCGAAAGTGGTCACCGACAGAAGCAGCTCATTGAGCAAGTAAATGTAGGATCCATCAACCGAGAAGCGCATGTGTCGAGGCCCCGCCCCAGGCAATGCTTCCGCATAGCCGTGGGCTGACAGTTCTGCAGCGTCCTCGTCGACTTTATAGATGACGATCTGGTCAAGACCTAGGTCGGGAACAAATGCGTATCGAGAATCTGGAGAGAAACCCGTCCAATGCGGGTGGGGTTTGTCCTGGCGATTGGCGACAACACCGGAACCTCCTTTATGCTCGATTAATTGGGAACGGGCCTTTATACTGCCATTGGAGTTCAGAGGAAATACTGCTACCGATCCACCCCCGTACTGCGCGGTGAGCAGGAATTTTCCGGAAGGATGGACGGCAATATGGGCGCCGCCGCCATCGCCTATTAGCGTTGCGTTCAGAAGCTCTAGGGAACCGTCGTTCGCGATTTTGTAGGCAGCGACGCAAGGGCCTTCATTGTTTTGGGCCACCGCGTATAGGGCGGACCTATTTGGATGCAAGGCCAAGAAACCGGGCGAGCCGATTTCGGCTGCTAGCTCTGCCGGACCAAGTTCGCCCGTTTCCGTGTCGAAGGTAGCTCGGTAGATTCCTTTAGACGGGGCTCCACCGGTTCCGAAATAAACGTCGACATTCGCCGAGTGGATTGAAGCGGCGGCTGTCAGGAAGATCGAGAGGCAAGCAAGAAGTTTCATGAGGTGGATGCGTAGGTTAAGTTTAATTTTTCAGCAATGTTTTATATCAAACCGTTTGGCATGCGTTATAATAAATAGAGATGCTAGATCGTAGTGCCGGTGTTCGGCAATTACCAAAATAGGCGGATCTCCAATTTACTCGAACCAGGCAAAATGAAGCTCATTACGGCAGTTCCAAACCAGTTTCGATCTTATCCGTCCCATTCAGCCAATTTTGAATACAGTGATTTAGCGTGTCCATCGTAAGGGGTTTTTGCAGATAGTCCATCATGCCTGCTTCATGGCATTTTTCTTCGTCTTTTTTGGTAATGCGGGCGGAAAGAGCAATAATAGGGGTAGGCTGCTGCTTTTGCGAACGATCCCGAAGCGCTTGGGCGGTCTCAAAACCATCCAACTTGGGCATGCGGATATCGAGGAGAATGAATCCAAAGTCCTGCTTTCCCGTTGTATTTAGCGCTTCAAAACCATCTTTGGCGCAAACGACATGGTAGCCAAGAGTTAGAATGATGGAAGCGCCCAATTCCCAGTTTACGCGTTCATCGTTGACGAGCAGGATCGAACGGGCATCGCAGTTTTCGCCGTTTAGTTCAGGATGCCTGTTCAACTCGGTGTGGTTGGTTAGCGTGATAGTTGTTTCGTCTTCGAGCGTTATGGGAATCTCAAACCCAAACGCGCTGCCTGCGCCCAATTCGCGGGTGAAATCAATCACGCCTCCCAGGGCTTCGACAAATGCCCGGCTGATCGCCAGTCCGAGTTCCATCCCCCATATTTTCGGCTTAAAACTTCATCCACTTGGGTGAAGGGCTCAAAGAGCTTTTGGGAATCCTCCTCACTAATGCAGATGCCGGTATCTTCGACGCAGACCTTGAGGAAATCGCGGCCTTTGTCATCCGACTTGATCGTGACGCGTACCGTGATGCTACACTCCTCTGTGAATTTGATGGCATTGCCGATTAAGTTAAGGACAACGTGCTGCAGACGCCCTTCGTCCGAGTCAAAGACGATCGGCCTGTCCTGCGGAAAGCCTTCAGGCAATTCGAGAATAAAATTGAGATCAAGGCCGTTCTCCCTGGCCGGGGTGCTCGTCAAATGGGTTACATCGCGGCAACACTCGTGCAGATTGAAAGCTTTCATTTCGATCCGCATATCGCCATGCTCGAACTGGCTGAATTCCAGTATGTCATCGATCAGGCGCAATAGAAGCTCGGCTGAGTTCTTGATGATTTGCAGATCACGGCGACTGTCCAGATCCTCGATTTTCTCCGTTAGCCGATAAACGTATCCAATTATAGGATTCAATGGAGTTCTTAGCTCATGGCTAGTTGTGGGGAGAAAATCGTTCTTAGCCTCGGCCGCAGCCCGAGCAGCGCTGATGGCTTTGTTCAGGGCTTTGTTGCGCTCATTTAGATCTCGGGTTCGTTTTTCGACCGTCTTCTCGATTAGAGAGTTCGTCGACTACAATGTCTCGCCACGCTTTTCAATACCTTCCAACATTTTATTGACGCTATCAACCAGAGAGCCGACTTCTTTGTCTGATCGTTTGATCGCCCTGGTGGAGTAGTTCTGTTCAATGGCGATGGTCTTGGTTGCAGGCCTTTAGCGAAATCGCAACTCTGGGAGTAGAGCAGGCCTGTATCCAAATCCCAATCATCCGAAAATTTTGCCCTTAAGTTGAGGGTCGCCATATTGTTCGGCGTACTTTGATCGAATTCGTTTATCGAGAATTGAATGGAGCTGCGAACGAATGGATCGGAGAAATCGATAAGGGATTGAAAACTGTAGGATAGATGCGAAGAGGGCAGAGACATTCCAAGCGAGTCATTGAAATCCCAATCTAGGAACGCTTCGAACCCTGTGGCGTCGCCTTCGAGCAGATTGTCGTAGGCTCCTTGGACATTCAAGTAGGGACATGGGGTGGACAGTTCTGGTGTCGCGCTCAAGCTGATACGGGCAAACACGTCATCGTAACTATAGTGGAATTCGTTGAGATTGAAAATTCCTTTGCCTTTGCCCAGCGTTCGTCGATAACCTATTCCGAGATCGTCCAAAGACTTTTTATCCAACTCCCGGTCGGATACGGCATTGCTCAAATCGCGATCCAAAGAAAAGAAGCCGATGGGCGTTTCAATTGGGATCGGAGAATCGTTCCTTTTGCCGGAGCGTAGACTTTGAATGACGGGGAGGGATACGGAGATGGTTCGCTTGGCCTGAGATAAAGAAGCCCAAACGCGGTCGGTTTCTCGAAGTTGCCAAATGAGGCGGGAGTTCAGAGAGACTGTGCTGATTTACAATTAGTCTTCATGGCAAAAGTCGAGGCCCAAGGATACGGTTATTTTGTCGTCGATGAGGATGCATTCCTCCTGGAATCCAGCGTAGAGCGCGAAGTTGTGAAGGAAATCCTTAGTCCACTCCGAAGTGGGGGTCGCCCGAGTGCTCTGCTGATCGTAGGCTCCGCCAAGGTTGAAGCTCAAGGTGCGGGAATCATTCCAGCGAATCCGACTACGGGCTTCTATTCTGGCTGTGCTAATACCAAACGCTGTTTAAGGGACATCGAGATCGGAATAGGTCATCCAGCTTCTTATCGAGTGAGCTGTGCCATCGGAGAAGTTTCGGGTCCATTTCGCTTGGGCGCTGGCTCCTCGCAGGGGTCCGCATCGAATTGGAAACTGAGATCGCCCGTGCCAAATCGGCGAGATAGTAAGCGTATTCCAGATGCGAATAGAAGGCTTCCGCGGAAAAGCTGAGCAGATCCATCGAAGAAGTGCGCTCGTCCAGCCGAAATCCGGCCCGGGCGTTGTCCCACTGGTCACTGTAGTCGAATCGAATTTCGCTTTTATCCCGGGTGGATCCTCTGAGGTAGACTCGGGCGCAAGTCGAATCGTCTTCAGCCCATCCAACTCGGGACGATAGGCCGCGGCTTCCGGTGCCGATATGAGAGCGGAAAATACTCCCTTCGGTTTTGAAAGCGGTTTTATTAAGGCGTTGACCCTCCCGTTGACCGCGTTGTTTTCGCAAGTGCATCCGGCCGGACCTTAGACAACCTCTACGGAAGCCACATCGTCTAGCAAGAGGTCATGTTGATTCCCGAGTAGCCCAGAAAAGATCGAGCTGTAGACATTCTATTGGTCGACATTGAACCCGATTCGATTAAAGAATCGGGAGCTGATGCCTCGCATGCCGACACCCCAAATTCCGTTACTGGGTCGAATGATGTGAACTCCTGGAGCATAGCGGAGCATCTCGGCAATTGAATCGACAGGTAGCGAGTCGATTGCCTTTTCGTCGAACACGAATGAGCCCACTGCAGCCTCGAAGAGCTGAGTTGGGTTTTTCGACGATAAAACGACGGGGACCTCGCCAAGTTGCTTGAGGGTTAGACGGTCAAGGGAGTCTAGCTGGCTGATTGCCTGCAGGGCAGAGCAGAGCCCGATTGCTACTCCGGTCAGCGCTCCGACGAAGGCCGAGAGCAGAGGGTAATTCTCGTGAAATGGGAGCGGCATCGTTTCAGGGTAACTCCGGAATAAGGGCAATTGAGAAGCCTCAGAGGAAGCCTCCTTCATCGAAAACGCACGTCGTATCTCCTTAAAGATTGGGCGTCTGTGAAGCAAGTATGGTCGGAACAGATTCGGAAGCAGGAGCCGCTTGATCTCCATTTCCACAGGACGACAAGGGGGCAGGGCGAGGCTCTCTTGCCCAAGTGGTCGAATCCCCAAGTTGGAGGCTCGTCAATATTCGGAAAAATAGATTGGCTCTGTTCGCTGATTATTCTTCCGCCAGAGAAGCATCATCAGGAATCCTATGATTGCCCCGCCGATATGAGCAAAATGAGCGATGCCGCCACCAAACAAGGAAAAACCGGTGAAACCGGAAAACAGATCGAGGCAAAGGATGCCCGGGATAAAGTACTTGGCGGCTACAGGTACCGGAAAGAAAACCAGGCTGAGCTTGGCACTCGGATAAAGGATGCCGAAGGCGACCAGCACTCCATAGATTGCTCCGGAGGCCCCGACTGCGGAAACGTGGTAGAGGCTGTAAAACTCGCGAAGCGTTTCCAGTCCCAGCTGGTCGGTCAAGGCGTCGCTGGCTGAGCCCGTTCGCAGCAAGGCCTGTATGGTTTCACTGGAAACGCCTAGAGCGAGGAAATCCGATTGTATTGAACTGAACTTGTAAACGTTAACCAAGGTGTAGATGAGACTGGCCCCGACACCTGCGATGAAATAAAAGGTGAGAAGCCGCCGAATCCCCCACCGAAACTCCAAGATGGAGCCGAAGGATACGAGGGCGAACATATTGAAGAAGATGTGGGCGGGGCCGCCATGCATGAACATGTTCGTTACCAACTGCCAAACTTCGAACTGATCGTTCTGCGGGAAATAGAGAGCCAGCCAGCGCAGCAAGAATTCCTTTTGTCCCGGTACCATGTAGGTAACGATAAACATGACGACGTTAGCTATTAGGAGCGATAGGACTCCTGGGGACAGTTTCATGGGGGCATCTTCAAAGAGCCATTGAGATGGGCAATCCTTATATTCGCTGATTGACTGAGCGGCCATGATGACCGGTTGCTATCCGCCGAGAGTTGGTTTTGGCGGCTTTCATGGCGAAGTTGCGCTGTTCCGCGGTCACGGCATCGGTCGCAGCCAGGAGGAGGTGACTTGTCTTCGCAATTGAAAACGGCGGGGTAGGCGACGACAATTGTCGGGAAGTGGCATTGCGGGGATCAGCAGGAGTCTCGATCGAACCATCCCAATATGATCGCCATGTGCGATATCCCGGGGGGATTTTCATTGCCGAATCTCGTAGGGTCGCCGCTTGCGGCTCCCCTGCGCCGATTGACCCCACACTCGCTGATATACTTTCTTACGCTATAAGGTCCTCGACCACTTTCCCGTGAACATCGGTTAGACGGTAGTCTCTACCTTGGAATCGGTAAGTGAGTTTCTCGTGATTGAATCCCAGGAGTTGCATAACGGTCGCTTGGAAATCGTGCACGTGTACTTTATTCTCCGTTACAGAGAATCCGAGTTCGTCGGTTTTTCCGTAGGACAGTCCTCCTTTGGTCCCGCCTCCCGCCATCCACATAGTAAAGCAATCAGGATAGTGATCGCGACCCAGTATTTCCGAGGCGGCCGTGCGGCCCTCTCTGAAAGGAGTGCGTCCGAACTCGCCACCGCATATGATTAGCGTTTCATCGAGCATTCCTCGCTGTTTTAGATCCTTGATTAAGGCGGCTATAGGCTTGTCCACAGTAGCAGCTTTCCGTACCAAGCCATGACCGACCCCATTGTCGGCTCGCGTGCCATGGAAGTCCCAACCCCAGTCGAAGAGCTGGACGAAACGAACGCCTTTTTCCACCAAACGTCGGGCCAGCAAGCAATTGTTGGCGAAGCTGGCTACTCCCGGTTCCGCTCCATAGGCATCAATCATCTCTGGAGTTTCCCGACTGATATCCATGATCTCAGGAACAGCCGTTTGCATTCTGTAAGCGAGTTCGTATTGGGAAATCCGAGTACGGGTTTCCGGGTGCCCGTATTCGTCGGCTTGCAGCTCGTTTATCTCCTGGATTGCATCTAGACTTCGGCGGCGGACGATGCGATCCATGCCTTCGGGATTGGAAACGTACAGGACCGGATCGCCGACCGACCGGCACTGGACGCCTTGGTAGACCGGTGGCAAAAACCCGTTGCCAAAGGAATTCTTGCCACCATTTGGCTGAACGCCGCTTGAGATGAGAACGATGAAGCCCGGCAAATCCGAACTCTCGCTCCCTAGGCCGTAAGTAACCCAAGACCCGAATGAAGGGCGACCGGGTCGAGGCGAACCTGTTAGGGTAAACAATTCAGCGGGAGCATGATTAAATTGATCCGTATTCATGGAATGGATCATGCACAATTCGTCGGCAATTTCTTGCATATGGGGGATGGCGTCAGAGAGCCATAAGCCGCTCTCACCGCAGCGACGGAAGTTCTGAACCGTGCCCAGCAATTTAGGCGTGCCCGAGGTGAAGGCGAATTGTTTTCCTTCGAGATAGAAGGACGGGCAGTCTTGGCCATCTCGTCTTACCAATTCCGGCTTATGGTCATAGAGGTCGAGGTTTGGCGGTGAGCCCGTAAGATGCAAGTAGATGACTTGCTTGGCCTTGGGGGCAACATGGGGCGTTTTACTGGCTAGAGGATCGAGGCTTGCGGCGAGCGCCTTGTCGTTGATAAGCGAGCCCAGAGCGATGCCGCCGAGACCGGCACAAGTCTGCTTGAGGAAGTGCCGACGGGTCGCGAGCTGGATCTTTTCTAGTCTTGGGTCCATGGCTAAAGTTTTAGAAACATTTCATCAAGATTGAGGAGGGCGTTGCCGACTACGGCCCAAGCGGCGTATTCCGCGGCATCAATTCCTTCCGGCAAATCTCCAATTGGAATGGACGCCATGGCAACCGCCGCTTTCGAGTCCCGTTGATAGCGCTCGCGCATTTCCAAATACAGTTGAATAAGCGTCTTGGTCTCCTGCTCGCTCGGGGGTCGGGCGAGGCACCGTTGGAATCCCATGGCCACTTTCGAGCCGGCGTCGCCCGTATGCTCAGCCATCAGCCGCCCTAGGGCTTGCGATGCTTCAACGTAGACAGGATCATTAAGTGTCACTAGGGCTTGCAAAGGCGTGTTGGTTCGATCCCGGCTAATTGAACAAAATTCACGGTTTGGGGCATCGAAGGTCGCCATTGACGGGTAAGGGTTTGAGCGTCTCCAGGAAGTGTATACGCCTCGGCGAAAACGATCCTCGCCATTGCTCGGCTTCCAGTCTGTCTCACCGCCAAAAGCGGCTTTAAGCCCCAGCTCGGGTTGAGGGGGTTTAACCGAGGGGCCGTACATCTTGTTGCTCAATAGTCCGCTGGCGGCCAAGGCCTGGTCTCTTACCATTTCCGCAGTAATTCGAAACCGCGGCCCGCGGGCCAGGAATCGATTATCCGGATCCTTTTCCAGCAGTTCCGATGTTAGCTTGGAGCTCTGCTGATACGTGGCTGAGGAGACCATGGTCCTAATTAGATACTTAAGATCCCAGTCGTTTTCCATGAGCTCGACGGCTAGCCAATCGAGCAATTCCGGATGGGAGGGAAGCTCTCCCTGGGATCCAAATTCTTCGCTGGTAGCCACAATTCCCCTACCGAAAAGAGCTTCCCAATATCGATTGACTACGACTCGAGCGGTCAAAGGGTTGCCCTCATCCACTAGCCATTCTGCTAGGCTTAGTCTTGATGGGTTTTCCGACGCCGGAAAATCGTGAAAGATCGCCGGAACCCCCGGGTCGACAACGGGACCTTTGTCCAGGTAGTTGCCTCGGTATTGCATGCGAGTCTCTCGTTGGTTGCCGCTTGGGACCGCTTGCAGAATGGGTACGGTTGTCAGCGGCTTCATCTTTTGCAGCTCGAGCTTCCATTCCTCTATTTGATCGATCTCGTTTCGCGAATCCGGATCGTGCTGGGCAAAAAAACTTAGGGCGATAGCTTCCTCCTCGGTTGATCGATCATTTTCCGTCTTGGCGAAAATAGGAAGCATTTCTTGCGGCACTGCAGGGAAGGGGGCTTTCAAGTCTGTTACCGATAGTCGAAATCGCCGTATCTTCTTGTTGGGAAAATTGTGATACAGGGTGAAGCGAACTTTGTCGCCGCCTTTCAATTCACCACGGTTGGCTACTTGGAATACCACGGCATTGGGGCGATCGATATTGCCTGCAGTTGCCCAACCCGAAAAACGGTCGCCAGTCACGTCATCGATGGCGTCGGCGGCTTCATACCATTGTTGCTCAAAGGTGGCGCTCGCTCTGCCCAGCTGAACCTTTGGGGGCTTTTTCGCTTGGGCTCCTTCGCCATCCTCTCCTTGCGACTTGTTGAGCAGACGGACATCCAGTTCGTTTAGCACCCAAGGCTCGTTCTTATTGCTGTTTTTTCCGCTGAATGGGAAAACCTCAAGTCGGATGCCGGCGATCGCTCCCAAATTTTTCGGCAAGGTGGCTTCAACGGTATAGTTGTCCTGAGGGGCCGAATTGTCGCCAATGGTGATAATGGCATCTAACCCGACTTTCACTACGGCTCCTGACCTTGCCGACATCCCATCGACCAACGGCTCGAGCGTCGTCCAACTAGATTCGGATAGGAGTTCCGCTTCCCATTGCCGACGACGTGGTTCTTGCTGGGGTGAATCGAGCTTGGCGAGCAAAGTCTTTTCGGCCCTGGCGATATTGTTTTCCAAGCGAGTCCTTTCTTCGATTTGGCTATCCGAGTAGAGACCAATAAGCGGCTCTTCGTCTTTCCGGTCCTCGTCAGCCGTATTGTTGAAAAGGGCGAACATCTGAAAGTACTCTTCTTGGGTGATTGGGTCATACTTATGAGTGTGGCATTGGGCGCAGTCGATAGTGGTTCCCATCCAAACGGCCATAGTGGTGTTGACGCGATCGACGATAGCTTCGTTGCGAAACTCCTCATCGACTGTCCCCCCTTCGCTATTGGTTTTCGTGTTTCGGTGAAAGGCCGTGGCCACCAGTTGCTCAATGCTAGGATCTGGTAGCAAATCCCCGGCAATCTGCTCAATGGTGAATTGGTCGAAAGGCTTGTTCTCGTTGAATGAGCGAATCACATAGTCGCGAAAGCCCCACATTTCTCGGAGCGGATCATCTGCGTAACCCGCCGAATCCGCGTATCGGGCCAGGTCGAGCCACATGCGAGCCCAATGCTCTCCATAGGCAGGGCCATTGAGCAGAACTTCAACATAACGCTCGAACGCATGCGGGTCGGTATCTTCGACAAAAGCATCCACCCACGCCTTTTCCGGTGGCAATCCGGTCAAATCGAGGGCCGCGCGCCTGGCAAGAGCATAGCGACCAGCGGGTGGAGATTGTCTCAAGCTTTTGGTTACCAGTTTATCTGCAATGAAATGATCGATAGCATTGTTCAGGACGTAGCCAGGATCTTCGATTTTGGGGATAGTTGGCTTTTCGGGCTTTTGGTAGGACCAATGGAGATCGTAATCGGCCCCTTCCTCGATCCACTGACGGAGGAGGGCTATCTCGCCGGGTCGAAGGGGATCTCCATGCTTTTTCGGGGGCATGCGATCGTCGTCGCTATCGGTGGTGATCAGATAAAGGATTTCGCTCACATCAGGATTATGGGGAACGATGGCCGCATAGCCTCCCAGATCTTGAATCGCCCCATCGCGAGTATCGAGGCGCAATCCGCCTGATTCGCGTGTTCCGCCCTCGCGGGTCTCCTCATCGGGTCCGTGACATTGGTAGCAATTCTCGGACAGGATGGGTCGTATCTCACGATTGAAATCGATCTCAGCTCTAAGACCCAAAGAGATACAGCAAGCAGTGGCGATCCTGAGATACAGTAATTTGGCTCGGTACTGTTGCTTGTACTTCCGGTTGTAGAGCATTTCGGGTGATGTTTGGGAAAATCTTGAAAAAGGGAAGGAGAACCCGTCTAGAAACCGTTTGAGGATGGTACTAATGCCCAATGTGGTCAACTTAACTAAGGTAAGCGGTCGCCTTGGTGCAGGAAGCTTGCTTGCGAGCGATTGTTTTAATGGAATGGACCTTGGTTGACTCGCTCGCAAGCGAGCTTCCTGTATCGAAAATAGCTGAGGTTGCTGAGAACGGCGGCGGTAGCCCCGAATTTCCTTGAAGGATTTAGAGTAAGGCGAAGGCTCGTGTTTAGCGATTCAGATAAACCTGATCCTTGCTGAATTATCTATGAGCCCCTCCTTTGCCACTCTCGATTGGATCGTCTTGATTGCCTATTTTGCGGCCACGATGGGCATCGGTTGCCACTTCTACCGCAAAACCCGCACAATCGACGGCTTCACCGCGGGAAATCGCTCTATCCCTGGATGGGTGTGCGGCCTTTCGATTTTCGCTACCTTCCTGAGCAGCATTAGTTATTTAGCCAACGCGGGAAAGACTTTCGTCTCCGACTGGAACGCGTTCGTGTTTTCGCTATCCGTCCCCCTGGGGACCTGGGTAGCGGTCAGATGGTTTTTGCCCTACTATCGCAAGAGTCAGCATGTGTCCGCGTACGCGGCTCTGGAGGATCGATTCGGTCTGTGGGCTCGCTTGTATGCCAGCTTCTTCTATATGCTTACCCAGCTAGCCCGCATGGCTGTGGTCATGTATTTGGTAGCCCTGCCCATGCAGGTCATTTTCGGCTGGGATATTATGGTTATCTTGCTGGTTATCGGGATCAGCGTGACCGTGTACTCGTTTGTTGGTGGCGTGTTAGCGGTAATCTGGACGGATGCCATTCAGGCTATTGTGCTTATGGCTGGGGCGGTGATCGCTCTTGGGGTTATGCTGTTTCAGGTACCAGGTGGGGTGGGACAGATTTTCGAGGTCGCTTCCGATTATGAGAAATTTTCCCTGGGCAGCTTCAGCCTGGAGATGGCGGAAAAGACCTTTTGGACGCTAATCCTTTTCGGAATCGCAGAGAACCTTCGCAATTTCGGCATCGATCAGAGTTACATACAGCGGTACATCGCGTCGAAATCGGATCGAGAGGCGAAGCAAGGCCTGTGGCTCGCGGGCTGGCTCTACGTGCCCATGAGCGCCGTTTTCTTTTTTATCGGAACGGCTTTGTTCGCGTTTTACAATGCCGATCAGGCCCTCGATATCGAAACGACCAGCCCGGTTTGGGAATCGAGGGATTTGCAGGATTTGAATCAGGTTCGCCAAGTGGTCGCTCGACAGGAGTTGCTGCAGCAAGGAGCCGACCCAAGTAGCTCGGAATTCGCAGTCACTCAATCGAGATTGGCTAGCGAAAAGGGGTTGGAAGAATTGGGGGACCGCGTCTTCCCTTACTTTATTGCTACCCGTTTGCCACCAGGAATTACGGGGTTGCTGATAGCGGCCGTGTTCGCGGCAGGGATGAGTACGATTTCGACGAGTTTGAATTCTTCGGCTACTTTGTTTATGACGGACTACTATCGTCGTTTGATCGATCCCGGCGCTTCCGAGCGAAAGCAAATGAGAGCGCTTTACATGGCGACTTTTATCTGGGGAGCCGCCGGTACGGGCTTGGCAATCCTGTTGGTACAGGTTACTCAGAGCGCCTTGGACATGTGGTGGACCTTGTCGGGCATTTTCAGTGGGGGCATGGTGGGGCTTTTCTTGCTGGGATTGATAAGCCATCGGGCCCGAAATCCTCAAGCAGTCGCTGCGGTTATTCTTGGCTTGGTGGTTATTCTTTGGATGTCCTTGCCCAAAGTAGCGGAAATGCTTTTGCGGGCGAATGAGGCGTCGTCGATTCATGGCATGGGCGCCACGCTGCGCAATCTGAGTAGCGGTGGACTAGCCAGTCCCTTCAACGCTTTATTGATACCTGTGATCGGAACCCTGACGATTCTGCTGAGCGGGATTCTCTTCACCAAGTGGTTCGGGGGCGGCTACGAATCCGCCGAAAAGGGAGTATGAAACTGCAGGGAATCATACCGCCTTTGATAACGCCACTGTCGGGTCGCGATACTCTCGATCGGGAAGGCCTGTATCGACTATTGGAACACATGATATCTGGTGGAACGCATGGCGTGTTCGCCCTCGGTAGTACTGGGGAGGGCCCCTCCTTGAGCTATCGACTTAGAAGAGAGCTGATTCGAGAAACTTGCAGCGCGGTTCGAGGACGGGCGCCTGTGCTCGTATCAGTATCCGATACGGCTATGGAGGAATCGATAGATCTCGCTAGAGTCGCTGCGGATGCGGGAGCGGATGCACTGGTATTGGCTACTCCTTACTACTTTCCTGCCGGGCAGACGGAGCTGCTGCAATACGTCCGAACGATTGTCCCGGAATTGCCGCTGCCCGTTCTGCTTTATAATATGCCTTCGCTGACTAAGGTTTGGTTCGAAATTGAAATGTTAAGGAGGCTCACTGAGTTGGAAGGCA
Source organism: uncultured Opitutaceae bacterium (assembly GCA_964404745.1). Classification (GTDB taxonomy): domain Bacteria; phylum Verrucomicrobiota; class Verrucomicrobiia; order Opitutales; family Opitutaceae; genus Pelagisphaera. The sequence goes on from CAYOLG010000007.1 coordinate 73,206, forward strand.
TAATCGGAATCAAAGATAGTAGCGGCGATCTTGCCTACTATGGAAAGCTCTGCTCGCTAAAAGAGGAGCGACCAGACTGGAGCCTCTTCATAGGGCCGGAAGAGAAAATGATCAAATCGATCGCACTAGGAGGTGACGGAGGTGTCAATGGAGGGGCGAACATCTATCCTAGTCTATTCGTGGAGGCATATAACGCTGCCCGAAATGGAGACCGGGTCCAGCAGGTATCCTTGCAAGTGAAGATCGAAGCCTTCGGAAAAATCTACGAGATCGGAAAGTACGCTTCTCGCTTTATTAAAGGGACGAAATGCGCAGCATCCCTTCTCGGCTTGTGCGATGACCGCATGGCCGAACCCTTTAATCGCTTTAACCCTGAAGATCGTGATAAAGTGAAACGGATCCTAGATGAATTGGATTTGTAATCATGAACTTGATCCCTTCGGATATAATATCTCAAAGCTTATCGCAGACCCGAATGTGTCGGTGGTTTCGGCTTTTTGGTAGGGAGGAGCGTCTTCAGCCTTCGCCAAGGCTATGGCTAGACAAGCGGTCCTACATCTGCGGAAATCGGGGGATCAAGCCGATCCTCCCTTCCTTTCAGGATGCCCCGGAGCAAGCTTCAGGGTTGTTCGCTCTTTAGAAAAAATATTAAATTGATGGATACGTCGAAAATGATTCGAAATTGCCGGCTGCTTTGCTGCATGATTCCTGTGTTGATGCTCTTGCTTGATGCTCAAGCCGATGATCATGAATTCCCTCCTGTCGCCAAAGCTGGCCAGGGGGCCCTGCTGGCGTCGGAGCAGATCTTCCCGATGGCGAACAAGCCCACCAAGGAATGCCACGCATCGACTATTGTGGAGACATCGGATGGGTCGTTAGCCGCCGCCTGGTTTGCAGGCACTCGAGAACGAGATCCTGACGTGGGGATTTGGGTTTCACGAAAAGAAGGGAATCAATGGACTGAGCCCGAAGAAGTGGTCAACGGCGTACAGTCCATGAATCTTCGCTACCCTTGCTGGAACCCCGTCCTTTTCCAGCCCTCGAACGGGCCCCTAATGCTCTTCTATAAAGTAGGCCCTAGCCCTCGAGAATGGTGGGGCATGCTGACCACCTCCGACGATGGCGGGAAGAGCTGGTCCTGGCCAATAAAGCTGGGCGAACATTGGGCTATCGGGCATCTTTTGGGACCGGTCAAGAACAAGCCGATCGAGCTAGCCGACGGGTCTATTCTCTGCCCGACGAGTACGGAAGTGGATGTCGAGGGAGGCGATGGTTACTGGCGGGTTCATTTTGAAGTGACCCGCGATCTCGGAAAAACTTGGGATGTGATTGGACCGATCAATAATGGCATCGAATTCGATGCCATTCAGCCAAGCATTCTCACTTACGCTAACGGAGATATGCAAATCCTCTGCCGGACTAAGCAAGACGTCGTTTCCCAAAGCTGGTCGCGAGACGGAGGCGTCAGCTGGAGCGATATGGAGGCGACGGAGCTGCCCAACCCTAGCTCGGGAACGGATGCGGTTTCCTTGCAGGATGGGCGGCAACTATTGGTCTACAATCACACGACCCGCAAAACCAAAGTCCCGAGTCGGCAAATACTCAATGTGGCCTTATCGGAAGACGGGATCGATTGGAAAATGGCCATGACTTTGGAATGGCAGACTGGAGAGCGACCTCGTGGCCAACGCCATTGGGGCGAGTATTCCTATCCTGCGGTGATACAAGCTGACGATGGCCGTATCCACATAACTTACACTTATAATAGAGAAGGCATCAAGCATGCGGTTCTGGACCCGAGCAAACTGTAGCTTCTGTAGGGCAGGGCTTCGGTTTGCCCAAAGATCGAAATACGCCAGCTAGAGCAAGCGCTACTGATATGCAATCTGAAAGACTGTCCAATAAATCCGAAAATCGTAGGGTCGCCGCTGGCGGCGACCCTGTCCTGATGAAACCGCTATCATCCACTTCTTGGACACTCTCTAAGAGAGCCGAGTTTGGAGTGGCAATTACCGCCTTAGCGGCGTTGGCCAGCGTATCGTCCCTCGCCGCAGACAGCCAGTTGGAACCTCTTCAGTACAATAACCCGGGATTGGTTGTCGACCTAGGTGTGGGTCTTTGGGCCTGGCCCCTGCCGATGGATTTCGATCAGGACGGGGATCACGATTTGGTCGTCGTTTGCCCGGACAAGCCGTTCAATGGCACCTATTTCTTTGAGAACACGGAAGGCGATGTAGCATTGCCCGTATTCGAGCCGCCCGTACGCATCAGCAAAGGGGCTCATAATGTGCAAGTGTCCTATGTCGATGGAAGACCCCGGGTGCTCTCTCCCGGAATTGAGCATACCGAGTTTTTCAAACGTGGCATTGATACTGGAGAGGAGCTTGGACTATCGAAAGACGACATCTATACGGCCGAGGGTCGTATTCGAGCGAGGCAGTGGAAGTACGTCGACTACGATGGCGATGGGGCGTTGGACATCGTCGCTGGATTCGGTGATTGGACCGACTACGGGTGGGACGATGCCTACAATGGCATGGGCGAATGGACGAATGGCCCTCTGCGCGGATTCGTTTTTTGGGTCAGGAATCAAGGAACCAGTGATAAGCCCAGATACGGTCTAGCCCAGCAAGTGAAAGCTGGTGGACGGAATGTGGAAGTTTTCGGGTGGCCGTCGCCAAACTTTGGGGACTTCGATGGGGATGGTGATCTGGATCTTTTGTGCGGGGAATTCTTGGATGGTTTTACCTACTTTCAAAACATTGGGACGCAAGCGGCGCCAAAGTATGCTGATGGACGGCGACTTCGATCCGATGGATCCTTGTTGAAAATGGATTTGCAAATGATCGTTCCTGTCGCCTACGACTGGGATAAAGATGGCGATCTGGACTTGATTTGCGGAGATGAGGACGGCCGCGTGGCCTTTATCGAACATTCTGGGCTTGTAACCGACGGCATGCCTCAGTTTCGCCCGCCAATCTATTTCCAGCAGCGCGCTAAAGATGTGAAGTTCGGGGCTTTGGCCACTCCCTTTGGAGTCGATTGGGATGGCGATGGGGACGAAGATATCATATGTGGAAATACGGCTGGTTATATCGGGTTTTTCGAGAATCTCGGAGGCGGAGCAGATCCGGTATGGGATAAGGTGAAGTTGCTTGAAGCCGGCGGCCATACGATACGCATTCAGGCGGGTCGCAATGGCTCGATTCAAGGTCCAGCCGAAGCCAAGTGGGGCTACACGACGCAAACAGTCGCCGATTGGGATGGAGATGGACTATTGGATATCGTTGCCAATTCGATTTGGGGAAAAGTCGTTTGGTATCGAAATATAGGAGTAGAAGGGGATCCTTTATTAGATACCGCTCGACCGGTCGAGGTCGAATGGCAAGGGTCTCCTCCTAAACCCGCTTGGAATTGGTGGGATCCGATTGGTCGCGAATTGGCGAGCCAGTGGAGAACGACTCCGGTTGCCGTGGACTGGAATCAGGATGGCCTCATGGATCTGGTCATGCTGGACCACGAGGGACACTTGGCTTTTTTCCGCAGAACGGAGAGGGAAGGCCAGTTGCGCCTGCTCCCGGGCGAGCGGATTTTCTGCGATGAAAGCGGGGAGCCGCTTCCCTTGATTAGAGGGCCTGCTGGCAAGAGTGGGCGTCGCAAACTGGAAGTCGTCGATTGGGATGGAGATGGACGGTTGGATATTCTTTTCAACGGGGAGAACGCCGATTGGTTCAGAAACATGGGCGAGCGTGATGGCCAAATCGTATTGAAAAACCTGGGACCTTTGGACGGCAGGAAGATTTCGGGGCATACTTCCAGCCCAACAACGGTTGACTGGGACGGAGATGGCGTCCCGGATCTACTGGTTGGTTCCGAGGACGGAAGACTTTACTACAAACGCAATTCGAGGAAGCGTCTTTGATTTCGAAACCGTAGCGCTGGCGTTCGCGCCATGCGTATTAATTAACTTAATTTCTATCCAATGCGGCGGCTTCGCAAGCGAAGGCCCGACATTAGAGAGTGTTCAAAAAGTCAGAATATGCGTCGTTTTCGTCCAGATGGGCCTGTCGCCAGGCGGGCCCATTGCGGGGTATCCAAGGAATGGCTATCCCCGATGCGCTCAACGCTGTGCAGGGCCATTTGGACGGAAACCCCTTTTGGGGCAGCGTCCTTTTTCGCTTTTGGCTGCGTTGCAGCCGAGGGCCAAGGCCCTCCGGGCATTGACGCCCCGGCTACGCCTAGCCAAAAACGAAAATTGCCTGCCGCGACGCGCATTCGGACTGATTGGACACTCTCTAAAAGTTTGTATAATGCTGCCTTGTTAGATGCTCTTCTAATAAAACCAATTTCAATGCGTCTGATCACAGGAAATCAAAGAACCGCTTTGGTCGTTTTCGCATGGGCGATCCTTTCTGCGGTTTCGCAAGCGCGTCCCAACGTTCTCTTTATCGCAGTCGATGACTTGAGGGCAGAGCTAGGCTGCTATGGCCAAGACTGGATCCATTCGCCCAACATCGATCGCTTGGCCAATCAAGCCACTGTATTCGAAAATGCCTTTTGCCAGGTATCTTTATGCAACCCTTCTCGAACGTCTCTTCTGACCGGTCTGTATCCGGATACTCTAGGAGTGATCGATCTGCCCACTCATTTTCGGCAAGTTCATCCAGATGTAGTGACCTTGCCGGAGCACTTTAGGGCCAATGGATATTTCACTCAGAATATTGGCAAGATCTTCCACAATTGGCACCACGGTGAACGGGATGGCGATCCGCAATCCTGGTCCGTTGCCGCGGAACTCCACTACGATACGCATAGTAATGATGTGGTCACTCCCAAGGCGCTGATAGCCGGGCAGGAGAATAACTATGCATCGAACCGCCTAAATAAACGGGCCGAAAATTATGACGTTCCAGACAGCGCCTACTTCGATGGACGTATTGCTGAAAAGGCGGTGGCTGCCCTTTCCTCGCTCAAAGAATCGGGTGAGCCGTTTTTCCTGGCTGTAGGCTTCTGGAAGCCGCACCTCCCGTTCAATGCTCCCAAGAAATACTGGGATCTCTATGACAAACAACCGGGGATTGAGACTCGCCTTTACCCTGAGCATTCTAATTGGCCCGAAGGCTCTCCGGAGCTTGCCAAACATCCGGGCAGCGAGTTGATGCGCTCTTTCGAAACCCCTCTCGATTCTGAGCAGATAGCGTTGCTGAGAAAGGGATACTACGCAGCTATTAGCTATGTGGATGCCCAAGTGGGCCAGCTTTTGGACGCTTTAGAGGCGTTGCAACTCGAAGACGATACCGTGGTTGTTTTATGGTCAGATCATGGGTTTCACCTGGGAGAACGGGGGCTGTGGTGCAAGAACAGTTGCTATGATCTGGATACGAGGGTCCCCCTCCTGATTCGCAAGCCCAGCCAGCGAGTTGGTCAGCGGACGGATAGTTTGGTCGAGCTGATTGACCTGTATCCCACTCTCCTTGAATTGTGCGACTTGCCATCGGTGGAACCGATTCCGGGTCAGCGTTTGCAGGGCAAGAGCTTGTCGCCCATTTTGCAAAACCCGAATGTTGGTGTTCGACCTGCAGCTCTCTCGCAAATTATGCGTCCTGCCTATTCGAAAAAGACGGACCGGGTGGCCATGGGGTATTCGCTTCGAACAGCCGACTTTCGCTATATCCAATGGCGTGGGTGGACAGCCAGCATGGAAAAACCGTCCGCAAATAACCTGCTGGCCGAGGAAATCTATAGCGTAAGGAATGACCCTGGCGAAATGATGAATTTGGCGGGAATACCGGAACACGATAAAACGCGGGAGGGCTTTCGCAAAATGCTCGAAAAGCGATTGGCTAATCAGCCTGCTAACTATCGATGAGGGGAAGTCGTATCACAGTCTTACTCATGGCTCTGCTCGCTGTTTTCCGTGGAAGCCCGGTTCAATCGGAAAGCGAACGGCCCAACATACTAATGATTTTGGCGGATGACTTAGGTCGTGAGCTGCTGTCAATGTACGGAGGGCAGTCGAATTATCAAACGCCTAACTTGGAGAAACTGGCCCAAGAAGGCATGCTGTTCAACACTTGCTACGCAACACCCATGTGCGTGCCGACTAGAGTGGAATTGCTTACCGGCAGGTATAGTTTTCGCAACTACATGGCTTGGGAAGCCATTGACCGTTCGGAATGGACCTATCCGCAATTGTTGAAGGCGGTTGGCTACAAAACCGCAATGGCAGGAAAGTGGCATCCGCATGGCCAGTGGAACTTGGATCCCGTTCCTCCGATCCATGCCGGGTTCGACGAATATTGCAGCTACGACAGCGTCGCTATGGGAGAGCAAGCTAGGGCAGGCCGAGGCAACCGTTTTTGGGGCGGAACGATAATCCGAAATGGGGAAAGCGTGGATTTGGATCGCTATGGTCCAGATGTGTATAGCGATTTCCTAGTGGACTTTATAGAACGGAACCAGGATGGCCCCTTTCTAGCTTACTATGCCATGACGAGTATGCATCGCCCCTTTCAGCCGACTCCAGATCATCCGGATGCCCCGGTTCCGGGCCAACCTGCGCCATCCGCTTGGATGGGAGCTCAAGGAAAGACGGAGAACTTCGCTCCCATGCTCGCCTATGCGGACAAGATGGTTGGCAAGATGCTGGAGAAAATAAACGAACTCGGGATAGCTGAGAATACCCTAGTCGTTTTCGCGGGCGACAATGGAACCGATAACCACGCCGAGGCTAAAGCCGTTCGAACGCGATATAGAGACGAATGGGTGGCAGGCGGAAAGTATTATCCCACTGAGCTCGGTGTGAACGTACCTCTCTTGGTTCGCTGGCCGGGTCGAATAGCGGCTGGATCCGTGTGCGACGCGCTCGTCGATATGACCGATTTTTTGCCGACCTTTTGCCAGGTTGCCGGAGCGGCTTTGCCAGAAGGCTATTCGTTAGATGGGAGGAGTCTAGTTCCCGCGCTTTTGGGACAGGCCACTCAAAGCAAGGAGATCGTTCTCACTTGGGGGAACTACGAGAACAATTCCTCAAAGTACAAGGATCCGTCAAACAACACGGACAAACTCGTGGATGCTGCGAGAGGCAATCGCTTCAAACTCTATTCGGATGGCCGGCTCTACGATGTTTTGAGCGACCCTCTAGAGCGAGAGCCCATCTACCCGGGTGTCGATTCCGCCGCCGACGGCGCCCGGGGACGATTAGAGGCTTCGATGCGACAGCTTCGCGATTCCCAACCTCGAAGATGGTAAGGAGCAAAAAGGCAGGGAGGATCGTCTCGATCCTCCGATCCGGGTATAGCTATTGGAGGATCGAGAAGATCCTCCCAACCAAGATTTACGCTGACGGAAAGCGATCGCTGTACAGGCAGACATTCAACGTAGCGGGCGATCTCCGAGCGCCCAGAAGTGGTAGCGCAGGCTTCCAGCCTGTTGATTCTTTTTTCGTGCACAAGCGGGATGCCTGTGCTGCTTTGCACGGTGGGCGCTCGGAGATCGCCCGCTGCCCTATTCAGCCACGAGCCATGGGGTTTCTGACCCGGATCCTTTGCCTGCTCATCGCTTGGCATGCGACCGCCTCCCTGCTCAGCGAACGCCCGAACATTCTCTTTATTCTCGTAGACGATTTGGCGTGGACCGATCTGGGCAGCTATGGCCATCCGTGGCACGAAACAGGGCAGATCGACCGGCTTGCCAAAGAGGGGATGCAATTTACCCAAGCGTATTCGCCCGCCCCGATTTGCTCGGCTGCTCGAGCGAGCATTCTGACAGGTAAAACGACCGCTCGTCTTGGTTTCGAGTTTGTGGTGAAAGCGGAGCCGGGAAGACAGGTAATCAAGCCTGCTCCGCCCCTACGAGCGCCACCGTTTACCCTGGCATTAGATCCTTCGGAAACGACTATTGCTGAGCATCTCCAAGAATTTGGATACCGAACCGCTTTCTTTGGTAAGTGGCACTTGAATCCCCATTACAATGGGCGCTATCTAGGTTGGGATCCCGAGCTCGGGCCAACTCGACAAGGCTTTGAAGTGGCCATTGAAGACTTTGGCAGCCATCCGTACAGCAGGAGAGAGCTCCCGGTTATTCATGAGACAGGGCGATTTCATGCAGATGGGATCACGGAACGATCGATTGAATTTTTGAGACGCGATCACCAGCGCCCGTTTTTCCTGATGGTCTCACACTTTTTCGTTCACACGCCCATTCATTCGCCGTATCAGTGGCTGCTAGACAAATACGATAAACTTGTGCCGGTAGGTTCACCGAATAGAGATAAGCGGGTGGTTTATGCAGCGTTCGTAGAGACGCTCGATCACTACGTTGGCAGGTTGCTCGACGCCTTGGAAGAAACGGGGCTCGCCGAATCCACGCTGGTTGTCTTCCTCTCCGACAACGGCGGGCATCCCGAATTCGTGTCCCACGAGCCTTTGCGGGGATCCAAGTGGAATCTTTACGAAGGAGGGGTGCGCGTACCGCTACTCATCCGCTGGCCAGAACGGATTTCACCCAATTCCCTTTGCGACACTCCAGTAATTGGATACGATATGTTTCCAACTTTTTCCGAGATAGCCGGAGGTCCGATAGATTCCGCCGACCAAGACGGAGAGAGCTTATTGCCTCTTTTTTATAATTCTAAGGCAAGCTTGGACCGTAATTTGTATTGGCACTTTCCGTACTATCATCCGGAAGGAACCAAGTTTGGCGAGGCAATCCGTCAAATTGGAGTTGACGATTTTCACGCAAGCCAAACCAGGCCACAATCAGCCATCCGAAAAGGCCCCTACAAATTGATTTATTTCGAAGAGAGTAGAAATTCGGAACTCTACAATATTGAAAACGATGTGTCGGAAGGTGATGATCTTTCTCAATCGTTGCCAATCATGGCAGAGGAACTTGAATGGGATCTCCAGAATTATTTGCAGAGAGTTGGGGCTCGCCGACCCGCAATGAACACATCAGAAAGATGATGTTGAATCGTTTCCTTGCCACAGTTTTCCTTGCCATCGCTTCCGTCCTTTTCGGATCTGGAAAACCGAACGTTCTGTTCATAGCTGTCGACGACTTGCGCGTCGAGCTAGGTTGCTACGGGGATCGTCATGTATTGTCCCCGAACATAGACAAACTAGCTGGGCAAGGGATCCTATTCGAACGGGCTTATTGTCAGCAGACCGTCTGCAATCCCTCCCGGGCATCCTTGCTAACCGGTATGCGTCCGGATTCACTCCGTGTTTGGGATTTGTATACGCATTTCCGGCAAAACGCGCCCGATGCCGTGACCTTACCCCAGCTGTTCAAGCAGCATGGCTACCAGTCGATAGGGGTCGGGAAAATTTTCCACAATTGGCGACAGGACGATTGGCGTGGGGACCGCGTTTCTTGGAGCGAGCCGGAGTTTCTCCACTACGCGACTCACGGCCACGATGAAGCGAAAGTCGATGATCCGTTACCGCCAAATCTAGCCTCAGGAGTTGGCGGTATCGAGTGTCGCGATGTGTCAGACGAAGCCTATTACGACGGCCGTGTCGCTCGGAAAGCGCTGGAGCGAATGCGGGCGTTGGCGCAGTCTGAGGAACCCTTCTTTTTAGCGGTGGGGTTCTGGAAGCCGCATACGCCTTTCAACGCTCCGAAGAAGTATTGGGATATGTATGATCGAGACACGATTCCGGTTCCTCACCATCTGGTTCCGCCCGTGGATGTTCCGGATATCGCATTGACGAGTTCCCGGTACGATGGAAAAAGCAAGCCAACGGAACTGCGTGAGATGCATCACGGGCATCTGGCGGCGATCACATATTTGGATACACAGATTGGCAAAGTGATCGATGAGCTCGACAGGCTGGGTTTGCGAAAGAATACCATTATTGTTTTGTGGTCGGATCATGGACTCCATTTGGGCGAGCACGGTCTGACCCGCAAGACGACGGCCTTCGAACTCGATGCCCGAGTGCCGCTTATTATCGCTACGCCGAATCATGCAGTCGGGCAGCGCTCCAAAGCTTTAGTGGAGCTGCTGGATATATATCCAACCTTGACCGAACTGTGTGGCATTTTGCCTCCTGATGGCATAGAAGGGCGATCTCTGGTGCCGCTTTTGCAGAATCCAAACTGGGCATTTAAATTCGCAGCTATGACGCAAACGCCGCGTCCCAATTATCCGAAAGGCAAGATGCCCGAAGTGATGGGCTACTCCGCGAGAACGGAGCGATTCCGCTATACGGAATGGCGGGACTTCCAGTCAGGCCGTGTGCTTGCTCGAGAATTGTATGATCACCAAAAGGATCCGCTGGAAACGGTTAATGTGGTGGGGAAAAATGAATACAATAAATGGCTGCCTGGGTTAAAGTCTCAATTGGAGGAGTTGGCAAGATGATGAACGACCGGAAGGGAAGGTATGCTAGATCTAGATTAGGCAGCCTAGAGTCATGCGCTGCAATTATTTACCTCTTGGGCTTTATGCCTTTTGCCTTGGCTGCCGCTCGCCCCAACATCGTATTTATTATGGCCGACGATCTGGGTTATGGCGACCTAGGTTGTTATGGTAACGAGGACATCGAAACGCCGCATATTGATGCCTTAGCGAATGGCGGATTGCGATTTCTCGATTTTCATTCTTCGGGCCCCATGTGTACACCGACCCGCGTGGCGTCATTGACTGGGAAGTATCAGCACCGGTTTGGCGAGAAATTCGATGGAGCGATTTCAGGGGTTGGTGACTACCACTCTGGCTTACCTCTTGAAGCGATAACTATTGCAGAAGTCTTAAAGGATAGAGGCTACACCACGGGTTGCTTTGGAAAATGGCATTTGGGTTTTCTGCCGCCTTATTTTCCAAGCAAGCAGGGGTTCGATGAGTTTCGAGGCTTGGGATCCGGGGATGGCGATTTCTTTACGCGCGTCGATCGTAGTGGTCGTGAAGATTGGTGGACTAATGATGAGAGAACGGAGGAGGTAGGTTACACGACGGATCTAATAACCAACCATAGTGTTGATTTTATAGAGCGACATCGCGATGAGCCGTTCTTTTTATATGTACCTCATCTAGCGATTCACTTCCCATGGCAAGGGCCTGAGGATCCGCCCCATCGTCAAGCCGGAACGGCGTATCACGAAGACAAGTGGGGACTCATTCCGGATAGGTCCAACGTGTATCCGCATGTAAGGGCTATGATTGAATCGTTGGATAAAAGCGTCGGCAATATCTTGAGCGCTTTGAAAAAGGAAGGTCTGATTGAGAATACGCTAGTTGTTTTCACTTCCGACAACGGCGGCTACATTAGCTACAGCGGTGGATTCGAAAACATTTCCAGCAATGGGCCCTTGCGTGGACAAAAGTCCCAGGTTTACGAAGGAGGCCATCGGGTACCGGCCATCGTCTCATGGAGGGGAAGAATTGATCCGGGGATTACGGATCAAACAACTATTTCGATGGACTGGTTTCCGACTTTCGCTAAATTGGCAGGAGCTTCGATCGCCGATCTGCAACTAGATGGCGCGGATCTTTCACCGTTATTGTTTGATAGATACAAGCTACCGGATCGTAATCTGTTTTGGAGAATCCGGGGGAATTGGGCGGCGCGAAGCGGCCCGTGGAAATTGGTTTACGCGAATGGAGACATGGGGCTCTTCAATTTGGATGAAGATATCGGAGAAGCTAATGATCTTTACCGAGAGCGCCCTGAGAAAGCCAAGAGCCTTCAAGAGGCGTGGGGTCAATGGAATGATGATGTAAACCGAAGCGCAGGGAGATTTAAATGAGGAGGGCTTTCCTAACTGGTTCGTTTTTCCTTTCCTCATTGGCCTGCCTAGACGCTCGTCCAAACATAATTTTTATAATGGCCGACGATTTGGGTTCATGGATCATGAGCGCAGAAGCGTTCCCGAATACGCGAACGCCCAATCTCGATCGCCTAGCCATGGAAGGAGTGATTCTGGAGAACGCGTTTTCAGTGAGCGCCGTATGCAGTCCCTCTCGCGGCGCATTTCTGAGCAGCCGTTATCCCACTGAAAACGGAGTCATCGATAACCTAAAAAACGAGGAAAGCCCCGGATTACATCCTGGTTTGCCTACCTGGTCCCAAGTGTTGAAGGATTCCGGATACAATACTATTTTGGTTGGCAAATGGGGTCTGGGAGGATGGCGGGATGCGGATCTTCCGACTAATCGAGGATACAAGGAATTTGCCGGATTCCTTAGTGGCGGACGCCAATCGAAGGAGCCGAGTGTTTGTTTTCTGAAACCTGGTCAAACTACACTGTCTGAAATGCAGACTATCGATTACGAAACGATTCCGGGTGATCAATACACCCCGGATTTGCTCGGAGATTTTTCGGTGGATTTTATCAAAAAGTATTCGGCCGAATCAGACCCTTTTTGCCTCTCTCTCCACTTCTGGGCTCCCCACGCCAATACTCGATTTCCTGAAGGGTATGAATTTCCCCATGATGACCGATCCTGGTTGCCCATGAGAGAGATTGACCAACGGTACTGGAAACAACTGTCCGATGAGGAGATCGTTTTGCCGGAGCCTGATTTTCCCAATCTAAACAAGCAACGCGCTCGCCGGATGATACGTGAATACCATTCCAGCGTTCATGCGGTAGACCGGAATGTAGGCCGGTTGATGAAGCTGCTCGACGAATTGGAAATCGCGAACAACACGGTTGTTATTGTTACTTCAGATCACGGCTACATGATGGGGCATCATGGCATGTGGCACAAAGGCAACGGGCGGTGGTTGACTCGCAATAAGCAGGACCCGTCAACCAGTCGACTATATGGCGATGGTGAAAGTCGTATTAATCTATTCGATGACTCCATGCATGTGCCCTGCGTTGTTCGTTGGCCTGAACGACTTAAACCTAGGGGTCGTGTAAGTCAGGTTATTAGTCATTTGGATTGGTTTCCCACACTAGTGGCAATAACCGAAGCCGAACTCCCAGAAAACAGTCTGATAAGGGGAAGGAATGCGTTGCCTTTATTGGAAGGCAAACCGGCGCAGGTTTGGAAAAACGATCTCTTCGGGCAGTATCTGAATCTAAGATGCTACCGTACGTCTCGTTGGAAACTAGTGCGACACTTTGGCAATCGAGCCGGTGACGAATTTTACGATTTGCTCAACGATCCCTCAGAACAGACGAATCTGTTCTCGTCGAATGATTCATCGATCGAGAAGGCGAGATCAATGATCTCTCGAAAGCTCACATTGGAGATGAAACAGATCAACGATCCCTATTTGCCTAACTAGATTGATCCTGATGAAATCCGCTCTCCAGTTATCATTGCTTGTCTGTTTTGCCTCCCTTTTATTACAGGTTTGTGCCCGCCCCAACATCGTTCTCATCATGGCGGACGATTTGGGTTATGGGGATTTAGGCTGTTATGGGCAGCAGCATTTCTCTACGCCTCATATCGACGCTCTCGCGGAGCGAGGCATCCGATTTACACAGGCCTATGCTGGCGGCCCTGTGTGTACGTCCTCCCGCAGCGCCTTAATGACGGGTCTTCACGGAGGACATACGCCGGCTCGCGATAATGTACCCCACTATGAAACGTATTTGCGAACGAACGACATTACCGTAGCGGAAATCCTCCAGTCTCGCGGCTATCGTTGTGGCGGTGTGGGGAAATGGAGTCTGGGGGATCCCGGAACTGAGGGCGATGCCACGAATCAAGGTTTCGACATGTGGTTTGGATATCAAAATCAAGACCATGCCCACTACTACTATCCTGATTATCTAGACGATAGCGCATTGCCTTCGGGCAAGCTGCAGCTGCCCAACAACAGTCTAACAAAATCGGACTACAGTCACGACTTGCTGACCGAGAGGGCACTGGATTTTATTTCCGATTCTGCCGAAGGGTCTTTCTTTCTCTATGTGGCCTACACCTTGCCTCATTTCTCCCATGGTTCGGAGGATCCAGATCGCTTAGCCGTTCCGGATTGGGAGGAATTCGGCCATCCGGGCTGGAGTGATGCCGCTAAAAAATATGCAGCGATGGTCAAGCGACTGGATGACGACGTGGAACGAATCGTTAGGCACATTCAACGGCTCGGACTATCCGAAAACACGCTGATCATCTTTACGAGCGACAATGGGCCGTTGGGCTCGGGTCCGAGCGAGGAATTAAACAATAATGGCCCCTTGCGGGGAGCGAAACGAAGTCTATACGAAGGGGGAATTCGGGTTCCGTTTATCGCAAGTTGGCCGGGTGAGATTCCACATGGAACAGTGAGCGACGAGGTTATCGTCTTCTGGGACTTGCTTTCGACCTTTGCGGAAATTTCCGGAGCCGATGCGCCCACAGCCATCGATGGCATTTCTATCGTCAACGCCCTAAAAGGAAGAGGGCTTAGCGACAAACGAGATTACTTGTATTGGGATTATGGGCATACACGGCCTCGATATGATCAAACGGTTCGCGTGGGGGATTGGAAAGGGATTCGTTTCGGCCGAGGCTCGAAGTTGGAGCTTTACAACCTAAAGTCGGATATCGGAGAAACCAAAGACCTCGCCGCGGCTCATCCGGATATCGTCAGCCGGATCGAAGGAATCATGGAAAACGCAGTGATACCTAGCGACCGCTACCCAATCGGCGACCTCTACCAAGGCGGACCCATTTGGAAGAAGACGTGGTAGGGTAGGCCTAAGCAGTATCGCAATAGGGATACATGCGGCGACGCGCAAGCGCGGAGCCCTACGTTCGCGATTCATGGTGGGGTTTGCGCTTGCGCAATGCCGTGGCTCGATAAGATCCCCAGTTCCTCTCATAAGGTTCACGCAGAGCGTGATCCTTCCGCGAAGCGTATCCTGTTGAAGAAGAGATCGGGAATGCTACTACAGGCACGATGACTGCGCCATCCTAGAGAGTGTCCAATAACTACCATCTAATAGAGCATACATCGAATTTAGGGGACAGGCATTTACAGCGACAATCCCCGCTTCCATGGGATGAAATCGTCCTGCCCCAGTTTCTGGGCGCAAACTTCGTATTCGCCGCTGGCTGTTTTAATGGCTAGATCGAAAAGTGCATCAGCGAGCTCATCGATCGATTTGCTTCCGTTGATGACAGGGCCTGTATCGAAATCTATGATATCCGAAAGCTTTTCCGCTATCACGGAATTGCTGGATATTTTCATGACCGGAGTAACTGGGTTGCCGGTTGGAGTGCCCAGTCCCGTAGAAAACATCATCACATTGGCTCCAGCCCCCGCCATGGCAGTGGTGGATTCCACATCGCCGCCTGGAGTACAAAGGAGGCTAAGACCGGGCTTTCGAATCCATTCGGGATAATCGAAGACATCCTCGATGGGCGCCGTTCCGCCTTTGAGGGCTGCTCCGGCGGACTTGATCGCGTCGGTCGTCAATCCGTCGGCGATATTTCCGGGAGAGGGGTTTTGATCGAATCCAGATCCCACCGTCTTCAAAACGGCGTCGTAGTCCTTCATGAGCTGCAGGAAACGTTCGCCTAGTTCGGGCCGGACACAACGGTCCACCAAGCTTTGTTCTACTCCACACAATTCTGGAAATTCCGAGAGCACGACGCTGCCCCCCAAAGCGATGAGCCGGTCGGAAACGCCCCCGACCACCGGGTTAGCGGATATGCCGGAAAACCCAT
Source organism: uncultured Opitutaceae bacterium (assembly GCA_964404745.1). Classification (GTDB taxonomy): domain Bacteria; phylum Verrucomicrobiota; class Verrucomicrobiia; order Opitutales; family Opitutaceae; genus Pelagisphaera. The sequence goes on from CAYOLG010000007.1 coordinate 88,822, forward strand.
CGGATCCACCACATTCGACCCCCAGAGAAAGCTTGCTCAGCGGAGCGGGTTGGCGGCTTAAATCGTTGGCTTCCGCAACTCCTTTGAAGGTGGTCCGAATGGCGTCGGAAAGCATGGCTTTTTCCGACTGACTCTTTTGCTGCTCAAAATAGAAAACCGGTTTGGAAAAATTGGGATCCCGCCGTTCGATTTCCGCTTTCAAGTGATCGATCTGCGTTTTCTGGCAGCCGAGACTGAGTACCGTCGCCCCGGCGACATTGGGGTGGTTGATGTAGCCAGCCAGCAGTCCAGCCAGCGTAGCGGCATCGTCCTTGGTGCCGCCGCATCCCATGGTGTGACTAAGGAATTTGATGCCGTCGACATTGGGGAAAAGTCGGGGCTGGCTGGATACGGTATCCGAGTCGTTTACAATAGCCAAGGCGTCGAGGTCCGAACCGTCCCGATAGGCCGAAACCAGATCGTTCATGTACCACGTATATGGACTGCCTTTGCCGTAGCCGAGCGGTTCCAGCATGGCCCGCTTGATGAGCTCGAGGTTGCGATTTTCGCAAAACACCAAGGGCACCACGATCCAATAGTTGGCTGTGCCTACAGATCCGTTATCGCGATGGTAGCCTTGGAAAGTCGTGTTCCTCCATTTTTCCACGGATGGTGGCGTCCATTGGTAATTCGACCCATTGACTTGGGCTTCCGAAGCAGCGTGAACCACGTTCTCCGTATGGATGCGCCCCCCGCGTTTGATCAGCTCTTGAACGATGCCGACTTTGACGCCGTACATAGTAATTTCGTCGCCTTCCGTAAAATCGCGAGCCGCGAACTTATGTTTGGCGGGTATCTCTTCGCATAGGCTGTAGGTCTCGCCATTGCAATCAACCGATTGGCCAGCATCGAGATCGCGAAGAGCCACGATGATATTGTCGTTTGGGTGAACTTTCAGAGCGGAGGTACTCATGGGAGGTTTAATCGTCAGGAATTTATACCCACGAATTTCACGAAAGGACACAAATTGCCAACCTGAATGTTGGAAAGTTAGCTCCTTTTGAGTAAACAAATCGCTCCTAACAAGGCTATAACGCCAGAGCAATACCACCAAGTGGAACCCAATTGACCATATAGCCAGACACCCGCGCTTCCAATCAGACCTGCCAAGGCCCAGGTCATTCCGCGGAAACCGAAGTAGCGCCCACGCATGGATTCCGGAGCTAGATTGCTGCTGTAGGCCATGCCGATGGGCAGTGCGATGATCTCGCCCAGGGTGAATACTGCCATGCCAATAAAGAAGCTGACTATGCCGCTCGATAGGCCGAAAACGATACAACCTAATCCTATCAAGACATATCCAATCGCCAATACTCGAGTACTGGAAAATTGCTTTAGCGAGTGGGTTAGCGGGACTTCTATCAGCATAATCAATACGCCGTTGAAGCCCATAATGATTCCATAGGTGCTTGGTGGGATGCCGAATCGCTTAGAGGTCAGAGCGAGGAGATTGAATACCTGCATATAGGCGATCCCCATTAGGAAGCAGGCAGTCAGAAATTGCGTATAGCGAGGATTGCCAGCGACGTCCTTGGCGCTATCGATCCAGTACTTGAGATTGACAGTAGGGGAAGCGATCTTCCCTTTGATGGTTCGCAAACCATGGGGCAGGCTGAACGGGGCCAATCCCGCAAACAGCAGGGTGGTGAGGGCGTCGCCCGCGAAAAAAAAGGGAGATTAGACGAAGAGAACGCCGGCAACCATGGGTCCTGCCGCGAAACCGGCGTTGATTGCCAGTCGGAGCATGGCATAGGCGGTAATCCGCTTTTCCTCAGGTACCAGGTCGGCGACTAGGGCGTTGGCGGGAGGTCCGAATATGAAATTCGAAAATCCGAACACCGCCGCCACGATGAGTAGTACGTTGTAGTTATATTATAAATACAGGGTAAATAAAGAGAGCGCCGAGGTTATAAGGGAGAGGACGATGGTGTTTCGGCGGCCGATAGCGTCCGCCAGATAGCCTCCCGCCATCGGTCCGAAAAAGTTACCGTGGCTGATAGCCGCCAAGACGCCTCCAATTTGCCCCAAGCCGTAGGCCTTGTCTTGCAGGAACAGGGTGAGGAACGGATATACAAAGGACCCGAAACGATTCAGGAATTGGCCGAAGACCAGGATGTAGACTGGTCTAGGCAGTCTCCGGATATCGGATAGAAGGCTGATGATGAAGAGTCGCATCGGATCGAAGGGAGGTATCGTTAGTTCGATGCTGGCCCGACAAGGCGAAGAATGCGTTGAAAGCAAAAAAACCTCTGCCGATTTTATGACCAGCGGGGGTTTGGGAACTTCTCTGACTGAAGCGTTTTCGTTTCCAAGCTAAAACAATAATGCAGATCCGTTTCATCCAAGTCGCTCGATGGTCGAGATTCCGTGGCGAATTTCCACGTTCCCCTGCCACGACGCTGGGGTCACACCTTGGCGAGCTATTCTATCATGACCGAACTGTTCAGGAGGCAATGCATTTTGTTACGAGGTTGGAGCGGCTACGGGACGCCTTTGTTTTGGCAAGGGGAATATCGAGTTGGAGATAAGATAAGATATTCTCATGATCGTGATAGTTCTGAGGATTGATTCGATCTGGGTTCATCATGGGATCGCGGGCGAGCCGCCCGCGATCCTTAAAGAAATTTTTGCCCGATTGTCGCGTGACATTCACGCAGATAAGATCCCAATTTGCTCAGAGATCGTCGATAATCGGACATTCTCGGGGACACGTCTTCGTTTTATACTGGACCATAAAGCGGGAATGGCTGTCCTTGTGTGTCTCAATCGTAACACACTACCGAGAACCTAGATACCTACAGACTTGCCATCATGCCCTCGATTCGATCTTCACTGCTAGCCTCACTGGCTTTGTCCATAAGCCTGGCCGCTTATTCTGCCGAGAAGCCCAACATCATCGTTATCATGGCCGATGATCTTGGCTATGGTGATATCTCCGCCTACGGCACTAAATCTTTTCGGACGCCGCACATCGATCAATTGGCGGCAGAAGGGCAGCGGTTTACGAGCGGCTATTGCTCCGCTTCGACCTGTACTCCGACGCGTTACTCGCTGCTTACCGGGACCTACGCCTTCCGCCGCCCAAATACGGGCATAGCCCCGCCCAACAGCCCGGCGATTATTCAGCCAGGAACGGAGACCATCGCTTCCGTTCTGCAAGCCGTCGGTTACAAAACAGCCGTCATTGGCAAGTGGCATCTGGGACTGGGCGGTCCCAAAGGGCCTGATTGGAATGGCGATCTAAAACCGGGGCCGCGGGAGATTGGCTTTGACTACAATTTTTTGCTACCGACGACCAATGACCGGGTTCCCCAAGTCTACGTGAGAAATCAACGAGTCGTTAACCTAGATCCCAATGATCCCCTCTGGGTAGGGAATGATAAGCCGAGTGAAGATCATCCAACGGGAATTACCCATCGGGACACCTTGAAGATGGACTGGACCCATGGGCACAATTCAACGATACACAACGGAATCAGCCGAATTGGTTTCTACACCGGGGGACACGCCGCTCGCTTTCGCGACGAAGACTTGGCAGACAAATGGGTGGAGGAATCGGTCAAATGGATCGAGCAAAACAAGGGCAATCCATTCTTCCTATTTTTCTCCTCCCACGATTTGCACGTGCCCCGCATTCCGCACGAACGCTTTCAAGGAGCGACTTCTCTGGGTTATCGAGCTGACGCAATCGTCCAGTTGGATTGGTGTGTGGGCGAGATCATGAAAACCTTGAAACGGTTGGACCTAGAAGAGAATACAATGATCGTGTTTTGCTCGGACAATGGACCAGTAATGGATGATGGATACGCTGATCTTGCTTTGGAAAATCTGGGTGATCACCGAGCCGGTGGGCCTTTTAGCGGTGGCAAGTACAGCGTCTACGAGGGCGGTACGCGGACGCCATTTATCACTTGGTGGAAAGGCCGTATTCAGCCAGGCGTTTCTGATGAAGTGGTTTGCACAATCGATCTGGCCGCCAGCTTTGCGAGTTTAACAGGGGCGAAATTGGAAGACGACGCTTGCTTGGACAGTATTGATGTTATGGATGCATTGCTCGGCCAGCGAGGCGCCAAGGGCCGGGATCATCTTGTTCAGCAAGACAACGGCAGGGGTGGCAATTATGGTCTGCGCGTGGGCAAATGGAAATTGCAGCGTCACGATTCCAAGTCGGCTCGCAATGTCGTGGTGGAAGCCAAACTCGCGAATACGCCGGTGAATCAGTACCGTTTGTTCGACCTTTCCTGGGATCCGGCCGAGAAGAACGACGTGTTCGCCAAGAACAAGCGAGTTGGGGAACGCCTGAAAAATCAGTTGGAAGAAATCATCGCCGCCGGCCGCAGCCGGGAGTAGGCGGTTCGCCAAGAGGGTAGCGGGCGATCTAACGCCTACCTTGAAGCTACGGCGGCGCAAGCCGAGCGCCCATAATCTCGGGAACACTTTGGAGGACCGAGCCGGTCCTTCTTATCATCGCGAATCAGGTAGGGAGCGCTGGCTCAGTCCTTCGGTATTATAATTGGACGCGAGCAAGCCTGCGACTTGCGCTTGCCAAGGCGGTCCGCTTGCGGCTAAGTGATCTCTGGTATGCGCCCATTCCCCAAATTTCTCATTCTTCGTCGGCAGCGGCTCGGTTTGGTGTTGGCGGTGTTGACTGTCATTGCCTGCTCCCATGCCGAAAAGTTGAACATCGTTCTGATCATGGCGGACGATTCGGCGGTGGATAATTACAGCTGCTATGGGAGCGACTTTTTTCAGACGCCTCGTCTCGATCATCTAGCGGAAACCGGCGCGCGATTTAACTACTGCTACTCGGAGCCTGTTTGCACCTCCAGCCGCGTCAAGATAATGACCGGTCGCGATGGGGTTCGCAATTACGTCAATTTCGGCACGCTTGACAAAAGTGAAACGACGTTTGGCAACATGCTAAAAAATGCCGGCTACGCGACGGCGGTGGCGGGAAAGTGGCAATTGCACGGACCCCCTAACGGCTCGCTGCCGGAAGACAGTGGATTCGATAGTTATTGTCTCTGGAATTTCCCGGGTACGGGAAACGAACGGTACTGGAATCCTAGCCTAAATCAGAATGGGAAAATCCTGGAAACGACCAAAGACGATTATGGGCCGGATATCATTTCCGACTTCCTGGTCGATTTCATGGAAGAAAATCGTGGCCGACCCTTCTTCGTCTACTATCCGATGATTCTGGTTCACAACCCGTTTCCAGAGACGCCGGATAGTCAGCCTGCCACGCAAGAGGAAGCGGAGTTTGGCAAGGGATTGAAGAACTATCGTGATATGGTCGCCTACGCGGACAAGCTGGTGGGCAAGCTGGTAGATGCCGTGGATCGACTCGGTTTGAGGGAAAAGACGGTTTTCATTTTCACTGCGGATAATGGAACGAATCGTACGCTGACGTATCCATTCAATGGGGCGTACTATAAAGGGGAGAAGGCGTTGACCACCAAAGGGGGCTACCACGTTCCGCTGATTGTTAATTGCCCAACGGTCGTGCCGCCAGGGATTGTCAACAATGATCTCATCAACTTCGCAGATGCGCTTCCCACTTTGGCCGAGCTGTCTGGGGCCAAGTTGCCGAACGTCGAGCTCGATGGATATAGCTTTTGGTCCCAATGCCTCGGCAAAGAGGGGCAACCCAGGAAGCTAATTACCCAGTATTATTACCCCAAATACAAACCGGCAGGCGAAAAGCACGGGCTAGGGGCTCGGAATCGGGAAATCATCTGGGCCCAAAATCAGCATTTCAAGCTCTACCAAGATGGTTCCTTTTATGCGGTTGCCGATCGATTCGAAGTCGACCCTATCTTGCCTGGCGACGGTACCCGGTACGCGGAAGAAACACGAGCAATGCTGCAAAAAGCGATCGATGCCATGCCGGAAACCGGTCAAATGCTAGAACCTGAATACGAGAATTGAGAAACCGAATAGAAAGCCTGCCGATATGAGAATTCCTTTTCTGACTGCAATTTGGGTAGGATTGGCGATGTTTCCTGGCCATGCGGACTCGAAAATCAAGAACGTGCTCTTTCTGATTTCCGATGATCTCAAAGCCAGTGTGCTCGGGGCCTATGGCGATCCTATTTGCCAGACGCCGAACATAGACCGTCTCGCCCAGCAAGGAATGGTTTTCGATCGCGTCTATTGCCAAGGAACCTCATGCGCCCCGTCCCGCAGATCTTTCATGCACAGCCGCTACGAGGGAGAAACGGAGATCAACATGGGAAAGCACTTCATCGACAACGGCTATTTCAGCGCCCGAGTCGGCAAGATTTACCATATGAAAGTGCCAGGCGACATCATAGCGGGCACGGATGGTCTGGACATTGCTTCGACTTGGCAGGAAACCTACAATTCGCCTGGGTTGGAAGCCCACACGGTAGGCGACTATGCTTGCTTGAATCTCAATATTTTCACTACGGATTTAAGTGGTCGCTATTCGACCGCCATGCCGCACCGCTGGTTTGTCACCGTAAGCTACGAGGGCGATGGATCCGATCAGCCGGATTACAAGACCGCTAGTCAAACGATCGATCTCATCCGCGAGCGCAAGAATGAGCCCTTCTACATAGCAGCAGGATTTATTCGACCTCACTATCCGATGGTGGCCCCGCAGCGATATTTCGATAAATATCCACTTGAAGACATTGAGTTGCCCTACGTGCCAGAGGATGACCATGACGATATTCCGCCGATGGGATTCCCGAGAGTCGTATCCACCAAAGACCCGATCGGGAGGTATCCAGACAATCAGAAACGCATGTGGGCTGGCTATTACGCGACGGTTACTTATATGGACGAACAGGTAGGGCGTATCATTGACGAATTGGAAGCTCAAGGACTGAGGGATGAGACAGTGATTGTTTTCACTAGCGATCATGGCTATCACTTGGGCGAACACCATTTCTGGCAAAAGAGCAATCTGCATGAAGAGTCTCTACGAGTGCCTCTGATCATTTCCGCGCCGGAATTTCGAGGGGGGCGATCTGCAGCCATGGTAGAGCTGATGGATATCTTCCCCACAGTGGCAGAGCTTACCGGCTTATCGATTCCTGATTCCGTTCAAGGAAAAAGCTTGGTTCCCGTCTTGAATGATCCGAATCATCGGGTGAGGGAAGCGTCCCTATCCATAGATAGCAGCGGTTACGCTCTCAGGACCGAGCGCTGGGCGTATATTCGCTACAACGACGACACGGAAGAGCTATACGATATGGTATCCGATCCTGGGCAAATCACGAATCTCGCTATCAACCCCGAAAAGAGTTCAGAACTCAGAAACTGGCGTAAGAAATTGGATACCCGCCTAGAAGGAGCCGGGTTGAAACGAAAGGCCAAGCGAGGGTGATAAGGGTTGGGTAGCTCTTCAGGCTTCGTTAAAACAAACTATAAGCTCGTTCCACCACTTTGATTGTTATGCGACAATTCCACCTGATCGCCCTTTTGTTCCCATTCGTTCTAACATTTAGAAACGTACTTATGTTTATTGGAAGGGTGGACCGGCCCGGATCTCCGTTTGTAAAAATTGGAGGATCGAGCCGATCCTCCCTACCTTTTAAAATGCCTCGGAACTTATTAAGGGGAGCTCTGTTTGCCAGCTTGGCCCTCACAAAGCTTCTCGCCTCCGATCGCCCCAACATCTTAATTATCATGGCGGACGACGTTGGCTATGAGTGTTTCAGTAGCTATGGAAGTCGCGAGTATTCGACGCCACGGCTGGACGCCTTGGCTGAAGGGGGGATTCGTTTCGAGCATTGCCACTCGACGCCGCTCTGCACGCCGAGCCGAGTCAACCTCATGTCCGGCAAATCAAACGTTTTCAACTACTACAATTTTGGCGTCTATCCTAAGGGCGAGCCGACATTCGCCAATCATTTCAAAGCCCAAGGTTATGCGACAGCCGTTGCAGGCAAGTGGCAATTGATTTTGGAAGATAAGGGGATTACTCCTCTGGAGGCGGGCTTCGACACTTACTGCCTTTGGAACATGCCTAGGACGGGCCGCTCCCGTTACTGGAATCCGTCTTTGGATCAAGATGGCGAGATACTCGATCTTCCGGAGGGTTCTTATGGTCCCGATCTTTGCTCGGATTTCCTGGAGCGTTTTATCAACGAGCAAGCGGCTTCAGGCACACCCTTTCTGGCATACTATCCGATGATCCTGCCTCACAATCCCTTCCCGCCGACACCGGACAGCGTGGATCGAAACAGCAAGGACGATAAAGCGAATTTTATCGATATGGTGAACTACCTGGATTCCCTCGTTGGTCGCTTGGCGGATGCGCTCGAAGAAAGTGGAGTTCGAGAGAATACGCTCATCATCTTCACGAGCGACAACGGCACGAACGCGGATCTGACATCACGCTTTCAAGGTGAAGATATCGAAGGAGGCAAAGGCTACACCAAGGATCATGGAACCCACGTGCCGCTGATTGTCAATTGGCCGGGGACCGTCCCCCCCAACCAGGTAAATGGCGACCTGATTGCCTTCTCCGACTTCTTTCCGACAATCGTGGAGGCCGCGAATTTGCCCTCCAAGGTCGCGAGGGAAGGCGATGGAATCAGCTTCTGGCCACAATGCCTGGGCCTTAAAGGGACCAAGCGAGATTGGATTTATGGATACTACTTTCCACGGCCTTACGCGGAAACGTTCGACAACAAATATCGCCATTGGGAAGTCCGCTATGCCAGAAATCAACGGTATAAGCTCTACGATAATGGCGATCTTTTCGACACCAAGTTGGACATACTGGAAAAAAGTCCCTTAGATCCGGAGCGCTCGAGTCGCTTTGCAAAGCGGGCGAGAAAGGCTCTGCAAGCGGTGATCGATTCTTATCCCAGCCAAGGTCAAGGAGTTGATTATTCCCTGGTAAACGGAGTCAGGGATTGAGGGGACTGCTCTCTCCAAAGGGTAACCAATGAAATCGAAACGCGTAGGGACGTCGCTTGCGGCCGACCGCGTAAGTAGACCATCAACCGATTCTGCGGTCGCCGCAAGCGGCGCCCCTACAATAAAGATCTCCGCTGCATTCAGACCGGGTATTCCTAAAGGTAGGGAGGATAGTCTTGATCCTCCGAAGCTCAAACACGGAGGACCGAGACGGTCCTCCCTACCAAAAAGCCGAAGCAACAGTCTTCGCCCCGTAGGCTACGCCCGAGAAGAGCGTAGGGGTATTATAGCAATTCCCCAAGGGAATGGAAATACGGGATTATCTACTTATTGGACTCTACCTAGGGAGCATCGATTCGATTGTAAAATATCGGCATTGACGTAATCCTACAATGCTTTAAGCTTTTTCATCCTATCCGTAAACAACGGTTTCGATTAAAGTGACTCATGCCTCAACCGTTCGCCTTCGAAATGAGCGGTTTTCCTGACACTCGTAGATGATTACCGCCACAACGCCTCCGGTTTCCAAGTCCTTCTTGAAGGATATAGATCCTTTGCGACGAGGCCTGGGTCTGTTTCAGCACATGAGTGACGTGTGCTATTTCGTCAAAGATCAAACCGGCCGATTTATCCTAGCTAACGAAGCCCTGATTCTTCTGCTGGGCTACAGTCGTGAATCAGACGTCCTGGGCAAAACGGATTACGAGCTGGTGCCTCGCTACTTAGCGGACAACTATTTTAAAGACGATCAAGAGGTGCTGTTCTATGGCAAGGAAGTGGTCAATAAAGTTGAGCTAGTTACCCGTAATGATCTGTCAGTATATTGGTACACGACGACCAAAGTGCCTTTGTTCAGTAGAGACGGTTCCATCATAGGCCTAGAAGGGGTTACCAGGGAGTTCAAGCCGGCTAGTAGTGCTCTCGGGCCTTACCCAGAACTCTTCAAGGTAATCGATTTCGTCGAGAGCAGTTACGGGAAGAAAGTGACTGTGGCCGACATGGCGGAAAAGGCGGGTCTAACGATCCGCACCTTCGAGCGCCAATTCAAGCGACGCTTCAGCATCAGTCCCATAGCCTATTTGAAAAAAGTCCGTATCAATATGGCCTGCCGCAAGCTTGCTCAGGGAAACCAAACCATCGCCGAAATCGCCCAAGAATGTGGATTTTGCGATCAAAGTTATTTGACCAAGGAGTTCGCTCGCATGATGCGAGTGACGCCTCAAGTGTATCGCGATACCCATCGTGGATAGCCGTTTATGCAAAAGTTCCGAAGCGCTCGTCTAGAAAAAGCCCCGTGACCGTAACTCTTGTGGATCAGTATTAAGCTACTCGGAAAACCGCCAAAGAATTTCAATCACTGCATTTTAACCACCAATGAATATGCTTATCAGATTACTCCCATCACTGGTAGTTGGCGTCTTGATCGCCGCACAGACAAGCGCGGCGACCTCGCTTCCGCTGGAGGCCGAGCAAGAAGAGCGAATTGTCATCATCGGCAACGGTCTCGGGGAGCGAATGCTGTATTTCCCCCACTTTGAGACCGATCTGCATCGCCAGTTTCCCAACAAGAATCTCATTGTGCGCAATCTTGCTCGGCCCGGAGATACACCCGGCTTTCGTCCCCATCCTTCGAGAGAGTCTCAATGGGCCTTTCCTGGAGCGGACAAGTTCCATCCAGAATACGAGACGCACCTTGGGATCGGCCATTATCCCTCGCCAGACGAATGGCTTACGCAGCTCAAGGCTGATACAGTTCTCGCTTTCTTTGGATACAATGAATCCTTCGATGGACTGGAGCGGGTCGACAATTTTTATAATGAGCTGGATGCCTGGGTAGTCCACGCTTTGAATCAGCAGTACAACGGTCAATCCGCTCCCAAACTCGTGCTATTCTCGCCCATAGCCTTCGAAGACCTTTCGGCAACGATGGATTTGCCGGACGGGAAGGAAGAAAATGTCAGGTTAGCGGCCTACGCTGACGCCATCCGTCGCGTAGCTGAAAAGCGCAATGTTGGATATGTGGACTTGTTTTCGCCAACCCAGAGACTTTATCGGCGCGAGCGGAATCCGCAGACCATTAACGGTTTCGCTCTGACGGATGAGGGCTACGAAAACCTTTCCAAGATTCTGATCGAAGGGCTCTACGGAGAAGTAAAAGCCCAGGAAATGGTTTCCCGAGAAGCCCTCTACGGAGTTGTCGAAGACAAGAACTGGTTCTGGCTCAATGATTATCGGATTCTTAACGGCGTTCATGTCTACGGGCGTCGCTACCAGCCCTATGGGAACGTCAACTATCCGGAGGAGATTGAAAAGATTCGCCAGATGACCGAACTTCGGGACGGCAAGATCCATGATGTAGCCCAGGGTGGTTCGCCGGATAAGGTAGTTGATGATAGCGTTACGCGACCCCTGACACCGGTAGAAACCAATTACACCCGGCCAATCGAGTTCCTGGAAGTGGACAAAGCTCTCGACGAGTTTGTCATGGCGGAAGGCTACAAGATCGACTTGTTCGCTTCGGAATCCGAGTTTCCCGATCTGAGAAATCCCGTCCAGGCGTCCTTCGACAATCAGGGCAGGCTTTGGGTAGCCGTGATTCCATCGTATCCTCATTATCGACCCGGAGACGAAAGGCCCAACGATAAGCTACTCATATTCGAGGACACGGACAATGATGGCCGAGCGGATCGACAAAAGGTATTCGCCGATGGACTACATATGCCGATTGGATTCGAACTGGCTCCCGAGGGGGTTTACGTAGCTCAACAGCCAAATCTGGTTCTGCTCGTCGATGACGATGGAGATGATAGGGCGGATAGAAAGGAACTGCTCTTGCACGGATTCGATCCTCATGATACCCATCACTCGATATCCGCATTCTGCGCGGATGCCTCGGGCGCCATCTACATGAACGAAGGGCGTTTTCTGCACTCGCAGGTGGAGACGCCCTATGGCCCGGAGCGGTGCACCGACGGTGGGGCTTGGCGTTTCGACCCGAAGAATTGGCGACTGGAGCGATTTATGCAAACGGATGTATCCAATCCTTGGGCAATCGCTTTTGATGAATATGGCCAAACTTTTCTGTCCGACGCATCAGGCGGCGCTAATTGGTGGTCGCTTCCGCTGTCAGCAAAAATTCCTCACGGGATGGAGATTCCGAAATTGGCCCAGTTTACTACCCATCGCGTTCGCCCAACCTCAGGCACGGAGTTCATCTATTCCCGCCACTTCCCGGATGACGTTCAAGGGGACTTCATCATCAACAACACCATTGGATTTTTGGGCACCAAGCATCACTCGATCGTTGAAGATGGGGCGGGGTTCACGGGGGAATTGAAACAGGACTTGCTTTATTCGACTGATTCCAATTTCCGGCCGGTGGAGATGGAGTTCGCTCCCGACGGATCCTTGTACATTATCGATTGGCACAATCCGCTGATCGGCCACATGCAACACAGCGCTCGCGATCCTAACCGCGACCATGACCACGGTCGTATTTATCGCGTGACCTATCCATCTCGCCCGTTGATCGATGCCCCTAAAGTGGCCGGAGCAACCATCAACCAGCTGCTCGACAATCTTACCGAGCACGAATACCGTACCCGCTACCGTACCCGTCGCGAGCTGCGTGGGCATCCTGCCGACAAGGTGATTCCCGCTGTCAAGAAATGGGTACTTGGATTGGACAAGAGCGATCCGAAATACGGTCGGCATATCCTAGAGGGCTTATGGGCTACTTGGGGACAGAATCAAGTGGATCAGGACTTATTGGAGCTTTGCTTGAATTCGAATGAGCACGCTGTTCGAGCAGGAGCGGTTCGCGTTTTGCGCTACACGCATTACCATGTGCCGAATAGCCAAGAGCTATTTTTGAAAGCAGCAGGAGACGAGCATCCTCGAGTAAGATTGGAAGCCATCGTGGCTGCGTCATGGCTAGACAATGACGAGGGAGCTGAGATCGCATTGGAAGGATTACAGCATCCGGTTACCAAATGGATGGGGCGAGCTTATGAGAGCGTGCTCATCACATTGGATGACGATATTCGAGCCCGAAACGAAGCAGGCAAGATTGCCCTGAACGGGAACCCAGCCGCCAGATCCTATTTGGCTGGCACGCTAGATTTGTATGACAAGAGCGTTAAAGAAGTTCAGCTCCCGCAGATGAATTTGTCTAAGGAGAATCTTGATTTGTATAAGCTAGGGGAAGAGGTTTACCACCGGGATGCTCATTGCGCTACCTGCCATGGCGAGGATGGAAAAGGTGCCATACCGAATATCTATCCGCCGCTCAGCAATAACGAATGGGTGATGGGAGACGACGAGCGCCTGATCAAAATCGTGCTTAAAGGGCTCTGGGGCCCCATCGAAGTCAACGGCAAGAGGTACGATCCGTCGACAGGCGTTCCGCCTATGACTGGATTTGCTGGAATGCTAACTGACGAAGAGATTGCTGGAGTACTGACCTTTGTCCGCCTTAACTTTGGCGACAAAAAGGCTCTCACTCGCCCAATCAAGCCCTCCATGGTTGCTAGAGTCAGAGAAGAGACTAAAGATCGAACCAACTTCTATATGGTCGACGAAATCTTGAAAGAACATCCTTTCCCAGAGTCTCGAGCGGATGTCACGGGAATAAAGGAATGGCAGGACTATCCGGGCGCGGAAGGGGCTGGCAAAGGCAAGAAGGTCGTTCTTGTAAGTGGCGACGAAGAGTACCGTTCCGAAGAAGCTTTGTCGCAATTGGGGAAGATTCTGTCTCAGCGTCACGGTTTCGACGCTACCGTATTGTATGCCCAGCACCCGGGAACACCCGGAATCATCGATCCGAATCATAGTAACGATATTCCTGGGTTGGACGCCTTGCGCGATGCGGACTTGATGGTGATCGCCACGCGCTTCCGCGATCTGCCGAATTCGCAGATGAAGGAGATAGAGGATTACCTGAAGTCCGGCAGGCCGGTCGTCGGGCTTCGCACCGCGACCCATGCTTTCAATATTGCCGACAAGGAATCCAAGTATGCGCATTGGAGTTTCAACTACGATGGCGAGAAGAAGGCCTGGAAAAACGGCTTCGGCGAATTGGTTTTAGGTACTACATGGGTGAGCCACCACGGCTGGCATAAGTACGAGAGCACCCGTGGTGTACTAGCCGGTAGCCATGAAATACACAATGGAATCGGGGAGGGGGAAGTCTGGGGCCCCAGTGACGTTTATGGAGTGCCCCTGCCTCTCCCTGGCGACAGTGAACCCGTGGTTCTTGGCCAAGTCGTTGCGGGCATGGGCAAGTTGCATCCTCCAATCGGTCCAGGCCCCTACGACAGAGTTCCGAGCTATGGGAAACAGGAAGGATTTCACAAAAATGATCCGATGATGCCTATAGCCTGGACCAAGAGTTATCAGATCCCGGGTGGCAAGAAGGGGAGAGTCTTTACCTCTACCATGGGATCTTCAAATGATCTGGAAGCCGAAGGCACGCGACGCATGATAGTGAATGGCATCTTTTGGGCGGTTGGTTTGCCGGTTCCCAAGGATGGCGCCAACGTGGATATCGTGGGCGAATTCGAGCCGACGATGTACGGCTTCCAACTCGAAGAAGGTTACTGGCAGAAGAAGAAACTGAAAGTATCCGACTTTGATCTTTGATACCAAAAAAGGGTTGGGAGGACCGGCTCGGTCCTCCGCAACGTAATACTCGCAAAAACTAGTCCACATGCCTTTCACCAGATTTCCACTACTAGTTCTCGTCTTCCTTGTATCAATTTCGACATCGCTGTTCCTCCGTTCGGCGGAGCGGCCAAACATCCTCTTTATCATGTCCGATGATCATACGGCCCAAGCCGTAGGCGTTTACGCGACATTGCTTAAAGACCTGGACCCGACGCCTACCATCGATTCGCTAGCCGAAGAGGGTATCATATTCGACAATGCTTTTTGCACCAACTCGATATGCACGCCGTCCCGGGCGTCGATAATAACGGGCCAGTATGCTCACACCAACGGTGTTTTCGATCTCGGGGGAAATATAACCCCTGAGAACCAAGCGCTGCCCATCCTTATGCGTCAGGCAGGCTATCAAACTGCCATGATTGGCAAGTGGCACCTCAAGCAGGAGCCGAATTTTGATTATTATAAGGTGCTGCCTGGTCAAGGGAAATATTTTGACACGGAGTTTCGGATAAGGGGAGATCTGCCTTGGCCCAATAACACGATAACGCATACTGGACAGCATTCGTCGGACGCCATTACTGATTCGACGCTGGATTGGTTCAAAAATGGGCGTGATCCAGACAAGCCCTTCTTCGTTTGCCACCAGTATAAGGCGCCCCATGACTACTTCGAGAACGCGCCTCGCTATCAGTCGTACTTGGCAGACGTCGATATCCCAGAACCTGATACGCTTTATGATGCTCCAAATACCTTCGGTTCTCTGGCCACAAGAGGATACGACAACGAGTTGTTGCCCCACATTGGAACCTCGATCGGAAGCCGGAATCCTAGGCGGTCATACGCCACCCATTTATTCGAACGTTTCCCGGAAGAGTTCCCGCCTAATTATAATCCGGCGACTATGAGCAAAGAGGAAACGACGCGTCTGGCTTACCAGGGATACCTCAAGAAATATCTTCGTTGCGTAAAGGGTGTAGATGATAACTTAAAGCGTCTATTCGACTATTTGAAGGAAGAGGGGCTGTACGACAACACGGTCATCATCTACACGGGAGACCAGGGTTTCTGGCTTGGCGAGAAGGATTACCAAGATAAGCGTTGGGCCTACGATGAATCGGCTCGCATGCCGTTTATTGTTCGCTATCCGAAGTCGATTCCGGCAGGGATTCGATCCGATGCCTTGATCGAGAACGTAGATTATCCTGCCTTGATGCTGGATTACGCGGGGATCGGTATACCCAGGGACTTTCAAGGCCGTTCTTTCCGATCCATCTGCGAAACGGGTCAAGAGCCCAGAGATTGGAAACAGGCTGTCTACTATCGGTATTGGATGCATATGGCCCATCACGACAATCCGGGAGAGATGGCGATCCGCACAAAGACCCACAAGTTGATCTATTTCTATGGAGCCAACTACGATGGAGGCTATCAAACACCGCCTGCTTGGGAGTTGTATGATTTAGTAAACGACCCGCAGGAGCTGAGGAATGTGTACTATGTGCCCAAATACAGGAAGATCCGAGACGAGTTGAAAGCCCAGTTTGCTCAGCTACGTTCGGATGTAGGCGATGACGGTTCTCACTACCCGGAATGCGAAGCCGTGGTACAGGAATTCTGGGACTACAGCGAAGCTGACCGCCTTAAGGCCATCGAGATTTCCGCCAACTTCAAGAAGACTCGCGAGGCCGAATTGGCGAGGGCGAATCCGTAGTCACCGTTATTGTTAGGGATGACCGTCTCGGTCCTCCGTTTTAGCATCTAGGAGGACCGAAAGGCCCTCCCAACCTTTGTAGTGATTCGAACCCGAAAAGGGTTCAATCCTCTCGCGTTCGGGCTTTGTCTTCTTTTTATTGAACTTAGATTATGAAGATCCGCTACCGCTTCGCCGCAATCTTTCTGGCCGCCTCAATATCCTGGGTTTCGGGATCGGAGTCTAGGCCTAATATAATCCTGTGTATGGCCGATGACCAGGGATGGGGTGACGTAGGCTACAATGGACACCCGACTCTCAAAACGCCGCACCTCGATCAAATGAGTCGCGAGGGAGTTACTTTTAATCGGTTTTATTCAGCTGCCGCCATGTGCAGCCCAACCAGGGGAAGCGTTTACACGGGGCGCAATCCTTATAGATACGGGATAACCTTCGCCATGAAGGGAATGCTCGAACCAGCTGAGGTTCCAATTACCTCGGTACTCAAGGAAGCTGGATACACGACGGGGCACTTTGGGAAATGGCACCTTGGTACGCTTTCGCGCGAAAAGGGGGACCAGAATCGTTGGGGAGCGTTTAGTGAAACGCCGGAACGGTACTACTGCCCACCTTGGGAGCGTGACGTGGATGTGAGTTTCGTGACGGAATCAAAGGTGCCCACATGGGATCCGCTTATCCATCCCGGTCCGATTAAGGAGAGCGAGAAGAGGAATCCGGAGATCATAGCCATGAAGGGAACGCCTTATCGGAACGACTATTTTGTTGGCGAAGGGCAGGTTGAAACGGTCAACATGGAAGGCGACGATTCGCGAGTGATTATGGATCGAGCGATCCCGTTTATTCGTGACGCAGTCAAAACAGATACGCCTTTTTTCGCTGTGATATGGTTCCATGCTCCCCATTCGCCTGTAGTTGGAGGGGATGAATTTATGGAGATGTACCGTGACGTTAAGGACGAGGATGCCAGACATTATTACGCGTGCGTCACCGCTTTGGATGCTCAAATGGGAAGACTTCGGGCCGAATTGGATTCTCTTGGTGTAGCTGAGGACACTATGCTCTGGTATTGCTCAGACAACGGTCCCGCTCGCCAAGGCTCGCCCAGACATGTGGGAACGGCTAAACATTTGTCCGGGTATAAATTGTCGATTCAAGAAGGCGGGATACGGGTGCCGGGATTGCTGGTGTGGCCCAACCGTATCAAGACAGCTAGGACGGTTGAGGCACCTTGTGTTACTACGGACTACTTTCCTACGCTTCTTGACGCGTTGGAAGTGGAGCTTCCAAATGATCGAGCTTACGATGGAATGAGCATGTGGCCTTTGATCGATGGTGAAGAGGTCAACAGATCGAAACCCATTGGCTTTCTCAATCGGGACGCTGAAGAAGCGGTGTGGATGGAGGACCGCTATAAGCTCGTTATTGATAGGAAAGGTAAGGCCTTGTTTGATATCAAAAAGGATGCCTCCGAGAAACGAGATCTGATCCGGGAAGAGCCCACCATAGCCCGTCGGATGGAAGCCGCATTAGAGGAATGGAAACGTTCGGTACTCGCTGAATTGGAGGCCATTCCTTAGTCGAAGCAAGCCAAGCAGCACCTCCTAGCGGCGTTGTCGAAAATAGGGTTCTAGACCCTCGAATGGCATGGCCGTCGATTAAAGCTCGCCCGGAGGTCGAGCTCCACCCTTTTTACTCTAGAACAAAGTTGGAACGCGAGGTCCCGGCGCGTTTTCTATGGTGCGCATACATTGATGTATCCTTCGATGAGCGTAGCGGTTCTTCCAGGGTCGGCCGTGCGTGGCACATGAAGGAAGGCGTATTTGGCACCCACCTTTTTGGCTTCGCCATTCATTATGTACATGGAGAAATTGCACACGTAGCTGCCAGCATCATAAGTAACTGTAGTTTGTTCCCCATCCGGCAGCTTCAGTGATACGTATTGGTATTCGGGTCCGGCCTTATCGATTTGGGACCCTTTTTGATGTGCCGCCTTTTGCCAGTTGCGAGCTCGTCGTTCGATACGAATTTTCCGGGCTCTCGGATGTTGTCCTAGTCCAATGACCAATTTGGGATGATGCTTTCTGAGGGCTTTCGCGAACATATTCCGGTCGAACTCGACATCGAAAACGATTCCTCGGCCTAGTTTGCGATCATTGATCTCTTGTATTACATTCTCAGTTACGTTTTGGGCATAGTTTAGATAGGGTTTGAAACCATAAATAAGGATTTCGCGAGGATGGTTCATCTGGTTGATGATTGAATTTAACGACTCCCTACAGGAAGCGAGTTCGCGAGATCGCTGCCTGAGCAGGATTGCTTGTTCGAGGGACCAGGATTGACGGGCTGTAGCCTCATAAACTTTGCTCCAGGGCTTCATTCAACGCAGTCGGAGGAAAACCATCAAGAACAACAAACTGGGCCTCGGCTGCATTTGCCCGAATCTGCCGCGCATTTTGATAAGCATCGGATTGATAGAAGGCTTTCGCTTTTTCGATCGAGGGAAATTCGATGATCACCATGCGACGCGTTTCCTTCTCCCCCTCAAGCGTGTCGATATCCGCTCCTCGAGCGATGAATCGGCCCCCAAACTGATCGATGATTTTCGGGGTTCGTTTCATATATTCGCGGTAGGCATCCCAATCGGTCACTGTGACTCGTCCAACGATGTAGGCAGGCGTTTCCATGCTTTGGATGATCGCTCTATCCAAGTTGTGGGACAAGCCTCTATCACGAAATAAATTCGAGATGCAGGAGCGGCTTTACGCCGAGAAGCTGCCATTGACATCGCGGCCTAAAGCCGCTCCTGCAAATGTCGCCTAGAGGATAAAGTGGATGGGGTCTGGCTTTTCTACTTCGTCCGAAAAGCTTCGCTTTCAACAATAGCTAGGACCAAATCCTGTAGGCCGCTTCCGGAGGCCTGAGTTTTCTCAATGATTTGGTCGACCTCGGGTCGATCGGTGAATTCCAAAGTGCGTCCCATTGAATAGGCGAGCATCTTTTCGGTAAGGCAACGAACAAATTGGTCCTCTCGGTTAGCCAAGGCATTCTTGAATTCCTCTATTCCCTCGAAATGCTCTCCGTTTGGCAGTTCGCCTGAGGCATCGATCAGCGGTCCATTTTGCCGGCCTCGCGGATAGCGATCCCGCCATCCGCCGATGGGATCGTAGTTCTCCAAGGCGAACCCGAGCGGATCGATCTTGCGATGGCATTCGTAGCAGGTTTCCACTTCGCGGTGCTTGTCTAATTGGTCACGGATCGTAGTGGCTCCACGGATATCCGGTTCGAGGGGTTCGACGTCGGGTGGAGGCGGGGAGGGTGGTGTACCGAGAATGTTCTCCAGTACCCAGATCCCTCGAATAACCGGAGAAGTATCTATTCCATTAGCGCTAGCCGTGAGAATACTGGCATGGCCGAGTATTCCTCCGCGTCTGGGATCGGATTCCAGAGATACCTTGCGAAATTCCGCCCCATTGATCCCCTCGATCCCATAGAGCCGAGCTAGGCCTCCATTGACGAAAGTGAAATCGGAATCCAGGAATGTTTTCAGCGGAAGGTTCTCGTGAAGTGCGTGACGGAAGAAGGTTTGCGTTTCTGTCTTCATGGCTTTTTCCAAACCATCGACGTAATAGCTGGTGAATTCCTTGTAGCTGGGCGGCATCGTGCCTAGTTTGTAGAGTTCTAGCCAGCGCGAGGTGAAAGTTTCTGTGAAGGCATTGGAACGCTCATCGGCTAGCAGACGTAAGGCTTGGTGCTTGAGGGTTTTCGGGTCCGTTAAACTCCCATTGGCAGCCGTATCCAAGAGTTCCTTATCGGGCCGGTTGGACCATAGAAAGTAGCTCAGACGCGATGCCAGGGCATAGCTGTCGAGCGTCCCTTCGGGCTCTTGCAGATAGAGAAAATCAGGTGAACAGAGAATGGCTCTAAAACCGATTTTTAGGGCTTCGAAAGCGCTGGTTCCAGATTCGTGTTCGCTTTTCACCAAAGCATGTAGGATATCCAGCTTTTCATCGCTAACGGGACGGCGAAAGGCATCGCTGGCAAATCGACGTAGAATAGCGCGAGCATTGGCCATGGTTGGCTCGAATTCGCCGAACAAGGCTCGGTAGCTCGGCGAAGGCCAGCTGTCGTAGAAGGGGCCCTCGAGATCGATTTCAAAGACGCGTATGCGTGGGCCTTCGTATCCACGGTAGAAGGCCGCCCAGCCTTCGCGCTGATTGAATTTATTGGAAGTGCCCTCCGTCGTTAAGACATCCCCAACTTCCGTGGCGATTCTTGCGGCGACGGCATCTATGCGACGCCGCTCGGCTTCCTCGATTGGGTAAGGGTAGAGACCATCTCCGGGTATGGTCCAATTGTGGATGAATTCCTGAAAATGCTCTGGGTAGTTGTGTACGAGCGTCTTGCGGATGGGTTTTACGCGATTGGGCCCGTTGGGAAAGGTTAGCCGAGGCTGATAGCCTGCGTCGAGCCAGATGCGAGCCTCGTACCATTCTGGGGCTTCGTCGGCGATGACGAAACCGGCAACGTTCCTGTCGGAAGAAGTTCTGAACTCGAGCTCTCCATATTGGCGAGATCCCGCTACTACGTCCACTCGGAGTGGCTCGCTCTTGCGCGTTCCCACGATTTCTTCGGGATAGGGATAGACGCGATTGATGGCCTGGGCTTTGAATCGCAGCGTGTAATAGCCGCTCTCAGGAACCCCTTCTTCCAGCCTTTCCAGCCACATGAAACCGTCCTGGTCGGTAGTGTTTTTGCGGATATGCTGAAACTTGCCAGCCACGTCCTTGCCATCCCAGCGATTGCGGGCCGTGTAAAAGGGGGCTTTAAAATGGTACGCTTCGGCCTTTGGTTTCGGGCCCAAGCGTGAGGCCTGCTCTATGTAAGCCTCGGCGGCGTCAAGATAGCCTTGCAGCAGGAAATCGGAGGTGATCAGGGCCGAGCCGATATTGTTGAAATTCTCCTCGGTTTCATCAGGAGGAAACGATTCCGTGGGATCGGCTAGGGTGTCTTCAAGCTTAAGAAGGTCGCGAACAGTGCGGTTGTATTCGTTGCGATTGAGTCGTCTCAGCACCGTTTTGCGATAGGTACTTTTGGCTTCGGCATAAGCGATTTGCAAACGGTCAGTGATCCAATCGATTATCTGCTGGCGCTCGGCCACCGATGGCTGTTTCTCTTCCTCGGGCGGCATATCGCCCAGATTCATTAGGTCGGCTATGTCTTGCCAGAGGATGATCGAGTCCGAATTTTGAAAATCGTTCTCCAAAGTGTCGTAGCGTCGATCGCCTTTTTGCTTTTCCGGTCCGTGGCAACCAATGCAATACGTATCCAAAAATGGCTGCACGGTTTCCGTATAAAAAGCGTCAACGGCGAACGATGCGGGCACCTGAGCCAGGTGGGCCACCGTTAAGATCGAGAGGGCGAAAACGGATTTCAATCGATTCCTCATGCGACCTCCAAGCCGGTGAGGGTCCCAGTGCCTTTATTGAAAGCGTCGATTTCCAGGCCGAATCGCTGCAGCATCGATCCGTATAGATTGCATAGCGGTACGCGCTTATGATTTTCCTCGGGATAAAGCTTGTGCTCACCATGTTTGAAGCCGCCGCCGGCCAAAAGGACTGGAAGATTCTTGTTGGAGTGGGAACTACCATTGCCCATGCCGCTGCCCATGAGTACCATGGTGCGGTCGAAAAGGCTCGTTCCATCGGGCTCCTTGATCGTCTTCAGCCGGTCTAGGAAGCGAGCCATTTGCTTCATTTGGAATTCCTCGATAACGAAGAGGCCTTGGCGCAATTTTTCCGCTTTGCCGTGATGCGAGAAGCCGTGATAGCTCCCGACCAGACCAAGATCCGCTGTATTGATATTTCCAGGAACTCCCATGGTAGCCACTCGCGTCGAGTCCGTTTCTAAAGCAAGAGCTAGCAAATCATAGAAAGCGGGCACGGTGTAGGTAAGATCGCCTTCGCCTGGCTCCTGAATATCGACTTGCGGCTTTGGCTTGTGCAGCCACTCGCGTGACATGCCAAGCTTCCGTTCAACCTCCCGAACCGAGTTCAAATACTCGTCCAGCTTTTCCTGATCCGCCTTGCCGAGCTGCCGGCTCAGAATTTTGGCCTGACTGTTGACCGCGTCGAGAATGCTCTCATTAACGTCGTAAGCGGATTGCCGTTTGGCCAGAAGCTGAGGATCGTCCTGAACGAAAAGAGCCCGGAAGAGGTCACGGGCCTTGGTGACCGGGGGAACGTTGACGCCATTACGTGTCCAGGAGAGCTTGCACTTCAGGTCTCCGTCGCCCGCTCCAGTCGAAAGGACGAGCGATGAGTAGCGCGTTCGGGCCCCAACGAATTCCGCTGCCCGTTGATCAACAGAGATATTGCCTTCAGGCCAATCGGAGGCGTCCTGGTCCTTGATGCCGCTCAGAAAAGCGTGGACCGCGCTATGGCCTCCAGAAACGTCATGATCGAGGTTCGAGAACACGGTGAAGTCCTCGCGGTGGCGGGCGAGCGGACGCAGTAGCGGGGTTAGTTCGTAGTTGCTACCTCCTTGCGAAGGGAAAAAGCTGTCGGGCATCAACCCCAATGGATTGGATATGCAGACCATCCTCATGGGAGAACCGACTTCGCTCGATTTCCCTGCGGCTCCAACTGCCGCTCGGGCCATCGGTCCCATAGCTTCTAGAAAGGGCAAAGCCACAGCTATTCCCGTTCCTCTCAAAAATGTGCGGCGATTCAATCGTTGAGGCATCCAACCACACTGACGGTTTGGAATCATTTAGTCAAGGAGCGGATGGGTCTGAGGGCCCGTTGGGAACCCTGTCGATCGGATACTCGGTGACCTGTGGTCAGAACCGCGATTGTACACAGCGTAAATTTTAGCCCGCCCGAAGTTCGGAACGCGGTCTCGCGCAGCTGAGGGCGCTTCGAGTTCAGAATCTAACCAGCCCCACGTTTCGCACAATAGGCATTATGTCTAATTTAGATTTGCAGCCTGGGTTTTACCTAGTTGCAATTACGATTGGGTCTCCCCTGTGCTGCTTAGGATGAAAACCTTAAGGACTGAGAATGAATGAATGGGCGCCATATGTTGTGCACCAGGCATGTATTATACGCGGCGTAAAGCCAATCCTACGATGGAGCTTCTGCGATTGCTCTGGTCCAATCTCTGTTCTGCCGAGCTAGGCCGGGCTCAGGTTAAAGCGTTGCGCTGAGCTACCCTTAATGTAGGAAGCTTCGAATACCGGTGTGCGTGAGAGTCATGCCGTATTCGTTGCAGGCTTCGACGATATGTTCGGTACGGAGGGATCCTCCGGTCTCTACAACGTGTTTGATGTTTGAGCGGTTAGCCCGGTCAATGTTGTCGCGAAACGGGATAAATGCATCGCTGCCCAGGCAGATATCCTGATACTGCCGATTCCATTTGAGGCGCTCTTCTTTGGATATAGGTTCGGGGCGCGTATTGAAATTCTGGAGCATGGCGGACTCTTCTTTTTCGCTCAACGAGTCCCAGAGAAGGTATTGATCAATCAGGTTAGTTTTATCCACTTTCTTGATGCCATCCTTGAAATCCAGTCCGCGCACCTTTGGGTGCCGTTGCAGGAACCATTTGTCGGCCTTGTCGCAAGCAAGTCGCGTGCAATGAATGCGCGATTGCTGTCCGGCTCCTATCCCTACGATTTGCCCGTCGTAAGCGACGCTGATCGAATTCGACTGCGTATATTTAAGTGATATGGCGGCTACCAGGAGCGTTTCCAGGGTCTCCTCGGATATATCCTGTTTCTCGGAAACGACATTTTGCAGGTCGGCCTTGCTGATGAGGCGGCTATTGCGGGTTTGGGTTAGACCGATCCCGAACATTTCTCGAGATTCGTCGCCTTCAGGCATAAAGTCGTAGTCCATTTCCAGCACAACAAAACCGCCCTTCTTCTTGCCTTTGAGGATTTCCAAGGCTTCTGGTTCGTAACCTGGGGCGATTATGAGATCGGACACCTCCGTTTTCAGAAATTGAGCCAGGCTGACGTCTACCGTGTCGCTAACCGCGAGCGCATCTCCAAACGAGCAGAGCCTATCCCCGCCCCTAGCCCTGATGTAAGCGCTAGCGACTTCGGAAAAGTCGGTAGTTTTGAGGAATTGGGACTCCTTGAAGGCATCGTCGATGGGTTTGCCGATCGCGGCCCCGGCTGGGCTAACGTGTTTGTAGGAGGCGGCTGAAGCTTTGCCAGTGGCCTCTTTTAGTTCCCGAACGAGCTGCCAGGAGGTCAGAGCGTCTAGCATGTTGATGAATCCGGGATCCCCGTTCAATATTTTAAGTGGAGAGGGATCGGGGAGTTCCAGGTACGCGTTTGTTTGGTGAGGGTTGGCGCCGTAGCGGAGGGAAATCATAGACACCTTTGCTAAAGCGGATCAGGGGCCCTTGAAAAGGGAGAAAACGGTTAATTTGATGAATAATGGGTACGATTGACGAGCTTGGGCCTGCTCGAGTGCCGGATTGCCCCATTTTTCCCGGGGAAATCTTGGATTCCGGTGAATAACTCGGCCTATTTGCGCGTCCAAAATTGACAGAGGCAGGGAAATGGTAACGGTTCTGCGAGGGAAAGTCGGCCGGACCGACTTCTAAACTCGACATGCCACAGCCCAAGTTCTTATGGGTAGTTTTAAAAAATGACAGACACGAAACCCTCTAGTGAACCCTCGAAATCTGGCGGATGCTGCGGTCCTGACCCCGCATCTTTCTATGCCTACCTAATTCTCCGCGTTTGGCTAGGGCTGCGAGCCCTGGTAACCGGCATCGAAAAATTCTCTGCTACGGTTAGCAAGGAAGTGCCGATGGGCGCTGAAGATGGCGGTGTCGCCATTCCTGGCCTAGTAACGGAAGTTAAGGTCAAGGAATACAGCTTTTCGCACTACCAAGGCGTTCCCGAGCCACTTTACGAGGCTCTAGCCGATGAGCCGTTGATGCCCGGGTTCGCCCTCTCGATTTATTCCGGCTTGCTGGGCTATGTCCTCGTAGCAGTCGGGATCATGATTCTGGCGGGAATCTATTCTCGCCTCGCTCTACTCGTCTCCGGCCTGGTTTGGGCCAGTTTAACAGTAGGACTCATTATGCTTAAGCAAGATGCCGGCATTGCTTGGCTGGGTATGCATGTCGCCCTGACAGTTGGAGCCCTGCTTCTGGTGAAACATAACCGATTCACAGTGGTCGGAAACTAAAATATCAACAATATAGTTACTCATGAACGATTCCTCGTTATCCAAAATTTCTGTTGGCCGTCGCCAATTTCTGAAGACAGGAGCCCTCGCTAGCGGCGGCATCCTCTTGGCCCCCTCCATTATGAAGGCCCAGTCGTCTCCCAACGGTAAAATCAATTTGGCTATTCTCGGCTACGGCAAGCAAGGCGAGGTCTTAACGACCTCGATGCTGGAAATCCCCAATCCGCCCTTCCACATAGTGGCGGTGGCTGACATTTGGAAAAACAGCATTGGCAAGTGTCGCAGCGCCCTCAGGACCCACAATCCAGGACTGAAATGGTACTTCGATTACCGCGAATTGATCGCGGCCAAGGACGAACTGGATTTGGATGCGGTAATCATCGCTACACCCGATTTCTGGCATGCGCGTCACACGAATGCCTGCTTGGAAGCCGGGCTGCATGTCTATTGCGAAAAGATGATGGCCAAAACGCCTGACGAAGCTCGTTCGATGGTGAGAACCGCCAAGAAAACCGGACAGTTACTGCAAATCGGCCACCAACGCCGAAGTAACCCTCGTTACCTTCACGCCTATCACAACCTCACTGTGCGGGCAAAACTGCTCGGGCGCTACACGACCGCCAACGGACAATGGAATCGTTCCGCTAAGCCGTTACGCGAGGTGAATCCAAGGATCGCCGTCGATCAAGCGGTTCTTGAGGAGAATGGCTTCGAAAACATGGAGCAATTTCTCAATTGGCGCTGGTTCCGCGACCTAAGCGGCGGCCCTATCTCAGACTTGGGATCGCACCAGATCGACATCTTCAACTGGTTTTTCAATTCCCTGCCTAAGAGTGTCATGGCTAGCGGAGGCAATGACTACTACCAGGGTCGCGAGTGGTACGACAACGTGATGGTGCTATACGAGTATGACACTCCGGATGGTCCTGCTCGCGCTTTCTACCAAACCTTGGCGACGACTGGGGCTGGTGGCGGCTACTACGAGTATTTCATGGGTGATCAAGGTGCCATGCGGATGTCTGAAAACCCAGCCTTCACCAAGATGTATCGCGAAGCTGGCGCTCCTGACTGGGATGAATGGGCCGACAAGGGATTCATCCGCAAGGAAGAAGCCGCAGCGGCCAAAGTTCAAACCAAGGTTGATGTGCGCGAGTCCGCGCCGCCGGACGCCTACGATATTCCGATCGTGCTGGATAAGAAACCGCACACGCCTCACCTGGAGAACTTCTTCGCAGCCATCAATGGCAAGGCCAAGTTGAACTCCGATGGCGAGCACACTTTCAAGAGTGAAATGGCTATCTTCCGGGTAAATGAAGCGGTCGCCGCTCGCAAAGCGATCGAGTTCTCGGAAGACGACTTCACGGTATAAGGCTGTTGTATTCAGAATTATTGACAAAATTTAGAAAATATCCAAAATTATGAAATCCAAATTAATTTCGCTTATCGCTCTTGGAGCGATATCCGTCTCGGCTTATGCCGCCCACCACGGTGGGAAAAAGCCGTTGGCTCTCGAATTTCCTCCCCCGTTTCTGATCGGCACGCCGGTCCAGGTAAACCTGCCGCACTTGGAGGATCCGGGAACGCCGGCGCCAGTGATCATGGCTCCGGAAGGAGTTGCCAATCTCGCAGTAGGGAAAGAGGTTACTTCAAGCGATGATTTCCCCATTATAGGCGGCCTTGACTACGTAACCGATGGCGACAAAGAGTCGGAAGAAGGCTACTTCGTGGAGTTGGCTCCAGGCACCCAGTGGATACAAATCGA
The DNA here is from genome assembly GCA_964404745.1 of uncultured Opitutaceae bacterium. GTDB lineage: Bacteria > Verrucomicrobiota > Verrucomicrobiia > Opitutales > Opitutaceae > Pelagisphaera. Next base: position 116,099 of record CAYOLG010000007.1, read on the forward strand.
TTTGGAAAACACGGCTACGATTTACGGCGTGGGTATATGGCACTTCCATACGCAGAAGCGGGCATACCACGATGTGATCGTGCAGATCTCCGATGACGAATCATTCGAAAGCGGCGTCACCACGGTTTTCAATAATGACCACGATAACTCCTCTGGCTTCGGAAAAGGCGATGACAAAGCCTACTTGGAGACTAATGAAGGTAAGCTAGTCGACGCCAAAGAGTCGAAGGGCCGTTATGTTCGTATTTACGGAGCTGGCAACACCAGCAACGAAATGAATCACTTCGTAGAAGTGGAAGTGTTTGGCTTGGCTAACTGAGTTATCGTTTTCCAAGAAATCGACTTTTCTAAACGCGTCTAGGGGAAGCCTCCTGGGCGCTTTTTTTTAGGTAGGGGGGACCGGCTCGATACTCCCTACCTCCAAGCGTTTGGATCGAATTGAACCACCTGCCCCGATCTATGCAGGCTTGCCCTGCGGCCCTATTCCTTCGAACGTTCAGCTCCCGTTAATTCAAAAAGGCTCCCATCGAAATACCACGTAAAGCGATTCCTTTTCTTTTCGGCCTTGCTTGCATCGCCGTAGTTGTTGGCGGGCTTATGCTGCGGATTGATAATGCCCAGGCGAGAATTCTTCATTCTGATGAGGCGGTTCAGGCTTACCAGCTGTGGGAGTTGATGGAGACAGGTGAATACCGATACGATCCAAAAGACAAGCATGGTCCCCTGCTCTACTATTTCACCTCGGCATTGAATAAAGGCTTGGGGATCGACAGTTCTGAGTTAGATCGCGTTTCCCTGCGCCTGTTGCCAATGGTGGCGAGCGTAGGGCTACTGCTATTCCTGTTTGTCTTGGTACGGGCGTCTTCGTTGACGACTTTGCTAAGCGCCGCATTTGTGGCTGTCTCGCCCTTGCCGGTCATATATGGAGCCTACTTTGTCCAGGAGGCCCTTTTTGTACTGATTGGATTCTTCCTTCTGTATTCGTATTCCAATTTTTGGAATCGGCAAACGCCCATATGGGCTGCCATTGTAGGTCTTTGGACCGGGGCTTTTTTCGCCACCAAGGAGACAGCTATTATCCATGTAGCTGGGATCGCTATCGCCGTCTTTGCCGCTTTTCCCGCTAGTAGAAGGCTGGAGTCTTGGCGAGCGGCTATGCGATGGCCGAATTTAGCTGCTGGTTTCGGATCGTTTGCATTGATTTGGGTATTTTTCTACACAGGTGGATTGAAGGACTTCAACCAGCTGGGCGACAGTTTCAGGGCTTTCATCAATTATGCCGAGCGCTCGCAAGGGGCCGGTCACGAGAAACCTTTTCTCTACTATCTGTCCATCATGTGGCCTCACACGGCTGAGGGAGCGCGTTGGGGAGAAGCCCTCTTTCTGTTTCTTTCCATTATCGGTTTAGCTTTAGCCATAGCGGAGCGCCGGTCTTTAGACCCCCGCCTGCAAATCGGGATTTTCTACGGGTTCATTTGCCTGCTACTGTACTCGATCATTCCTTATAAAACGCCTTGGCTTATCTTATCGAGTTACATTTCGCTGGCTTTAGCTGCCGGCTACGCCATAAATTTCCTATGGCATCGCTATCGTAATGGCTGGATTCGCGCGCTAGTTGTTGGCCTATCTCTCTACTGCCTATTCGGACAATACCAGTTGACGAAGCTAGCGAATCGCTACGCGGCCGACGCCCGAAATCCCTACATCTACCAGCATACCTCGCCCCAATTCCAAAAACTCGTCGATCGGATTGCCGACTTGGAAGCTTTGGATCCCGATAGCCGTCTGACGATAGCCGTTGTAGGCGAAGACAATGCTTGGCCTTTACCCTGGTACTTGAGGGATAATGACACGGTCGGCTATTGGGTGGATTCTCGTCAAGCGCCTACCCTAGATGTGGTCGTGGGACCGGCAGGTGAGTTGCCTCCGGAGCTTTCTGCAACCCACATTCCAGAGTATCATGGCTTGCGGGAAAACGTGTTGCTCGAATGTTGGATACGGAATGAGCTTTGGGATGTCTTTGTGGAAACGCGCTAGTGGAAATGGCTGAAGAAGCGACAGCGATCTATTTGCGGAATCGGGACCTCGATGGCTACCAATCGTATTCATTTGAAGCCATGGCCACGATTTTCCGGTTCCACCTAGCGAGCGGTTCCAATGCGCTTCTAGATTCGGCGGTAATGGAAGCGGAAGAGTTGCTGACCAAACTGGAGTCTCAACTGAGCCTGTATATCGAACATAGCGATACTACGCGAATCAATCGAGCCGCCGAAGGGGAAGAAATCGCTGTTTCCCAAACAATGGTTGATTGCCTGCTTGCCGCGTTTGATGCGAGCTCGCTGCTAGGTGGAGCCTTTGATCCTTTTTTAGGCCAGCTGTCGATTGACGCTAAAGGACAGCGTCCCATCTTGCCTCACTTGCAAGGTATCGAGACCGAGGATTCCCCTTCGGAGGGCCCTGTTATTTCTCTAGATCCTGACATGAACCGAGTCAGAAAAATCCGCGCGGGTCCCCTGCTCGATCTTGGCGGAATTGGCAAAGGCTTCGCTCTAGATCAACTGAAGACGCTTTTTCACAGTTGGGATATAGAATCTGGTTTGCTCGATTCGGGGGGATCCACCTTTCTGGCTTTAAATAGAAATGGGAAAGGGCCAAACTGGTCGCTTAATATCGGATACGGTTCCAAAATTCGCCCAGTTGATTTGCCGCCTGGCTCAGCCATCGCCAGCTCGGGAGAGCTCTATCAGGAGAGCCATATAATAGACCCGATCAAAGGAAATCCCTCAGCTTGGAAACGCAGTTACGCTTTGGCTTCATCGGCGGCTTTAGCCGATGCCGCTAGTACTGCGGGACTCGTGCTTGAAAGCAAGGATATCGATGCGATATGCTTGAATGAATGCGATTTATCCTTTGCCCTCTTCTCCGAAGAATCGGGACATTTTTTTGGCTCGTATTTTGAAAAATGGATGGATTCATGAATACACTTTTGGTCATACCTTGTTTCAATGAGAGCCAGCGTTTGCCTCGCTTTCTTCCCGGACTGTGCGAGCGTCTGGAAGCAAGCGCGGCCAAAGTAGCGATTCAGTTGGTCGACGATGGTTCGAGGCCGGAAGAACAGGAGGCACTTAAGGAATTTGGTCAATCGCTGATGGCCCGGTACTCATTCATTCGAGAACCGATATTTCTAACCCAGAACCTGGGCAAAGGCGGAGCCATTCGAGCTGGTTGGAATACTGAAGAGCAGTTCGAATACTTGGCATTCGTGGACGCGGATGGAGCGGCCCCGGCCAATGAAACCGTTCGCTTTCTGGAAACTTTAAACGCTTTGGATGAGACCCCTACGCTCCTCATGGCGACTCGAGATCCAGGGTCCGGGCGTGAGTTGCAGAGAACGCTTTCCCGCAAGATAGTAGCCAGAGCCTTCAATACGTTGCTGCGCATATTCTATTGTATACGTATTAAGGATACGCAATGCGGAATCAAAGCGATTCCGGCCGGTTTTTTCGCCAAGGTTCGACACCAGCTCCGGCAAAATGGCTACGGCTTTGATTTAGAGCTGATCGCCAACGCCAAAAAGGAAGGTCTCGTAGTTCAAACTCTGCCCATCGATTGGGAAGAGATCCCGGGCAGCAAAACTCGGATCGGACCCGCTTTGGAGTTCGCTTTGCAAATTATTTTCAAGCGGATTTAGTCTCTTGTTCATTCTGGCAGCGATCGATCTCACACCTACATCCTGTCATGGCGATGCGCGTCAACTTAACGATCTGAACGAGCAATTCATCCTTCATCGATGGCTGTAGGAGCGGGTTTATCCCGCTATAAGAGGGATGGGCAACGGATCAAATCGCGGGATAGACCCGCTCCTACGCGACACTTCCGCTGAATCAGGTTTATATTCTTTTATCGGGAGATAGCCAGTCCTCCTTATCCCAGAGGCGCTCTTCCTTTACTCGTAGCGGAGCGCTTCGATGGGCGGACGTTTGGCGATGCCTATGCTATTGAGCATGCCAGTCACTAGAGTGAGCAAGCCTATGAGAACAATGGATGCGAAGGTGATCCCCCAGGGTACGTAGAGTTCAATCTTAAAGATGAAACGGGTCATCGCCCAGGCCCCACCCAAGGATAGCAGAACTCCCGCTGCGCTGCCCAAACCGCCCACGAGGAAGTATTCTACGGCCATGATTTTCCTAACCTGGCTAGTGTTGGCTCCAAGGGAGCGGAGCAAGACGCTTTCCTTCATGCGTTGGTAGCGGCTGGTCAATACCGTGGCGATAAGGGCTACTAAGCCTGTGAGTATGGTGAACGAAGCCATAAATCGGACGACAAAACCCACTTTGTCGAAGATCTCTTTCAGGGACTCTAGAACCATGCTAAGATTGATGGCGGAAATGTTGGGAAAGGTTTTCACGACTTCTCCTTGCAATTCCGTAATGGCTTCAACTCCTTGGGCTTTGGCGGCAAGAATGTGGTTGGACGGAGCCTCTTCCAATATGCCACTGGGGAATACCACGAAAAAATTAGGCTGCATCTGACGCCAATCCACTTTTCGGATACTCGTAACAACCGTTTCGATTGGCAGTCCTTGAACATCCCAAGTTATGAGATCGCCCAGCTGCAATTGCAGGGCTTCTACGATGCGCTCCTCGACTGAAATGGGGATGGGGTCATCGCTGTCTAAGTTTGCATTGGGAATAAACTCTCCTGCAACGATGGGCTCATGGGCGCGAAGCTCGGATCGGTATGTGCTTCGGTATTCACGCGAAAGAGCCCACCCTTCCAGGTCTCTATTTCGCCTTAGTTGGCTGACGGGCCGCGATCGAAGATGCGTCAGCCGCATGGTGACCATGGGATCGTGGAATTTTAATTCGACGCCGCGACGATCGACAATGGCCTTAACCGTATCGACTTGATCGGACTGAACATCGAAAAACACCGTGTTAGGCTTGTCTTCCTGGTCGTTAATTTCACCCCTTTTGAGAATACTGGTTTCGCATAGATAGAGCGTGTAGATGAGGAAAGCTCCCATGCCAATCATGACGATCAGGGAAACGGTGCGGTTGTTGGGCCGGTAGAGGTTGCTGATGCCCTGCTTCCAAACGAATGGCAGGGATTTTGGTCTGAGCGATTTCAAGGTTTTTCGCAGGCCGATTCCAATGCCGCCTAGAGCGATGATGGCGACGAGAATTCCACCGAAAACGCCAGCAGCCTCCTTGAGGTCATCAGTCTGCAAGATCGAGAACCACAGCGTCAGAGCTCCGATAGCTGCGGCAGCCATCCAAACCAGCCAATCCCGTCGATTCTCACTCAATCCGCTTGATGATCGGATCGCTCGCAAAGGCGAAAGATTTCTGGTCGGCAGTAAGGGCAAGAGGGCAAATAAAAGGGTCAAGGCCCAGGCGAAGAGGAAAGCTTCCAAGAGACTTGGCCAAACAATCTCAAAAGGAAGATCGAAGGGAAGGAATGCTTTCACGATCTGTGGAAGAATGGCTTGCGTCGCTACTCCCAGGGCTGCGCCTACAACGCATCCCGCAATTCCAACAGCAACAATTTGGACGCAGAATACCATCATGGCTCGTAAGCCGGAACAACCCAAACAACGGAGGATGGCCATAGAGGCCGATTTCTCTTTCAGGTAAACTTGTACGGCGCCAGCTATTCCTACTCCGCCCAGCAGCAAGGCAACGAATCCAACGAGGCTCAAATAGCTCGTCATCTCGTTGAGCATGTTTCCAATGTCTTCCTTCTCTTCCTCGGCCGTGTCGTAACGAATGCCGTTTTGTCTCAGTTGGCCCTCATTGGCTTTTAGGGCGGATTCCAATTCAGTGTCGACGCCATTCTCGAAAACCAGTCGTCTGCGGAAAGTGGTGCGGCTTCCAAAGCCCATCAAGTCGGTTTCCTCCAAGAACGCGAAAGGAACGAGAATACGCGGGGAAAAGGAGTTGCGAAATGAGGATTCGCCGGGGAGGCGCAAAACTTCGCCGATAACCTTAAATTCGGATTTGCCAATACGGATTACGTCGCCGATCTCCAAGTCGTATTGGATTTTCAAGGATTCCTCGATGATGGCCACCCTACCCTGTTCCGGATCTAGATTGAGGCTGGGCGGCCGCGTCTCTAGCTCCCCATACCAAGGAAATCCGCCCTCCAAAGCCCGAAGGGAAACGAGGCGTGTTTGATCGGATTTAGTAAAGTAGGCCATGGTCGATAAACGAATGTCATTGGCTTCGTCGAGAGCTTCCAATGAGTCGATAAAGACTTCGGTTGCTTCATCGAAAGGATCGGAACTGCGGAATTCTAAATCAGCCCCGAGCAAGGCTCGAGATTGACGATCAACCTCTTTCTCGAGATTCGCTCGTAGAGAGTTAACCGCGACCAGGGCCGCGACTCCGAAGATAACCGAAAAGCCGAACAAGGCCAGTTTGGCCCGAGTACGGCGCGTATCTCGCCAGGCCATCGTCAGTATCCAGGCGATTTTTGGCTTTCGCCCTATTTTTTCTGGCGCTGAATCGGAGTTCACGTTTCCTCCACCACTTTGCCATGGTCGATCCGCAATATGCGATCCGTCTTGCTGGCTAGCTCCCTATCGTGGGTAACGAGCACAAGCGTTGTTCCTGAATTTCGGTTCAGCTCGAAAAGCAAATCGACAATGGAGTGACTCGTATCCGAATCCAAATTACCGGTTGGCTCGTCGGCAAAAAGAATTTTTGGACGATTGATAAAGGCTCGGGCGATGGCTACCCTTTGCTGCTCTCCCCCTGACAATTGGACTGGATAATGATCGATGCGTTCGCCCAGACCCACTTTATCCAGAAGTTCTTTCGCTTCGGCTTCCGCATTGCCCTCCCCTCGCAATTCGAGCGGAACCATGACATTCTCCAGGGCAGTCAAGGTGGGCAAAAGCTGGAAATTCTGAAAAACGAAGCCGACAAAACGATTTCGAATATCAGATCGCTGATCCTCATTGAGATCGCCGAGCGATTCCCCATTCAATTTTATTTCTCCCGAAGTTGGGGTATCGAGCCCAGCGCAAATCCCCAGCAGCGTCGTTTTACCACTTCCGGAAGGGCCTACGATGGCGATTGATTCGCCAGCTCTAGCCTCAAAACTATTTTGCTTGAGCACATCCAGCGAGCGTTCGCCGCTGCTGAACGTTTTACTCACTTTGTCCAAACTTAGGACCGTTGCGTCGTTTTTCATTGTTAAGAGACTCGTTTCCTTTAAATCGCGACCCCTGGCAAGCGCGCATTGCTTGCGGACGCTCCAAGGATCAAATCGTCGATATCCTTCTCGTAAATTTGCATCGCGGGCGGCTCGCCCGCAGGATTATGTGGGATTCCATCGAAATGCGGGCAAGCCGCCCGCGATCCCAGCAAGGTGACTCTAGCATGTCTGGCGTAAAAGTGCACTAGAGTCGAGAACGGCTCCCCGCGAGCGAAGGTTCCAGCAAAATCTCATCGGCGCTTGAAACCAATAGGAGAAACCGGTGTTCTCTAGATTATGCCCGCGTTAAGGCCGCTTTTCATTCTGTTAGTTCTTATTGTTCCAATGGCGCTTTCCGATTACGCAAAGGACTCCAGCAAGACGGTCATGTTTTTTGGAGATAGCCTTACGGCCGGTTATGGGGTGGATTATGAAGCCTCGTATCCAATGGCGCTGCAATCGCTCTTGAGAGAGAACGGGCTCCATTGGAAGGTTATTCCCTCGGGCGTGAGCGGTGAAACGACTGCCGGAGGACTCAGGCGCGTTAACTGGGCTCTTCGCCAACCAGTCGATGTCTTCGTACTTGCTCTGGGGGGCAACGACGGGCTTCGCGGGATTGATCTAGAGAACACGCGATCGAATTTGATTGAGACAGCAAATCGGGCCCGGGCGAAGTACCCTGACATTCGTATCGTTATAGCCGGCATGCAAATGCCTCCTAATCTCGGAGAGCGCTACGCGACAGCCTTCAAAGAATTGTATCCAGAAGTTGCGGAAGCGTTGGACGCGGATCTCATACCTTTTTTGCTAGAAGGTGTGGGTGGCGAACCCGAGTACAACCAGAATGACGGGATCCATCCAAACGAAGCGGGCCATCGCGTTATCGCCAAGCATCTGTTTAATGCCTTGAGGCCGATTTTGGAGGAATGAATCTGCAGGGTTGCCGCAAACGGCGAGAACCTTGCGATCCTGGAAAACCATTTTAGCCCCCATTGCTGATGACAGTCATGCTCCAATGGTAGCCAGGGCTTTGTCCAGCAAAAGCGTGTTGGGTTCATGGGCCTTGTAGTTGCGAGCGAACCCACTTTGTAGATACCGTTGTCGAGACAGGCGATTCCGTCTGAAGGCATAGCTCGCCGAGCGTCGGCCACGAGCCTTTGAGGCACGATCGGGAAGCGGGGGTCGTCATCCTTGTTGGTGAGGTACTTTTCTACATCTACTTTAACTCGGAAGAAATAACCGTTGTCCAATGAGTAGTCCTTGCCAATCGACGCGGTCATGCGATCGATTGAAGTGGCAAGGTCACCTATGACTTCTACTTGAGGGAAGTAGACATTGTCCACTTGAGCGGGAATGAAATTGACGTGGATAACTTTTTTGCCACCCAGCCCCATGAAGAAGGGCGGCTTTTCCACCACATCGTGCCCGACATTGACAATCAAATCGGAACGCTCAATCGCGCAGTGGACATAGTCCTTGTCAGACAAAGCAGCAGTGCCAAGGAAGCGTTCGTGCCGTTCGCCGACGACTCCCATGCCCATTTGCGTGCAGAAAAAGTAGATGCCTGTTTCGTAGATGAATCTTTCCATAGCCTCTTGCGTCCGTTTGCGATTAGCCCCGACTCCTATCAATAGCAAGGGACGTTTGGCCTCTCTCGATAAGCTCACTGCTTGGGCTGGGCTCTCTGTATTTGCGTGAGGAATGCCGGCTGAGCTACTCTCAAACAGGCTCTGCGAGGCTTCTTACGCAGGGATATCTTCGGGCAACTCGAGATAAACGGCTATTGGTCGCTCTTCTGTGCTAACGCGGAAGGCTTCCCTCGCCAGTCTGGGGATGGTGTTCCCGTTTACGTTTTGGCGAGACAATCTGGAATAGATCGTGTTCGAGTAGTCCTAACATGGGGATGGAGGAGATTGGAAGTGCGTGCGATAAAGCCTGTCAAAACGTTGCCAAATTTACGCCAGAAACGGGCTTGCGTTAAGTTAAACGATCGTTTTAAACGAATGTTCTAGTAGCTTTAATGAACGAAACGAAGCGGAAAATTTTAGAGGCGGCCGAGGTAGAATTTGCGTTGAACGGCTACGGAGGGGCGTCTGTTCGGGAGATTACCAAGCGCGCGGACGTGAACGTAGCTGCCATAAATTACCATTTTGGAAACAAGGAATCGCTATATAAGGAGATGGTTCGCAATCGTATCGAGCCGCTCAATCGCAAGCGAATAGACATGCTTGAGAAGGCACTGGAGTCCAATGACCACTTTCCCCTCCCCTTGGAGCAAGTGGTCGAATTCTTGGTGCGCCCTATTCTTGCCGAACTGATGACTGATGATGGGAATGATTTCCGTTTCTTGCGGGTGATTGGAAGGGGGTTGTCAGAGGGACAGGCTTTTATGAGAGACTTCCACAGGGAGTTATTGCAAGAGATCGTGGCCAAGTATACAGCGGCGATTTCCGATTCGCTCCAAAATCCTGGATTCGAGAAAGTTGCCTACGGTATGCACCTATTGTCCTGCACGATTCTGGGTTCCATGATGCAGCATACCCGCCTCGAGCTTGTGTCAGCAGGCCGGATCGACTTAAATGATGTGGACGGCTTGTGCCAACACTTGGTGGCCTATATTTCCGGTGGTCTCAGGGCCGTTTCAGAGGTGGAGATGAGAGGAGTGGGATCGTGAAAAGGCCCCGAGCTGAGGGCTATTGGCTATTAGCTGGCGTCAGCTTGTTGGTCGGTTGCGCGACCACCTCTAAAGAGTCCCAGTCGATTTCTCATCTCCAAACGGGTGAGGCTTTCCGTATTGAGGAGCCTAGGCCCGATGCCTCATCGGCCGCTGCCAAATGGGCGTCTAGGTTTGGAGACGAAACGCTTGACGAGCTGATAGCAGAGGCTCTGGAGTCAAATATCGGACTCGATGCAGCCAAGGCCAATGCCAAAGCCGTGGAGGCTGCTGCTCGGATTTCGGGGGCCTTGAAAGGGCCCAATCTGACCCTTGGATTGAATTCGGCGAAGCAGCAGAGCCGATTTTCCTTTTTGAATTTCCAAAAGATAGAGATCGAGTCCCACGCTCTTTCTCTCGGTTCCCAATGGGAGGTGGATCTTTGGGGGCGTTTGCGAGCGTCGCATGCGGCTGGAATTGCTGAGCTGGAAGCGGCGGCGGCGGATGTCGAGGCCCTCAAGCTCTCGATTTCTGGTCAAGTGGCTCGAGCCTGGTACAATTTGCTGGAATCGCAATCCCAGTACGAGCTGGCCATTGATTCCGCCCGGTCTCTAGAAGACAAAGTAACATCCCTGGATCGGCGCTATGATCGCGGCCTAGTCACCAGTCTGGACCTGCGTCTCACTCGGGCTCAGGCTGCTTCCAGCAATGCTTTGGTCCAGCAACGCAAAACCCAGCTTGGCAATGCCAAGCGGAACCTTGAAACACTACTAGGCCGCTATCCGAGTGGTCAGCAGCCGAGCGATTACGGATTGCCAGATATGGAGGCTTCGATTCCGGAGGGGCTCTCTTCCGAGTTAGTGGGTCGTCGTCCAGACCTGTATGCGGCTGAACGGCGTTTGGCGGCCTCGCTATCGAGGCAAGAAGTGGCCGATCGCAGTTGGCTGCCCAGCTTGTCCCTGACCGGAAGCGCGGGTACCACGAGTAGCGAACTTACGGATCTGTTGAACTCCGACTTTTCCGTCTGGAATATCGCCGGCAATGTTGGTTCGGCTCTATTTTCTAGCGGACGTCAGAAAGCAGAGCGTGATCAAGCGGAAGCCATTGCGGAAGTTCAAATCGCCAATTTTCGATCCGTTGCCCAAACCGCATTCCAAGAGGTAGAAAACGCTCTTTCTAGCGAAGGAAATCTGGCTCGGCTTTCGGAGGAGACAGCTGTAGCCGCTGAAGAAAATCGGAAGGCTGAGGAGTTAGCTTGGGAGCAATATCAACGAGGGCTAATTGATATTACTGCCCTGCTAGATGCCCAGCGGCGAGCAAACGAATCCGCTAGTCAACTCGTGTCGGTCAAGAACCAGCGCTTGCAGAACCGAATCAACCTCCATTTGGCTCTCGGGGGCGATTTCGAATAATACAGTCAAAGCCAACTTTCGAATACAAAAAGATAGCATGTCTTCCGAAAAAGAATCGATTATAACCTGGTTGCTCAAGTACGTGGCCCCAGTCTTGGTCTTGCTCGCCGTAGTAGCCCTGCTCGTTTTCGCTTTGCTGAATCGGCCCGTTCCCGAAAAAAAGGAACCGACCACTATCCTTCCTGTAGTTGAGGTGATGGAGGTGAAGTCCGAAGCATTGACGCTGGAGGCTCGAAGCCAAGGTACGGTGCAAGCGCGAACGGAAACCCTTTTGGTAGCCGAAGTGTCCGGGCGCATCCAGTCGGTCTCTAGCGCCTTTTTTGCGGGCGGCTATTTCAAGAAAGGAGATGCCTTGGTCGAGATCGATCGGGTGGACTATCAAGCGAATCTCGCCAACGCCAAAAGCCGCTTAGCGGAAGCTAGACTGGCCTGTGAGCAAGAGAAGGCTTTGGCCGATCAAGCCAAAGAGGACTGGGATTCGTTCGGGCGTGGGGAGGCAACGGACCTTGCTCTGAGGAAGCCCCAACTGGAACGGGCGGCAGCAATGCTCGAGTCCGCGAAAGCGGCGGTCCAAATTGCCGAGCGCGATCTCGCCCGCACTGTGGTGAGGGCGCCCTACGATGGGCGGATAAAGGAAAAGTTCGCGGATGTCGGGCAGATGGTGGGAGCTCGTCAGTCTCAGCTGGCTCGTATATATTCAACGGATACAGCGGAAATTCGGCTACCGCTGGCCATAGATCAATTGAATTATCTGGAGCTCCCTGAAGCCTACAGCAATTACGCTAGCGTCGCGAATAAGCCTAGGGTGACGATATCGGCAGACTATGGGGGCGAGACCTATGAATGGGTTGGCGTAGTCGATCGCGCAGAGGGCGCGATCGATGCCCGAACCCGCTTGTCCTATGTGGTGGCCCAGGTAGACCGGCCTTACGAAAAGGCTGCCCAGACCGACCGCCCACCCCTCAAAGTGGGACTATTCGTGGAGGCCACCATCGAGGGCAAGCGGATTGAAAACGCCTTTAGGATTCCCCGTCGCGCCCTTCAGGAGGGCGACGTGGTTTATGCGATCGACAAGGAAAATAGGGTCGTGATCAAGGACGTGGCAGTGTTGCAAAAGGGAATCGACACGGTGATCGTTACCGAGGGTCTAAGCGATGGTGATCGATTGTGTCTAACACCACTCGAATATGTGGTCATGGGTATGCAAGTGGAGTTGGATTCCTCGTTATCGATGGAAAACGAGACGCGCAGCGAGTAGGAAACGATAGGGATATGCTGTTATGATAGCCTGGTTTACCCGCAACGGCGTAGCCGCCAACCTAATCATGCTGATTCTCGCGATCGGCGGGATCGCGTCCGCGTTCATGGTAAAGCGAGAGTTGTTTCCTACCTTTTCGCTCGATTTGGTGACGATTCGCGTGCCCTACCTTGGCGCTTCGCCTGAGGAGGTAGAGGAATCGGTTATCGTTCGTATCGAGGAAGCCATTCAAGCAGTCGATGGCATTGAAGAAATGAACTCAGTGGCCCAAGAGGGCTACGGCTTGGTGAATGTCACGGTCGACAGGGGTTACGACATCGGCAAAGTCAAGGACGAGATTAAAACGAGGGTCGATGCCATTACTACGTTCCCGGCCAATACCGAGCGCCCGATTGTCGATGAACCTCTGATTCCTAAGGAAGTGATACGCGTTTCCGTATATGGAGACGCGAGTGAGAAGCAAATCAAGAAGATAGCGGATCGCGTTCGGGATGATCTGGTCGAGCTTGACGGAATCAGTCAAGTGAACGTCGATGGAGTTCGGGACTACGAAGTCTCCATCGAAGTATCCGAAAGCGCATTACGAAACTATAACTTGAGTTTCGATCAGGTCGTGCAAGCGGTGCGCGGAAGTTCGATCGATTTACCGGGCGGCTTGATCAAGGCGAATGGTGGGGAGATATCCTTAAGGACCAAAGAGCAGGACTATGTCGGGAGCGATTTTCGGGATATCGTGCTCCTCGCGAATCCTGACGGAGGAAAACTGACTTTAGGCGAGGTAGCCACTGTCAAGGACGGGTTTGCCGACCAAGATATAGTCACGCTCTTCAACGGAAAGCCGGCGGCGATCGTTCTGGTCAAGGAAGTCGGTGACGAGAATCCATTGGAAATCTCGGAAATGGTTTATGAATACGTAGAGGAGGCTATGGATACTTGGGTCCCCGAAGGAGTCGCCTTGGAGGCATGGAGCGACTCTTCCTTCTATCTTCAGGGACGTATTGACATGCTGGTCGAGAATGGCCTCATCGGATTCGGCTTAGTCCTCATAGCTCTAGCTGTCTTTCTGAGGCCTACCCTCGCCTTTTTCGTCGCCATCGGAATTCCAGTGAGCTTCTTGGCCACCATTGCCATCGCTCCGGGACTCGGAATCACTATCAATCTTCTTTCGCTCTTCGCCTTTATTTTGGTCTTGGGAATCGTTGTGGATGACGCGATTGTCGTGGGTGAAAGCGTCTTTACCGAATTTCAGAGAAACGGTCCTGGAGTGGAGAGCGCGATCAGAGGCGCCCATCGCGTTTCCATGCCCGTAACCTTTGCGGTGATCACGACCGCGGTCGCCTTTATTCCAGTGTTTTTCTTGCCTGGGATGATCGGCAAATTCATGTATACGGTCCCAGTAGTAGTGATTCCTACACTACTGTTTTCCCTTGTGCAGAGCAAGCTAGTGCTCCCCTATCATCTGTCTCTGTGCCATGTGGGTGACAAAGATGGGCGCAGCAAGCTAAATCCTTTCTCGCGCCTGCAACGCAAGTTTTCCGATGGGATGGAAAGGTTTATTGATAACGTGTACATGCCTACTCTGGATAAAGCTTTGAAATTCCGCTGGCTAACCCTGTCTCTTTTCCTATCCGCGCTGTTGCTCTCCTTCTCGCTGGTCGCTTTTGGAGCTATTCGCTTCGTCTTCTTTCCATCCGTTCCTTCCGACTACATTTTCCTGGAATTGAAGATGGCTGAAGGGACACCCATCCAAGAAACCACCAAAGCAATCAATCGGATCGACGAGGCCATAGACGAAATTGCCGCAGAGCAAATGGCTGCCGGCCAGATCAACCTAATCAAGAACAAGGCTGTATTTCTGGGATACAGCGTTGTTTCTGGCGGTCCAAGCCCGGCTTCCTTCAACTCGGGCGGCAATATTGGCTCCGTAATCCTGGAGCTTTCTAAAGCGGAAGTCCGCGATTCCAATGCCGATGAGATCGCTCGCTTGTGGCGAGAAAAGGTGGGCGAAATCCCCGGGGCCCGAAAATTGAATTTCATGTCCAATGCCTCGGGGCCGGCAGGGCTGCCGGTAGATATTCGACTGACCGGCCGGAATTTCGACGATTTGAAAGCCGCCTCTTTGGAGATCCAGGAGGAGTTGAAGCAGTTCGACGGCTTGCTGGACATCCGGGACACGTACTCGGAAGGCGAACGCGAATTGAAGGTGACGCTCAAGGACAATGCCCGGGCTCTTGGGCTGACGGCGGCCAGCCTCGGTCAGCAAATTCGTTTCGCCTTTTACGGAGCCGAGGCCCAGCGCGTGCAGCGGGACAAGGAAGACGTCCGTGTCATGGTTCGCTATCCGGAGGAGGATCGTGACTCTTTAGGGAATCTGGAAAGCATGCGCATCGTAGCGCCCAATGGAGCTCGCATTCCCATTTCGGAGGTCGCGAATGTCGAGTCCGGCACAGGCTACCCGTCGATTTCTCGACTCGATCGCAACCGAACCATCAACGTTCAAGCGGACGCGGATAAAGCGGTATTGAACTCGGATTCCCTTAACGCTGCTCTCTACGGGAAATATCCGAGCGACCACGATTCGATTCTCGGTCGCGTGCTGGAAAAGTATCCGGGAGTGACGCCCATTAAGGGTGGAGAAGCCAAGGACATGGAGGAGTCCATACCGGCTATTATGACCGGCGGGGTTCTGGTGTTGGTCATAATTTACGCGCTCTTGGCCATCCCCTTCAAAAGCTACCTGCAGCCCTTGATTGTCATCTCAGTTATACCGTTTGGCATTGGCGGGGCGATTTATGGGCATTTGATCAATTTCCAAAACTTCGGGACGCCTCAGGACCTCAGCCTACTTTCTCTGCTAGGCATTATCGCTATGTCCGGGGTCGTGGTGAATGACTCGCTCGTTCTGGTCGAACGAATCAATCGGCTAAGGCATGAAGAGGGCATGTCCGTCTTCGACGCCGTTCATGTCGGCGGGAGCCAGCGCTTCCGGGCTATCATTTTGACGTCGGTGACGACCTTTGTGGGACTTGTGCCCATATTGATGGAAAAGAGCCTGCAGGCCCAGTTCCTCATTCCCATGGCTACATCGTTGGCATTCGGCGTGCTTTTTGCCACCTTCATCACCTTGCTGCTTGTCCCCTGCTCGTATTTGATTCTGGAAGACTACAAGCGTTTCTTCGTTTGGTGGTGGCGGGGAATACGCCGCCTGCCCAAAGAGTCGAAACCGCAAGTGTCGGAACCGGCTGCTTGAGAATCCGCCTTGGCAGCCCCTCGGCGAAACATGCGATCAGCCCTATTGTTTCGTAGGCAGTCTTAAAGCAACCGTCGGTTCAGGGCGAAGCTTTGGCCCGAGGGTCCGAACTTGTGTTGGGTGGCCAGGAATAGCGCCATGGGGACGACATCCTCAGCTCCTTTGAACCATTCGTTCTCCCAGGCTCCTTCATTAACAATGTAGGGCTCGAAGGTTTCGCCTTTGGGGATGTTGGCCTTGACAGGACCGGGTATCATCTCATTGACGGTGATGCCGAATTGAGCGAATTCGATGGCCATGGATTGGGTGAGCGACCAAAGACCGGCTTTCGCAGCGCTGTAAGCTGAACTCGTCAAATCAGGCCGCCGTCCCATCCCCGAGCCCATGGTGAGTATTTGTCCATTGGCGCTTTTCTTCAGCAATGGGAGAGCGGCTTTGGCTACGTGAAAAGCCGTGTAAAGGTTAATCTCGACGGTGTTTATCCAAGCGGACGTATCCACATTTTCAATAGACGCTTTGGCGGCGTTTCCACCTGCATTGAGGAACACGAGGTCTAGCTGGCCAAACTCGGAATCGATGCCATCGATTAACTCTTTGGCTTCCTCCTCTTTAGTCAAATCTGCGGCTAATCCGAATCCGACACCTCCCGACTCCGATATCATCTCGAGCGTTTTGTCGATTTCGCTTTGCGTGCGAGAGGATATTGCTACCTTGGCTCCTTCTTTCGCGTAGGCCAAGGCGATTGCTCTTCCGAGTCCGCGTCCACCACCGGTTAATAAGGCGACTCTTCCTTCTAGCGACCTTTTTGACATGCAATGACCATTGGCAAGCCGAACAAGTCGCTCAAGCTTCAAGCAATGATTACTGGCGTTTTCTTGGCTTCGAGTTAGCTCACTCGGTTCAATTCAAGACAAGGTTGAAGCTGGTAGCGGTGGGTTAAGTTGACGCTAATGCGGCCAGCGGGATAGAGCTCCACCCTTGTTGCGTTGTTCGGAATGGTGGAACCCGACCCTCTGGGCGGGTTTTTCAGATGTAAGATCGCCGCTCGCGGCGATCACAGAAGCGATGGATGCGCTTCATCATGAGGATTATAGGTTTTCGAAAATTAAGCTAGAGCTAAAGTTCATAGCTATCGGTTAGGCCTCTTCGGGAATCTTTTATTGCCAAGAGAAATGGCGAGCGGCAACTTAACCGCCCTTTTCTGGCATATGAGTTCAAAGAAGCACCCAAACGTAATCGTTTTTTTCACTGATCAACAGAGATGGGATACCTGTGGCGCCCATGGAAATCCGCTTGGCCTTACGCCCAATTTCGACCGCATGGCGGATAACGGCACGCATATCGATGCCTCTATCACTTGCCAGCCAGTTTGCGGGCCCGCTCGCTCGTGTTTACAGACGGGGCTCTACGCGACGCGAACGGGCTCCTGGAGAAATGGCATTCCGCTCGATAAGAGTCTAACCACAATCGCCCAACTTTACACTCAGGCCGGATACAACACGGGCTACATCGGCAAAT
This sequence comes from uncultured Opitutaceae bacterium, assembly GCA_964404745.1. GTDB lineage: Bacteria > Verrucomicrobiota > Verrucomicrobiia > Opitutales > Opitutaceae > Pelagisphaera. The sequence goes on from CAYOLG010000007.1 coordinate 133,390, forward strand.
GGCATCTGGGAACCAAGGACGATATCGTGCCTGCCGAAGAGCGAGGCGGCTATGACTATTGGCTCGCAGCCAACTTGCTAGAGTTCTGCTCGGATGCTTACGACTGCAACCTCTGGGACAAAGACAATGAGAAAGTGCATTTGCCGGGCTACCGAGTGGACGCGATGACCGATGCGGTGATTCGCTATATCGACGATGCCAATAAACAAGATAAGCCCTTCTTTTTATTCACATCCTATTTAGAGCCGCACCATCAGAACCATGTTGACGATTATCCTCCTCCAGACGGGTACCGCGAGCAATATACGGGCAAATGGATGCCGCCCGACTTGCAGCAATTGGGTGGTAGTAGCGGTCAGCACCTGGGTGGCTATTTGGGCATGATCAAACGGCTAGACGAAGCTTTAGGACGCATACGCGACGCCCTAAAAAGTCTGAAAATCGATCAGGACACCATCATTCTCTACACGGCTGACCATGGCTGCCACTTCAAGACGCGCAATTCTGAATACAAACGATCTTGTCACGAGTCTTCCGTTCGCGTTCCCACCGCTTTTTGCGGCCCGGGCTTCGACGGGGGCGGCCGCCGCAAGGAAGTTACCAGCCTGGTGGATCTGGTACCCACCTTGCTCGATGCTAGTGGGATCGAGCCTCCTAGCGAGATGCCCGGAAGATCGTTGATGCCCATTTTAAGAGGGGAATCCAAGGATTGGGAGCAGGAGGTGTTCATACAGATCAGCGAATCCCAAGTGGGTAGAGCCTTGCGAACGAGCCGATGGAAATACGGCATCGTGGCCCCGGATGGGAACGGCTGGAATGATCCAGATTCGGATACCTATGTTGAGAGCTTCTTGTACGATTTGCATTCGGATCCTTACGAGCTGCAAAATTTGATTGGATACGCATCCCACCGCGAGGTAGCCGATCATCTGCAAAAAAGGATATTGCAGGCAATGGAACGGGCCGGCGAATCGCGACCTGCAATCTCCAATCACGCGATTACGCGACCGGAATCCCAGCGCGTGGTGTACCCAGAGGAGATTCGGCAGTAGGGTAAGTCCCTCATCTAGTCAATAGGGGAGCACAAAAACCCGCCCGGAGGTCCGGTCCCACCCTTGCAAATATCGCAACAGTTTGAGCTCGACCTCTGGGCGAGCTCAATTCGATTCTCCCCTACCCGACGAACCAGGGCAGGAATACGAGGGCTACGACCGTCATCAGCTTAATGAGAATATTGATGGACGGGCCAGAGGTATCTTTGAAAGGGTCGCCTACAGTATCGCCTACGACCGAGGCTTTGTGGGCATCGGAACCTTTTCCCCCTTCATGGCCTTCTTCGATGTACTTCTTCGCATTGTCCCAAACGCCGCCGGAATTGGCCATGAAGATAGCCAGCATGACGCCGGAGACGAGAGCGCCGGCTAGGAGACCGCCCAGCATTTGAGCTCCAAATAGTTTCCCGATAAGTACGGGAATCGTCACCGCCATTAGTCCCGGAGCGATCATATGTTTCAACGATCCTTTTGTGGATATTTCCACGCACCTCGCGGCATCCGGAGGATTTTTGCCCTCGAGGATTCCCGGTATTTCCCGAAATTGACGGCGTATCTCCTCAACCATGTGATTGGCGGCCTTCCCCACGGCTCGCATGGTCATGGCGCTAAACAAGAAGGGTAGCAGTCCACCGACCAGTAGACCGATCATGACATCGGTGCTGTTGATGTTCAATGTTAAGGTGCCTGGCCCATCCACAGCTTTTTCGCAATAGGCATTGAAGAGGGCCAAAGCCGTCAGGGCAGCCGATCCAATCGCGAATCCTTTGCCTACGGCGGCGGTGGTATTCCCTACCGCGTCGAGAGCGTCGGTACGCTTTCTCACCTCTTCAGGCAGCGCGGCCATTTCTGCCATGCCGCCAGCGTTGTCCGCTACCGGCCCGTAAGCGTCCACTCCGAGAGAGATTCCGAGGGTGGAAAGCATCCCAACAGCGGATATGGCTACCCCATAGACGCCTGCTTGGGCGGAAGCGAAATAGATTGCGGAACAAATCAGCAGAACTGGCAAAGCTACCGATTCCATACCAGTGGCAATGCCGTGGATAATGTTTGTCGCGGTCCCCGTTTTCGATTGAGCGGCAATGTATTGAGCCGGTTTCGCTTCCTTGGCTGTGTAGTATTCAGTGGCCTTGCCGATCGCCACTCCAGCAATCAATCCGGATAGAATGGCCCAAAATAGGTTCATGCCTGCAATTGATTTCCCGTCGAGAGCCAGTCCTTCAAAATCGAATACGAAAGAAACGAGCGCGAAGGTGCCGACCATCATAACTACAGAGGCGACGAGCAAGCCTCTAAACAAGGCCCCATGGAGAGCGGATTCGCTTTTAGCTTTGACGAAGTAGCTGCCGATAGCCGAGGAGATTATGCCGCAAGCGGATACTGCCAAAGGAAGCAGGACCACCGAGGAGATGTTCTCCTGCCCTATGAACAGTGCGGCCCCCAGAGTCATGGCGGCGATGATGGAGCCTACATAGGATTCGAATAAGTCGGCTCCCATGCCGGCGACATCGCCTACGTTGTCACCCACGTTGTCGGCGATGGTGCCCGGATTGCGGGGATCGTCCTCGGGAATACCAGCCTCGACTTTGCCGACCAGGTCCGAACCAACATCGGCCGCTTTGGTGAAAATGCCTCCGCCGACACGAGCGAAGAGAGCAATAGATGAGGCTCCAAAGCTGAAACCAAGCACTTGCTCGAGAACGTGTTCGTTGATGGGACCCGCGCCCTGATAGATTAGGGTAAGCACGGTGATCCCTAGCAGTCCTAATCCGACAACGCAGAAACCCATAACCAGGCCAGAATTAAAAGATATGCCTAGTGCATCTTGGACGCTCTTGCGGGCCGCTTGGGTGGTTCTAACTGCAGCGCGAGTAGCCGTATGCATGCCAAAGAATCCAGCTAGGCCGGAGGCTGCCGCCCCGCAAACAAAAGCGATCGCCGTCTTGATTCCCAATCCCAGTTCGGCGGGGGACGTCGCGATGGCGATAAAGACGACGGCAACGAAGACCGCGAGCCAGGTGTACTCTGCTTTGAGAAAGGCGAAAGCGCCTTCCTGTATGCGCTTGGCAATATCGTGCATCTCGCCGCTGCCTTCATCCCGTTTCATTATTGAGCGGAATTTGATGAAGGCGAAAACGAGAGCTAGGAGTGAGATGCCAATCGGAATGGTTAGGTGGGCCGATGTCATAGGATGATTTTTCGGTATGAAGGGGCTTGAATTCTAAACGATAAATAAACGCTTGTACGCTTAAACGGTCTCCGAGAAAGGCCCAAATCGGACTCTGCCTTTGGGTTTTTGCGGGGGCGACTTTAAATCTAGCGAATTGGCGTATTCGTAAAGGCTAGGCATAAGCGATAGGTTGAGTCGCAAGCTGGGTTCAGTCAAGGAGTTGCGGAAGCGAATGCAAGGGTTTACAAAAAAATCGCGTCAGATGATTAACCAAAAAGTGTCACGCGTAGTGTGTTTACTGGATACAGTAGTTAGATTCCTGATTTAGTCGGTTGGTCTGACGAGGTGGTTCCAGTAGATGATGACATTCTTGGTGCTTCGTCCTGAGGCAATAATATCGAGTCGGCCATCGGCGTTCAGGTCGGCAATTTTGAGGTCCTCGCAAGCCATGTTATCGTCATCGATGGGGCTGATGTCCCATCGTCCTTCTGCGTTGGGGGCGTAGAGGCGAATGCCGACCCGACCGCGAGAATCACGATTTCTCCATCCGGCCACGACTTGCAGGGACCCGTTCCCTAGCATATCGGCGATGGCAATGGCGTGCCCTTGATGTAGCCGGTTGTCCAGCACGGTCCGTTTCCAGACGCCAGCATCGTGTTGCTCGTAGTAGACGACGTTGTTTCCGTGCATGGGCTCGATGGCGGCTACAATTGCAGGAGATCCATCTTCACGGAGTTTCCCGACTCGCAATTCTCCTGGAGCTCTATCCATGCCAGAGAGCTCAGTAGATCTCCACCCATCGCTAGTCGAGGCGGCTAGCCGAAAGCCTTCGGCTCCGCCAAGCAGCAAGCTTTGCCCTTCGGAGGCAGTCGTTTCAAAAATGTCGAAATTGTGAGTTTTGCGTAGGTTGTCATCGATCAACCGTCGCTTCCAATCCGATCGATAGGGATCGGCTCCGGCGTCGTAAGCGAAGATACGGGAACCGTTCTCCCCGGCTCCTACCTTGTTTCCGCGACCGTGCAGGGGAACGACGACTAGGGAGTAGCTACTATTTCCCCTAGCCCAGCCCATCCGATGAGTGGTGGGATCGTGAGGCAGTTTTACTGGCTCTATGCGGCCCAGTGACCCTACAAACCAAACGCCACCGGACTTTTCTTCGCTTACGGTTTCGCCAGGATTCCAATTGGTGCCAACAGCCACTTCGACTTTGCCGTCGCCATCGAGGTCTTCGGCGGCGATGCAAACATTGTCTCTCATGGAGTCCTGGTTCTGAGACGTGGCTAAGGTCCAAAAGAGATGCTTCTCCCAGGAGGGGTTTTCGTACCAGACGAAATCCTCCTTGTCCGCCAAGACGATGTCGTCATCCCCATCGCCATCTACGTCGCCGATCGCTAGGCCGTATCCGATTTGAATGTCGGCGTCGATTGTTTGAGCGATAAAATGCTGGCCAGGTTCGGCCAAAGACATCGATACTAGGAAGGTTGCCATAGAGGCAATACGGCTAATGGGGAACGGGATCATGAGAATATGGCGGCAGTTTCTCTTTCAAGTTGTAACGGAAAATGGCATCGAGCAACGATATTGGCAGATTCGTTGGGGCGAATCTGCAATTGGTAGCGGCCTAACTCCGAGCGGCCATCTATAACATTCGTGTTTAACGGAATCCTTCGACACCGTTGAAACTTTCTTTGTTCTGCATTGGGCTAAACGAGACCAGGCCACTAGCTCTCTTGTCTCTAGATCTCTATTGTGGCTCCTCGGAGATCGGCCGCTCCCTACTTATCAACTCTGAACCCTGCCTACCTAATGAATATCGGCGAGCTCCAAGCCCATTGGTCGTTCAACTGTCGGACGCGCACGTAGTAGCTGTCGCCAGGCTCAGCAGTATCGTTCCACTGGATGTTCCAGTCAAACTCGTGGGTCAGTGGAGCGCGGTGGAAGCGGTAAGCAGGCGAGTCGATTCCGCTCAGATGGCCGGTGCGAGCCCCTTCAATCAAGCGCGACAATGGCATCGATACGTATTGTCCATTGATCTCCGCCTGAACCGTTCCCGAGATGGGCATCTCAACCTCAACGCAAATGCCCTGGGAGGCGTTTGTGGCATTGTTGGGATTGCTTCGCGTAACGGTTTTCAAGCTTATGTTCCGATCGTCGGCTCGGCACCATGTCGACTCGTAAAACCCGGACTCCGAATTATCGCCTTCTACAGGAGAAACCACTTCGCGACCTCGGAATCTCGGTTCGACCCGTCTGATCGTCCCATTATCAACGCCGAGTTTCACATTCCACTCCACTGCTTTGTTTCGCTCTCCCCACCCGAGTTCCAGATAGATAATCGTATGAATCGTATCGCTGTTTCGGTGACCGCTCTCAAAGTCGACTTGGGAGCTCCTGTGGGATAGTTTACCGTTTTTCACGATGTCCACATAATCTAGTGGCCCGGCTCCCTGTACGCGAATATCGAAGTCGCAGGGTCCGCGTTGCTCGAGAACGGATCCCATTGGTTCTCCATTGAGGGAAAACTCCAAGCGGATTCGATCGCCCGTCAAAGCATAGAGTCTCCTCTCTTTTAGGGCATCCCAAATCGAATCTCGGTCATTGCCTTTCGACCAGAGACCCGTCACGCCATGCCCATAGCTGCCTGGATGTCCGCTGTGGTGATCCGTATGTCCGGAAAAACCGAATATGTGGCCCTGCTGCAAACCGTAATGAACGGAGCTTTCCCAATCTGAACCGCCCATGGAATGGAGAAAAGGCCGCGTATTATCGCTCGATTCCGAACATCCATGCATGGAGATGATCTCGGCAAAGGGGCTCCATTTGCAATCGAACGTTTCCCAATTAACCCCGCGTGTGCCCCGGCGGTAACCGATATGATGGGCGAAAGCCAAAGCGTCGACGCCTTCATTTTCCAGGTCTAACAAGCGCCTGTGTAGATCGGGAATGCTGTCGGCGTAAATGATTTCGCCGCTCAGGCGCTTGTAGATTATGGTCCGGTCTCCGTCGGCGTTGGAATGAATCTCAAAGCCGGGAAAAACCGTGAAGGAGCCCTTCTGATCGTAGGCCTTAAGCGTATCCATCATTTTGGGCCAATCTCGTTTCAGTTTGGCAAACCCCTCAATGTGGAAATCTATGATATACTGTATCCGCTCATCAGGCTCGGGCATATCCGGCCAGTGCGCGTGTCCCGTTATGGAACAGAAGTCCAGCTGCTCCCGAGCGTTCTTTAGAGCGTCTTCCAATGATCCATGGCCGTAAGAAAGGGCGCAGTGATTATGGAGGTCGCCAAATAGAAGCACCCTATCGGCGTAGAAATTGGAATGTGTTGTCATAATTCTATGCTCTCAATTCCCACGAATAACCTCGAGATGAATTTCTATGCGATCGTGAGTATGCAACGAAGCCAAATGCGGATCGATAGAGAACTACTTTAACCACCGATAAACGCAGATCTAAACTGATGAATTGAGATTCCTTAATTGAAATATCAGTGTTCATCGGTGCACATCAGTGGTTGAGTAATCGCAGAGGGTATCAGGATTAGATATTCCTTAAGGCTCCGCCCACTTTGAACGAATCGCGGGCGACGCACACCATTTCCAAGGATCTCAATCCATCCTGGGCATCGCAGACTGGTTCGGCCCCTTGGCAAAAGGCGCTAAGCTGACGCACGAGCTCTTTGTCAGCCCCGTAGTGGGAGGATTCGAAATCCGCTCCCCCGGCAAAGAAGGTATCGGTTTCTTTGCCGAAATTCGTGTAGCTTCGAATTATTCCATCGGATCGGGACAAGACCAGTCGTCCAGAGTCGCCCACCAATTCTAGCGTTTCGCCGTCCGGCGCGAGAGGACCGAAAATGGTGAAGAACAAATTTCCAACGACTCCTTGGCCGAGCTGCATATTGACGCTGCCGAAATCCTCCACGTCGTTATCCGGACTGAATACGCAGGCATCTTGAATGGAACGTTCGTCATCGGGATTACGCGTATTGACGAAATCGCTACTGACTGTCTCTTTGCTCTCTTCCAAAACCTTCGAGCGGCGATAAGGGCATTCTCGGTCGCAATCGCGACATCGAGCCGGGGCGGTCGGGTCCGGTTTGAAAACGCCCGAACGCCCGCCAAAGGCGCTCATGGAGAGGCAGTCCGAGCCGGCCATCCAGCGGAAAACATCGAAGTGATGGCTGCATTTGTCATTGAGAGGCCCGCCCGACCATTCGATTTTGCGATGCCAGCCTTGCAGATAGCGGCTGTAGGGAATGATAGACCTGAGCAGAATCATTTGCAGCGAGCCGACCGCCCCCGCGTCTAGCAATTCCTTCAATTTGATCCAAGAGGCCTCATAGCGACGGGTAAAGCCCATCAGAAGCCGGTTGCCTGTCTTCTGTTCTGCCTCGGCAATCGCGTGGGCGTCGTCCAAAGAGACGGAGATAGGCTTGTCTAGATAGACCTTTTTGCCCGATGCCAAAGCCGCCAAAGCGTGTTGGCGATGGGCATCGGTGTGGGAGGTGATAATGATCAGATCAATCGATTCATCGCCCAGAATTTCTCTAAAGTCCTGGCAGCTTCGCACCGACGCTTCGCGTCCTAGCTCAGCGTAGCGCTTCTCGATTTCTCCGGCTGCATAGTCGGAACTCTCCTGGGAGCGATTAGCCACCGCCGCGATTTCCAATCCGCACTCCTCCCGCTGGTCGACCATATTAAATCCGATATGATGCAGGCCTCTGGCCCCGCATCCGATAATACCTACTTTCTTCATTTGCCTATAGTCGTTTTAATTTGTTCCTAGAATGCTGTTAAATGTAGGAACGGCTTTATGCCGCGATAATTGTCGAATCTGATCGCGGCTTAAAGCCGCTCCTACGAGTTTCGCTAATTGTCACTCAACTTACCTACCCATCGACCTGATCCAAGTCGTATTTCTTTTTGTCTCGAAACCAGATGATAAAGAGGACGGTTATAATGGCGGTGATGACGCCCGTTGTATTGAAAATACCACTCCAATTATAAAACGCGTCGCCCTCCCCCTCTTGATGAATAGAGGCAATGAATCCGGCTAAGTTGGACCCGAAAAATTTTCCGATCCCAAGAAAGACGAGCATGAACAAGCCTTGAGCGGCTCCGCGATAACGCTCCCCTGCTTTCAAATCGACGTAGATCGAGCCGGTTACATTGAAAAAGTCGTAGCATGCTCCATGAATGAGGATTGAGAACAAGATAAGGAACTGGGCGTCGACAGAGATGCCAGCGAAGAGAAAGTAGCGAAGCGACCAGAAGGCCAGTCCCAGAGCCATCATCCACTTCAAGCCGAGCCGGGCGATCATCCAAGGAACGAAAATCATGAATGCCGCCTCTGAAACTTGGCCCAAGGTCATTTTGCTCGCCACATTTTCAACCCCGATGTCGTTGAGGAACATATTGAAAAAGGCAAAGTACATCTGAATCGGTATGCCGATAAGCAAGCAGGCCCCTAGGAATACGGAAAAATTGGGGTCCTTGGCTAGCTTCAGAGCGTCGATGCCAATGACGTCTTTGAAATTAGTTTCCTTGCTCTTGTCTTTGATTGGGGTCGAAGGAAGCGTGAAATTGTAAAGGCCCAAAACGATGGAGGCTCCTGCCGACATCAAGAGCGGTACGGCTGTGGCTTCCACGCCGTCCACGAACTTTCCCAATATCAGATTCACGGACAATCCGGCTAAAACCCAGCCTATGGTTCCGAATACCCGCACGTAGGCGAAAAATTTTCGCGGCAGGTGATGAAATACGATAGAGTTGCAGAGAGCCTCTGTAGGTGTGTAGACGATACAATAGGCAAATAGCGTCCAGAGGAAAGTCGTTGGACTCGTTACCTGGGAAAGCGCGAGCATCAGGAGTCCCGCTCCGATGTTGAGGGCTCCGAGCACGCGGTCGGTTGGAAAGAACCGGTCTGCCATCATTCCCACGAAGAAAGGCGAAATGATAGCGGCTATGCCGAAGAGGCTGTAGGAAAAGCCTACGAACTCGCCCGGCTGCTCGAGCCCTTTGCCCAGATAGGTGCCCAAGGTAACGAACCAGGCTCCTCGGGTAAAGAACTGCAGCAGCATCATTAGCGAAAAGCGGGCTTGTTTCGATCGGGTTTCGTCCATGGCGAGGGCTATCGGGGGCTAGTGTTTTGAGGCGAGCGCTCGATTGGATGCCGAATAAGCCTAGTCAGGCAAGGTTCTATTCGAGAAGGGATCATTCTGGTTTTTGCTAGGGAGGACCCGCTCGGTCCTCCGAAACGCGGAAACGGAGGACCGAGCCGGTCCTCCCTACCTTGATCAGTGATCCGTAACTTGTTGCCGGGATCTCTTCTATCCGCTAGGCGAGCAAGGCCAGAATCCAGCTCCCTCCGATCACTACCCATGCTCCGAGAAGCATTCCCTTCTGTACAACAGGGCTCATTTTGGCATGAAGCGATAGGAACGCGACGATTGCTGAGGCCGCCGACCCGTAGACAAAGGACCAGGAATGGGCGGCTACATCGGTGGGAAAGTCCCCTCCCCCCATCCAGGCGAAAAGCAGGCATCCGCCTGAAAAAGGAACTAGCCAATCGCGGGTTTGCAGAGGCTCTCTCGACTTGAGGTAGATCCCAACCGGGAATCCGGTGAGCAATCCCAAGGCGGCGAATACGGCCGTCGAAGCGCCCAAGGAAAAATAGGGTAAGCCTGATTGGACAACCGCATTGGTCAAATTGGACGCAGCGGACACAACGATGATCAAGAGCCAGGCGAAACCATTGCCCAGATAGCGAGCGCACAAATAGGTGAAAAGCCCGATCCCCATAAGATTCCCCGCCAAGTGGCCGAGGTCCGCGTGCAAAGTGATGGCAGTGATTATCCGCCAAAACTCTCCATTTTCCATGACCCCTATGCTGCTATTCATCCCGATTTCCCGCAGAAAGGGAAACCTACCTTGGGCGGTGAATACGACGACCAGAAAAAGGCCGAAAAGAACGGTTGGAATCTTGCTCGTCGTTTTGGTTGGTAAATCGACCGATGGTGGCGGCCAGTAGCGGTTCTTTATGTCGGCGATCTGAACCTCCCGACGCAATATGTCCGCATGTCGCCTATCGACGAGGAGAACGAAATAATCCTCGTCTTCATGGATCCAGTAGGAATGGCCGGCCGCCATGACCGCCAGGCCCGCTTCATGGGCTCGCCTCGCCGTACGATATCTTCCCGCGGCGACAAAAGGGTAGTCGTCGCAAGGATCGTTGTGTTGGGATTGCGAGATCATGCCACTACTCGGAAGAAGATTGTGATGAATCAAGGTAGGGAGGACTGGCTCAGTCCTCCAAGCTTGAAGAGAACCCATTTTCTCACTGGGCGCACTCCCCATGTCGGAAGCAATCAAGCAAGTGGTCGTTTACCATCCCCACCGCTTGCATGAAGGCGTAGACAATAGTGGGGCCCACAAAATTGAAGCCTTCCTTCTTAAGAGCTTTGCTCATCGCTTCCGCCTCGGGCGACGTGGCAGGTAATTCATCCATGGATTTCCAAGCATTTTGAATGGGCTTGCCACCAACGAAATCCCAAAGGAATTCAGAAAAATCGATCCCTTGATTCCGCATGCGGAGGAAAGCCCGGGCATTGCCCCGAGCCGAGAGGATTTTCAAGCGATTGCGAACGATCCCGGGATTGTTCATAAGCGTTTCCAGTTTCGCGTCAGAGTAGCGAGCTACCTTGACAGGGTCGAAGCCATCGAATGCCTCCAAATAATTCTCTCGTTTTCTGAGAATGGTGATCCAGGAGAGCCCCGCTTGAGCGCCATCAAGGATGAGTTTCCCGAACAGGGCTTGGGAATTCCTCTCGGGTATACCCCACTCCGTGTCGTGATACGTGACATACAAGGGATCATCACCACACCAAGAACATCGATTGATCTTCATGGGGCCTTATCGTAACTAGGGATCGTTAGCAAATCAAGCTCACAAGCCGGGGACCGAATCTATGAATTCCAATATTGAATGCCCCCTCCGATTCGAGCACGTTCGAAAGCCTTATGGAGTCTCCATCCCGTATCCACACTTTGAAACGGCCAGCTATCGAGCGGATGCTTTTCATCCATAAGGCCCTACAAAAAGGAGGTTTCCCAAATTGCTCCAAATTAGCCAGAGAGCTTGAAGTCAGCTCCAAGACGATTAGCCGCGACATTGACTTCATGCGAGATCGTATGTTGCTCCCCATCGAATACGAGCCATCCGAGCATGGCTACGAGTACACGCGCGAAGTAGAGAGTTTTCCGACGATAGATATCTCAGAAGGTGAACTCCTGGCCCTGAGTATCGCTCGCAAAGCCTTGGATCACTACAAAGGGACGCCATTCGAGAAACCCCTATCCAACGCCTTTAACAAGCTGGCCGCTTCCCTTCCCGACACCCTCACCGCCAATTTGGAGCAGCTGAGCGAAACGATTTCCTTCAAGCACGGGCAGCATTCCCAACTCGATGAGGAGGTACTGCAGTTTGCCATCAAAGGAGCTCTGGAAAAACGGGTTCTTTCATTCTCATACAAGAAAGCGGGAGCTGAGATACGGGAAACCCGTTGCGTCGAGCCGTTCCATATTACCAACTATTTAGGCAAGTGGTACTTGATCGCCAGAGACCGGCAACGCAATGCCATGCGGACCTTCCTTCTAGGTCGGGCTTCTGATCTGAAGCTGCAGGCGGATACATTCCAAATACCTAACGACTTTTCCGTCGACGACTACCTCTGGTCGAGTTTTGGCATCTGGTCCAGGTCGGGAGACCACGCAGTGGCGATCAGGATAGCCCCGAAACTCGCGGATTACGTATCCGAAAACGTGTGGCATCCTACACAGCGCATTGAGCAAGAAGACGATGGCGGTATTCTTATCTATTTCCGCTTGGGAAGTCTCGAGGAGATTTGCCAGTGGACGCTGAGCTGGGGCGTTCAGGCCGAGGCTCTGGAGCCCCCCGAGTTGCGCGAAATGGTGAAGCAACGAGCCCGAGCGGTCGCGGATTCATATAAGTGATCGACTAGTTTGCTTCAAATGGGAAAGCCGCGATCGAAATACCGACTGGACACGAAGAAAAAACGCTTCATACAAAGATCGCCTTGAGTCGGGACGTAGCTCAGCCTGGTAGAGCGCTACGTTCGGGACGTAGAAGTCGCTGGTTCGAATCCAGTCGTCCCGACCATCTTGGATGGGCGGCTGG
>CAYOLG010000008.1:0-23318 GCA_964404745.1 uncultured Opitutaceae bacterium
GAAAAGCTCATGCTGGAACCGTTCTTAAAACGAATCATGCCGTACACGGAATCCTCGGCCACCTCATCGGGATCGGGTACGCGGGATTCCAAGAAAAGGCTGTGGCGCGTAGCCATGGCCTCGACTGGATCCGGACAGCCCATGGGATACCAAACTGAATCGATCATATGGATACCGAGATCTAGCAAGGCACCGCCCCCTTTTTCGCGATTGCCTCGCCAATCGGCGTTGTCGAAAGGCCACCAAGCCCATTGCCAGGAGGCCTCCCCGCGATAGACGTTGCCAATCTCTCCGCTCTCAATGATTTCGCGAGCCTTGGCGATGGCTGGAGAAAAGCGTTGTTGCCGGGCCCACATGTAGGTTTTGCCGCAAAATCCGGCTGAGCTAACAATCTTGGACATCTCGCTTTCCGAGACAGCGGGAGGCTTCTCGCAAAGGACATGGAGCCCCGCGTCGAAGGCGGCGCTCACGGATCGTTCGTGCAAGGCCGTCGGCAGGCAGATGACCACCGCATCCAGATCCCCAGCCTCCAGCATTTCATCGTAAGTATCGAATGCTCGATTGAATTCGTATTTGTCAACCAGGGCTTGCCGCCTGGATTCGTCGGGATCAGCGATTGCTGCAAGGACGATCCTGTCGATTTGGCTAAAGGCCTCTGCATGCTTTTCGCCGAATCGGGCCCCGGCAATGCCCAGTTTCAATTCGCTACTCATTGGCCAGAAACTTTGTGGCCCTTCTTCCTGATTGGCAATGCTTGCAATCGTTTGCGGATCCTTTCCAGCGATTCCCGCAACTCATTTTGGTAACGTTACCAAAATGAGTTGCATCAATGATTGCCCGTAATGGGTAAAGAACGCTGTGGGGCCAGGGGGGTCTTTGCTTGCCAGTTTGCCTGCTCGTAGATGAGATTGCCCAGCGTTAGGTAATGGCTTTAAGCATGCGCAATCTTCAATTCCTGGATTGGAAGGGTCTCGATTTGACCATTGGCGGTGGAGAAGTGGTTGCTCTGGTGGGCGAATCGGGATCCGGGAAATCCCTTTTGTTGCGGGCGATCGCCGACTTGATCGTCAGTCAGGGCGCTATCGAGTTGAATGGCGTCGAGCGGAACAGCATGAGCTCGTTAGATTGGCGTCTCAAAGTTGGCTATTTGCCCGCGGAAATATTTTGGTGGGAGGACACGGTGGGAGCCCATTTCCTGAATCCGCCCAGCCAGGAATCCCTTGAGGGACTGCGCTTGAGCTCTGAATGCCTGGGCTGGAACCCCAGTCGATTATCCATGGGCGAGCGGCAGCGCCTGGGAATCATGAGGATGCTGGACCGAGAGCCCGAATTTCTCCTACTGGATGAACCGACTGCCAATCTGGATGAAACGAATGCCACGTTGGCTGAGAAACGGATTTTGTCTTACATCCGTGATCGCAAAGCTGGGGCTTTATGGGTTTCGCACAGCTCTGAGCAAGCCCGTCGAGTAGGCAATCGCTCGCTTCGGATGAGGGATCGTGCTATAGAGGAGCTAGATAGGAAACCGGGGGAGGCAGGAGCGTGACAACGGAAACGATTCAGTTGGACTATTTCGATATCCTCTTCGCTGGGGGAATCATCGGGGGCCTGGGCATTTTGCTGGCTTATTACCGGCTCGGGGTGACGCGTTCATTGACGATCGCTTCCGTCCGATTGGTTATTCAACTCTTCCTGATCGGCTACGTTTTGCGTTTCCTGTTTGCGGAAGGCAAGGAGGGGTATGTGGCTGTAATGGCTGTGGTCATGCTATTGGTCGCATCGAGAGAGATCTTGGTCCGGCAAAAGCGCCGTCTCACTGGTTGGGCTGGATTTGGGCTCGGGGGATCGACTCTATTTGTATCCTCGTTTGCCATAGCCCTTTACGGGTTATTGATCGTGGTCCGTCCAGAACCATGGTACCTTCCCCAATACTCGATTCCGCTATTGGGAATGATCATGAGTAACACCATGAGCGCCATTGGGCTATCCATGGACCGGTTGACATCCGCCCTCCATGATAATCAGTCGATTATCGAGCAACGGCTGGCCCTAGGCGAGTCCGCTCGCCAAGCCATTCTTCCCTACCAAAGGGATTGCATTCGCACTGGGATCATGCCGGTGGTCAATTCCATGGCTACTGCTGGCATCGTCTCGCTTCCCGGCATGATGACGGGTCAGATCTTAGCGGGAGCGGTCCCAACGGAGGCAGTCAAGTATCAGATCATCATCTGGTTTTTGATCGCTGGAGGCGTTGGCTTTGGCATGGCGGCAGCTCTCAAAGTGATCGAATGGCGGCTCTTCGACGAAAGGCAACGGCTTCGTCTGGACCGATTACAGTGATCAGAGAATACTGTCGCCAGCCGAATATGCCTTTAGGGCGCTTTAAAAAATTCGGTCCCTGTCGCATTCTCGTTCTCTTTCCGCTCAAAACCCGTTTGCTCATCTCAATGAACCCTCGGGTTCACCTCGATTCGCAAGCCGCATTTTGATCCGGATATGCAACGTCGACTGCTCGGTAAGAACTTTTCAAAGCGCCCTAAAATTGAATCCAAAGAAACCTGCTCTACGAACTCATTTATGCTAGATCCGCCTCGGTTTCTCGAGGACATCTCCTTCTCCAATCAAAATGATGAAAACGACGAGACTCATATTGGCACTGATGGGGTTGCTGGTTTCGGTCTCCTCGAATCTCCAGGCCAAAAAGCGGGAGATCCCTTTCATCTACCTGAACCAGAATCAGATACTGTACATTACTGTCATCGACAACATTTATCACGATGACGGATTTGGGAGCGGAAACGTCGCTGACCGGTATTACGATATCGAAGAAACCTTGGTGAACGTCTTGAGGGAGACGGAGTTTCCCATGGGTTACAAAATCGTCCGTTTCGGGGCTCGGGTGCCCAAAGATCAGCCCGAATTGCAGCTGATCATTACCAAGTGGGGAGATAACCGACTAGGTGAAATCGAGGTTAGAATGAACGCGGCCCTCAAGGAGAGCTCGCAAGGGAGGATCAAAAATAAGCTGGGATTCTACTATGAGCGTGGGGGCGCTTACCCGATGATCTCCCAGTCGCGAACGACAGCGAAGTACAACGAAGTGCTTACCAAAGCCCTCATGAAGGTTATGGCTCGATTGAACGACCATTTCACGTTGGATTTCGATGATCCCAACATTGGCGGCAACTCGCTTCCACCCGGCTTGGGTGAGACGGCAACGGACGAATAGGCCAGACCGAGGTTTCTACGGATGAGTGGTTCGATGGATGACGCGAGCATCGAGGCGGAGTTGATCAGGCGTATTGGAGCTGGTGAGCGAAGCGCTTTCGACGAGCTGTACGCTCGCTATTCGCGGCCACTATTTTCCTACGCATTCAAGTTTCTAAAAGATCGCATGATCGCGGAAGAAGTTCTGCAGGATGCTTTCGTTAAAATCTGGAGAACGGCTCCCAGGTACAATCCAGAGCTCTCGCGGCCCTTTAGCTGGGCTGTATTGGTGACCAAACGGCTATGCATCGATCGGTTGAGGCGAATGAAGCCGGAGGCCGTTGTCGAGGACCCGATGGCTTTGCAATCCAGTGAAGAAACGCGATCGCAGCAGCGCTCGCCTGTGGAAACGGTTGCGGTCGGAGAAGAGATTGGCCGCCTCCGTTCGATGATGGAAAAGCTGCCTCAGGCCCAGAAGGACAGTTTATCCCTCGCTATTAGCCAGGGGCTTACGCAACAGGAAATTTCGGATACGCTCGGCATGCCTCTGGGCACGGTGAAAACATCCATGCGCCGGGGGATGCAGCGTTTAAGGCAATTAATGTCACATTGTTATGAATAAGGAAGATTTACAGGAAAAGGCGCTTCAATACGCCCTCGGGACGCTGCCGCAATCGGAGCAGGAAGAGGTCGAGCGCCTCATTTCGGAACATCAAGAGCTCCGTTCGATAGTTTACGAGTGGCAGCAGGTCAACGAGGCGGACGCCCGCGAGTGCGACAAAGTGGAACCGTCGTTTCACATCTACTCGAGTGTCATGTCCAGGATCGACACGTCAAACGGAGCTAAGCAACCGACCGGCAAAGGGTCTAAGGTTTCGCCTTTCCCCTTCTTGGCCCAGTGGGGCGGTTGGGCGGCTGCCGCTGGCTTGGCGATCTTTTCCGGGATTTCCATGAGCCAATTAGCGACGGATCCGCGGAACGACAATCCAGCCGAAAGCGACATCGTTCTCAATGAGCTGGGGAATCCCGACCAGACGAGCTTGGTCGCTATCGATAGCGATCAAGAAGCCTTTCAGAACCGGCTCTTGGAGCTCACAGGTTTAGCGGAGGCGTATTGGTTTTCTCGCGAGGGAATCCCCCCGGACTCGGATAATGGTGTCGATGCCCAGGAATTTAGCAGCGGGTTTTCCATCTACGACCGGAAGATCAAAATCGGGGTGATCGGAATCGAGAATATTCCCGAAGGGCGTCTCGGTCGCTACTACAGCGTGTGGGCGAAACCATCGGAAGGTAGTGATCCGGTCTGGGCAGGCATGATCCAGCAGGGCGAGCCCGCGAGCCGATTAGCTTTTTTTGACCTTTCTTCGAATGACGCGATTCAAGAGTCTGATGAGGCCATCTCTTTCTTCGTAACTGAGGAAACGGAAAAGCGGCCGGTCCGGCCCGAGGGAAAAATCGTGCTCAGCGGGATTTAGAGGTTTTTTCCCTTTCTGTTAGTGAGGACCGAACCGGTCCTCCCTAACATTGATGCATTGCTTCCTTTGCCCACTAAGGGGTTCAAGATGTTATAAGACCTTGATCTCTCTTTGGTTGAACATTGCCAAACCGGGTTGGTTCGGTACTTTGGGGCTAAATGGGTCCGAAGAGGATATTTTTAAACTGGCTGCTATTGGCGGCTGCATTCAGCGTCAGTGGCTGCTCGATCAAGAATGTGGCGATGAATCAGCTGGGTGACGCCTTGTCGGGCGGAGGAACGGTTTTCGCTTCGGACGAGGATCCCGAACTGGTTAGGGACGCCTTGCCCTTCAGCCTGAAGCTGATGGAAAGCGTCTTAGCCGAGACTCCTCGGCATGAAGAGCTGCTGCGAGCCTTGGCCAGTGGATTTACTCAATACAGCTACGGATTTGTTCAGTTGGACGCCGATGAAATCGAGGATGAGGATTACGATCGGGCCCTCGAGCTGAGAGAGCGGGCCAAGAATTTGTATCTGCGAGCGAATGGATACGGGATGCGTTCTCTAGAGGTGGCTTATCCGGGCTTCGAGGCAGAGTTGAAGGCGGACAAAGACGCTGCCCTCGACAGAATCGGAAAAGAAGACGTCGAAACCCTCTATTGGAACGCTCTTGCCTGGTCTGGGGCCATTGCCTTGTCCCTAGACGACCCACAAATTCTCGGCGAATTGGCCTATGCCGAAGCCATGATGGAGCGAGCGATGGAACTCGACCCCGATTGGGGGTATGGGACCCTGCACGGATTCTTTATAACCTACGAAATGAGCCGACTGGGGGGAGAGGGAGATCCCATAGAGAAGGCGACAAAACATTTTCAGCGGGCCAAAGAGCTTTCAGGGGGAAAGATGGCCTCCTTGTACGTCGCCATGGCGGAATCCGTCGCGGTTGAAAAAGGCGACAAGGAATTGTTCGTATCCTTGCTGAACCAAGCTTTAGCCATCGATATCGATGCCCGACCCGATTGGCGGCTTTCCAATCTCATCTATCAGCGAAGGGCGGAATGGCTACTAACGCGCTTGGATTGGCATTTCTTTTAGGCGTTGAGTCTTATTGCCTCGGTTTAACGCGTTATTGATTGAACGTTTCCCGATTCCCGGTGTTTCTAATAAAGGCTGATATCGAAACTTGTTGTATGACTATGCGCTCAAAGAAATCCCTTTTTCTTCTAGCGGCTCTCCTTGGAACCCTCCTCGTGGGCTCCATCGCAAGCATGGCCGCCCCTCTCCGTTTGGCGACTCTGGCGCCCAAGGATACTTCGTTTGACAAGACCTTGCGCAAGATGGGCCAGGTCTGGAAAAAGGAAACGAGCGGGAAAGCCAGCTTGATTGTCTACGCAGGTGGAAGCCAGGGCAGTGAATCGGAACTGATCAATAAGATGCGGATCAATCGCTTGCATGCCGCTTTGCTTACCGGTATCGGCTTGTCGGATATCGACGACGGGGTGGCAGTTTTCCAGAAGGTGCCTTTGCTGTATCGCAATTTTGACGAACTCGAGCATGTCATGGGTAAGCTGACGCCTGTGTTGGAAAAACGGATACTCGACCAAGGATTTGTCGTGTTGACTTGGATCGATAGCGGATGGGTGCGGATTTTTAGCAAGAGTCCTCTGCTGACTCCAGACGACATGAGACAGTCAAAACTGTTTACATGGTCGGGTGACACGCAGCAAACGGATTTACTCAAAAAAATGGGTTTCCGCCCCATTCCCATCGAAAGCACTGAGATCGTCTCCAGCCTGACCACCGGTTTAGTGGACACGGTGCCTATGCCTCCTTTCTACGCTTTAGCCAGCCAGTCGTACAGCTCGGCCCCCTACATGCTCGATTTTAATTATGCCCCAATCATCGGAGCCATCGTTATTTCGAAACGAATGTGGGACCGGTTTAGCGAAGAAGAACAGGCGGCAATGAAGGCGGCAGCAGAGGACGCGGGCCGGGAAATGACTTTATCAGGGCGCAAGGAAAGCGAAGAGTCGATCAGCGTGATGGCGGAAAATTTTGGACTGAAATCGAACGAGCTGGACGACAATTTGAGAGAACAATGGGAGTCAGTTTCCAAAGAAGCGTATGGCCACATCCGTGACAATACAGTGCCTGGAGAGATCTGGGACCAGGCCATAGAGATTCTCGAAGAGTATCGGTCGGGTGCCAAATGACAAGATAAAGGCCTCTTAAATCCCCTTGCCTTTCCTGGGCAGAGAGGTAGCAATCCTGCGTGGATAATGCGGATCTTTCCCAAGGTCAGTCTGTAGAGGAGCCCTCGAAAATAGAGCCGATGAGCAGCCGAGCGAGGATGGCGTTGGCTCGAATAGAAGACTGGGCCATTTCGGTTTCGCTGGGACTGATGATGGCGTTGCCGTTGCTCGAGATCGTATTGCGGCGTTTTAACACGGGCATTTCAGGCTCGGCTGAGCTCCTCCAGCATCTCGTCCTTTTTGTAGCCATGCTTGGCGGGGCGATAGCCGCCCGCGAGAATCGGCTACTTTCACTCTCCACCTTCACCGCATTCCTAAAAGGGTCGTGGGCCGCTGTGGCCAGTGGCGTAAGCGCTTCCTTCGCCCTTTTCGTTACTGTAGTGATTGGTATAGGCTGTTTCAAATTCATCAGTACGGAGGGCATTGGAGATTCGGCAGTTTTTTGGGGGATCTCTGGTTGGGCGGTCATGGCGATCATGCCGGTCGGGTTTGCATTGCTTGCCATCCGCATCGTCTGGTTTAGCGCTTCAAGTTGGAAGGGGCGATGGGTTCCCCTTGCCGCCAGCGCTGCTCTGATCGTCTTCGCTACCTATCCCTTCGATGAGGTGGAGAGTTTCGTATGGCCTTTGCTGATACTGTTGATATTGGCAACTGTGGCCGGGTCGCCTTTGTATGTGGCGATTGGAGGCGCCGCCCTCATTATGAACTGGGGCTGGAGTGGCTACTTTCCAGAGGAGCGTGTAAGTATAACGATCGAAACCCAGGCCCAAACACTCTATGGATTTATTAGCAATCCATTGCTAGTGACCTTGCCGCTGTTCACCTTGGCCGGCTATTTCTTAGCCCAAGGTCATTCGTCGAAACGGCTGATCCGGCTAATTCAGTCAATTTTCGGAGGCGTACGGGGCGGAGCCGTTATTGTTACGGTGCTGGTCTGCGCTTTCTTCACGACCTTCACCGGAGCCTCGGGTGTGACTATTTTGGCTTTGGGGGGCTTGCTTATGCCGGTGCTGCAATCAGCTGGATACAACGAACGCTCCAGTATCGGAATGTTGACAGGGGCTGGATCTTTGGGAGTGCTATTCCCACCCTGCCTTCCCTTGATCCTCTATGCGGTTGTTGCCACCAACACCAAACTAGTCAGCCTCTCTCTGAAGGACGTATTTCTAGGTGGAGCGATTCCGGGGGCATTGCTGGTGGTTATGACGATCATTTGGGGGGTCTGGAAACAGCCGCAAGCCAGCGTTGATCAGACTCCCATCGATTGGACTGAAGTTGGAAAGGCTTTCGTAGGTGCCTTGGGAGAGCTCTTTCTACCCATTGTCGCTCTGTTCGCGTTGTTTAGCGGATTCGCTACGCCGATTGAAGCGGCGTCGGTATCCGCTTTTTACGCATTTACGGTCTATCTGGTTGATGCCAAACGAGTGCGTAGGGTCAGCGTTCGAGCCGAGCTTCCAACCATGATGGCCGAGTGCGGTTTGCTCGTTGGGGGCGTCTTGCTTATTTTGGGCGTGGCCATGGGGCTGACCGACTATCTGATCTTCGCGATGATTCCGGATCGCATGGTTGAGTGGGCCCAAGCGTCGATCGAATCGAAGTACCTTTTCCTCTTGGCCTTAAATGGAGCTCTGATTCTCGTGGGCTGCTTGATGGACATCTTTTCCGCGATAATCGTGATAGTGCCTTTGATCGTGCCGCTAGGGGTAGTTTTTGGAATCGATCCGGTTCATTTGGGGATTATTTTCTTGGCAAATTTGCAATTGGGCTACTTGACGCCTCCCATTGGGATGAACCTTTTCTTGGCCTCCTACCGATTCGGGAAACCCATGTCGGTAGTGATCAAGGCGTCCTTGCCGTTGCTGCTAGTCTTTATCATTGGAGTCATCCTAATAACCTATATCCCGTTTCTGACCACTTGGCTTCCTGGCTTGCTACAAAAATAGCGAGGGATGAATATCATTTTATTCGAAGCCAGCGAAATTGATAATCCTTTGGACCGCCAGGATCCTCGGGCCAACCATATTCTCAAGATCCTCCGTCGCGGAATAGGGGATACGCTTGATGTAGGCGTGGTTAATGGAATGAGGGGAAAGGCTAGGCTCGAGAGAATTGGGAAGGAGAGCCTATCTCTCAAGTTCGAGCTGAACGAGATGGAGCTTCCACTGTACCCGATCGAACTTATCGTGGGGCTATCCCGGCCGCAAACGAACCGGAGAATTCTCCGAGAGGCAACTAGCTTAGGCGTAAGGCGCATATCGTTTGCGCAGACGGATAGAAGCGAACCGTCTTACGCGGAATCACGACTCTGGATTTCGGGGGAATGGAAACGGCACATTGTGGATGGGGCGGCTCAAGGCTTTTCTACAAGAATACCGGAAGTTGGCTTTGGCCTAAAACTTGAAGATTCGATTGCGAGCTTGTCGGGCGATCAGCAACGAATCGCTCTCGACAACTATGAGGCCGATACCCATTTATTGGATACGAAGACGAAGTATCCGAACATCGTTTTAGCTATCGGTTCCGAAAGGGGCTGGTCCGGTGACGAGCGGGAATTGCTGAGAAGCAACGGATTCGAATTGGCCCATCTTGGATCGCGTCCACTAAGGACAGAAGCTGCCGTGGTCGCCGGTTTGGCGATGATCGTGGGGCGAATCGGGCAGAGCGGTTAATGAGGAACGGGAGAGAAATAGCGTTTAGAAGGTTGCTTAGGTCTCACTATCCGCAGCCAGTCGATTTAGATAAGGTTCATTGCCTAGGCTGATAATGGGAGTGTCCAGCAATCTTGAAATTTGTAGGGTTGTCGCTTGCGGCGACCTTGTAAGTAGAGTGCCAATCGGCTCTACGGACCCTGCAAGCGGTATGCACGTCAACTCAAGCTCGCCGGGAGGTCGAGCGCCACCTTTTACCATCGGTTTCAAGGGTGGAACTCGACGTCCTGGGGAGTTCATTTCCCGATCTTTGGGTTAAGTTGACGCCAATGCGGAAGCGGGGACCCTAAGCCGTACAACTCGATAGCATCTTTTAATTAGAACACTCCCTAAGTCTCAATTTGGTCTCGCCGATAGAATAGAGCGGTGGGCTGACCGGTTCCTTTGCCAATCCTCTTGCACAGAGCCCAGCCTCGGAAATCGTATTCAAAATTGCCTGGCGCTTCTAGTATAAATAGTCCATCTTCTTTCAGGATTTTGTCTACGGTCCGAAAGAGTTCCGTTCCGATTGAATCCAGATGCTCGTAGGGAGGGTCTGCGAAAACGAGGTCGAATTGCTTGCTGGAGAAAGAGCCGGGCTTCGTTGCGTCCTGCGGGAGGACTGCCGCACTCAGTCGATGGATTCCCATGCTTTTGGCCACGATGGCGATATTCCTGCGGATCATTTCGCAAGCCATGCGATTCTTTTCTACGAATGCAGCTGAGAACGCTCCCCTACTGAGAGCTTCTAATCCATAGGAACCGGTGCCGGCGAAAAGGTCGCATACGGCGGCTTTCTCAATCCGTTTTCCGAGGCTGGAGAATATGCCTTGCCTCAATCGATCGGTCGCAGGCCGATGAACCGAAGACTTGGATACGCTCAAGGCCACCCCGCGCGCTTTTCCGCCAGAAATGCGCATAGTGGTTAGCCGTTTATAGAAGAGTTTCTAGACATTCGCTAACAGCATTAGCTCGCTGAGTGTTTTCTACCAGCCGATTATTGAGCCGATTGCTGAAATAGGAATGGGCGATCATGGCAGGAATTCCAATGCACAGTCCAGTAGCGGTCGTGATTAGGGCTTCGCCAATATTCCCGGCCAGCAATTCTGGACGGCCCATACCGCCGGCGGACATTGTCTGAAAGGCTCCGATCATCCCGCTTACCGTGCCTAGCAATCCAATCATAGGCGAGACTGTAGCGATAACGTTGATGTAGTGTATCCATTGGCCTACAGCATGCTCTTCCAGTTCGAATTGCTCGTGAACGGTTTCGTCCAGTTTTCCCCGATCGATCGCTTCGGCATCAGGGTCGAATTTGTCAAAGGCCAATGACAGCGCTCGTCCGAGCAAGGCGGGTTCTTGCTTGGCTGCAGAGATCGCTTCGTCCAGCTTTCCGCTTTTGCAGAGGCTCTCGATGCGCTCGCTAAATCGCTCGGTCCCGAATCGTGTCGCTTTTGTCTCTCGCGAGCAATGTATAATCAGGTAGATCAGAGCTAGAGAGCAAATTCCGAGCGGGGCCATTGCCCAACCGCCTTGCTCGATCATATTCCACAAGGAGGAAGGGTTCGTTTCGGCTTGGGCATCATCTTGCCCGAATGCCTGGTATACTCCGATTGAGTGGATAGCTAATACCACCCGCCAAAAAGAATGAGTAAATAGCGGTGGCCGAAACGGGCTTGAGCAAGGCGACTTGACGCCAGCGCGGGTCAGAGGCCCGTATGGCGGCGAGCAACGCCGCTCAAGCCCGTTTCGGCCACGTTGCCTAGGGGAATGCGTCTCAGAATCCAAGTTCGCAGCGTTCGCCAATGCCAGACGACACCGGTGTCGCCAGATATCGGCCGCCTCGCGCTGCTTGGATCTGAGAAAGCACCATTGGATCATTCTTTTTGGTGGATGGTATAAGGTTATTGTGATTCTCGTGGGGATTTTCATGATTTGGATTCCGAGTTTAGGGTTTGCCGATAAGCTTGAAGATCGGGTTGGCATTCCGTTTGAATTGGTTCGAGCGATTTTCGGTCCTCGATCCGTCTTCGCTTTGCCTATCTGCGTCTGCCAGCGGCGCTGACCAACGAAAGTTTTTAGGCAGAACGAATTCTAGGTCTCGCATTTCTGATTTGAGCTGGTGGGCTAGGGCCCGTTCGCCTGTTTTGAAAGCCGATATGATGGCTATGGCGTAAGCTTCCTCTAAATACGGAGGTCGAGAGGGCGGTGAGAATACGATTGGGTTCAGCGCTATCCAAAGCGCTGTTTCGTAATCATCTTCTATGAGGGCAATATTTGCCAGCGTCACCCAGGGCAAGGCGCTAGTTTGGCAAGACTGGCCTGCTTCGATCCACTGTCTGCCGTAGTATGCGGACTCGCTTGGGCGATCCAAATTCCAGGCTGCTATGATCTGCAGTTCTTGCCCCCTTAATTTTGCTTCACTCGAGGAGAGTTTACTAAGCCAGAGTTTAGCCCTTTCCAAAGCATCCACTGCTCTTCCAGTTAAAATGTAGGATTCGAGTAGATAGGTAAAAATGGACTCGTCTTCAGGGCTCAACAATTCCAGGTAGGGAAGTCGTTTAAGGGCGAGATTCTCGAGCAAAGCGGTCGATTCACTAGGATGGCGTTTGGAAAAGCCGTCGATCGCATCCTGTCTACTAATTGAGTCAGAAAATTCGATACGTTCGATTTCGTCCAATCGATAGCGAAGCTCGGCTTGGTTGTTCGAATCCCCGACAATAATCGAGAGATAGCCGCCCACGCTACCCGCTAATCCGCCATGGAATATCCTGCCATCGGAGAGTTCGATGGTATCCGCGGAAACGGACAAAGGGACGATGACGGCAAGGGACTGGAAAAAGCTGAAAATACGGGTCATGACGGTGGGGTTTTGTTAAGCGATGCCAGCAGCTGTTTTGCCTTCTGGTAGGATTCGGTATGCCGATACTCCGAACGCCTCATAAACTCCTCGAGGACTTCCTTCGCTTTGGCCGGCTCCTCGATCTCCGTAAGATGCTGGGCGCTTTGCAGGTAGCCAGTGGCCGAGGCATCTATCGCTCCCGGATACAGCGTGAAAACCCGTTGGCAATAGGCGATCGCTTGCTCGAGTTGACCCTGCCGTTTTTTCAGTCCCGCTAGTTGCAATAGGCAGTTTGCTTTTTGGTTGCTGCTGGCCCACCTGTAGGAGAGGGCGTTCTCGAGCGTTTCTTGGGCCCGGCTAAATTCATCGACTTCCGTCCTTAGCTTCCCTTCCAGAATCAGGCTATCGACGAAAATGGGAAGGTCGATGGCGCTGAACCCCATTCGGTTTAACCAACCGAGGGCAACGGCGTGTTCCTCGGCCCTGGATTCCTCAACGGCGAAACCGAAATAGGCATAAGGCGTGTAATTACTATCAGGAAACAAAGTAGTGAGCCGATCAAGCATAGCTGGCCCTGAATTGAACTCCAATTGGGTCAATTCTAGTCCCACGTGGGCAAGGCATTCGGGAGGCAGCTGCTCGATCGGGATCTCGTTGGCCAATGCTAGAAGCGCTACTCGGCTTTGATAGATATGGTCGGCTTCTTTTAGCTCCAAGACATGGAACAGCCAATAGCGACCCGCCAATCTGAAACGGCCTTCCGCCAGAGCGTTGTCCTTGAGCAGCAGGGCTTGAATAGGCTCGATTGTATCCAGAACTCTGATGACCTCCATCATATTCTCGGCAACGGGGCTGTCGCCTTCGTCAGCGATCGCTTCTTGAAGCAATCGATGGGCGCGGTCCGTTTCTCCTAGCTGCAGGTAGAGATCTGCGGTCATTAGCTGAATCTCAGTTCTTTTGAACGGGTCTCGTGTTAGCTTGAATTGAGCCCCCAAAGATTCTAGAGCCTCGGAAATGCGGCCGAGCTCTCTGGTGGTTTGAGCCGATTGGATGGCCGCCAGATGGCCGATTTCCTCGATCTCGCCCGGCACCGCCTGGTATTGCTCAAGGGCTGCTTCCAATTCGTTGTCCGCGGCGTAGGCGTCGCCCAAAAGGAGTCGGGCTTCGTATTGTCTGGGATGACCCGAGTACCTGTCTGCGAACTCGAGAAGAGAAGTTGCGCATTTTGTGTAATCGTAAGTGGAATACAGACAACAAGCGTAGCGATAATGGGCTTCTCCGCGAACTTCCCTATTTTGCGAAGCCGTCATTAGAGATGCGAAGATGGGCAAAGATCCGTTGAAGTCGTTTTGCAGAAAATGGCTGATTCCCCTCCACAAGATGGCTCGATCTACTAGGTCGCTACTGGTGGCCTCTTCTTCAACTTGGCTGAAGTCGGAGTGCGCGTTCCCATAGCTCGCGATCCTGAGATAGCATTGTCCTCGTTGATAAGTGGATACAGTCCTAAGAATGGGATCAGCCGCATCGGTGATCAACTCAGACAAGGCAGCGATGGCATCCTCGTAGCGACCGGCGTCAATCAAAGTATGGGCAATCAGCGAGAGCGCATCATCTACCGATTCCGATGCTGGGTGGGCCTTGAGGTAGTCACGAGCGATGGCGATCGCCGAGGAGTAGCGATTAAGTTCTTTGGCAGCGAGTATCCAATTGAAGTGGGCAACCTCGGCTACTTCTGTATTTGCAGTTTGGCTCAGCCGTTCGAAAATCAACCAGGCCTCATGCCCTCGCTTGGCGAGGAGGGTGGATCGGCCGCGTCGAAGTTGAAGCGGTTCCGAATAGTCATCCGATTTTTCCAGAGCGGATAGCTGGGCGGCTGCGCCTGCGATAAGCTGCTCGTAGAAATCCGTCCACATAATGCCGCCCATTCCAACGCTGTCTTTGCGGGACTGGAACGTCTGTTTGAGGTTGCCGAGCTTTCGCTTCTGTTTCTCGACGAGCGCGTCTTTCGAAGGCGTGAGCCGGTAAGCTTGCCTAGCCTCTTCGATAAATCCGTTGGATAGGAAAAGGTCCCCAGCCTCGATTGACAAAAAGGCGAGCAAGGCCATCTCGGGCATTGTATCCGATTCCCAATGACGGCCGAGCAGAGTTTTTGCCGCTTGTGGATAATCCTTCTGGTCCAATTGAGCTTGCAGAAGTCGAATCCGAGCATGGGTCCTGATTCGTATGGCGGTGGCCGTGCTCTCGGAAACCCGTTCGAGGATGGAGGACGCGGTGGCGAAATCGCTTTGCCTGGCATGGATATCGGCCTCATGTATCCAGGCGATGCTTTGTTGGGAGACCGACTGAGTCGCGTCTCGAAAGCGGGCGAAGGCGTCTAATGCTTCGACGAAGGCTCCTTTGTTTTTCAAGGCCGAGGCAACGGTGTACTTGACAAAAAGGTCCTGCCCGGAGTCTGAACTTTCCTCGCTAGCGAATTGTTGCAGGGAAGCGATTGCCTGATCGAATAGACCGGCCTTTAGGGCGGCATAGCCAGCAAGCGGAGCGATCTTCGATCCGAGTCGATTGGCTTCCCACTCCGGTTCAGACGAGTAAACCGACTCGAGTTTCTGAAAAGCATTGGCAGCCTGAACGTAATCTCCAGAAGCGAATGCTTCCGCTCCCCGATTGACCAGGTCCGACATGGTTTCGAACTCAATCGTTTGCGACGAAGCGAATGTCAGTATTGCAAGCATGGCCAACGTCGCCGCACTCCAAAAGCGACATTGAGCGGCTTTGAGAGCGGGCGAGTCAGCATTGCAGAGAGATTCCGTGGTCAGCAGGCGGGGCAAACTTAAAGGGGTAACAAGGGCTATTTATTGAAAGTTGGAGCGTTTAGATAAGCATAGAAAATAGGTTTTGGCGATCATTGAATTCAAATCGAGTAGAATCGATCAGGCTAGCGGTTTCTAGGGTGTCCAGGTTCAATTCTTCTAGCGCCCAGACGAACTCCGATGGGAGGGGGCTATCCGGATCGAATTGCTTCAAATTCTCCGCCAGCCAGATCGCTGCAGTCAGGATGGCTGTGGAGCGAAGAAAACGGGCGGCTGGCTTGGGATTCGATTGTTGCCTGATGGGTTGCCAGATTTCCGGCTCGAACTGCCAGTGCCTCAGTAGTTCGAACCCGGCTTGCAGGTGCGTTATCCCAAAACGCTCGCTCTCCGCCTCGATCAAGGCGCTTCGAGCTCGAGTTTTGATCATTCGTTTAGTTCTTCCGAGCTTTTCGAAATACAGGTTGATCGCCAGTTTCCCGATTGCGTGAAGCAATCCTGTGATATAGGGAGCATTGAGATCGTCCCCGGTGCGCTTGGCGACAACTTCCGAGGCAACAGCAACAGCGATGCATTCGTCCGCGTACTCGGTAGCGGTAATGCCGTAAATTGGTAGCGCTTGGTAAAAGCAATCGTGAGCGATCACCACGCTGAGCGCTTTGTGAACCTCGTTAAAACCTATTCGGGCTATGGCGGACTCGATATCGTTCAGCTTAACGGCGCAGCCGTAGTAGGCGCTGTTGGTTACCCTGAGTATATGGGCCGCGATTGACGGATCCATCTTTATTAGAGAAGCAATGTAATCCAGCCCTGTGTCCTCGTCCTCGATCAGCTTAGAGAGCCGGGAGAATATTTTCGGCGAGGCCGGAAGCTGCGAAGAAAATTCGAGCAGTACGGGGATCGCAACTTGGCTGTCTTCGGAGGGCATGCTGATGAACAATTTAGACGAACGGGAGTGAATGTTCCGTAATCGCCCGGGATAGGCAATGCTTTCGTGAAAAAACAGAGTCGGGGCGATTGGATTGGCTGAGGCAAAAAAGTCTTAACCGTTTATTGGCAATGACTAGTAGGGTAGACCGAAACCATGTAGGGTCTTCGCTAGCGGAGACCGCAGGAGTAACTACCGTTTAGGCAACGTGTTCGCTGCAAGCAACGACCCTACAATAAAAATCCATATGTGGTCCGGTTCCATTCTGGACCGGTCATGTTGGCCAGAGGCCTCGGTCAACCCTGGCTAAGGTTCTCTCGGTTTACAAATGGTCGGGGCGATTGGATTCGAACCAACGGCCTCCTGGTCCCAAACCAGGCGCTCTACCAGGCTAAGCTACGCCCCGAAAAAGAGGGCGTAAAAAGAGGTGTATTCGGTTGGGCTGTCAAGAATATCTTGAAATCCTGGCATAATGGCAGAACAACTAGGGGAGTCTTTGCCTGTGACGCGAGTTGTGCCATTACGGCCTCGCTGATGACGCATTGAAAAAAGAAATCATTATTGCTATGGATAATCTCTCCTCCGCCGATCTGGATTCGAGTTCGAAGACGCCTTTATTTATTGGCATAGCGGCCGTGATCATCGCCCTGACAGGCTTTATTCTTGGGTGGCTAGGGTTTTCCAAGGCGAACGAATTGGAAGGCCAACTAGCAGCGATTTCCGGAGCAACCGACACAATCAGCAATCTGGAATCTACGGTTGAGTCGAATGCGGAAATGCTTCGAAAGGCGGCTGGCAAGATAACCTCGATTGAGTCGAGTCTCGGCCAGGTGACGGATGGAGTTCAGAAAGACATCGCCTCTGTGAAGACGAGTATGCGTACTTTAGCTATCCAGGCAGGAACCGCCCTCAAGAAAGCGGAAGCTTTGGAGCAAGCAGGTGTGCGCGCCGCCCCCGCTGCCGCTACTCGACCATCAGCTCCAGCCTCATCTCAGACCAAGTCGGATGGAGACACTCCAGCCATTATTGGGGAAACGACGACCCATAAGATCGAAGCAGGGGACACCTACCAGAAGCTGGGGACGCGCTACAAAGTGGGTGTCAACGATATCGTCGACGCTAACCCCGGAGTCGACCCTAGGCGCTTGCGTATAGGTCAGGAAATCATCATTCCAGTCCCACAAAACGATTAGCGGTCTCACGGAAAAGGGCGAACTCCCTGGCGATTATCGCCTGTGTTTCGTTCGAAACGCTCTCCGCCTTGAATCTGATGTCCGCTCCTAAGCCAACTAGCTTGCCTAGAGACGCCGTCCCTCATTGGGATGAATTGGGTTCCGAGCGCTTGGCTAGATGTCGCATTTTCGACGTGGTCTCCAAGCGGTTCAAGCACCCTTCGCGGAAAACCGAAAGCGACTTTTACGTTATCAGCTCCCGGGATTGGGTAAATGTCATCCCAATTACTTCCAATTTCGAAATGGTGCTGGTGAACCAATTTCGATTTGGGGTTAAAGAGACTTCTTGGGAAATTCCCGGAGGCGTTATGGATCCAGGCGAGGATCCCGTCGTGGCAGGACTGCGCGAGCTGCAGGAGGAAACTGGGTTCACTTCGGAGCGGGCTCGGCTCCTGGGATCGGTAAGGCCGAATCCAGCCATCCAGGACAATGCTTGCCATATCGTATTGGCCGAGCAGGCCATAAAAACGGCAGCCCTGAAATGGGATGAACATGAAGAGATAGAAACGAAGACCGTTCCTGTCGATCGCGTGTTCGAGATGGCTCAGACGGGCGAGATTTTTCACTCCCTCGTTCTAAACGCTCTTCTTCTTTTCTACCCGGAATGGCGAAAAATCCAGGCCAGACGGCGAAGCGGCTAGCTCTGTCGAAGGGCCGTGACAACGGTGCCTGAGTCACATGGCGCCCTGCGACCTTTCCTAATAGACCATATCGCTTGCGCTTATCTTTTCATTCTCAAACGTTTAGATACGGGTTCCTAATTGACCTGAGGGCTTGCGAGAATAACGTCTCGTCTAGCCTGTGCGGCTATCCAGATCGGCTCTATGCCGCCATGGAGATGGCCCGCTCATCAAATCGGCGACTCGATGAATATCTTCCACGTTCTCTTCAAATCGTCCATCGGCAAGAAAGTTACGATGGCGGTGACGGGTTTTATACTTTTCGGATTTGTGATTGGCCACCTGTCTGGAAACCTCCAGATCTTTGCCCATCCGGACAAGATCAATGCCTACGCCCATTTTCTTGAGGCCCTCGGCCCGGGCTTGTGGGTGATACGCCTGTTCCTATTGGCAACGCTCGCGATACATGTTTGGCTCGCAGCGCAACTCACGTTGGAGAACAAAGCGGCTAGACCGGAAGGATACCAAAGCCAGATTACTTTGCGGGCGACTCTGGCATCGCGCTACATGCGAGTTTCAGGAGTGGTTGTGCTCGCTTTCATAGTCTATCATCTACTCCATTTTACCGTCCGCGTGACCCATGGCCCTGAGGCCTATCCTAATACGATCCTGGCGGACGGAACTCCGGTGCGCGATGTTCACTCCATGATTATAATCGGATTTCAAAATCCGCTTGTCTCCATCTTCTATCTATTGGCCGTGGGGCTGCTCAGTTGGCATCTAAGGCATGGGCTGGTTAGCATGTTCCAGTCGGTAGGCTGGCAGACGAGAACCTGGTCTAAGGCTCTGAACCGGATCGTCATGGCCGTGTGCGTTCTCTATTTTCTGGGCAACGCAGTGATCGTGGTGGCTGCCATGAGCGGCAAAGCGCGTATCCAAAATCCTCAGGTAGCCGGTTATCTCTGTCGGACGGAATGCGAGATTTGCGGGCTTCGCAATGCGGCAACGATAGCGGAAATCGATGAGACTGCTGGCGATAACCAATCCTAAGCTTTTTCCCAACCAATGATACTGGATTCAAAAACACCGTCGGGCCCCTTGGAAAGTAAGTGGGATAAGCACATAATGGACGGGAAGCTAGTCAACCCGGCCAACAAGCGGAAATACGATATTATCGTTGTCGGGACAGGGTTGGCTGGAGCCTCGGCGGCATCGACGTTGGCGGAGCTCGGTTACTCGGTGAAAGCGTTCACCTTCCACGACAGCCCGCGCCGGGCCCATTCAATAGCGGCCCAAGGTGGCATTAATGCTGCCAAGAATTACCAAAACGACGGCGACAGCGTGTATCGACTTTTTTATGACACGGTGAAGGGAGGCGATTTTCGCTCCCGGGAATCGAACGTCTATCGCCTGGCCCAAGTCAGCGCGAACATCATCGACCAATGCGTGGCCCTCGGCGTGCCGTTTGCCAGAGAGTACGGAGGCCTGCTGGCCAACCGCTCGTTTGGAGGAGCCCAGGTTTCGCGTACGTTCTACGCTAGAGGGCAAACGGGGCAGCAGCTATTGCTTGGGGCCTATTCTGGACTAAGCCGCCAGATCGGTTTGGGCAATGTCGAGCTTTATGCGAATCACGAAATGCTCGATTTGGTTGTCATCGACGGTCATGCCCGAGGAATCATTACTCGGAACGTGATAACCGGTTCAATTGATAAGCACTCCGCTCACGCGGTTGTATTGGCTACGGGAGGATACGGCAATGTATTCTACCTTTCGACCAGCGCCTTGAACTCCAATGTCACGGCAGCGTGGCGAGCCCACCGGAAAGGAGCGGCATTCGCCAATCCTTGCTATACGCAGATCCATCCGACCTGCATACCCGTCTCTGGAGATTATCAATCAAAACTGACCTTGATGTCGGAGTCGCTGCGAAATGACGGACGCATTTGGGCTCCCAAGAATCCAGGAGACCAGCGCCCTGCTGACCAAATTCCGGAAGAGGAGCGCGATTACTATCTTGAACGGAAGTATCCGAGTTTCGGAAACCTGGCTCCACGGGATATCTCTTCGCGATCCGCTAAAGAGGTGTGCGATGAAGGTCGCGGGGTTGGCGAAACTGGGCTCGGTGTGTACCTGGATTTCAAGGACGCGATCGATCGTCTTGGCGAAGACGTTATTCGCGAGAGGTATGGCAATCTTTTCGACATCTATCACGAAATCACGGGCGAGAGCGCGTACAAGCAGCCCATGCGTATTTATCCAGCGGTTCACTACACGATGGGCGGTCTTTGGGTGGACTACAATTTGATGAGCACGATCCCCGGATGTTTTGTGATCGGAGAAGCGAATTTCTCGGATCACGGAGCGAATCGCTTGGGCGCTTCAGCCCTAATGCAAGGGCTCGCGGATGGGTATTTCGTTCTTCCATACACGATTCCTCACTACCTAGCGGAAGTGCCGAGAGAGCCGGCTCCTCCAGTGGATCATCCCGAGTTCACCAAAGCCGAGGAAGACGTGGTCAACCGGACGAAGGCTTTGCTCGAGAACAACGGAAAGCAATCGGTTAACAGTTTTCACAAGCGCTTGGGGAAAATCATGTGGGACAAGTGCGGCATGGCTCGCAACAAGAGCGGCCTCGAGGAAGCTATACGGGAAATCCCCGCGTTGCGCCAGGAATTCGAAGAAGACGTTCGCGTTCTGGGAGCGGGAGACAATCTTAACCAGTCGCTGGAAATGGCGGGACGGGTTGCCGATTTCTTCGAATTGGGCGAATTGATGTGCCGGGATGCCTTGGCTCGGGAAGAGTCGTGTGGCGGGCATTTCCGAGAGGAGCATCAATACGAAGACGGAGAGGCGAGACGCGACGATGAAGGCTTCGCCCATGTTTCCGCTTGGGAATGGAAGGGCAAGGACCAGCCCCAGGAACACCATCAGGAAAAGCTAGAGTATGAGCGCGTAAAGATGGTTACGCGTAGCTACAAGTAGAAGATAGTCGCGAGCAAAGGATTTGGAAAAGCAATGAAAGTAACACTACGTGTTTGGCGGCAGAAGAATGGGAATTCCGCTGGAAAATTCGAGGAATACACAGCGGAGGGTTTAAACTCGAACATGTCCTTCCTTGAGATGCTCGATGTGGTGAATGAGGATCTTATTGAAAAGGGGGAAGAGCCGATTGCTTTCGCCCATGATTGTCGAGAAGGCATTTGCGGGACCTGCTCCTGCATGATCAACGGCAAGCCTCACGGTCCAGAGAGCGGGGCTACGACTTGCCAGACCTACATGAGAAGTTTCAAGGATGGCGACACCATTGTCGTCGAGCCCTTTCGAGCCAAAGCCTTCCCGGTGCAAAAGGATCTTGTCATCGACCGGTCGGCATTTGATTCGGTCATACAGGCTGGTGGCTACATTACTGCTCGAGCGGGGAGCTGCCAGGATGCCAACGCCATTCCGATTCCAAAAACGGTTGCCGATCTGGCGATGGATGCGGCCGCTTGTATCGGATGTGGCGCTTGTGTGGCGGCCTGCAAGAATTCTTCGGCTATGCTTTTCGTATCCGCGAAAGCCGGTCAGCTGAATTTGCTGCCTCAAGGTCAGCCGGAAAAGGATTCACGGGTTTTGAACATGGTTGCAGCCATGGATGAGGCTGGATTTGGCAATTGCACCAACCAGTACGAGTGCTCGGCGGCCTGCCCCAAGCTGATTAGCGAGGAATTCATCTCCAAGATGAACCGCGACTACCTAGCGGCGAGCGTCAAAGGGCTCTTCGCAGCGAAAGCTCTGTAGGCGATGAGAGAAAGCAGGTGGGCTCGCGGCTAAGCGTAGGCGTGAGATCGTCCGCTTATCAAGCTGGACTTAGAACAGCTCCAAGGCTTGGGCGCTTTCAACCACGATCCAAATCAGACCGACTATCAGCGACCAGGCGACCAAGGCTGAAACGAGCTTTTTCAATCGCTTGGTTTTTTCGTGGCGATTCAATTGATGGTGCCGGAACCCGCTTTTCTGCAGAAAGCTGACGAATTGAGCGTTTTGCATCCGAAAGTCTTCTGAACTGCGATCCAGCAACGCATCGTTTCGCAAGCGTTTTTTGTGAAGCAGGTTAGACAGGAAGCGGCACACAGATGTAAAGAAAGGCGTTACTAGCCCTCCATCAAGCAGATAATAGTCTGCGCGGGCCCCAGAAATCAAAAAAAGGCAAATATATTTATCTATGGCATTAATTTTTCCCAACTTGATTCGAGGGTTGTTGCCAGAAGCGCCTGGCTGATCGTAGAAAACCGTTATGTCGAACAGTAGGCGGGTAGCAATATGCGGGGCCGGCGCATGGGGAACGGCGATGGCTTTGCATTTAGCCCGTCAAGGTTGCCAAGTGTCTTTGGTGCCGCGCAGGCCAGAGCAAGCGCGGACGATCAGCGAATCGCGAGAGAATGAATCCTACCTGCCGGGATTTGCCCTGCCGGATGAGGTTCAGGTTTCGTTACTAGAAGAGGCGGCAATCGAAGATGTCTCAGCGGTCTTTTTGGCGTCGCCGTCCTATGCCCTCAAGGATTGGCTGGAACGGATAAAGTCGATTTCGCCAGGCTCTGGGCAGCGGATCTTTGTCAGTTTGGCGAAAGGGTTAGACCTAGATTCTCTGGAAACGCCGTGTCAGATGATTGCGGAAGCGCTACCGGGCTCTATGGTCGCCAGTTTGTCAGGCCCGACATTCGCTGGCGAGGTAGCCGAAGGCAAGCCGGCTGCTATGACCCTGGGATGCGAATCCGACAATCCTTTGGTTAGCGAGATACAGTTGTCTTTGAGCGGGCCGAGCATGCGCATCTATTTGAGCCATGATCTGATTGGCGTCGAATTGGGCGGATGCTTGAAAAACGTCTACGCTATTGCGGCAGGCTGCTGTCAAGGATTGGGGCTGGGGGACAATGCTCTAGCCGCGCTGTTGACGAGAGCGTTGGCGGAAATGGTCAGAGTGGGCGTTGCCCTAGGGGCTAGAATGGAGACGTTCTACGGGCTTAGCGGGTTTGGCGATTTGGTGGCGACTTGTCATGGTGAATGGAGTCGTAACCGTACTTTTGGGGAGTCGCTTGCTCGCGGAAAGTCCGCGGGAGAGATTATCTCATCGCAACGCACGGCGGTAGAAGGCTACCGCACTTCTCGATCCTTTCAAGAAATGCTCAGCAATAAAGGAATCGAAGCCCCGATTCTTGATCAGGTTTACCGCGTTCTCTATGAGGAGAAGCCACCCATCGCGGCTCTGGATGATCTGATGCGCCGAGAACTGAAGCGGGAGATCGATTGA